>CAYLMA010000074.1:0-1547 GCA_964384915.1 uncultured Sulfuricella sp. | reverse complement strand
GTCCCCCGTGAACAATTCGCAACCCTTTGATTGGATTGGTTGACTTCTGCATTTTCAGATTTTGATTTTGCGAGAAAGTGCTGTGATGGGGCCGGTTTTCTTGCGAATTTATTTTGTGATTCACGAATGGTTTGAAGTGTGATTCACTGCGGCTGAGCAATCAGCCGGAGGGTGATGCGATGAAGCCACGCAGGCACATAGAGACGGGAGCACAGGATATGTTCCGCTCGCGCCTGGATCAGATCATCAACCTGAAGCACGAGCTGGTGACCCTGGCGAAGACGGTGTCATGGAGCTTTATCGAAGAGAAGTGCGGCGAGGTCTACGCCGATGGCCCCGGCATGCCGCCGCTGCCGACACGGCTGATGGCGGGGCTGGCAATCCTCAAATACACCTTTGATCTCTCCGACGAAGAGCTGTGCGGCCGCTGGGTTGAGAATCCGTACTTTCAATACTTCTGCGGCGAGGAGTTCTTCCTCCATGAGCTGCCTTTTGACCGGTCGTCGCTGACGCGCTGGCGGCAGCGCATGGGCGAGGAACGCGTCGCAGCACTCCTGCAGGAAAGCCTTTCAGTGGCGGTCCGGACTGGGGCAATGGCGCCAGGGGATACCAGAAGGGTGATCGTCGATACCACAGTGCAGCCGAAGAACGTGATGTTCCCAACCGATGCCAAGCTCCTGCACCGGGCCCGCGAGAAGCTGGTGGCACTGGCCAGGAAGGCGGGCCTTGACCTGCGCCAGAGCTACACACGGGTGGGCAAGTTCGCGCTGATCAAACACCAGAGATATGCCCATGCCAAACAGTTCAAGCGGGCGGGAAAGAGCCTGCGCAAGCTCAAGACTTATCTTGGCCGCACCATCCGTGATATCGGCCGGCAGATTGCGGGCGATGAGCAACTTCAGGATATCTTTCGCCACCCCCTGCATCTGGCTTCGCGAGTTCTCAGCCAGAAACAGAAACAGCAGGGTAAAAAAGTCTACAGCCTGCACGCTCCGGAAGTGGAATGCATAGGAAAGGGCAAAGCCCACGCTCCTTACGAGTTCGGCGTCAAGGTCTCCCTTGCCACCACGCTGCACCGCTCAAAGGGCGGTCAGTTCGCACTCCATGCCAAGGCGCTGCCGGGGAACCCCTATGACGGGCATACGCTCGCTACGGTGATCCCAGAGATGGAAGCCATGATTGGCAATGACATCGACCGCCTTCTCGCTGACGCCGGATATCGCGGCCACAATGCACCACCCAGCCATATGTTCAAAGTCTACACGACAGGCCAGAAACGCTGCATGACGCCCGCCATCAAACGCGAGATGAGACGCCGCGCCGCCGTCGAGCCGCTCATCGGCCATATCAAGAACGAGCATCGCATGGAGCGCAATTACCTGGCTGGAACCCAAGGCGATGCGATCAACGCCATCCTCGCCGCTGCCGGATACAACTTCCGCCTTCTCATCACCTGGTTGAGGCTTCTTTTGCGTCTATTCCTGGCGGCGTTCTGCGGCCTGCTCAGACCGCTTCAGGCATGAAAATAGAATTGTTCACAGCCGACT
>CAYLMA010000073.1:0-1920 GCA_964384915.1 uncultured Sulfuricella sp. | reverse complement strand
ATCTTTTCCATGACAAAATTATATTATTTCTCGCTTATTTAAGGGCCGGATTAATAATTAGTTCAGGCCGGAGATGTATTCCGCTACGGCTGCCATTTCCTGGTCGGTCATCTTGGCAGCGATCACGCGCATCATCTTTGCGGCATCGTTGGCGCGCTCGCCGCTGCGGAATTTCTTCAGCTCGGCAAGCGTGTATTCACCATGCTGGCCGCCCAGGCGCGGGAACTGAACCGGGATGCCGGCGCCGCTCGGGCCGTGGCAGGATGCGCAGGCAGGAACGCCGCTGGCTTGGTTGCCGCCCTTGTAGATTTTCTGGCCCAATGCGACCAGGTTCTTGTCCTTGGCACTGCCCTGGCTGGCTTTCTTCTCGGCGAAGTAAGCGCCCACGTTCTTCATGTCTTCAGGTGAGAGCGCCGCAACCATGCCGGCCATGATGGCGCTCTTGCGTTCGCCGGATTTGAAGTCGGCCAGTTGCTTGGTGATGTACTCGGGGTGTTGACCAGCCAGTTTGGGGTTGGCGGGAGCGATGCTGTTGCCGTCCGCGTTGTGACAGGCCGCGCAAACCGTGGTTACGATCTGCTGAGCCTTGGCAGGATCGCCCTTAGCAGCAGATTCTGCCAGTGCTGAAGATGCGGCCATCACTCCCGCTATCGCCACCATCGCCATGGTTTGTTTCATTGCTCGACTCCTTGACAAGTTCTTTGGACTTAAAAAACGGCAATTCTATACCAAGACTGCGCTATCATGCTAGTTTCAATTGAATTTTTTCCATGGCCCTACTTCAGCACGCACAGTTCCATATATCCGCTCATGATTTGCAGGATCTGCCGCCGCCGTTCGGGCGCGAGGTGGCTTTTGCCGGCCGTTCTAATTCTGGCAAGTCGAGTGCGATCAACACACTGTCCAATCGTAACCGCCTCGCCTTCGTCAGCAAAACGCCGGGCCGCACCCAGTTGATCAATTTTTTCAGCCTGGGCGAGGATCGCTATCTGGTGGACCTGCCGGGATATGGTTACGCCAAGGTGCCTGAAAAGCTGCGCCTGCACTGGCGTTCGGTATTGAGCGCCTATTTGCAAACCCGGTCTTCGTTGTGCGGGCTGGTGCTCATCATGGATGCGCGCCGTCCCATGACAGACCTGGACCGGCAGATGCTTGAATGGTTTTTGCCTACCGGCAAGCCGGTGCATGTGCTGCTGACCAAGTCGGACAAGTTGAGCCGCCAGCAGGCAACCGCCACATTGCGCACGGTAGAAAAGGATTTGCGCGCGGTCTATCCCGGCGCATCCGTGCAGCTGTTTTCCAGCCCCAAGCACCAGGGCATGGAAGAGGCGGAACGGGTGATCGGCAAGTGGTTGACGCCTGCCGATGATGTGCTGGCGGAAATTTAAGGCGTTCTTCAGCTTTGGAATTTGTAACTCGTGCGTTTTGCTCCGCCCTTGCGCCTTGGGGGAGAGTTAGGGTTAAAATGCAAGTTTTCCCGCCTTTTTAAGGAATCACCATGCCTCAATACCGTATCGCGCCCAGCATCCTCTCGGCCAATTTCGCCAACCTCGGCAAGGACGTTGATGATGTGCTCGCCGCTGGCGCAGACATTGTTCACTTCGATGTAATGGACAACCATTACGTGCCCAACCTGACCATCGGCCCGCTGGTATGCGAAGCCCTGCGCAAGCACGGCGTAACCGCGCCGATCGACGTGCACCTGATGGTCAAGCCGGTGGACCGCATCATTCCCGACTTCGCCAAGGCGGGCGCGACCTACATCACTTTCCATCCGGAAGCTTCCGAGCACATCGACCGCACCATCGGCCTGATCAAGGAAAATGGCTGCAAGGCCGGCCTGGTTTTCAACCCGGCTACGCCGCTGGACGTGCTGGAATACACCCTGGACAAGCTCGACATGGTGCTGCTGATGTCGGT
>CAYLMA010000072.1:0-2324 GCA_964384915.1 uncultured Sulfuricella sp. | reverse complement strand
AGAACGCCGCCCTGGTCGAGGAAGCCGCGGCCGCAGCAGAATCGCTGGAAGAACAGGCACAAGGCCTGTCCCAATCGGTGAGCACGTTCAAACTCAACGAGGGCCATGCCATGACAACCCGGAAAGCATCCCGGAATACGGCACGCGCTTTGCCGCGCAAGGCGGCTCCTGCCGTCCCCGCCAGATCCGCCAAAGCCCAGCCTCCTGCACGGCCTGCCGGGGACGAGGATGAGTGGGCTGAATTTTAATCACGACAAAAAACATGTGCTGAACTCAACCCCTATTTCGAAAGGTCCACATGAGAACCAACCTGCCCGTGACCGATAAAGAACTGGAACTGGATGCCAGCCAGTCCATTGTTTCCAGAACCAACCTCAAGGGTGTCATCACCTACGTCAACCGCGATTTCGTGGAAGTCAGCGGCTTCAGCGAACCGGAGTGCCTCGGACAGCCACATAACATGGTACGCCATCCGGACATGCCCCAAGAGGCGTTCGCCGACCTGTGGAACACGCTGAAAAAGGGCAAGCCGTGGACCGGGATGGTCAAGAATCGCTGCAAGAACGGGGATTACTACTGGGTTCAGGCCAATGTCACCCCACTTTGCGAAGATGGAAAAATATCCGGCTACATGTCGGTCCGCACCAAGCCGACCCGCGCACAAATCGACGGTGCGGAGAAGCTGTACCGCAAATTGCGCGAGGGCAAATCCGGCCTGCGCTTGCAGGAAGGGCAGGTTCTCGTGCCAGGGCCATTGCAATGGCTGAAAAGAGCCATTCGCGACTTGAGCATCAAGCTTCGAATAGCTGTTTTGAGTGCTTTCTTTTCGCTATTGATGATGGCTGGCGCGGGATATGCCCTGTACATGATGCACAGCGCCAATCAGCTTGCCGACGAGAACCTGAGAATTTCCAGTTCACTGGCAAGCGCAGCCGATGCCTCGCGCATGGCCCAGGTCGATTTCAAGAAGCAGATCCAGGAATGGAAAAATATTCTCCTGCGCGGCAGTGATCCAGCAGCATTCGAGAAATATTCCAAGGCCTTTGACAAGGAAGGCGCATTGGTTGCGGGGAATCTGGCCCAGGCAAAAACCCTAATGGAAAAACTGGATATCCCTACCGATACGGCCGATGCGGCCCTGAAATCCCACAGCGAACTCATGGAAAAATACCATGTGGCGCTGAAATCCTACGACAGCGAAAAGAAGGACAGCGCTGCCATCGTGGATAAACTGGTCAAAGGCATGGACCGGGCTCCGACCGACCAGATCGATGCGATTGTAAAAATCATCCAGGAGCATGCGCGCAATAACTTGCTGTCCATGCACGCGAGCGCCGCCGAAAGCGAGGCGCGCCAAACCACCTTCACGATTTTGCTGACCCTGCTTGCGGTTGTACTGGGCGCATTTTGGGCGCTTGTCACGATTCGAGGCATCACCCGGACCATCCGGAAGGCAGACGATCATCTGGGCCATCTGGCAGCAGGCGACTTCAGCAAGCATATCGAAATCGACCAGCACAATGAAATGGGGAAAATGCTTGAGGCCCTGAAATCCATGCAGATCAAGCTGGGTTTCGACATGGCGGATGCCAGACGTGTGGCGGATGAGGGATTGCGCATCCAGAATGCGCTCGACAACGTTTCCACCGGGGTGATGATCGCGGACCACAACCGGCACATTATTTACCTGAACAATGCGGTAAGGGATATCCTCCGCCATGCCGAGGAAGGCATCCGCAAGGAACTGCCGAACTTCTCTGTAGACGCCCTTCTTGGCAGCAGCATCGATGCCTTTCACAAGAACCCTGCGCATCAGCGCAGCCTTCTGGAATCTCTGAATGGGACGCACCGGGCACGCATCGGGGTAGGCGGATACATCTTCGATCTGGCGGCCAGTTCCGTTTATTCCGCAACAGGCAGCCATCTTGGCACTGCAGTCGAATGGCGCGATGTCACCGCTGAGGTCAAGGTGGAAGAAGAAGTCAATGGCATCGTCAGAAGCGCCATGCAAGGCGTCCTGACAGAGCGCATCGCTCTGCATGGCAAGACCGGCTTCATGAAACAGCTTGCCGAGGGGATTAATCTGTTGCTCGAAACCGTTTCCAGCGCCACGGACGATGTTGCACGGGTCCTGTCCGCACTGGCCAGGGCCGATCTGACCGAATCCATCGACAAGGATTACCTCGGCACTTTTGCCGAGCTCAAGGACAATGCCAACGCTACCGTAGCCAACCTCAAGGAACTCCTCGCCCAGATACAGGAGTCAACCGATGCCATCAACACCGCCTCCAAGGAAATCGCCGCCGGCAACGCCGACCTGTCGC
>CAYLMA010000071.1:2075-2576 GCA_964384915.1 uncultured Sulfuricella sp. | reverse complement strand
CAGGTCGTCCGCGACGATCTGCACGTCCGGGCGCTTCTTGGCGAGCATCGCGCGGCCGGCCTTGGCGACCGACTGGCCGAAGGCGTAATCCTGATGGATCAGGTAGACCTTCTTCATGTCCTTCTGGGCGGCCATGTAGTTGGTCAGCGCGTGCATCTTCATGTCGACGTCGGCGTCGAAACGGAAGTGGTAGAAGTTGCAGCGGTCGTTCGTGAGGCTGGGGTCGACGGCGCCGTAGTTCATGTAGAGCACGGTCTTGTCCGGCGAGCGGGAGTTGTGCTTCGCGAGCGCTTCGGTCAGCGCGATGGCCACGGCGGAACCGTTGCCCTGCATCATGTAGCGGATGCCCTGGTCGACGAGCTGCTTGAAGACGAGCTGCGCTTCCTGGGGGCTGGTCTTGGTGTCGAACGGGACGACCTCGATCTTCTGGCCGAGGACGCCGCCCTTCGCATTGACCTTGCCGGCGGCGTACTGGCGATGCCGGAGACCCACTTCGCCGAC
>CAYLMA010000071.1:0-2065 GCA_964384915.1 uncultured Sulfuricella sp. | reverse complement strand
GAGCCAGTGTGGAAGCCGACGTTGGCGAACGGACCGGACAGGCCCTCGAGGTAGGCGATCTTCAGGGTGCCATCGGCGGCATGGACGCTGCCGGCGACGGCCAGCAGTGCGACGGCACCTGCGATCGCGGTGCGCGAAATCTTCATCGACATCTCTTCTCCTCCAGTTCTGGTGACGGGCGCCCGTGGCCCGCGTAACGGGCGCAACGTCCTGCGAACGTCCCGCGCTGACAGCTCCGATTCCGGAACCGTACCCTTGTCGCGAACCGGACCGATCGTCTGCCGCGATCGTGATCCGGATCGGGAGCCGGAATGTGTTCCGGCCCGCGAGGCCGGCGGATTCTGCCCCATAGCCCCAGTCGTGTAAACGCGACTTCCCGAGGGGGCGCGCATGGGCGCAGGGGCTAGAATCCGGGGCATCCAACACACTCCGGAGCCAGGGCCCATGCAAGGTCTCATGATGAACGCGCCGCTCAACATCTCGGCGCTGATCCGCCACGCCGACCGCTTCCACGGCGACACCGAGATCGTCACGCGACTGGTGGAGGGCGGCATTCATCGATACACGTATTCCGACGCGCACCGCCGTTCGCGACAGCTCGCCAACGCGCTCGGATCGCTCGGCGTGAAGGCGACCGACCGCATCGGCACGCTCGCCTGGAACACCCATCGCCACTTCGAGATCTACTACGCGACCTCGGGCATCGGCGCCGTGTGCCACACGATCAATCCGCGGCTCTTCCCGGAACAGATCACCTACATCGTCCACTGAAGGGCCTGAACCTGGTCTTTTTTTGGCTATTCTCATTTCTCCTCTGCTGTTCCTTTGAAAGAAAACCTTCAGGCGCAGATCATTTTGAGGATAGACAGTGAGGAGGTTGTCTGAAGCCTTGTAAGCAGTGCGGGTGGGGATATCCTGGTGTAAGGCCATAATATAGCTTAGCCCATTGTTTGAACCCATGGTGAATATCACTTCAGCATCATGATTGGTCAGAAAATCTTTTTCTTCGATATAGGTATTCAGGTCCATCAACTTATACTTATTGATATCGATCACCTTGCTGGCATATTCAATAGCCTGCTCATAATTTTCCATGTAGAGATAGATCCTGCTGAGCAATCCCTGCGCAGCCGCCTGGTTAACCCGGATGGTGGAGGATTCATTGGCGTTTGCCAGCGCTTTCTCTGCTTCCAGCAGATCTGCAACGATCTGATCATATACCTGTTTGGTACTGCTGCGGACAACGAACTGGTCATTGATGGCGGGATCTGTTTTCAGCGGAACGCCGAAATCAGTAGCCGCAGTAGCCAATTTGTAAGGCTTTCCGTAAATGTTTACCAGTACGAAGTAGTACCAGGCTCTAAGGAAAAAGGCTTCTCCGGATATTCTCTTCAATGTAGCGCCAGGCTCGCCTTTCTCCAGCAATGATGGAATATTTTGAAGTATAGAATTGATCCGGGCAATCCTGCTGTATATTTCTGTGAAGAACAGATCTTTAGTGAGAAGTAGTCCTTCGGCAGTCATTCGCGGTTGTGCCTGCCAGTGATGAAATCCTGTCTCTATCTCAAATCGATCGTAGGTGTCAGGTATCACCAGCGCAAGGTCATCATCCATTTCATGCAGCATTTGAGGTGTGCCCGTCTGAAGATAATTTATGTACGCATCTCCCACCAGCAATTCATCGAGATCTGCTGCTGACTCAACAAAGCTCTGATTTTGAGAATAGGTGGCGAGGAATTTTTTGCAGGAGAGGGTGCTGAGACTCAGTATGCAAAACAAAAAGATCAATATCCTGTTAGTAGTTGAATGCATAGTGGTAGATTTAAAAACTAATATTTAGGTTGAGGGCATATACCGGTCTGATGGAAAGAGTGATATTATCAGCGGAACCAGATTGGGAAGGAGCCTGTCCGCGAAGCGCTTTATTGGCAAATGTGTAAAGGTTGCTGCCACTGAAATCTGCCCTGGCGCCTTTACAATATAGTTTTCTGCATAACGCTTCCGGAAACCTGTATATCAGCGAAACAGACTGGAGTTTGAGATAATCTCCTTTCACCACCCGCAG
>CAYLMA010000070.1:0-2924 GCA_964384915.1 uncultured Sulfuricella sp. | reverse complement strand
CGTGACCAGCTTCGGCATGCAACTTCAGCCCAAGTGCACCGATGACTTTAAGGATAGTGTCGAATCCTGGGCTACGCTCACCGGAAAGCGCCTTGTAAAGGCTTTCGCGGGACAGCCCGGCATCGCGCGCAACCTGTGACATACCCTTGGCGCGGGCAATATCGCCGAGCGCTTTGGCAATGAATGCAGCATCTCCGTCGGCTTCTTCAAGGCAGGCTTCAAGATAAGCGGCCATTTCCTCTGGGGTTCTGAGGTGTTCGGCAACGTCATAGCGAGTGGTAACGGTCTTAGTCATGGTTGCTACTCCGAAAGATTACGTGCGAGGCGCAATGCAGCTTTGATGTCCTTGGCTTGAGTGGTTTTGTCCCCACCAGCCAGCAGAATAATCAGCTCTCGCCCTCGCTTCTTGAAATACACCCGGTAACCGGGGCCGTAGTTGATTCGCAACTCCGAGATACCTTCGCCAACCGGCTCGACATCTCCGGGGTTTCCAGCAGCGAGTCGTTCGATCCTTGTTTGGACGCGCGCTCTAGCTTGAAGGTCGCATAAGGCGTCTAGCCATTGAGCAAAAAGGTCTGTTTTGCGAATTTCAATCATGAAGTAACTGTAGTCGTACGGCTACATATTGTCAATGCCATGCGCACCGTCCTAAGATGCCCAACGAATGAAAGGGACTTCCCCGTCCCGAGGGTGCGGCGAAGTTGCCGCAAACGGCACCAGCGACAACCTGCGCACTGCATGGCAGCGCGTGAAAGCCAACAAAGGCGCACCGGGAATAGACGGCATCGCCATAGAAGACTTTCCCGCCTACCTGCGGACGCACTGGGAAGGCACCCGCAACCAACTCGAAACCGGGCGCTACCGCCCCGAAGCCGTTCGCCGGGTAGAAATACCCAAGGCTGACGGCGGCAAGCGGATGCTGGGCATCCCGACCGTCATGGACCGGGTCATCCAGCAAGCCATCGCCCAAGTGCTCACACCGATCTTCGAGCCCCGCTTCTCGGGCTCAAGCTTCGGTTTCCGACCAGGCCGCAACGCACACCAAGCCATCAAACAGGTACAGCAGCACGTGAAGGACGGCTACGCCATCGCCGTGGACATCGACCTCGCCAAATTCTTCGACACCGTCAATCACGACGTGCTGATGAACATCGTCGGGCGCACGATCCGCGACAAAGCGCTGCTGGCCCTGATTGGCCGCTACCTGCGCGCCGGTGTGCTGGTCGGAGAGCACATCGAGCCCAGCGACATCGGCACGCCGCAAGGCGGGCCACTATCGCCGCTCCTGGCCAACATCCTGCTCAACGAGCTCGATCATGAACTCGAACGGCGAGGGCATCGCTTCGCACGCTACGCCGACGACATGGTCATCCTGGTCAAAAGCCGGCGAGCAGGAGAACGAGTCATGCAAAGTCTGACGCGCTACCTGGAAGGGCGACTAAAGCTCAAACTCAACCCAGCCAAAAGCAAGGTGGCGAGCATGAGCGAATGCGGCTTTCTGGGCTTCACGATCAAGAGGGGCAAAATCCGCTGGCAGGACAAAAAGCTGGCGGCATTCAAGCACCGCGTGAAGGCACTCACCGGCAGAAGCTGGGGGGTCTCGATGGCGTACCGGCTGCACAAGCTGGGACAGTTCGTGCGGGGTTGGATGGGATACTTCGGCATCAGCGAGTACTACCGCCCGATTCCGGAACTGGACGAATGGATCAGAAGGCGCATCCGGATGTGCTATTGGAAACAATGGCGCTGGCCGCGCACGAAGATCAAACACCTGCTGGCCTTGGGCGTGAGCCTGAAGACGGCGATCCAGCATGGCGTCAGCAGCAAAAGCTACTGGCACATGGCACGTACTCCGGCCATGCAGCAAGCGTTGAACAATGACTGGCTCAAGGCCCAGGGGCTGCCGAGCATCAAAGCGTTATGGTGCAAGGCGCAGGGCTATTCGTCTTAGTCGAGCGCGCCAACTCGTTGAACCGCCCACTGCGGACCCGCACGGTGGGTGGTGTGGGGAGGGCCGGGTAGAAACCGGTCCTTACCCGATTGGGCCTATGGCTCGAAACACGCGTCATAGCCATGTTCGTCCGGCAGTGGAGAGAATTGCCAAGCGATGTGTCCGCAGAGACCCGATAGATCGGAAAACAATGTGGCCCTTGTAATGCCGCAGCGCGCCAAATCATCTCGAAGACTGGCGAAGTATTGCTTCGGGATAACAAACTTGCGAAGTCGTGACTTCTGGGCCTTGATGTTGTTTAAGGCGCTGAAACGTGCCTTCTGGTCCATGAATTTGTGCACAGTGAACCATCCAGATTGGGCAATGATACGGGCGTCAAGGTGTCGCGGCCGAAAGATGAGCGTCTTGGGAAGAGTGAATGGATTCTTCTCGGCGCTTGCATAATCTGACTCCTCGGCATCGAAGGCCCACACTGCGGCATCTTTGTCTCTTTCCGGCGGTTGCTCAACCGCAAACCACAGCGCTACCAATGGATTGGTGGTCCAGTCCAGTAGGCGTGTAGGAAGCCCGTGATGCTGTGCCAGTGCAAGTCGGTCCCACGAGGAACTCATGTCGCGGGCACCAAGGTGAGGAATTGACTGACGTTCAAACTCCTCAAGCATTTTTCGCTCTGCATCGAGAAGCGACGAGAATCGGCGGCGAAATGTAGTCCGTGCAATGCGAGGCGTGAGATCCCAGTCCTCGGCGCGATGCCCGCGGAAAAGAACGGAGTACCTACCGGTGTAGAGCTCCTCCACACGCTGAAGGTAATCGGGAAGTGATCCAATTGGCTCGCCAGATTTGCTCATATATAGGCCCAACGTAAAAGTAAGGGGCTGCGCGCTTTTGCGCAGTCCCGCTTGACTGCCGGGTTAGCGAAGTAATCGGCCCTATGCCGCAAATCGCGCCGAAGAAACACGTGGTTGCTGCGTTG
>CAYLMA010000069.1:0-3525 GCA_964384915.1 uncultured Sulfuricella sp. | reverse complement strand
GATGCCATCAACACCGCCTCCAAGGAAATCGCCGCCGGCAACGCCGACCTGTCGCAACGTACCGAGCAACAGGCCTCCAGCCTGGAAGAAACCGCCTCCAGCATGGAAGAGCTGACCTCCACCGTGAAGCAGAACGCGGACAATGCCAAGCAGGCCAACCAGCTCGCCATCGGCGCATCGAACGTGGCCGGCAAGGGCGGCGCCGTGGTCGGCCAGGTGGTGCATACCATGTCTTCCATCAACGAATCCTCGCGCAAGATCGTGGACATCATCTCGGTGATCGACGGCATCGCTTTCCAGACCAACATCCTGGCCTTGAACGCTGCGGTGGAAGCCGCCCGCGCCGGCGAGCAGGGGCGCGGTTTCGCCGTGGTGGCCGCCGAGGTGCGCAACCTGGCCCAGCGCTCCGCCGCCGCCGCCAAGGAAATCAAGGCCCTGATCGGCGACTCGGTGGACAAGGTGGAAAACGGCTCCAAACTGGTGGCCGAGGCCGGCAGCACCATGGAGGAGATCGTCACAGCAATCAAGCGCGTGACCGACATCATGGCTGAAATCTCCGCCGCCTCTGCCGAGCAGAGCGCCGGCATCGAACAGGTCAACCAGGCCATCACCCAGATGGACGAGGTCACCCAGCAGAACGCCGCCCTGGTCGAGGAAGCCGCGGCCGCAGCAGAATCTCTGGAAGAACAAGCCGTCGGCCTGTCCGATGCGGTGAGCGTATTCCGCATGAGCACAAGCGGTTCCGTGGCAATCCGCCGCCACCCCCTCCCTGCAGCGCGGGTCGCAGCGGCAAAGCCTGCCGTGCGCGCCTCCATGCCGGCAAAAACCTCAAAAACACCAGCACCCGTCAAGGCTGGTGGCGATGAGGATGAGTGGGAAGAGTTCTGAGAAGCGACATAAACACCTGAGTCGCCCCGGGCCGGGACATGCATCCGGAGTGTGCTTTTAAACATTAAATTGAACGATTTGGATGAAGGACTCCGCCATGTCTGCCCGTACCATTAAAACGCGAACCAAACTTATTTTCATGGTTGCAATCCCAATATTGGGATTGCTCTATTTCTCCATTAGCGGCACTTTGGAGAAAACCGCCTTGTCGCGCGAAATGGTCAAACTGGAAGCGTTATCCGGCATGTCTGTCAAAATCGGCGCGCTGGCCCACGAACTCCAAAAAGAACGTGGCATGAGCGCCGGGTATCTCGGCAGCAAGGGGGCCAAATTCGCTCTCGAACTCCCCGCCCAGCGCAAGGAGACAGACGGCAAAATCGAAGCACTGCGCGCCGGACTGGCCGGTTTTGATGCATCCAAATTCGACCCAAGCCTGAAAGCCATGCTCGATAGCGCACAAAAGGAGCTAGGCGACCTCAACGCCAAGCGCGAGGGCGTATCGGCGCTGTCTATTCCAGCCCCCGATGCCATTGGCTTTTATACCAAAACAATTGGCCTGTTTCTCGCGGTTCCGGGGCAGGCGCCCAATCTGAGCAGCAACAGCGAGGTCGCGCGCGCGGCCACGACCTACTACAGCCTGCTTCAGGCCAAGGAGCGCGCGGGCATCGAACGCGCCCTGCTGTCCAATGTGTTCTCTGTGGACAAATTCACGCCGGCCTTGCTCACCCGCTTTTTTTCCAATTCCGCGGCACAGGAAACTTTCACCGGCCTGTTCATGAATTTCGCCCAACCCGCTCAGAAGGCATTCTATGACGCCAAGGTGACAGGCAGCGTCGTAGACGAAGTGGCCCGGATGAAGCAACAGGCCATGGACAAAGCTGCCGAACCCAGCCTGGGCGGAGTGGATCCTACGGTCTGGTTCAGTGCCATGACCAGCAAGATCAACTTGCTCAAGGAAGTAGAGGACCGCCTGGCCAAGGACCTGATCGGAACAGCACAAGGTCATCAGCAAAAAGCTGAAAAAATGATGCTGTTTTACGTCATCCTCACTATTCTCTCGATTAGTGGCACACTGATTTTCGCTACGATGCTGATCCGCAGCCTGCTCCGCCAACTCGGCGGCGAGCCCGGCGATGCGGCGGAAGTCGCCCACAATATCGCCGCGGGCAAACTGGACAATGTAATTACAGTCGGAAAGGGCGACGACAGCAGCCTCATGGCCAGCATGAAAAATATGCAGCAGCAGTTGCTCGACCGCATAACCGAAGAGCGCAAGACCGCCGCCGTGACCACCCGCATCAAGGTTGCTCTCGACAATGCCACCACCAAGGCCATGATCGCCGACAATGAAGGCAACATCGTGTATGCCAACCGGTCGGTTCTGGAGATGATGCAAAACGCCGAAAGCGACATCCGCCTGCAATTGCCGAATTTCTCCGCATCAGGCGTAGTTGGCGGACATTTTGATGCCTTCCATAAAAACCCTGTCCACCAGCGCCAGATGCTGGCAGCCTTGAAGAGCACATACAGCACGGTCATACGCGTCGGCCCGCGCATCTTCAACCTGACCGCCAATCCCGTCATCAACGAACAGGGTGAGCGCCTGGGCACTTCAGTGGAATGGTTCGACGCCACCCAGGAGCACAGGATACAGGCGGAAGTCCAGGAACTGGTCACCGCCGCCGTCAACGGCGATTTCAGCAAACGTCTCGATCTGTCTGACAAGACCGGCTTCATGCGGGATTTGAGCGATGGCATCAATCAGCTTTCCGAGATCACCCAGAACGGCCTGACGGATGTACTTCACGTGGCAGAAGCGCTGGCCGTGGGCGATCTCACCAAGACCATAGACAAGGAGTATCACGGCCTGTTTGGCCAAACCAGGGAAGGCGTCAACGCCACGGTAGAAAACCTGAAAAAACTGGTCTTTGAAATCAAGGAATCGGTGGATGCCATCAGCACCGCCTCCAAGGAAATCGCCGCCGGCAACGCCGACCTGTCGCAACGTACCGAGCAACAGGCCTCCAGCCTGGAAGAAACCGCCTCCAGCATGGAAGAGCTGACCTCCACCGTGAAGCAGAACGCGGACAATGCCAAGCAGGCCAACCAGCTCGCCATCGGCGCATCGAACGTGGCCGGCAAGGGCGGCGCCGTGGTCGGCCAGGTGGTGCATACCATGTCTTCCATCAACGAATCCTCGCGCAAGATCGTGGACATCATCTCGGTGATCGACGGCATCGCTTTCCAGACCAACATCCTGGCCTTGAACGCTGCGGTGGAAGCCGCCCGCGCCGGCGAGCAGGGGCGCGGTTTCGCCGTGGTGGCCGCCGAGGTGCGCAACCTGGCCCAGCGCTCCGCCGCCGCCGCCAAGGAAATCAAGGCCCTGATCGGCGACTCGGTGGACAAGGTGGAAAACGGCTCCAAACTGGTGGCCGAGGCCGGCAGCACCATGGAGGAGATCGTCACAGCAATCAAGCGCGTGACCGACATCATGGCTGAAATCTCCGCCGCCTCTGCCGAGCAGAGCGCCGGCATCGAACAGGTCAACCAGGCCATCACCCAGATGGACGAGGTCACCCAGCAGAACGCCGCCCTGGTCGAGGAAGCCGCGGCCGCAGCAGAATCGCTGGAAGAACA
>CAYLMA010000068.1:0-3564 GCA_964384915.1 uncultured Sulfuricella sp. | reverse complement strand
GCCGGTGGACATCTGGAAGCGCTCGGCGAGGTGCTCGAAAATGCGCTGGTTCATGTCGGTGCCGCCCAACTGGGTGTCGCCGCTGGTGGCCTTGACCTCGAACACGCCCTTGCCGAATTCCATGATGGTGACGTCGAGCGTGCCGCCGCCCAGGTCGATCACCACGATGCGCAGCTCTTGCCCGAGCCGGTCGAGGCCGTAGGCCAGCGAGGCGGCGGTGGGCTCGTTGACCAGGCGCACCACCTCCAGCCCGGCAATGCGGCAGGCGTCCTTGGTGGCGGCGCGCTGGTTGTCGTCGAAATAGGCGGGCACGGTGACCACCGCCTTTTCCACCGGCTCGCCGAGGAAGGCCTCGGCGTCGCGCTTGATTTTCTGCAACAGGAAGGCGGAAAGCTGCTCCGGCGTATAGTCGCGCCCCCTGAGCACGATGGTTTCGCGCTTGCCCATCCGGCGCTTGAAGGCGGATACGGTGCCCTCCGGGTTGGAGGCCGCCTGGCGCCGCGCCGGTTCGCCCACCAGCACCTGGCCATCGGCGGTCAGTGCGACGTAACTGGGGAAAGCCTTGCCGCCGACGCTGATGCCCTCGGCGCTGGGGATGATGACGGGGCGCCCGCCGCGCAGGACCGCAGCGGCAGAGTTGGAAGTGCCGAGATCGATTCCGATGATAGCCATGATGACTCCGAACCCAAATTATTATTCTGTTCAGCTGATGGTGATGGATTTGCCTGATGCAGCGCCGGTTTTGGGCAGGCGTACCGTCAGCACGCCGTTCTTGTAGCTGGCTGCCGCCTGATCGATATCCACATTGCCCGGCAGGGGAATGGCGCGCTGAAATGAACCATAGGCGCGCTCCATGACATGGTAGGTGCTTTCGTGGGTTTCGCGCTCGAAACGCTTTTCGCCGCTCAGGTAAAGCATGTTGCCCTCGATGGTGATGCGGCAGTCGTCTTTGTCCATGCCGGGGACTTCCACGCGCACGATCAGCTCCTTGTCCGTTTCCTCCACTTCGCCCGCCAAGAGGCTCCAGCGTGGAAAGGTAGCGAGCGCGCTGCTCTCTTTCTGCTCTTCGTCCTTGTCGCGGGAAAAATGCGTGAGTGAATCGCTGCTGCGGCTGAGCAATTCGCGCCAGCCTTCGGACAGGTTTTCCCACGCCCGGTTGATCTCGCGGCCTATGTTCTTGCCCGCCTGTTTTAAGGAATCCAGCATGATCGGTCTCCTTGTTTTTATTGCGCTATAGGAGGATTCAGTTTAGCCCTTTCGCGGCGTATTTTCCATCGTTAAGCCGTATTTATGGGGCTACCCCAGCCCGGCGCGGAGGGCCTCGAATTCCATCTTGTAGCGGATTGCCAGCCCGCTGGCCGTGCGCTGGAGCGCGGCCGGGTCTGACGCCATGGCCTGGCGGAGGCCCTGGCCGATGCCCGCCACTGCAACCGTGATGGGCATGCCCGGCACTTCCCAGGTGCTGGCGTAGGCTGCCTGCTTGGTTTCCAGGCCGGCCTCTGCTGGATGGCGCAGGTTGACGCGCGGCAGGGCGAAAGCCATGGCGACGATCCTGCCGTGCAGGCTGCTGCCGCAATAGGCGCGGCTGTGGGCGAGGAGGGCGCAGATGTCCCACAGGTGGAGGGACGAGAATAGCTTCACTGCTGGAGCGCGCATGCGGGCTGCGCAGCGCTGGTAGCAGTCCAGCTCGTCGTGCCAGGGGGCCGCGCCGGCGCGGAAAAACACCACGCCCAGGCCGCTTTCGTGGCTGACTTGGTCCAGTTGGCCAGCGATTTGAGACAGGGTGGCGTCATCGCCGAAATCGGCGCTGAACTGCACGGCGATATAGCCTTGCAGCAGTGAGTCGAGAATCCGCGCCGTCTCGCCCTCACGGGCCTGGCAGCGGATTTCCTCGCCGAACAGCTCGGCCGTCATGACCGCCGGGTCCGGCATGAGGCGGGCCTCTATGCCTGCCGCGGCGAGGCAGGAAAGCGTGATCCGGTCGCGCACGCCGACCTGGTCGGCTTGTTTCAGCTTGGCCTCGACTTCCGCACGGAAAGGCGCATCTCGGCTGGCCAGATCGACGCCGCCGACGCCGCAGTAAACCACGCTGGCCGCGCCGGGAAAAAGCCGCCTTGCAAGGGCATAAGGCGCCAGGTCGCCGATGCCCAGCATGCCCTGCGCCCATTTCCGCTTTTCCGCTGCATGGGCGTCGAGGCGCGCGATGACGGCCTGCGCCTCATCCGGCGCGAGCAGCATGACGGCGGCCTGCCAGGCGTCGCAGGTGAGCAGCTCGCCGCCCGCGTGGACGATGTTTGCCGGGCAATCCCTTAGTTCCAGGGCAAGCTGTGGCAGCGCCCTGACCTGGTGCCCGCCATAGGGGCGCAAATCGCGTTCCGCCAGCCCGGCGAAGATCAGGTTTCCCCCCGGCAGCAGGGCCGCGGCGATATGCGGAAACAGCAGGTCGCCGAAATTGTGGCGGTCGAAAGCGCCGAACAGAATGGTGGGGGCAGGGGATTCCATGGGATGAATCATATTCCCATTTTATTCAGGCATTAAGCAGGGGATGCACGTGAATATCGAAAAAGCAAAGTGCACCAAATGGTCATGTTATTAATGGGAAGCAATGGTTGAATGCGCATTGCGCATGACATTTTGGGTGCCGGGCGGGCGCGGGGGGAACTGGAATCGGTGGAAATTCGCTACCAAGTGATGCAAAGATAACATCCGGATTTGCTCTACAAGCTTGCGCTTGTTGCCAAGAGAAGTCATTGTTCAACATTTTTTAACCAACCATAGATTTAGGAAAACTTATGAAATTGATTCTTCTTGGCGCCCCGGGCGCAGGCAAAGGTACTGTGGCCAAGCTGCTTACCCAGCTGGACGGTTCCGTGCAAATTTCCACTGGTGATATCCTCCGCGCAGCCGTGGCTGCCGGCACCGAACTCGGCAAGAAAGCCGAAGCTGCGATGAAAGCAGGCGACCTGGTTTCCGACGGCCTGATCATGGGCATCATGAGCGAGCGCCTGAAGCAGGACGATTGCAAGAATGGTTATCTGCTCGACGGTTTCCCGCGCACCATTCCCCAGGCAGAAGCGCTGACGAAGATGCTGGCCGATATGGGCGAGAAGCTCGACGCCGTGGTGAACATCGACGTGCCGCGCGACGTGATCCTGGACCGCCTGACGACCCGTCGCACCTGCACCAAGTGCAATGCGATCTACAACGTCAAATCCAACCCGCCCAAAGTCGAAGGCGTGTGCGACAAGTGCGGCGGCCCCGTGGTGCAGCGCGACGACGAGACCGAACAGGCTATCAGCAACCGTCTCGACGTGTACAACCAGAAGACCGCTCCGCTGGCCAGCTTCTACGAGAAGGCAGGCATGCTCATGACTGTGACTGCGACTTCCAGCGATACCGTGATCGCCGCTATCAAGAGCAAGCTCGGTATCAAGTAAGCGTAAGCTTTCGAAATCCGAAGCAGAGTTTTTCCTGCGGACAAAGCCCCCACATGTTGGGGGCTTTTTTTGTGTGCGCCCGGCACGGGCGCACTCCTGCGGGTGCAAGTCCCGCCGTAAGTTGATC
>CAYLMA010000067.1:0-3844 GCA_964384915.1 uncultured Sulfuricella sp. | reverse complement strand
GGGTTTGAAAGAAGTCACGCCAAGGGCGCCAGTGACACGACAGGATACCGCCACGGTACCGGATCGAGCCAGAGCACCGAGGCCAATGAAACCCTGCGCCAGGTAGATCAATGGGCCAGAAAACTCGGCGTCAACGAAAAAGTAGCGATGGAACTGATGGTCGGTGCCTCGATGGGCATGAGTACGCCGAAACTTCTGGAAATCGCCGGGCTAAGGGGCGGGGTGGAAGTGGCGGCCAAGATGCGTAACTCTGCCGAATCCACGCGAGCTTTGGAAGAGATGGCCCAGTATGCCAAGGAATCGAGTTTCGGAAAGAAGGTCGGCACCGTGCTCGATAACGGTTGGGAACGCAACTATCGAACCAACGATGAAGGCAAGACCGCCGGCAGCGAAGGTATGCGTGCATCGCTGGATCACGCACGGCAATCGCGCGACGCATTCAGCGCATCCATGCAGGAAACGGAAGGGCATCTGCAGATGTGGGAAATGTCCCATAGCGGCCAGCTTGGGGCGAACCTCCAGCTTCAGGATCACTTCATCAAGGATTTCCTGCTGCCCAAGCTCGAATACAACTACGAAAAGTTTCAAGGGGTCATGGGCGACCCGTACAAGCTGCGGCCATACATCGAGGAATACACCGCGCAGAACTATGACCGGATGATGGGTGAGATGGCTGGACATGTTCAGGGGGCCGAGACGATCCAGGTGCGGCATGAGGCGAACCTAGTTGGTGTGTCTGGACGTGACTCTGTCGAGTCAGCGGGAGGTGATTATCTGGGGCAGGTGAAAGGAAGTGCTGGACGTGCAGGTGTTAACCCCCAAGGCCTACCAAGCGATAAAGCCAAGCAGACAGCGATGCATGATTATTCCAGAAACGCGACTGAGGTTAATGGTCGTGAGGAGAGGGCAGGGCAGACACATCAGGAGAATGCAACAACGTCCAATTTCCGCAAGTTAAAACCAGAATCTATTGCAGGCAAGGGAATGGAGCTTATGGAAAATGTGGCTGATGCGGCAAATCGCGTAGTCAATGGAGTAACAGGGCAGAATCCGGGCAAGTACATTCAAGAGACGCTTGAGGGAAAGGATAGCAAGTAAGGGAGCAAGATTTATGCTGGTAGGCTGGTAGGAGGTTATAAAATGACCGGAACCGTAAAATGTAAAGTTGTTTATTCAGCCTGGCGCAAGTAATCAAACTCCATGGAAATAAAATCCATCACCAATTGCACTTTTGGAAGATAGCGATGCCGTTTATGGCACACCAGATATAAGCTGCCGACAGCACTTGGCCCCAGATCGATATTCAGTTCATGCAGTTTCTGCAATTCACGCAAGCCCTCATAACGATGCAAGACCTGAGGCAATATCATCGCGCCCACACCTGCCTTGCAGGCGGCCATTTGCACAATAAAATCGTCTGACGTAAACGCTGGTTTGAAGTTGGGTATCAACGCGCTTAATTCCTGGTTGGTAAGCATCTCGTCGTAAGATGCCGACCAACATATCCAGTCCAGATCGGCGATGCACGGTGACGATGGGAGTCGTGCCGCATAGGCTTTGGAGACGTACACACGCATGGCGCTGGAAATCTCGTCCACGCATACCAGATCAGCATCGGTGGGCTTTCCCGACCGCAGCGATAAGTCTGCTTCACCGCGTCCCAGATTCAAGGTCTCTATTCCGGACAAAGCTTCGATCTGAATCTGCGGATGTTTCCGGCGTATCTTTGCGGCCAAAGGGGCGACCACTTCGTAAGCGATGCCGGGCGGCGCCGCAATCCTTACTTTTCCTTCCGGCAGATAAGTTTGTTTTTTAACGCTGAGCTCCGCCTCATTAGCCCATTCAGCCATGCTCTGCGCTGCGGGTAATAATTTTTGCCCCGCTGCTGTCAGACTCGCGCCCTGACTTTGTCGTTCAAACAGCGCTTCGCCGACTGCCTCCTCAAGCTCAGCCATTCGTCGGCTCAATGTAGGCTGCCCTAATTTCAACATGCGAGCCGCGCCGCTCAGGCTGCCTTGTTCATGTACCGCCAAAAACAGTTTCAGATCATCCCATCTCAGGTTCATATTCACTTCCGTATCAATAAATCACGCCTATCCAATTATGGATGACTCTATCAATATTTAGCCAATTGTTAATTGATATATGGATATGTAAGTATAGATGAACTTTTCGGAGGACTGTATGAAATCGAATCACACCCTTTTGCCAGTATTGAGCTGTGCGCTTGCCTTGTTAATGCAGGGCTGCACTGTTACCAGCCACCCGTTGGGCAAGCCAGCACCAGGCAGAGCATCCAGCAGTGTCGAAATGGAACGCCTGATCGATCAGCCAGGCCCTATTCAATTAGAGACCATCAATAGCGCGGACTGGTCCGTTTCGCTTGCCGGTTTGGTCAATCTGAAAAGCCCTGCGGCGATTCGAGCGGGGCTGAAAGACCGGGATGAGCCTATACAGGTTTATGCGCATCTGCTGAGACATCCACAGCGCGGCAATTATCTGGTGGACACCGGTGTATCAAGAAAATTGGTGGATGATCCCGGCAAAGAAGGTTTGAATTGGGCGATACAAAAAGTAATGCACATAGAAAAACTTCAGATCAAAAAGAGCACTGCCGAGATACTGCAAGGCATGGATGGCAAATTGTCCGGCGTATTTTTTACCCATCTGCACCTTGATCATATTTCCGGTATGCCGGATATTCCAAACGATGTGCCGCTGTATATCGGCGCAACAGAAGCCACAGAAACCAATCTGAAAAATATATTCGTGCGCGGTGCGACCAATCATCTATTGAAAGATAAGCAGCCGCTACAGGAATGGCATTTTCAGCCTGATCCGCAAAACCAGTTTGAAGGTGTCATCGATATTTTTGAAGACGGCTCGGTGTTTGCCATCAGCGTGCCGGGGCACACACCGGGCAGCGTCGCCTTTCTGATTCGAACCACACATGGTCCAGTGCTACTGACCGGCGATACATGCCACACGCGCTGGGGTTGGGAGCATACGGTGGAACCGGGCGACTTCACAGAAGACAACGAGCGTAACCTGAAAAACTTGAAGAGCCTGAAAAATCTGGTCGTCAGGCATCCTCAGATCGAGGTGCGTTTAGGGCATCAGCATTAACCGCCAGCCAGGCAATTTACCCGTCTTCAGCCAAACAATTTACTACCGAGTTAACCACCAGCCAACCGAAAGGAAAAACCGATGCCAGCGTATATGCTCATCAGAGTAGACCTGGACGATCCAGCACAGCTCAAAGCTTATCAGGCTGCAATGCCGTGCTTTTGTAGGGCGGGCTCTGCCCGCCATGTCGGGCGGAGCCCGACCTACATTTGTTTCCGGTTTGCCCGGCTTAGGTATTCATAACCATGACTAAACGCATTCTTGTAATCCTTGGCCACCCCGCAAGCGAAAGTTTCTGCGGCGCTCTCGCGGATTCATATGTAAAGGGAGCGGAAGCTGCCGGGAACGAAGTCCGCTTCATATCTCTTGGCAATCTGTCTTTTGACCCGGTGCTCCACAATGGCTATGCCACTATTCAGGAACTCGAACCCGATTTGGTGACTGCTCAGGCCACAATCATTTGGGCGCAACACATCGTTTTCGTATATCCCATCTGGTGGGGCGCAATGCCAGCTTTGCTCAAAGGCTTCATTGACCGTGTTTTCCTGCCGGGCTTTGCCTTCAAGTATCGTGAAGGCTCTCAGTTCTGGGATCGTCTGCTTTCGGGACGCTCAGCTCAACTTCTCGTCACAATGGATACCCCAGCCTGGTATTTTCGCTGGGTATATCGTATGCCGGGTCACAATCAGATGAAGCGCACCATTCTTGAATTCAGTGG
>CAYLMA010000066.1:0-3983 GCA_964384915.1 uncultured Sulfuricella sp. | reverse complement strand
CCGGCGATGTCGTGCGAAACAGCGGTGAATGCCACGCCGTTCGTGTAGTTTTGGTCGGTACCGGTAAAAAGGTCGTTCTCCAGTCTTGCGGTTCCCCCGCGAAATCTGACGATTTCATCTGCCTTGCAATCATTGATGCTGGAGGTATCTTCATTGGCGGCTTGTGCGATGGCCGGCACGATGTGTAAAAACAGCGTGAGTACCCACGCGGGTGTCATCGAGGCCTTCATAGCCAACTTCCCGTGAAACCCGCTCGCTGCAAGCCGCTGGCGATGTATGGGAAGAGATAACAGGAACCCGTCACTTCGCGTGCGGCCCCCAGGAAGGTGAGTTTCACGCTGCACCCCGTCCTGGTGCGTCTTTCATGCCGTGCCGTGCGGCAGGAGGCGGCTTGCATGGCATCACGCCAGGCGCCGCAACAGCCCGCGCCAGGCAATGGCCGCGATCGTCACCCATACCAGCGATCGCAGGCTCATGGCGATCACCGTGCGCTGCTCGTAGGCTCCGCCGGAATAGACGTGCACGCCGAAAGCCGCGAACGTGAGGACTGTCGCCGCGGCGATGGCGACAGCCAGCCAAACTGCCCAGCGTTGCTGCAGCCACAGCCCGGCACCGGCGACGACATAGGCGAAGCCCGCCACAAAATTAAACCAGAGCACGAACGGCACATAGTTGCCGGCTGCAGTACGCGCCGCCTCGCCACCGAACAGGATCGTGCCGCCTTCCTTGATGGTCAGCAGACCGAACCCGACCGCGACCAGAGAAATCGCCCATATCCGGAATCCGCGTTGTCGTTTGAATGTAGCCATGATGAACTTCCTTTTTCATTGGTTTTTTGATAAAAAATCCTCTTCGTTTGATGTCATTTCGACGGAGAGGCCATCCCTGCCCGGTACAAGGCAAAAACCTCGACTGCCTCACGCAACAATAGCTCTCGCTGGAGCAGACCGGCATTCATTCTGAGCGCCAAGCCTTGGATCATGCCAACGAAGAGGCTTGCCGCTGTCTGCGGTTCGATGTCTGCCCGGATGAGTCCCTGGCACTTTGCCCGACCAATCATTCGGCAAAGGCGTGATTCGTAGTGGTCGATGACCATCTGGATACGTCGGCGAATACGGGTGTCGCTGCCTTGCGATAACCACCCTAGAAGGCGCTTGGGAACATCGGGGTGCCGCGAGATGAATGAGACCTGAAAATAGAAGGCGCGTTCTAGTTCCTGCAGCGGGTTTTGATCGTGCTGCGCCGTGCATTTTAAGAGGCGCAGAAGCCCCCCACGGGCCCGGGAAATGAAGCGGCCCTGAGCGCCGTGGCTGTCCAGCCTCGGCTCAAGCAGCGCTTTCTCTGCTGCATCAGCGAGGCTTTCCAGATCGGCAAACAAATAATGACGCGTGGTTTCTAGCCATTGCTCCAAATGCGCATGCTCAAACTTATTGGTGTCACTAATATTCACGATGCACCTCCTGTGCTGTTAGGGCCGTTGGGTGCGGTGACGAAGGAACCGCATAGCAATGGATCACTGGACGGCGTCTTTCTTGCCATAGAAATGCTCCAAGAACGGTTTGCGGAATTCGCTGTGGCAGCTGTAGCAACTGGTCTGGAGTTTCTGGAAGGCGAGGATGACGCCTGGGCCGTCCTTAGACTTTGCAGCTTTGTCTACCGCCTGCGCCTGGTCGTGGGTTTCGCCGTCATGAGCCTTGAACCTGCCCATGTTGGTACCCATGAAGCCCATGATGCGCATTTTCTCGGAGAAGGGTGGCTGGGGATGATCGGCGATCAGGGGCGCGGTTTTTTCCACCAGTTCCCAGTCTTCGCGGGAAATCCCGTCGGTGATGGTCTGCATGTTTTTGCCCAGGCCTTTCATAATTTGCTGCAAGGCGAGCGGCTCGACCGCTTGCGCGCTGCTTGCGGCGAATAGCAGGCAGGAAGAGGCGATGAAATTGAGGATAAAATTGCGGGGTTTTTTCATGTCAGGACATCCTTTGGTAAACAGTTTTTTCCAGCCCATCCAACAAATGGGGCGCAAAACTTGCGCCCCTCTGGCTCAAGCCGTCATTGATATGGTACTGCCGCTGATTTGCCCGTCTTGACTGAATACTCCGTAAGATGCCATCAGATCCATTATTTGAGCCATAACCCTGGCATCGCTGCTCTGCGCGTTGCTTGAGGGCGAGGCGGTTTCGTTCGACGCTTGGAAAGCCATTGCTTCCTGCGCACTGATTTTTCCATCCTGGTTAGTGTCCGCCGCATCAAAATTCCGGACCAGGTCGCTCAGCATTTGCGATGTGCTGCCGGTACTGTCTGCCATGCTACTAATGTCGCTCTTCGACATGCCGATACTGTCCATACCACCCCCCTTGCCGCCCATCCTCATGCTTTGTAATTGGCTGACGAGTTGGTCGGCAAGTTTCTGGACACTGTCGGACATTTCCTGCTTGGTTATTTTGCCGTCACCATTATTGTCCAGCGCCTTGAAGACGTCGTCCACACTGGGGGTTTTCGATGAGACCTGATCAAACGCGTCCTGAAAATCGCTCTTTTCGATATATCCTTGACCTTTGGTATCCAACTTTGCAAATAAATTGTCGGCCATTTTTGACGGATCGGGACGTTGCATCCCACTCATTCCGCCCATCATCGCCGAAGAACACCCTCCTGCACCACCGATTGCACTGCTCATATCAATACTCCCTATTAAAGTTGGCGTATCCCGCCGCCGGGACACGATTTCAATCAAAGTAGGCATGGCGGCATGCCCGTTCATCACTATGCGGATAAAAATGCTCGTCAGAAGCGGTATTTGATGCCGATGCCTGCCGACGCCTGATCTCTGCTGCCGAGATCCGCGACAATGGGGCTGTCGGCCGCGTCGCCAAGAAGTTGCTTGTAACGGATGGTCGCAAAGCCTGACCAATCGTGGGTTATCGCATAATCGGCCATGACACTCACGCCTGCATCCTTAAAGCCCGAACCGGCTTCATATTGGGCGATGCCCGATTGCGCCGATTGCAATGTGTCAATGCCGAAGAAGGTCTTCATGTAGTCCGCCGATGCCCAGGTGGTTTCAAGATTTGCATGGAGCTTGAACTTTTGGCCAAGAGGTATGCCATGGCCTGCGGAGAATTTCATCGTCGCACCTTGTCCGCTATTCGTGACGTTCTGTCTGACATCGACGGAAGCATGCCAGCCTTGCTTGCGGAAGTGAACAAAACCGCCTGCATCAAGAGCACGATCAATATCTCCCAACCTATTCAGCGCCGCATTGTCATCCTGGTCGCGGCCCCGGCGCAGGGCAAGAAGCGGCCCGGCAGTGATGGCAACACCCTGATCAGTTTTGAAGCGCAGCAGATTGGCACCCACCATCATACGGCTGAAGAACAGGCTGTCACCATAGAACAGATTGATATTCGGCATGACCCTCGTCTTATGATCCTTCGAGCCTTCATACTCGGGCATCACGGTCACCCCCATCCCGATACTGCCATGCAGGCCTGCGGGCGTGGCTGGCATGTCCTCATCCGCCGCAGCCAGGCCAGTTGTGGAAATCAGAAAAGCTATTCCAGCTACAACGGCACTCGCTATCTTGGTGCAAGTCACTTGGTGCGCCCTCGGCAATAGGGTTTTTTGGTGCTAAGGACCAAGGCAATTTTCTGGGTAGACTTCATGATTGTGTCTCCATGTAAAATGAATGAATTGCTTTGCAGCGAAGCGTATTTAACGGTAGTGGTGTAAATGGCATATATCAAAACTGCCCTTTTTTGTAACTTACTGTGACAAGGTGCCGAGCCGTTACACTGCTTTACAATTTCGCTGCATTAAATTGGATTTACCGGGTATAAAAGCGTCATGACGACACCAGAACACATTCTTATCGTGGACGACGATGCCGAGATACGCAGTTTGCTGGGCGATTACCTGCAGAAAAACGGCTATCGGACCACCGTCGTGGCGGAAGGCAAGGGTATGTTGGCGGCGCTGGATAAGGG
>CAYLMA010000065.1:0-4679 GCA_964384915.1 uncultured Sulfuricella sp. | reverse complement strand
CATGTCGGCCTAAAGGCCGACCTACAGTCCGGAATAAAATGTGCCGGATCAATAGAATTAGGATATATGGGCAACCTTTATTTACGATTCTTAGGGTTCAAAACCCGCAGCGGGTAAATTCCGTGCGGGAAGTTAATGATGGCTGATGTGGAAATGCCGCAGGAAATGGCTGACCGCAAGATAGGCGCCAATCCAGCCCAGGATGGTGGCGAACCCCAGCAATGCTGCCGCATCACCCAGGGGCAGCACATCGAGATGAAAGCTGGAACCGTAAAGGGCAGCGAGGCTAGTCACGCTGAAGTCCAGCAACTGGGCGCTGATGGCAATGATGGCCCAAGCCGCCAGCCCGCCAAGCAGCCCCTGCAATGCGCCGTGATAGAGGAAAGGCAGGCGGATGAAACGGTCGGTGGCTCCGATCAGCTTGCTGACCTCGATTTCTTCCTGCCGGGTGAGAATCTGCAGGCGGATGATGTTGCCCATCCCCGCAACCAGGCCGAAGGCCAGCAGGATGGCGAGCATGAAGGTGAGCTGCCGGCCGATATCCAGCATGGCATTCAGGCGCCTGACCCAGGCCGAGTCGAGTTCAGCGGATTCCACACCTGGCCATTTTGAAACTTGGAGGCGCAATTTTTCCAGTTGGGCTGCATCATTTTCCCTGGCGGTGATGATATAGGCGTCAGGCAGGGGATTGTTCGGCAGTCCGGCGGCGAGGTCGCCAAGGCCGTTGCCGGCCGATAATTCCTTGAGCGCCTGATCACGCCCGACAAAGCGGAAGGTTTTGATCGCGGCGTGTGTCTTGAGTTGCGACTCGATCTTGCGTAGCGCCTCCTTGCCGGCATCAAGCTTGAGGAACAGGCTGATCTGCGGCTGGGCTTCCAGCGCACTGGCGGCCTGGCCGAGGTTGGAGAGCAGCAGATAAAGGCCGGCCGGCAAGCTCAGCGCGATGCCGATGACGCTGACCGTCACCAGCGTGGCCAAGGGCGTGGCGGCAAAGCGCCGCAGGGTAGCCATCAGGGTGCGCCAGTGGCGGCTCATGCGGCAAGGGCTCCATGCTGCAAGCGCAGGGTGCGCTCGCCATAGCGCTCGATCAGGCGCTCGTCATGGGTGACGATGAGCACGGTGACGCCAACCTGGTTGAATGATTTGAACATGTCAAGAATTTCGCTGGCATAGGCGCTGTCGAGGTTGCCGGTGGGCTCGTCCGCCAGCAGGATGGAGGGGCGGTGGACAATGGCGCGGGCGATGCACAGGCGCTGCTGCTCGCCGCCGGAAAGGGCGATGGGCATGGTTTTCTCGCGCTCCAGCAGCCCGACCTTGTCGAGGGCGGCACGGGTGCGCTTGGCGGCCTCATTGCGGTCGAAACCGGTGATTTCTAGCGGCAGCATGACGTTGTCGAACACGCTACGGTCAAAGAGCAGCTTGTGGTCCTGGAAAATCAGGCCGAAATTGCGGCGCAGGAAGGGTACAGCCGTGGGACGCAGCTGGCTCAGGTTCTGCCCGTTGATGATAATGCTGCCGCTGCTGGGCTGCTCGATGGCGGCAATCAGGTTGAGCAGGGTGCTCTTGCCCGCGCCGGAGTGGCCCGTGATGAACACCATCTCGCCTTTTTCGACGGAGAAGCTGATGTCCTTCAGGGCTTCATATCCACCCGGGTAGCGTTTGCATACCTGGCTCAGGCTGATCATGCGGCGGCTCGGCTTGGGGCGACGCCATGGCACAGTCGGATCATACTTCTTCCGCGCCCAGTCCGCTCAGCGCCAGCTCGGCTGCGCGCAGCACGGCACGCGCCTTGTTGCGGGTTTCTTCCCATTCGCTTTGCGGCACGGAGTCGGCGACCACGCCCGCGCCGGCCTGGACGAACAGGGTGCCGTCCTTGATCACGGCGGTGCGGATGGCGATCGCCAGGTCCATGTCGCCGTTGTAGCCGAGATAGCCCACCGCCCCGCCATAGATGCCGCGCTTGCTGGGCTCCAGCTCGTCGATGATTTCCATGGCGCGCACCTTCGGGGCGCCGGACAGCGTGCCGGCCGGAAAGGTCGCGCGCAACACGTCCAGCGCCGTCACGCCCGGCTTGCGGCGGCCTTCGACGTTGGAAACGATGTGCATCACGTGCGAGTAGCGCTCGATTACCATTTTTTCCGACACCCGCACCGAGCCGGTTTCGGCCACGCGGCCCACGTCGTTGCGGCCGAGATCCATCAGCATCAGGTGCTCGGCCAGTTCCTTGGGGTCATTCAGCAAATCGGTAGCCAGCGCTTCGTCCTCATCGCGCGACTTGCCGCGCGGCCGGGTGCCGGCAATCGGGCGCACCGTCACGGTATCGGCTTCGAGCTGCACCAGGATTTCCGGCGAGGCGCCGACCACGTGATGGTCGCCCATGTCGTAGTAGAACATGTAGGGAGAAGGATTCAGGGTGCGCAGCGCGCGGTACAGGGACAGCGGAGAAGCGGCATAGGGCTGGCTCATGCGCTGGGACAGCACCACCTGCATGATGTCGCCATCGAAAATATAGCGCTTGGCCTTTTCCACAGCCGCCTTAAAGGCGTCCTCGCCAAATTCGGAAGCGGCCTGCTGCGGGCCGGAAACCGGGGATTCGGGGATTTCCACCGGGCGGCGCAGCATGCTGCGCAGTTCAGCCAGCCGCTGCTGCGCCCGGGTGAAGGCATCGGCCTGGCCGGGGTCGGCATAGACGATGAGATAGATCTTGCCGGAAAGGTTATCCATCACCGCCAGTTCGTCGGAGAGCAGCAAGAGGATGTCCGGCGCGCCAATGACGTCGGGCTTGTGCGTGCCGGCCAGCTTCTTCTCGATGTAGCGGATGGTGTCATAGCCGAAATAACCGGCCACCCCCCCGGAAAAGCGTGGCTGCCCGGGGCGTTCGGCGACCTTGAGGCGGGCCATGTAAGCCTGGATGAATTGCAGCGGGTCAGTGCTTGCCACGCTTTCCAGGACGCCCTGGTCGCTTTCGACCGTGACCTGTTTGCCGCGCACCACGATCCGGGTCTTGGCGGGCAGACCGATGAAGGAGTAACGGCCAAAGCGTTCGCCGCCCTCCACCGATTCAAGCAGGTAGGAATAGGGCTGGTTGGCGAGCTTCAGGTAGAGCGAAAGGGGGGTATCGAGGTCGGCCAGCGTTTCCAGCGTGAGCGGGATGCGATTGTAACCTTCTGCGGCAAGACGGTTGAATTCCTGTTCGGTCATGATATTGATTCCGTAAATTGTACTGAAAAAAGTGAAAGGCGGGCGCTGCTTATTGCCAGGCACGCCATCGCCAGGAGAGCCCGGCGCTTTTCAGTTCAACTTGCCGATTATTCATGAATCAGATTTTCACCATCAGCTTGGTGGCTTCCAGCAGGCCGGGGACCACGGCATCGAGGTCCAGTTCTTCCACGCTGCGGCCGCGGTTGTAGCCGTAGGGCACGCAGAATACCGGGCAGCCTGCCGCGCGCGCTGCCTGGGTGTCGTTGAGGGAGTCGCCGATCAGCAACAATTCAGAGGGCGCGATGCCGAAATACCTGCAGGCGTGCTGCAGCGGCAGCGGGTCCGGCTTGCGCTTGGCCAGCGTGTCGCCGGAGAGAATCAACTCGAAATAATCGAACAGGCCGGTATCCTTCAGCAGCGGAACGGTAAATTTTTCCGCCTTGTTGGTGATGCAGGCAAGGCGGTACCCCGCGGCCTTCATCGCCTCCAGGCCCTCTACCACACCTGGGAAGGGCCGGCTTTCGCGGCTCACCACTTCGGCGTAGTGTTTTTCGTACACCGGCAATGCCTTGGCGAATAAGGTAGCATCGGGCTCCGCATCCATCTCGCGGGTAAGCACTCGCTTCACCAGGCGGGAAACACCGTTTCCGATATAGGTCTTGATAGTTGCCAGCTCAACGGGAGGCAAACCGAGTTCAGCGGCCATGCGGGTAGCCGCCTCGGCCAGATCGGGCGCGGTGTTGAGCAGGGTGCCGTCGAGGTCGATCACAACCGCCTTGAGGCGGAGGGGGAAAGTAGGGTTTGTCATGTTATTAGTGCTTTGCAGGTTGTTCCGTGGTGGGCTGAGCGTCCTCAGATGTTGCCTTTTCGCCCTCGGGTTTGGCCTCGCCTTCGCTGGCTGATTTATCTGCGCCAGGCCGGGAGCCTTCCTTCTTTTCCGTGTCGGCACGCTTCCAGCCGGTGAGAATGGAAGTAGGCGTGTAGGTGGCGTTTTCTTTCATGCAGTCTTCGGGCAGCTTGTCCGAAAGGCGGCAGGCGTAGCCGATCGACTCGCCATCCTTGCCCTTGTCGCCGCCGCTCAGCATCTCGCAACCAGCCAGCGGCAGGGCCGCGGCCAGCACCAAGAGCGAAGCTATGCGCCTGGACATGACGATGATATTAAGCCTTGGCCAGTTCGGCGCGCATTGCGGCGATAACCGAGTTGTAACGGTGGGGATCGCTGTCCTTGGCGGCGCCGAACACGGCGGAGCCGGCCACAAAAGTATCCACGCCAGCCTTGGCGACTTCCAGGATATTGCCGGGGCCAACGCCGCCGTCAATTTCCAGGCTGATGTCGAGGCCCTTGGCATCAATCATCTGACGAACCTTGCGGGCCTTGTCGAGCACGTAGGGAATGAATTTCTGGCCACCGAAACCGGGGTTGACCGACATCAGCAGCACCATGTCGAGCTTGTCCAGGGTGTATTCCAGCACGTCCA
>CAYLMA010000064.1:0-4960 GCA_964384915.1 uncultured Sulfuricella sp. | reverse complement strand
GTTTTCAGCATGGAGTTGAAAGCCGCCTTGGAGAGCATGTGCACTTCGTCGATCAGGTAAACCTTGAAACGGCCCGCCGTCGGGGCATACTGGGCGTTGTCCAGCACCTCGCGCATATTGTCGATGCCGGTATTCGATGCCGCGTCCAGTTCCAACAAATCGATGAAGCGCCCGGCATCGATCTCGCGGCAAGTTTCGCAAATACCGCAGGGAGTGGAAGTGATGCCGGTTTCGCAGTTGAGCGATTTGGCCAGAATCCGCGCCACGGTCGTCTTGCCCACACCGCGCGTGCCGGTCAGCAGATAGGCATGGTGCAGGCGCTGCTGGTCGAGCGCGTTGGAAAGCGCTTTCACCACGTGCTCCTGCCCCACCAGTTCGGCAAAGGACTTGGGCCGCCATTTGCGTGCCAGGACTTGATAGCTCATAGGCCGGAATTGTATCAGAAACGCCCTCCCATGCTTGAAACGGGGAACATCGGGCTAATATATGGCTGACAGAAAAAGCAGCGAACCGCAAAGGCGCAAAGGCGCGGAGGAAAGGCAAGGCGCAGGATCAATCCGGTCATTTTCCGGAAGAACTTTGTAGCCTGGAATGCTTTGTGTCTTCGCGCCTATGCGGTTAATGAATTTAAGTTTTTAAATTAAGGAATAAATCATGTCCGCTTTTATCGCAGATGTTACGGATGCCGAGTTTCAGCAGGCCGTTATCGAACGCTCTTTCCAGGCCCCGGTGCTGGTCGACTTCTGGGCCACCTGGTGCGGCCCGTGCAAGGTATTAAAGCCCATTTTGGAAAAGCTGGCGAATGAATATCAGGGCAAATTTTTCCTCGCACTGGTGGAAACCGACGCCAACCAGCAACAGGCAAACAATTACGGGGTGCGCGGCGTGCCTGCGGTCAAGGCTTTCATCAACGGCGAAATCGTGGACGAATTTACCGGCGCCCTGCCCGAGGGCGAGATACGCGCCTTTCTGGAGCGCGTCATCCCCTCCCCCGGCGAAGCCCTGCGCCTGGAAGCCGAAACCCTCTACCAGCAGGGCGATGCGGCCGCAGCACTGCAGCGCTTGGCCGACGCGTCCGCCCTTGACCCGAAAAATGAAAAAATCCGCATCAGCGCCGCCGCCATCATGATCGACCAGGGAGAAAATGCAGAGGCGCGACGCCTGCTGGACAGCCTGTCGCCTGTCACCAGGCTCGAAGAACGTGCCCTGGCGCTCTCCACGCGGCTCGATTTCGCGGAAAAAGGCAGCGGCGGCGATGCTTCTGCGCTGCAGCAGAAAATTGCCGCGAATGAAAACGACCTGGAGGCGCGGCTAGCCCTCGCCAACCTGCTGCTGGCCCAACAGGATTACGATCCCGCCCTGCAGCAACTGATCGAGATCGTGCGCCGCGACCGCCAGTTTGGCGACGATGTCGGGCGCAAGACCATTTTGTCGGTGTTTGGCCTGCTGGGAGGAGACAACCCCCTGGTCGGCAGCTACCGCCGCTTGCTGGCAAGCGCGCTGAACTAGAAGACCTGAAACGCTACGCCACCGCCAGTTGGTTGCGCCCTCTGTGCTTGGCCTTGTACATGGCGGAATCGGCTTTGGCGATAAGTTCGTCGCTGTCGAGGTCCTGATCGGGAAACAGGGCAATGCCGATACTGGCGCTGATGCGTAGCTGCTTGCCCGCCACCTCGAAAGGGGCAGCCAGTATGGCACAGATCTTTTCGCCGACCAGTCGGCTTTCGGTTTCAGCTTCTGCCCGGGCCAGACTCAGGCACGGCAGCAAGACAATGAATTCATCGCCGCCGATGCGTGAAACACTGTCCTCGGCCCGCAGCATTTTTTGCATGCGCTGTGCCACCTCGACCAGCAGACGGTCTCCCACGTTATGGCCGTGGTTGTCATTGATGGGCTTGAATTCATCCAGATCGACAAACAGCAGCGCGCCCAACTGTCCCCGCCGCTGGTTGGTCGCGATGCAGTGGTGCAGCATGTCAAGCAGGCTGCGGCGGTTGGGCAGGCCGGTGAGCGGGTCCATCATGGCCATCCGGGCGATTCTGTCCTGGTATGATCGGGTTTCGGTGACATCCCGAATGGTGCCTTCCACACCGGACACGGCCCCATCCGCTGCAAAGGTGTAATGGGTATTGACCGATACCCAGCGCATCTGCCCCTGTTTGTTATAAATCTTGACTTCATGACCGTGCAAAATGCCATCGGATTCTTTCAGGGCATTAAGCAAATCTTCCCGCGAAAATGGCGGCGCATAATAGTCCGCCATCTGCGTGCCGATGATCTGCGCCGGGGTATAGCCAAAGATGCTCTCGACGGACGGCGACACTTCCAGCAAGACGCCACTGGCATCCGCGCGATAGTAAACATCCTGCAGGTTTTCAATAATGCTGCGAAAGTGTTGCTCCGACCGTTTCAACATAAGTTCGGCCTCGCGGCTATGTGCAATTTCGCGCCCCAGGCGTTGATTAAGTCTCCACAGGGTTAATGCTGCCAGACCCGCCAGCACAAGCAGGACGGCAATCACGCTGACAATCTGCCAGAAGGTCGACAGGGCGACCTTTGGATTGGGATCATAGATAAAATCATCCAGTTTGTAGCCGGGTTCAATCAACTTGAACTGTGCCAGGGTGTCGGCCATACGCTGAAAACGGCCTGGATTGATGTTCCCAATCGGGATAAGCGTGGGCTGGATCAGCGCCTCCATGGCTGCCGCCTCGAATTCCAGGTGGGCACGGCTTTTTCCCGGGCGGTAGTGCTTCTCGATCAGATCGATGATTTCCTGCTTGTGCTGCATGGCATATTCCCAGCCGCGCAATGAGGCTTCCCGGAAAGCCTTGACCCGTTCCGGATGCTTGCGGATTTCATCCCGCGTGGTAAACAGGATGTCGCTGTAAAAATCCACGCCGTAATTGATGGGCTGGATGGCATGCCCCTCGATTTGACGTTCCCTCAGGGAATACGGCTCATTGGTGAGATAGGCATTGAAAGCTTCGGTTTTGCCATTGATCAGGTCTTGAATGTCGTAGCTGCTGGGCAATATCTCAAATTTATGGGACTCCACGCCTTCATTGGCCAGCATGGCGAGAAAATCCACATCTTCCGTGCCGCCGACCATCATGACCCGCTTGCCGACCAAATCCTGCGGAGTACGTATCCCGCTATCCTTGCGAGTCAGCAGCACCGACGGCGAATGCTGGAAAATGGCTGCGAGCGCCACCAGCGGATTGCCCTTGAGATAATGGAACAGCAATTCGCTATTGGCTTCGCCATATTGCGCCCGTCCCGCCAGGACTTCGTCCACCGGGCGGCGATCTGGAGCACCCGCGACAATGGTGACGTCCAGCCCATTTTCCCGATAAAAACCCTTGTGCAAAGCGGCGTAGTACCCGGCAAACTGGAACTGGTGCAGCCAGCGAAGCTGCATGGTCACCGGCGCGAGGGGTTTGCCGCCAGTGCCGGCGTTCGCGGCGAGGAGCTGTGGCGCCGACATCAGGAACATGCCGGCAACAACAGCGCCGGCTACGGTTCGGATAAAATGTTTCATGCATTCCCTTTTCCGGAATAGGCGATACATCAAGCCGTGCATTCGTAATCAGGATATGGAGTAAATCCAGGCTTCCAAGAAGGGATATGTCGCAAACCAGCATGAATCATATCGTTCGATCGATTATCCCGCAAAATAAAAAAGCGCCTTGGAAGGCGCTTGATTACTTACTTACTGGCGGGAGGGCGTCTTACAAACTATTGTCTAATAATGGCCACAGTGGCCGTTATCAGCATTGTAAAAATATTTTATGCCCCCGAATATGCCCCCATGCCGTCTTTGCTGCCTATGAACCTGGCAAAGAAAAAGTCCAGATTCTGGTCTGCTCCCCCGTGACAATTCCTCTTCCACGCTTCGAAATCAGGGATTCCCCGATAGAAGTGCTAGGCATTGTTCATGTATCGTCACAGCATTCATTGATTGCCTCAAGGACAAATCGTGTCGGCAAGAACAAGAGCATTATCACTTACCGTCGCCCTGGCAATTGCTGGGTGTGCTTCTCCATACAAGACCGAAGGGTTCGGCGGCGGCTTTAGCGAAACACAACTCGAAAAAAATGTCTTTAGGGTTTCCTTCAGGGGGAATGGTTTCACAAGTCCAGAGCGGGCAGAAGAATTCGCCTTGCTTCGCAGCGCTGAATTAACCATTGACCACGGGTACACTCATTTTGCGTTCATCGACAGCCGCTCACGAGAAAGCCAGAGCGCCTACACCACTCCAACGCAGTATGTAACAACGGCAAATGCAAACGTGATTGGCAATTCTATCTACGGAACGGCCAGAACAACAACATACGGCGGGCAGACATTCGTCATTTCAAAACCGAGCACGACGAATACCATCATGTGCTTCAGTGGAAAACCTGATATTCAGGGGGTCGTATTCGATGCTCGGCTATTGTGCGATTCGCTCGGGCAAAAACATGGCGTAACCTGCCGTGCGTCTGATTCTCGCGCCCCCAGATCCATTGCAACCGCGCCCGCTACCCCACTCACCGCCAGCCCGCAAAACAATCAAACACCCTTAGCGGTTCCTACGGAAGCAAGCCAGCCAACGACAATAACGAGCAAAGATGGAAGCCTGAAACTCACGCTCCCTGCAGGTTGGATTCAGACGGAGCCACAGCAGAGCAATATCCAAATTACCGCAAAAAATCCAAATAAGGATTTGTTAGTCCTGGTCGGCTCTGTTAATGCAAATGATATTCAAGACCTTGATGATTTTGCGTCCGCAAAACGTGCAGGGATGATGAACAGCAAACTCACGGAAACCAGTTCATCCGAGCTTCGCAGAACCACAATTAACGGCAACGATGGGGTTCGGTTCGAGATGAGCGGGGTAACTGGCGGGGTACGAGTTCACTACTTATTGATCCGGCCTGAATTATCCGTGAATCAGGCTGCATACTTGACTCGTGCA
>CAYLMA010000063.1:0-5331 GCA_964384915.1 uncultured Sulfuricella sp. | reverse complement strand
CAACGCAGCAACCACGTGTTTCTTCGGCGCGATTTGCGGCATAGGGCCGATTACTACGCTAACCCTGCGTTCGAGGCGACCTGCGCGAAAAGCCGCGCAGGCGCCTCAACTCCACGTTAGGAGGCCAGTGTGTCACACCTTAACAAGCAATCTTACATCTGGCTTTCTTCGATAATTGCGATTCTTTGGTCACCAGTTTTATTGGCTGACGATCCGGATTCAATGGTTCGAATAACTTGTGACGGAAAACAAAAACAGTTGGCAATCGAAACGTTTGCTCAGGAAATGGATTTTGATGTTCCATACCCAAGAGAAATCAAACCAAATGACGCAACCATTTCTATGAGAGGGTTAATGTGGGCCACGGAATCAGACAAAGGTGTTGTAACTTGGCACAACAAAACGATACGACGCACCTGTCAAATAGGCAAACACAATTACGTTGCAACCTTAAGCGGTTATAAATTTAACGAGAACATCCAGGGCATGTGCGGCGCCGGTTCTGCTGACCTTTCATTAACTGTCCATAAGAACGGCAAATTACTCGCGAAGGACTTACTTTTTAATAATTCGTGCGCCTCACCCATTGTTATTGAATCGATTCACTTTGAGCCCGAGGCGAGCGTCATGGTAATTAAAATATACGACATAAACAATCAATCACACAAAGAGTTACGTGCGTCAACTGCGCAGCCTCTGACTATGGAGAAGTTGTTTGGTGAGAAATAGCCTCCTAGCCCTCCGCTCAACCCGGACGCCCTACAGCAGGCTTCGCCTGCTTGCGGCCGCCGGTTAGCTTCACGTTAGAGCGCGAGTCTTATGCGTCATATTGCCGTCCCAGAAATGAAATTCTGTCCGTGGTTCGCGTGGGAGGATCAGCGAAGCGTACCCCAGTGCGAAATGCCTGGCATCTACCTTCTCTCAATCACCCGAAAGAACCTTGCCGGCTCATCGCCAGATTGGGCAGACGTGTCATACATTGGAATGACTAATTCACTACAAGGGCTTCCCCGTCCTTGCAACTGACCTGATGCTGTTTTTTTGCGTTTTTTCTCTTTTCATTCACCCATAATCATTTCCTTGCCAGTTTCCAGTTCCGATGCGAGAAGGTGAAGGACTGCTAAACTACAACCGGTCATGTTGAGCCTGTGGCTCGGACCCTGATGAAAGACGCGCGCGGGGGCCTCAATCGTTAGCCGGGATTCATGCTGCATCCCCGTGAATTAGCCAGGCTCACCCCACGCGGGTCCAACCCGCTTCACATCAACGCTGGCAGTCCAGCTGTGATTCTTTGCTCCTTTTTTGTAGACGGTTTTTTTAACGCTCTCAGGCTTCGTCCAGGTTGAGCCGGAAGCCCTCTCCATATTTCAGCACTGCCCACGCCAGGCGAGCATTCTTGGCCGCAATGGCGACCACGGCGCGCCAGTAGCCGCGTCGTTCCAGCAGGTTTCTGGCCCAGCGGCTGAAGCGGTCCTGTTTGTCACCCAGGCTGCTGAGTACCGCTCGTGCACCCAGCACCAGCAGGCTGCGGATGTAGCCGTCTCCGGCTTTGGTAATGCGCCCCAGGCGCGTCTTGCCGCCGCTGCTGTATTGGCCCGGGGTGAGTCCGAGCCAGGCGGCGACCTGCCGGCCATGTTCGAAGTCGTGGCCGATGCCGAGGCTGGCCAGAATGGCGGTGGCGCTGGTGGGGCCGATGCCGGGCAGTTGCATCAATCGTTTGCAACGCTCATCTTGCCGGGCTATTTCGGTGATGGCCTTGTCGTATTCGTGGATGCGCTCATCCAGCCGGTCGGCGTGGGAGAGCATGTCGCCAACACAGCGGTTGGCCCATCCCGGTAAGTCTTCCAGATGCGGGCCTATTTCTCGCCGCAAGCGCTCGACCTTTTGCGGTAGAACGATGCCGAACTCGGCAATCAGTCCACGGATGCGGTTGTAGAGTGCGGTGCGTTCTTCGACGAAGCCCTGGCGGGTGCGGTGCAGGGTGAGTGTGGCTTGCTGGTGTTCGTCCTTGATAGGGACAAAGCGCATCTGGGGCCGGGTGACGGTTTCGCAGATGGCGGCGGCGTCTGCCGCGTCGTTCTTGCCGCGTTTGCCGCTCATGCGATAGGGAGTTACGAACTTGGGGGCGATCAGCCGGACGGTGTGGCCGTGCTGGCGAAACAGTCTGGCCCAGTGGTGGGCGCCGGTGCAGGCCTCCATGCCGATGAGGCACGGCGGGAGGCTGGCGATCAACGGCAGGAGTTGGTCACGCTGGACTTTGGGTTTGACCAGCTCGGCTTTACCTTGCTCGTTGACGCCGTGAATTGCAAAAATATTCTTGGCGAGATCTATTCCTATGGTGATAATGCTCATGACATTCCCCTCCTGGCGGTTTTGATGAAAACGACAATTTCCATCTTGGCACTTTCGTTGCCGTTTGCGGCACCTTCGCCGCGCCTTCGGGACGGGGAAGTCCCTTTCATTCGGTAGGCCTCAGGAGACAACATGGATTTTCCTGGCGAGAAACTAGTCATAAAGCTGTGGGAGACACTGGCAGAGAAGGGCATCGGCTCGCTACTCTCCCCGTGGCAAGCGGGTAGAGATGGGCGCGCGCGCAATGAGGTTCGCAGGCACGAAATTCTTATGCTTGCGCAAGCGGAGAAAGATGCTGCTGATATCCGAGCAGGAAAAAAACAGCTTAGACCAGACGGCACCTTGTTGCTCACCAACTCCCAGCAAATGAGCACTCCTGAAGGAATTGAACGCGTCGAGCCAACACTAGCCCTTTCTGATGCTGTCGAATTCGGAAACCGAGCAGCTGCTGACGCTGCGGCCCGTTCCGAAATTAATGCATCAAAAGCCATCTTGTTTGCAGAAGAGCAGCTTGCCTACGACACTCAGACCCCGCCAACGCGGGATATTGATGAAGACTGGCTGTTCATGTGGCGAGAGTATGCCGGCAAAGTGTCAGTTGAGGACCTGCAAAGGTTGTGGGGCAGTGTCTTAGCTGGAGAGGTCAAAGCTCCCGGCCGGTATTCCATTCGAACCCTAGAATTTCTGAAGACTCTTTCCAAACCAGAAGCAGAAATGATCAGCAGGTTGGCGAGCTATGTAATCGATGGACGGGTTGCCCGCTCCCAGAGCGCATATCTTGACTCAAAGGGCTTGAACTTCTCGATGCTCTTAATGATGCAAGAGCTCGGAGTGGTTTCCGGTGTCGAGGCTGTCGGTCTACAAACTACGTACAAGTCTGTCGTTGATGGCAAGTTTGTTCGGGCATTGGTGTCTCACAGCAAAGCACTAATCGTCGAGCACGACGACCCATCAAAAACACTGGAATTTGAAATCTATATGCTCACTGCTGTAGGGAGGCAAATTCTTGGTTTAGGTTCGTTCGAACCCGACCTCGAGTACATGCGCCTTATCGGAAAGGAGTTCGTGAAGAAGGGGTTCACGGTAAAACTCGCTGATTGGCGCGAAGTCTCGGAGACACAAGGACAATATTTCAACGGTCAGGAAATTGTCGCTGATGTTCCTGCCGCTGAGGCCTAACATATCGGTCAAGAGGGACGCTCCGCCGGCAAGCCGGCTTCGCGCCCCTTACCTTAAACTACAAGGGCTTCCCCGTCCTTGCAACTGACCTGACGATTATTTCTTCACTTTTTCATTTCTCCCTATTCATCCTTTGCCGGTTTCCAGTTGCGATGCGAGAAGGTGAAGGACTGCTAAACTACAACCGGTCATGTTGAGCCTATGGCTCGGACCCTGATGAAAGACGCGCGCGAGGGCCTCAATCGTTAGCCGGGATTCATGCCGCATCCCCTTGAATTAACCAGGCTCACCTCGCGCGGGTCCAACCCGCTTCACATCAACGCTGGCAGTCCAGCTGTGATTCTTTGCTCCTCTTTTCTGTAGACGGTTTTTCGGTATTTCCTCAGGCTTCGTTCAGGTTGAGCTGGAAACCTTCCCCATATTTCAGCACCGCCCACGCCAGGCGGGCATTCTTGGCCGCGATGGCGATGGCGGCTCGCCAGTAGCCACGTCGTTCCCGCAGGTTTCTGGCCCAGCGGCTGTAACGGTCTTGCTTGTCGCCCAAGCTATTGAGTACGGCTCGGGCGCCCAGCACCAACAGGCTGCGGATGTAGCCGTCTCCGGCTTTGGTGATGCGTCCCAGGCGCGTCTTGCCGCCGCTGCTGTATTGGCCTGGGGTGAGTCCTAGCCAGGCGGCGACTTGGCGGCCATGGTCAAAGTCGCGCCCAACGCCGATGCTGGCCAGGATCGCGGTGGCGCTGGTGGGGCCGATGCCGGGTAGTTGCATCAGCCGTTTGCAGCGTTCGTCTTGCCGGGCTATGTCGGTGATGGCCTTGTCGTATTCGTGGATACGCTCATCCAGCCGGTCGGCGTGGGAGAGCATGTCGCCGATGCAGCGGTTGGCCCAGCCCGGCAAATCTTCCAGGTGTGGGCCGATTGCTCGCCGCAGGCGTTCGATCTTTTGCGGGAGGACGATGCCGAATTCGGCGATCAATCCACGGATGCGGTTGTAGAGTGCGGTGCGTTCTTCGACGAAGCCCTGGCGGGTGCGGTGCAGGGTGAGTGTGGCTTGCTGGTGTTCGTCCTTGACCGGAACGAAGCGCATCTGAGGCCGGGTGACGGCTTCGCAGATGGCGGCGGCGTCCGCCGCGTCGTTCTTGCCGCGGCGGCCAGACATGCGATAGGGGGTGACGAACTTGGGGGCGATCAGCCGGACGGTGTGGCCGTGCTGGCGAAACAACCTGGCCCAGTGGTGGGCGCCGGTGCAGGCTTCCATGCCGATCAGGCATGGGGGAAGGTTGGCGATGAGTGGCAGTAGCTGGTCGCGCGATACTTTTGGTTTGACCAGTTCGGCTTTGCCGCTTTCATTGACGCCATGCACGGCAAAAATGTTCTTGGCTAGATCAATTCCTATGGTGATAATGCTCATGACATTCCCCTCCAGCTGATTGATGAAAACGACTCTTTCCATCTTGGCACTTTTGATGCCGTTTGCGGCAACTTCGCCGCACCCTCGGGACGGGGAAGACCCTTTCATTCGTTAGAGAGCACCAAGCCATGCACGTAGGCGCCATAATTTGTTTCGCCCTTGCTCTGTTCTTCTATTCGTTCGCGTGGGGTAGTGTCGCGACTGGACTGGCAATCATCGGCGTATTTTTTGAAATTGCAGCCTGGGCTATTTTGTTCTCGGCCAACGATGGTTCCAAAAAGTGAGGTCTCTATGAACGCTTATCAATTTACTGTCGTGCTTTCTCTCAAGAAACACCCCCAAGTAACTGATTTTACATGACGTATTCAAGCGGGGTTTTCACTGGCGACGAG
>CAYLMA010000062.1:0-5497 GCA_964384915.1 uncultured Sulfuricella sp. | reverse complement strand
CCGACATCCTGGTCCCAAACCAGGCGCGCTACCAGGCTACGCTACACCCCGAAGACGCGCACTATACATGGCAGGGATGGAAACGTCAACCTTGCATCCAGAGCTTTGCATCCAGAGCAAAACCACTTTAAAGTGTCACTTAATTCCACTCCCACTTGAATCAAGCAACCCATACCATGTCAGCACAGATTATTGACGGCAAAGCAATCGCAGACCAACTCCTGCAGCAAATCAAGCAACGTGTCGAAGCACGCGTAAGCGCCGGGAAGCGGCGCCCTGGCTTGGCCGTGATCCTGGTTGGAGACGACCCTGCCTCCTCCATTTACGTCCGCAACAAGCGGCGCGCCTGCGACAGCACCGGCTTCCACTCCGTCTCCCATGATTTGCCGTCCTCCACCAGCCAGGATGAACTCCTGGCCCTGATCGACAAGCTCAACGCCGACCCGGCCATTGACGGCATTCTGGTGCAGATGCCGGTGCCTGCGCACATCGATAGCGAAGCAATTGTCGAGCGCATCCATCCCGATAAGGATGTAGACGGCTTTCACCCCTACAATATCGGGCGGCTGGCGCTACGAATCCCGGTTTTAAGGCCCTGCACCCCTCGTGGCGCAATGACCCTGCTAAAAAGCACCGGCGTGGAGCTAAAGGGCAAGAACGCGGTCGTAGTGGGCGCCTCAAATACCGTGGGCCGCCCTATGGGCCTGGAGCTGTTGCTGGCGGGTTGTACTGTAACAACCACGCACCGCTTTACCCGTGACCTTCCCGCTTATGTCAATGAAGCTGAAATTCTGATTGTCGCAGTGGGGAAGCCCGGCCTGGTCAAGGGGGAATGGGTACGGCAAGGCGCCATAGTGATTGATGTGGGCATTAATCGCCTGGCAGATGGCAAAATTTGCGGTGATGTCGAATTTGCCACTGCCTCGCAAAGAGCGGCCTGGATTACACCTGTGCCGGGTGGCGTTGGCCCGATGACAGTTGCCACGCTGCTCGAAAACGCGATTGACTCCGCAGATAAATTCCATGTTTAATCATAATGCAACAATATCTATTTAACCTGACACCTTAATTTATTACGGAGTGCGCATGGGTTCCAGAAAGTCGGCAAATTCAAGTAAGATTTTTGTGCTGGACACCAATGTATTAATGCACGATCCGACCAGCCTGTTCCGCTTCGAAGAACACGACATTTACTTGCCGATGATGACCCTTGAAGAACTCGACAATAACAAAAAAGGGGTTTCCGAAGTAGCGCGCAACGCCCGCCAGGCGAGCCGTTTCCTGGATGAAATCGTTAGCAGCAGTAAAGCCGCCATCGAGCAAGGCATCCTGCTCAAAGGCCATGGCAACAGCAGCGCAGGCGGCAAGCTGTTCCTGCAAACCGAAGCCATCACCGGTGAATTGCCGGTCAATTTCCCGGTAGGCAAGGCCGACAATCAAATCCTCGCCGTAGTGATGCACCTGCAGCGCCAGCACGCAAAGCGCAAGGTCAGCCTCGTCAGCAAAGACATCAACATGCGGATCAAAGCCCGCGCGCTGGGACTTGCGGCAGAAGATTACTTTAACGACAAAGTGCTTGAAGACACCGATCTTCTCTATACCGGCACACGTGAACTTCCTCCAAGCTTCTGGGACCAGCACAGCAAGGATATGAAATCCTGGCAGGAAGCCGGGCATACATTGTACAAACTGACCGGACCGCTGTGCGCCAGTCTTTTTGTCAATGAACTGCTGTACCAGGAAGACCCCAAACCCTTTTACGCCATCGTAAAGGAACAGCACGGCAACACCATGGTGCTGGAAACCCTGAAGGACTTCAGCCACCACAAGAACGCTGTTTGGGGTATCAATGCCCGCAACCGGGAACAGAATTTCGCACTCAACCTGCTAATGAATCCGGATATCGATTTTGTCACCCTGCTGGGCCAGGCAGGCACGGGGAAAACCTTATTGACTTTGGCCGCCGCTCTGCAGCAAACACTTGATCAGAAACGTTACTCGGAAATCATTGTCACCCGGGTCACGGTGCCCGTCGGTGAGGATATCGGCTTTCTGCCCGGCACCGAACTGGAAAAAATGAGCCCCTGGATGGGCGCGCTGGAAGACAACCTCGACGTGCTCAACAAAACTGACGAAGAAGCGGGTGAATGGGGGCGTGCCGCGACCCAGGACCTGATTCGCTCCAGAATCAAGATCAAGGCGCTGAACTTCATGCGAGGACGGACGTTCTTGAACAAATTCCTGATTATCGACGAGGCGCAGAATCTCACGCCAAAACAGATGAAAACACTGATCACACGGGCCGGGCCTGGCACCAAGGTGGTTTGCCTGGGCAACATCGCGCAAATTGACACGCCCTACCTGACTGAAGGGAGTTCCGGCTTGACCTATGTCGTGGATCGTTTCAAGGGGTGGGCGCACAATGGCCATGTAACGCTGCTGCGTGGCGAACGCTCCAGGCTGGCCGATTACGCTTCGGAAGCGCTCTAGTGCAGCGGGGCCTCCAGGACGGAGGGCTCCGCTAGCCATTTCAATCTAAATCACACTGTGTCCAGAATCCGTTTTATTACTTGGCGCAAATCCGGCAATAGTTGCGCGTTTCGCTGCAAAACGAAGTCAGGATCGATATCTCGCCTACGTCGTGATTCCGCTACAACGGTGGAGGAAATCAAGATGGCTCTGGTCCGCTTATTTTCGGATTCCGACAGACGCAGCGAGGCAATCATGGCCTCGCCCTTGAGCAGGGGCAACTCAGAAGAAACCAGCAGAAAATCGAAACGTTGAGTCATCGCCCGACGCAGGGCAATCAACCCATCCATCTCATCCACATATCTGACACTCGCATCCTGAAGCACTTCATGACACATGGAGCGGGTCAGCTTGGAGTTTACAACCACCAGGGCAGAGCGCTTACGAAGAAAAATCGCATCATGAAGCGCGGCCAGTCTGGCTTCAATCACGCTAAAGTCTGCTCCATCCTCGCTGGCGTGCTCCTTCGCCGTTCGAATTAAATCAATAAAACCCAGGCAGTTATCAACAAACATCCGGTCGAAGCGTGGCGGATCAAGCGGCGCCAAGTCGAGATAGTCTTCCAGCTCGTGACATATTGAAGAAATGACGTGCAAACCAAAGGTGCCGCCACTGCCCTTGATGCTGTGAACCCCACGGTAAAGGGCATCAAACGAGTCATGCGCGCCTGCCCCGCCCCCTTCAAGCTTCAACAGGAGTTGCTCAAGACCATCCAGCCTCTCAGGCAATTCGGACAAAAAAGAAAGGCGTAACTCCTTCAGCAGATCCTGAACCTTATCTGCGTTGCTCATTTACTGCCAGATTTTCTTGTCGATGGGTTTACGTCCGCCTCCGGAACGCCTCCAAAATCCTCAAGATAACGCTGGTAATGATGCACGAACATGGCTTCCAACTCGTCTATCACCTGTGCTGCTGGTTTCCCATGCAGCAGATGGGAAGTCATGAGCTGGGACGTTTCGTTGAACAAGCTGTTCTGATCCAGCATGTGGTAAGCCGCCCGCAGACGCTTGATGGCCTTGACCACGCTTTCCTTGTCCGGACGGGGAATCAGATCAGGCTGAAGGGGCTTGTTTACAGCCGCCCCTTCACCCTGGCTCAGCAGAAATTCCATGAACGAAGTCACAGTCTGCTGTTGCGTACCACCTAAGGCACGAAATAATTTAAGCGCTTTTTGCTCTAGGGGTTTAAGAGCGGCGCCACCACGAATAAGCATTTAGCCTTTATTATCTACAGCTAATCTTTCAATCGATCTGCGGCATAATCCAGAAATGCCTGCAGCAAACGCGAGCGGAATTTTCCATCCGCAAACACCACTGACAATGGGCGGATCAGTGGCGGATTGAGTGAAACAGCCACCAGATCGCCAAGCTTGAGCTCTTTCAGAATAGTTGAGCGCGACACAATGGCAACCCCCAGCCCTGCCTCCACAGCCCCCTTGATCGACTCAAGACTGCCCAGCTCCATCACAATATGAAGGTCTTCCGGAGAAACATTGGCCTGGCGGAAATAGTCATCCACCACATTGCGCGTGCCCGACCCTGATTCACGGCTGATATAGGGTTGCTCAGCCAGCAGCGCAGGTGCAATTTCAGACAGCTTTCCCAAGGGATGCTGAGGCGAGCAAATCATCACCAATTCATCTTCGCAGCACACCACACTTTTCAGCTGAGGGTGCTGCGATGGCGCTTCAATCAGGCCTACGTCCAGGGTATGATCGGCAACCTTGAGTTCGATCGTCTCTGAATTGGCAACGGTCAAGCGTGCCTGCACCTGCGGGTAACGAGCCTTGAAATCCCCCAGTTTCCGCGGCAACATGTACTCGGCGATGGTGGTGCTGGCCCCCAGCATCAAAATACCGCTGATCTGGCCGGTCATCTCAGCCATTCGAGTTTCCATCTCAGCCGTCAGATTGAGAATCCGCTCTGCATAATCAAGTACCAGTTCACCCGCGGGGGTAAGAGAAATCCTGCTGTGGCTGCGTTCGAACAAGCGTGTATTAAAATGCTCTTCCAGCTGCTTGACTTGAAAAGTCACGGCAGGTTGAGTCATAAACAGCAATTCCGCTGCCTTTGTAAAACTGAGTTGTTTGGCAACCGTGTAAAAAACCTGTAGTCGGCGATCTGCCATGCTAATCCCGTGCTTGTGTTAATCTAGACCCCGTATTCAATCATAAATCACTATCTATGAATAGATTTAAAATATAGTGACAGCAGACAAATTTATCTATTCACATGACATACAGCTACACGCCGGAACAAATCGACTCGTTTATGGCTCAGGCGCTAGAGCTCGCCAACCAGGGAGCGGCGCTCGGAGAAGTGCCCGTTGGCGCAATAGTCGTTTATAAAAATCTGATTATTGGCCGGGGCTTCAATTCGCCGATCAGCCAAAACGACCCAAGCGCCCATGCCGAAATCCAGGCCATGCGTATGGCTGCACGGCATCTTGGCAACTACCGTTTGGTGGATTGCGATTTATTTGTAACCCTCGAACCTTGTGTCATGTGTGCAGGGGCAATCATGCATGGACGCATCAAGCATTTATTTTATGGCGCCAGTGATCCAAAAACAGGCGCATGCGGAAGCATTACCAACCTTTTCCTGGAGCAGCGCCTGAATCATCACACCTCGGTCACTGGTGGCATCCAGGCGGAGTTGTGCGGGAAGATGTTATCCGTATTTTTCGCTGCTCGGCGCAAGCAACATAAGGAGGCAAAAGGCAAACCTTGCTCGAGCAATGCGAAGCTCTGCTGAAACACGGGCAAACGATAAGTGCCAATCGGCAGCCGCTTTTTCCAGCCAGTGGAGGTAGCTGTGATAGACCTCCTCGGCGAAAAAACAGGCTCTGGGCTCTCGATTGATTCCGCGCTGGACAATATGCTGCGGGTTACCGACTAATTTAATGCGTGGGCGACGGGGGGTGTCCTGAATTTTGTGTAAACGGGTTTTCGTTTAACGTTGCGGCATCC
>CAYLMA010000061.1:0-5888 GCA_964384915.1 uncultured Sulfuricella sp. | reverse complement strand
AAGGTGGTTTATGCCGCATAGCAAATGCACGTGTATTTAAGGGCCGTATTAATAATGCTCAAAATCATGAACGCCATCCGATCCGTTTCGCGCAGAAATATTATTATCGCGGTCATTGTTTTGGCTTGCGGCCTGACGGGCGCGGCCTGGGGTTGGTATTCATCGATATCGGCCACCGCGGAAATGGCGAGAGAACGCACGCAGCAGGAGGCAGTTCTTGTGCTGCCACCACGTCCACCCGTTGTGCCTGACCCATCAGAAGATGAGGCTCCCGCAGACTTGGCAGAGTTACGGATTTGGGAAGCCACCGCACGCCAGCCGCTTCCCCCTCGCAAGGAGCCACTGACAGCGCCAAGCTGGAAAATTGTCGGGGTAACCTCTGTCGGCGATGATTCCAGTGTGTTAATCCTGTTTGACAAACAGACCACGCCAGAAACCCTTAAGGTCGGCGATCTGCTACCGGGTGGCGCCAAGATTTTACAAATCTCGCAGGATACCTTGCGGATCGTTTTGAATGGTCAAATTATGAAACTGAGTGTACGCAAGCAATGAGAAAGAATACTTTTCGCCTCGATGGCAAATTATTTACTGAACGGCTGCGGCCAATTTCAGTCTTTTTTTTGATAATCCCCCTCTCCGGCTGTACTTCTCCAAACATGATCCTGCCCAATACCCTGGAGTTTGAACGCAGTCCGAAACTGGAAGTTTCAACGATTCTGGGCGATCAAAAAGTACAGCGACAATTCGAGATCAACGACACCCCAAACTTGCCGTCGATACGATCCAGCAACGAAAAACCGAGCCAGACACAAGCAGCCGTTGAGGATGAAAAGGCGGATTTGTTGGTCGCATTTGACCAGATGCCGTTGCCTACCTTTATCCAGGCCGTGTATGGACCGATTCTTAAATCAAACTATTCGGTGGACGGGGCGGTAGCCGCACGCACCGATCTAGTGACTTTTCGTACACCGAAGCCTCAAACCAGAACTCAGATGGCGGACCTGACACGCCTGCTGCTGAAAAGCTATGGCATCGCCGTGCAGGATTTTGGTGGTGTAATCCGCATCGTGCCGGACACCGCCTCGAACAGCTATTCCCCGCAAATACGGCGTGGGCGCGCGCTGCCTGACGCGCCCATAAGCTTGCGGCCGGTTTTTAATTACATTGAACTGGAGGCAGTACGGACAAGTGATTTCGCCAGCTTGCTAAGGACTATGTTTGGCGCCAAGATCCAACTACAGGAGGACCCGCCACGCAATGCCGTACTGATCAGCGGCCAACCCGATGATGTGGCTGCTGCGATGGAAGTGATCCAGATATTTGATCAGCCGGTTATGCGCGGCCAGCGCAGCAAACGCGTTAGCCCGGTATTCTGGACAGCTGACGAATTCGCCAAACGCCTGGTTGATGTTTTATCGGCAGAGGGCTATGTGGCCAGCAGTACGGTATCTGTCGGCGCGCCCATTCTAGTTATGCCTATTGCGCCCTTGAACAGTGTCATCATTTTTTCCGCCTCGGATACGATACTGGCCCATGCGCTGAGATGGGCCCAGGATCTTGACCGCCCTTCCGATAGCCAGGCGGGCGGCGCTTATTTCACTTATTCGGTAAAGTTCGCTGACGCGCAGGCTCTGGCAAAAACCCTATCGGAGTTAATCAACCCGGGCGCACAAGCTGCGGCACCGGTCGCTGGCGCGCCAGCCCCCAAGCGCCCATCCAGAATCGTGGTCAATAACAATACCAACAGCCTGATTATTCAGGGCGGCGGTCCGGATGAATACCGGCAGTGGATGACTTTACTTGCAGAACTGGACAAGCCAACGAAATCCGCACTGATTGATGTCATTGTGGCGGAAGTGACCTTGAACGACAGCAATTCGCTTGGCTTCGATTGGACCTTTAACGGGGCTGGAACCACAACCGGCATCAGTGGCGTGGTGCAGACAGCTTCCGCCGGGGCCACAGGTCTAACGGTAAATTTCTTGAACAAAGCCGGTCTGGTGAAGGCAAAACTCAATGCGCTGGCCACCCAGTCCAATGCGCAGATTCTGTCCAGCCCGAAAATCATGGCGCGTAATGGAGAAACGGCAACCATCCAGGTTGGTGACGAAGTGCCTATCATTACCAGTCAGCAAAGCACGGCCGTTCCTGGCGCAACCACCGGTCTGCTTTCCACCATTCAATATCGAACTACCGGCGTGATTCTGAAAGTGAGACCGGTAATCAATTCGGGCAACAGAATCGATCTCGATATTTCACAGGAAGTCAGCAATGCCAAAATCACGCAAACTGGTGTCTCCATTTCTCCCACTATCAGCACCAGGAAAATCGACACCAAGCTCTCACTGCGGGATGGCAGCACGGTATTGCTGGCAGGCTTGATCACGAATGATAACAATCTGACAGACTCTGGCGTGCCCTTTCTCAAAGATATTCCCGGTGTTGGAAACCTCTTCAAGAGCAGCAGCACCACCAATATAAAAAAAGAGATGGTTATTTTGATTACCCCCTATGTTATCAATGACGATTTTGAGGCCGAATCTATCAGCGCAGCATTTCAGAGTTCATTGGGTGACTGGGCCAAAGAATTGAAGGAACGTTCCGCTACCGCCCTTCTGAAACGGCCTGAACTCTCGGCTCCAGCCCCGGAAAGGAAGGAGAAACCGGAATTACCCGGTATCAATGGCGCCCCCCCGCCCTTGAACCCGGCTCCCGCAATACCGCCTTCTCCTGCGCAATCCCCGATCGAGGATTTAACGGTACAGACGCCCGAACAGACAGTTGCACCGGCATCCATGAATAAGGACGTAAATGCCATACCATCGGATGTCATCATGAGCAAACCCGAGCCCATCGTCGTACCGCCCCCGATCAGTCCACCAGCAGCAACGAGTGCTGTCGGTAAGAAAGCAGCGCCAGGCAAAACAACTCAGGGCACGACGAGAACCTCCCCGCCGCCGGTTAACGGCCGGGCGGTTGAAAATGCGGATTTGTTGGAAGAGCTACGGCGGACGGTGGGAAAATAATCTTGAAGTCTGTAGCTTAATACCCCGGGAAATTCTTTATCGACGGGGAGACAGTATCCGAAATTTTTTAGTTGTTCCGGACTTGATCTGGCAGTAATGCCCTGCCAAAAGGCGGGGCTAGCCGCTTTTGGCTGGTGTGCAGGCCCATCGGGCCGCACAAACGCAAATACAAAAGATTTATCGGTTCAATCCATGCATTGTGAAGCCGGAAATATCTGGTGGATTCACTTTCCAAGTGCACCACGGCGAGCTTCTTGAAAGATTTCCTGAGGGGTTCGGTAGCCGAGGCATTTGCGGGGTCGATGATTGAGCTTATTGACGACGAACGCAAGCATTTCATCGGTGACATTTCTAAAGTCCGATCCTTTCTATGGTGGACCCCTGCGTCAAGACAATAATCAGTCGAGTTTAAGAGGGTGTCAATCAGCGTTCAAATTTGACCACCCATCAGCGTCCAATATTGACCAGGGTATTAAGCTGATTTCTTGCGCTGTTTGAAGCGGAAGGAATCGTTACCTGTTTCCAGGATGTCGCAGTGATGGGTGATGCGGTCGAGCAGTGCCGTGGTCATCTTGGCATCGCCGAAGACCTGCACCCACTCCCCGAAGCTGAGATTGGTGGTGATGATCAAACTGGTGCGTTCATAGAGCTGGCTGATCAGGTGGAACAGCAAAGCCCCGCCGGATTCAGGGAACGGCAAATAGCCTAGCTCATCCAGAATCACCCCATCCATCTGAGTCAACTGGCGCGCCAGGGCGCCGGCACGCCCTTGAGCCTTCTCCTTCTCCAACTGATTGACCAGATCCACCGCGTTATAGAAACGCACCCGTTTCCCGGAATGGATCGCCGATACACCCAGCGCGGTCGCCAGATGGGTCTTGCCGGTACCGGTACCCCCCACCAGAATCAGGTTGCGGGCCGCCTCCATGAAAGCGCTGGTCGCCAGCTGCCGCACCTGCTGCTCAAGAACAGGGGATTCCGCCCACAGGAAGCTGTCCAGGTCACGGTGGACCGGGAACTTCGCCACATGCAGTTGGTAGCGCAACGAGCGCGCCTGTCGATCCACACTTTCCGCCTCGACCAAGCGCTTGAGCCACACCTCAGGTGCTTCTGGCTTGCGGGCGCGTTCCGCGCCCATCTCCACCAGTTCCGCTGCCATGCCGTAAAGGTGCAGCGCCTTGAGTCGTTGTGTCAGTTCAGCCAGCATGGCACACCTCCTCGCAGGCTGTCGTAACGCCCACAGTCGGCCGCCGGCTCGATGTCCAGCGTGAGCGCGGTGGAAACGCTGATTGGCTCGGGTTTGGCGGGGGACAGCAAGCGGTGCATGTGGTTGAGAATCACCGATGCGGATACGGTGCCCTGTTCCAGCGCCAGTTCGCACGCCACCGTCACCAGATCAGCGCCATACTGGCGCATGGTCAGCAGCACTTCCACGAAGGCCCGGTCGCCCTGGGGCGACTTGAGCAGCTTGTCCTTCACCGCCCCGATGGAAGCAGGCAAGGCCCAGTCCTGGAACGGCGCGCCGTTCCTGAGCGCGCCGGGTTTCTTCTCCAGCACCGGCAGATAGTGCCAGGGGTCGAGGATCAGCCGCTCCCGGCTGAAGTGACGGGGATGCTCAGCGATCAGCTTGCCGTCCGCGACCACCCGGATACGGTTGGCATCCGCCCGCACCGAAATCCGCTGCCCGGCATGCTCCGCCGGCACGCTGTAGCGGTTGCGGTCGTAGCTCACCAGACAGGTGGAGGAAACCCGGCTGGTTTGCTCGAAGTAGCCGTCGAAGGGAGCGGTGATGGGGCGTAGGCAGGGCTGCTCCTCGGCGAACAGGTCCGCGATGGAGCGCTCCTTCCAGGTGGGATGGGGACGGCCGGCCAACTCCGTGCAGCGGATTTCCAGCCAGGCGTTCAAATCCGCCAGGGTGCCGAAGCGTGGGGCCGGGGCGAACAGCCATTCCCGCACATTGCCCACCTGATTCTCGACTTGCCCTTTCTCCCAGCCACTGGCCGGTGTGCAGGCCACCGGCTCGAACAGGTAGTGGCTGGCCAGCGCCAGGAAGCGGCGGTTGAACTGGCGCGCCTTGCCGCTGAAGATGGCATCGACGATGGTTCTGGGATTATCGTAAATCATCCGGACAGGAGCCCCGCCGAAGAAGGCGAAGGCGCGGTTGTGGGCATCGAACACCATTTCCTGGGATTCGCGCGGGTAGGCGGCCAGAAACATCTGGCGGCTGTGCGCAAGGCGGAAGTGGGCGAGCTTCACCACCTGGGCCACCCCGCCCAGGATGACATGCTCGTGGCTCCAGTCAAACTGGCAGGCGTCGCCGGCGGCATAGACCAGGGGAACAAAGGCGTCCTGTCTGGCGCCGGGGCGCTGCGCCTTCCAGTGCTTCACGAAGCGCTGCACGCTGTCGTAGGCGCCGGCGTAGCCTTCCCGTTGCAGATCCTCGAACAGGCGCTGTGCGGTGCGGCGTTCTCGCTTCTGGCGCTGGCCATCTTGTTCCAGCCAGGCCTCAAGCGTCGTTTGGAAGGCCCCCAGCTTGGGCGCCGGCTGGCGCTCTCGCTGATAAGCCGGATCAGACTCAGTATTGAGGTATTTCTTGACGGTATTGCGGGACAGATTGAGGTCGCGGGCAATTGAACTGATGCTCTCGCCCTTGACCTTGTGACGGCGGCGTATCTTGCCGATGGTTTCCATGCAGATCACTCCAGGTTGCTCCAGCCCAAAAAGGCCGGATGATGGCACAACCGGGGTGGTCAAATTTGGACGCTGTTTACCCCGGTTTCCTGGTCAGTTTTGCACGCTGATTAACAAAGAGGGTAACCTTTCACACGCAGCGGCACGGCGCTGCCCCGGTTTTGCTTCTGA
>CAYLMA010000060.1:0-5958 GCA_964384915.1 uncultured Sulfuricella sp. | reverse complement strand
CTGCCGCAGCCCAGGTCGCTGCGATGCGCGTACTGCTGGCAGGGCACCCCGGCCTGCTCGCAGAACCCCATGAAGCGGGCCGCCGTCTCCGCGTTGGTGGTGTAGCGCTGGTTCACGTTGGTCTTGATGACCGGGCCGCCGTTGACCGTCACTTTGTGGCCCGGTTCATAGGCGTTGGGGAAATTCGGATGGTAGGCGTGGGCCATGTCGGCGCTGATGAAGAAACTGCGCGCTACTGAGCGGCGCCTGTCCTCCTCGTCCAGCCCCGCCTGTAAAGCGATGCGCGTCAGCACGTCGGTGACGAAACTGCCGCCGGCCCCGCTGGCGCTCTCGCTGCCGACCTCCTCGTGGTCGAAGAAGGCCGCCACACAGGTGGCCGCCGGCTGCCCGGTCGCGATCAGGGCCGTGAGGGCGGCATGGGAGGAGGCCAGGTTGTCTAGCTGGCGGCTGGCGATGAATTCCTGGTTTTTTCCCCACAGGCAGCCCTTCTGCGTGTCATGGACAGCCAGTTCCCAGCTCAGCAGGTCTTTCGCTTCCGCTGAAGCGGCATCGGCCAGCAGCTTGCGCAGGTGGGCTTCCGCGTCCTCGCCTTCGCCCAGCAGGCCCAAGATCAACGGAAGCTCGGTCTGCTTGTTGAGCTTCAGCCCCTGTTCGTTCACTTCCCGGTTCATGTGTATAGCCAGGTTGGGCAGCCTTACCAGCGGCTGCTCGAAGCGCAGCAGCCGGGTTTCCTGGCCTGCCGCCCCGCGCAACACGACGCGCCCGGCCAGGCTCAGGTCGCGGTCGGTGAAGGTGGCGAGGATTGGCCCGCCATAGACTTCAACGCCGAGGCGTATGATGCCATCGCTGGCCGATGCCGCCTTGGGCTTCAGCCTCAGCCCCGGCGAATCGGTATGGGCGCCGACGATGCGAAAGCCGGTTTCAACCAGCGGCCGGCTCCCCAGCACGAACGCTATCAGCGATGCGCCGCCGCGCACGGCGTAATAGCGCCCACCCGCCGCAAGCTGCCAGCGCGCGCCCTCCTCGAGCCGGGTGAAGCCGTTTGCCAGCAGGCGCGCCTCGGCGCTCGCCACGGCGTGCCAGGGGCTGGGGCTGGCGTCGATGAAGTCGATCAAATCATGTGCGGCGGTGATTTCGGACATGGCGGGTACAGTGAGTGGAATTTGTTACCTGGTGAAAAAACGTACGCCGGGGATGCCCGAGAAATCGTCATCCTGGGTCCACAAGGTGGCATCGTGCGCGCGGGCGGTGGCGAGAATGACGCTGTCGGCCATGGGCAGTTGGAGTTCGTGCGAGAGTTTGGCGGCAGCCAGGGCGAGGTCGGCGTCGAGATCCACCACCAGGCCGCGCCGCATCAGGCCGATGGCGTGCAAGGCGTTTTTTTCGCCGCTATCCCGAAGCAGGCGCTTGAACACCTCGAAAAGCGTGATGCTCGGCACAACGAGCAGATCGGTATCCAGGATTACCGGTTTGAATACAGGACCGTTCACGCCGGCGGTGAAAAATTCAAGCCAGCCGGAAGAATCCACCACGTTCATACGCGATCTTCCCGCCCGCGCTCAACGGTTGTATCGATGCCTTTCAGGAAGCCATAATAGGACTCCACCGGCTCCAGCGGGATCAGCTCGATGCGCCCGTCATAGGCAATGACCTGGAATTTCTGCCCTGCCTTGACGTGCATCTTCGCGCGCACATCGGCCGGGATAACCACCTGGAACTTGGAAGAAACAGTCACCGCGTTCATCGTTTTCTCCTTCGATAAAAATATCGTATTACGCTATTATAGACAGCGTATGGCCATCCTGGAAATCCGCAACGTCTCTCGTCGTTACGCCGATCTCTCGGCGGTGGACGATGTCAGCTTCAGCGTCGAGGCGGGGGAGTTTTTCACCCTGCTCGGGCCCTCCGGCTGCGGCAAGACCACCCTGCTCCGGATGATCGCCGGTTTCGAGGCGCCGGACTCCGGCCAGATCCTGCTCGACGGGGTGGACCTCGCCGATACCCCGCCGGAAAAGCGCCCGGTGCATACCGTGTTCCAGAGCTATGCCCTGTTCCCGCACATGACGGTGTGGGACAACATCGCCTTTCCGCTCAGGATGGCGAAAAAGCCGGAGGAGGAAATCCGGCGGCGGGTGCGGGAAGCGCTGGAGCAGGTGCATCTCTCCGACAAGCGCGACCATTTCCCCCATGAACTTTCCGGCGGGCAGAAGCAGCGCGTGGCGCTGGCGCGCGGGCTGGTGAACCAGCCGCGCCTGCTGCTGCTGGACGAGCCGCTCGGTGCGCTGGACGCCAAGCTGCGCGAGGAGATGCGCGGCGAGCTGATCGATTTGCAGCGCGAGGTGGGCGTGACTTTCGTTTTCGTCACCCATTCCCAGCAGGAGGCGCTGGCCCTGTCGCACCGCATCGCGGTGATGCGCGAGGGCCGGATCGAGCAGCTGGATGAACCGTCCAGGATCTATGGCTTTCCCGGAAACCGTTTCGTGGCCGATTTCATCGGCGACATCAACCTCATGGAAGCCGAGGTGATCGAGGCCAGTCAAGGCCACCTGCGGCTCAAGGTGCCTGGGCTGGGCGAGGTGATGGCGCCGCCGGCCGCCGGCGTGAAGGCGGGCGACAAGGGCGCGCTGGCGCTGCGCCCGGAGCAGGCGCGCATCAGCGCCCATGCCCAGGCCTCGGAACTGAAAAATCACTTCCACGGCACGGTGCGCGGTTTCCTCTATCTCGGCGACGTGACGGTGTACACGGTGGAACTGGACAATGGCGTATCCATGGATGCCCTGCTCGCCAACTCCGCGCCGGGGCGGGCCAAGTTCTTCGATATCGGCGACGATGTTTCCATCGCCTGGCGCCACGATGCGGGGTTGTTTCTCCGTGATTAGGGAAGCTCCGTGCAAACGCCAGACGGTCATTGCGAGCGTAGCGAAGCAATCCCGTTTTTGCCTGGATTCGGCAAGAAGCAGATTGCTTCGTCGCTTCGCTCCTCGCAATGACGGGGGAGGTACCGGTTTCACGAAATGGCTGGTCAGCCTGCCGCCAACGCTGTTCCTGCTGGTGTTCTTCCTCGCGCCCAGCATCATCATGGTGGCGGCCTCGTTCCGCTACCCCGGCGAATTCGGCGGGCTGGCGCCGCTGTTTGCCATCGCCGGCAAGGATTCGGGCCTGACGCTGGAGGCCTACCGCTTCTTTTTCAGCGATTTCACCTACCTGGAAATCTTCCTGCGCTCCTTCGCCGTGGCGGGGCTCACCACCCTGATCTGCATCCTCATGGCCTATCCCCTGGCCTGGCTGATCGCCAGAAGCCCGAAGAAGCACCGCGACCTGATGGTGCTGCTGGTGATCCTGCCCTTCGCCAGCAATTTCCTCATCCGCGTCTACGCCTGGATCATCATCCTCGGGCCGCTCAACCTGCTGTATTCCAGCTTCGCGGTGATCGTCGGCATGGTCTACGTACACCTGCCCTTCATGATTTTGCCGCTCTACACCAACCTGGAAAAACACGACCCGGCCCTGCTGGAAGCGGCACAGGACCTGGGCGCCAATGCCTGGACGCGCTTCTGGCGCGTGACTTTCCCGCTCTCGCTGCCCGGCATCTTCTCCGGCTCGGCGCTGGTGTTCATCCCGGTGCTGGGCATGTTCGCCATTCCCGAACTGCTGGGCGGCACTGGCGACATCCTGATCGGCAACCTGATCAAGGAACAGTTCCTCGACAACCGCGACTGGCCGCTGGGGGCTACGCTGTCCCTCATGCTGACCATCGCGGTGCTGGGCCTGGCGGCGCTGGCGGCCTGGGCCGGGCGCACCCGGCGCGGGGGGGCGGGATGAAACCGAAAAATGCGGTTGAACCGCAAAGGACGCAATGGAACGCAAAGGATTTCAGCGGCTTGAGTTTGTCTTGCAGTACGCCTGTTGAAATTTTTCAAAGCCTTTGTTTTACCTTGCGATCCTTGGCGTCCTTTGCGGTAAGAAAAGGTTTTTGAGGATGAAAACGAGCAGAAATTTCTGGCTGTGGACGGTTTCACTGGCCGTTTACGCCTTCCTCTATGTGCCGCTGGCGGTGGTGGTGCTGTTTTCCTTCAACGATTCCGAGCTCAACGCCGAGTGGGTGGGCTTCACCGGCAAATGGTATGTCAAGCTGTTGCACGACCCGGACATGCTGCAGGCGGCGGGGAACTCCCTGCTGATCGCGCTGGTGTCCAGCACCATCGCCACCGTGCTGGGCACCATGGCGGGCATTGCCATGCATCGCTACCGCCCGCGCCTCTTGCCCTTTCTCGCCATCACGCCGGTGGCGATGCCGGAAATCCTGCTGGGCGTGTCGCTGCTGCTGTTCTTCCGCCAGGTGCTGGACCTCACCCTGGGCTTCGTCTCCATCATCGCCGCCCACATCACCTTTTCCATCGGCTTCGTCGCCATCATCATCCGCGCCCGCCTGGCCGGCATGGACGAGAGCATCTTCGAGGCGGCGCGCGACCTCGGCGCGACGCCGTGGGAAACTTTCCGGCGCATCACCTTTCCCCTGATCCTGCCGGCGGTGATCGCGGGTTTCCTGATGTCCTTCACCCTCTCCATCGACGATTTCGTCATCACCTTCTTCACCGCCGGGGTGGGAGTCGCGACCCTGCCGTTGCAGATCTATTCCATGATCAAGGTGGCGGTGACGCCGGAGGTGAACGCGGTCTCGACCCTGCTGATGACGCTCACCCTGAGCATGATCTTCCTCGCCTCGCGCTTCGCGCCGGACGTGCTGAAGGGCAAGGGATGAAAGGCGTGAACCACGGAGGGCACGGAGATCACGGAGGATTTTCTGTTTTTCTCTGTGCCCTCCGTGTGCTCCGTGGTTACCTGCTTTTTTCCGGCCTGATCGTATTCTCGGCTCAGGCCGCCGATACCCTCTACCTCTACAACTGGAACAACTACATCTCCGCCGCGACGGTGGCGCGCTTCGAGGCTTATTGCCAGTGCCGCCTGAAGCAGGATTACTACTCCGACAACGAGGAAATGCTGGCCAAGCTGGAGGCGGGCGCGGCCGGTTACGACGTCCTGGTGCCCACCGGCAACGCGGTCGAATCCTTGATAAAGCGCGGCGCGCTGCGTCCCATAGACAAGTCCCTGCTGCCTAATCTCAGGAACATCGAGCCGGGCTATCTCGATACCTGGTTCGATCCCGGCAACCGCTACTCCGTGCCCTATGCCTACACCGTGACCCTCATCGGCTACAACGTGGAGAAGATGCGCGCGCTGGACTTGCCCACGGACACCTGGGCGCTGATTTTCGAGCCGAAATATCTGGAGAAAATCAAAGGACGCGTGACGGTGCTGAACAGCCAGCGCGAGCTGATGGCGGCGGCGATGAAGTACCTGGGCTACGGCGTGCACGAAAAAGACCCGGCGAAGTGGGAGCAGGCCAAGCGCCTCATCCTGCGCGCCAAGCCCTACTGGGCGACCTTTTCCAACAGCACCTACATCAAGGACCTGGCCATAGGCAACATCTGGGTCGCCCACGGCTATTCGAACGACATGTTCCGGGCGCAGCAGGACGCCCGTGCCGCCGGGCGGCCCTTCACCATCGGCTTCGCCACGCCGAAGGAAGGTGCGGTGCTGGCGCTGGACAACTTCGTGCTGCACCAGTCCGGCCGCCGCCCGGACCTGGCACACCAGTTCATCGATTTCATGCTGGGGGGGGAAAACGCCGCCGAACTGGCCAACCTGATCGGCGCGGGCAGCCCGAATGCGGCCGCCATGCCTTACATCAGGGCGGAGGTCGCCACCAACCCGGCGATCTTTCCCCAGGTGGGAGATGCAAAGAAGCTGGAGATGCTGAAAGACTTCGACGCGCGCCAGCGCCGCATGCTGTCGCGCATGTGGACCGAAATCAAGCTGCGCTAACCCCCCTCAGTCCCCCCTGTATAGACCGGACACATAGGCAACACCTGTTCGGAGACATGGTGGACGGGTTAA
>CAYLMA010000059.1:0-6035 GCA_964384915.1 uncultured Sulfuricella sp. | reverse complement strand
GCTCGGCACCTACCGCCACATCACCGCGCCGGAATGCCGCCAGTACCTGCTGCGCCAGGCGTTCGAAGAAGCCATCCACACCCACGCCTACCAGTACATCGTGGAGTCGCTGGGCCTGGATGAAGGCGAGATCTTCAACATGTACCACGAGATCCCGTCCATCCGCGACAAGGACGAGTTCCTGATTCCCTTCATCGACACCCTGACCAACCCGGAATTCAGGACCGGCACGCCGGAGGCCGACCAGAGCCTGCTCAAGTCCCTGATCGTGTTCGCCTGCATCATGGAAGGCATCTTCTTCTACGTCGGTTTCGTGCAGATCCTTGCCCTGGGCCGCCAGAACAAGATGACCGGCGCCGCCGAGCAGTACCAGTACATCCTGCGCGACGAATCCATGCATCTCAATTTCGGCGTCGACCTGATCAACACCATCAAGATGGAAAACCCCGGATTGTGGACCGCCGCCTTCCGCAACGAAATCAGCGGGCTGATCAAGAAAGGCGTGGAGCTGGAATACCGCTACGCCGAGGACACCATGCCGCGCGGCGTGCTCGGTCTGAATGCCGTTCAGTTCAAGGAATACTTGCGCTTCATCGCCAACCGCCGCTGCCAGCAGATCGGCCTGGATGAGCTGTATGCCGGAGCGACCAATCCCTTCCCGTGGATGAGCGAGATGATCGACCTGAAGAAAGAGAAGAATTTCTTCGAAACGCGAGTGACGGAGTACCAGACCGGCGGGACATTAAGCTGGGACTGAGTGTTGCAGAAAAGTTTCATCTCTGGGCGGTTTTTGGGTAATATCTTGGCTGTTAAATTTGTGCTGCCTGACATGATAACCAATTGATATTTATCAATTATGCATCTGGCAATAGAAGGTTTTTCAGGCGTTTTCTTCAACCAATCAAGGAGCTGGGGATGGACGTAATGACAATGTCTCGTGAGCAATGGGAAAAAATTTTCGACCGCTGGTACCGGCATGTTTTTAATCTCGGCGTGTACTCGGCGGGCGGGCCGACCGACGAGCAGATCGAGCGTTGTTTTGGATTGGGCGTATCCCCGGCGGAAGCTGTTCATTGGTTGAAGCGGCAAGAGCTGGAACAGGGGTGCGAGGGTTAGAAAAAAGGCGCAGGAGACTGCGCCTTTTTTGTTTAAAGAGTTTCACTGGCTTCCTTTCTTCATCAAGCGCGGAACATCTATTTCATTCCATCCCGCTGGATATTTTGAATGCTGGGTGAGTGCCATTTTTCGCTTGCAATGAGGCCTGGCGATGATTCGAACATGCCGGCCCTTGCATGACCTGGGACGGCCTTTTGATTTTCTGAATTTGATTGAGGAGGTGCCCCGTGAATGCTCCAACACCCGGCGAAATAGGGTTTTCCAGCCTGCCCGGCTGGCTGCGGGCGGGGTGGCAGGTCTTTTTGCAAGAAAAGGGCTTGAGCGCGGCTTATTCGGGCATTTTTGCGGCGCTCGGTTTCGTGCAGTTCCTTGCGGTGGTGTCGGCCGGGCTGTCGCCGCTGGTGGTGGCGCTGGCGGGCGGGTTCATGCTGCTCGGGCCGGCTTTGCTGTGCGGATTCTTCAATGCGTCCGATCTTCTGGAACGCAAGGAAGCGGTGCGCCTGGGAGATTTTTTTGCCGGTTTCCAGCTGGCTCCGCCGGCGCTGTGGGTGGTGGCGCTGATCGAGATGTTCCTGTTCCTGATCTGGCTGACGGATGCGGGCGTGGTCTATGGCCTCTATTTTGGCGTCACCCCGGATATGGGCCTGGATGCGTTTATCGCGGGCCTGGCCGGGGAGGGGGAGACACTGCCCTTCCTGTTTTTCAGCGGCTTGATGTGGCTGGTGCTGGCTTTCATCATCTACGCCACTTCCGCCTTTGCCGTGCCGCTGCTGTTTTACCGGCGCGCGAATCTGGCCGGGGCTGTGAGCGCGAGCGTGCGCGCCGTGTTTACCAATTTCCCGGTGATGCTGGCTTGGGGCGTGGTGCTGTCGGTCGCGATGTTTGCGGCGATGCTGCTTTTTCTTCCGCTTTTTCCGCTGGTGTTTCCGGTGCTGGCCTATGCCAGCAGGCAGGCCTATCGCGAGATTTTTCCCGGTTAAACCGGGAAAAAACGCTTAACCACATGGGATACGGGGTAAGTCGGAATGTTCCCGTGGTTCAATGCTGTTTTTGCAGGATTACTCAGGCATCCCCGGTTCGCCGCCCTTGTCCGTCATCAGGAAATACATCCCCACCGCGGCAAGAACCATCCACAGGATCATGGCCCATACTCCCAGGCTTTCCGACAAAGGGCCCATGAAGAGCAGTGAAGTGAGGGCCAGGGCCAGCAGGCCGTTGCCGATCCAGAAGCGTGCGCCGTGTTTGACTTCGTTCATTTGAAAAAACCTTATTTATGTTGAGTGAATGGGGTGGTTCGAATTGGAGCGACGCGATTTCGTCTCAATACACGAAGCGGCTCCTTAATTCATCCAGATTCAGTTCGTGCAGGATAAGTTCCAGTCTTTCCTGCGCATTTTTCCTCGGTGCGCCGGTATATCTGGCCACAATCAGCTCGTTTTTCATCGAATGCTCCCAGCCGACCAGTTCGGTCACCGTGAGCTGGTAGCCATGCGATTCAAGCAGCAGGCAGCGCAGCACATTGGTGATCATGCTGCCGAACTCGCGGGTGTGGATGGGGTGGCGCCAGATTTCCGAGAGCGGCGTCCTTGAAAACGACTGGTTCTTGTTCTTGCGCAGCAGTGCGGCGACCTCGGCTTGGCAGCAGGGCACCAGCACGATGAATCTGGCCTCTTTGTCGAGGGCGAATTTGATTGCGTCGTCGGTAGCGGTGTTGCAGGCGTGCAGTGCGGTGACGACATCGATTTTTTCCGGTAAATCCGTGGAGTGGATGGATGCTTCCACCGACAGATTGAGGAAGGACATGCGCCCGAAGCCCAGGCGTTCGGCCAGTTCGCGCGATTTTTCCACCAGTTCCTCGCGGGTTTCGATGCCATAGATGTGGCCGGCTTGCCTGGACTTGAAAAACAGGTCGTAAATGATGAAGCCGAGGTAAGACTTGCCTGCGCCGTGGTCGGCCAGAGTCAGGTTTTCATGCCCGGTCAGGACTTCATTCAGCAAGGGCTCGATGAAGTGGAACAGGTGGTACACCTGCTTCAGCTTGCGCCGGCTGTCCTGGTTGAGCTTGCCGTCGCGCGTCAGGATATGCAGTTCTTTCAGGAGCTCGATGGACTGCTCGGGCTTGATTTCGGGAATGGCGAAGTTCACAGCAAGATCCTGGCGGCATTGGGTAGCTTGGCATTTTAACACTCCTGGCAGGGCGAAGCCGCTGCTGGAATGATAAGATGCACAGGCCTCAACCAACCTAACGGTCATGGCGGCAGAGAGACGCAGCCCCGAATAATGAAACAAGTGAAACGTGAAGCCATTCGGGCTACGCCCTTATTGTGAAGAGTGAAGGGTAAAAGCAGGATTTACATTTCACGCTTCACAAACGAAGCGCAGCGAGTGATTTCACGTTTCACGTATTTCACGTAAAAAAGGACCCCATGCAAGAACATGAATTTATCCTGACGCGCGAGTTCGTCGAACTCGACAACCTGCTCAAACTCACCGGCGCCTGCGACAGCGGCGGCATGGGCAAGCAGTTGGTCGCTGCCGGGGAAGTCTCGGTGGACGGCAAGGTGGAGTTGCGCAAGACCTGCAAAATTCGCGCCGGCCAGGTCGTCACGCTGGGCGATGTGCGAATCCGCGTGATCGGCGCATCCTGACGCCGGGTTGCGTATCGTGCCGGTTAAGCTCTTTACCCTGAATGGCGTGCCCGATGACGAGGCGGAAGACGTGCGCGCCTTGCTGAAATCCAGCGGCATCGAGTTCCATGAAACCTCTGCGGGAAACTGGGGCATTTCCTCGGCGGCCATCTGGCTGCAGGACGATGGCCGGCTGGCGGAGGCGCGGGCGCTGATCGCAGACTATCAAAGCGAGCGCCAGGCGCGGGTAAGGGCGGAGTATGAGCAGTCACGCCGTGAAGGAAGGCAGCGCACCCTGGCGCATATCATCCAGGAACATCCCTTGCGCTTCTTTGCCTATGTCGCAATGATTGCCGCGATTGCGTATTTCTCCATCAAACCCTTTCTGGATTTCGGAAAATAGCCAATGACGCCACCCGATCCTGATAAAACCCTCATGAATTTCCTGCCCAACCGCAAGCAGTTATGGCGCGACATGCTGCTTCTGGTTGGGGCGGCTTGCCTGCTGGGCCCGCTGGTCGGCCCGCTGGTGGTTTCCTGGATCAACCCTACCCAGGCCTGGGGCGTGGGGGAGGTAGGCGGCTACTCGCCCGGAAGCGTGCTGCTGTGGGGGCTGGCGTTCCTGATGTTCGAGGCTTTTTTTTATGTCGGCTGGCTGATGTCGCGGGCGCGCAGGGGTTGGCACGAGCGCACTGCTGACGACTGGTGGAACCGGCAGCAATAAGGCATGAAAGCCGGCGTGGATTTTCCCGCCGTCGCAGATCGCTTCAAATACACCCGCCGCAACTGCCGCAGCGCCAGTCCCGGGGGTTGACCGCCTGGTAAAACCAGCGCATGTGCGCTTCATCGACGGGAATGTCATGAGCGGCCAGGAAACCGGCAAGCCATTCGGCATTTGCGATAATCCAGTCGTCTTCCGGCAGCCCTTCGGCCAGGTCCTCGTCGTCGGGGAAGATGTAGCTGAAAATGCCGAAGCTGCCCATGTCCTTTTCACGCCGGCCGCTGTCGAGCTCAAGCAGGCGCCCAAGGTAGCGGATTTCCCACTGGCCAAGGCACAGGTTGTTTCCGGTAATGGTCCAGCGAGCGGTGAACGGATTGGTCATGCCGCGCATTATACCTTGCGTCGGGCTGCCGGCCCGGTGCCGCGCGATCCTGAAAATGGCGCTTGCTTGCCGTTGTGGCAAGGAAATGCTCGCGGTACACTGGGCAAACTTATAATTTGAAGGGGGCTGTCCGATGTCTGCAGAAACAGGGAAATACCGTTTGGTGACGCGCAGTGATTTTGATGGTCTGGTGTGCGCGGTGTTGTTGAAGCATCTCAACCTGATCGATGAAATCAAGTTTGTCCACCCCAAGGACATGCAGGACGGCAAGATCGAAATCACCGGCCGCGACATCACCACCAACCTGCCTTACGTGGCGGGCGCGCACTTGGTGCTGGATCACCATCTTTCCGAGACGGTGCGCAATACCGGCGAACGCCCCAATCACATCATCCACCCCACGGCGCCTTCCGCCGCGCGCGTGGTGTACGAGCATTTTGGCGGGCGCAAGGTGTTTCCCGCCGAGTGGGACGAAATGATGCTGGCGGTGGACAAGGCGGATGCCGCCCAGTTCAGCCGCGAGGACATCCTCCACCCGCAAGGCTGGGAACTGCTCAATTTCCTGATGGACTCGCGCACCGGGCTGGGGCGCTTCCGCGACTTCCGCATTTCCAATTACAACCTGATGATGGATCTGATCGATTATTGCAAGAACCATACAATCGACCAGATCATGGCCTTGCCGGACGTGAAGGAACGGGTGGACCTGTTTTTCGACCATGAGGGAAAATTCAAGGATCAACTGAAGCGCTGCGCCACCGTGCACAGGAATCTGGTGGTGCTGGACCTGCGCAACGAGGAAACCATCTATGCCGGCAACCGTTTCATGATCTACGCGCTGTTCCCCGAAACCAACATTTCCATCCATGTGCTGTGGGGCCTGAAAAGCCAGAACACGGTTTTCGCCACCGGCAAATCGATTCTCGACCGCAGTTCCAAAACCAATGTCGGCGACCTGATGTTGCAATATGGCGGCGGTGGCCACCAGGCGGCCGGTACGTGCCAGGTGGACAATGACAAGGCGGCTGAGGTGTTGCAGGAGTTGGTTGCCCGGATCAATGCGGATGGCTGATCGGCTTGCCGCCTGAGCACTTTGCGCTGCGCCTGAACGCCCCCCGAGCGGGGCGTTTTTCATGTGCGCCCGGCACGGGCGCACTCCTGCGGGTGCAAGTCCCGCCGTAAGTTGATC
>CAYLMA010000058.1:0-7261 GCA_964384915.1 uncultured Sulfuricella sp. | reverse complement strand
ATGCTGCCAGGAGACGATGGCTTGGTGTTGTGCCGCAACCTGCGGGCGCGCTCCGACATCCCGGTGATCATGCTCACCGCCCGCGGCGAGGACATGGATCGCATTCTCGGCCTGGAAATGGGTGCAGATGATTACCTGCCCAAGCCCTTCAATCCGCGTGAACTGCTGGCGCGCATCAAGAGCATTTTGCGCCGGGCAAAAGCTTTGCCAGGGAATAGGGAAACAAACGAGGCTGCCCGAGTTCACTTTGCCGGATGGAAGTTGGACACGATCTCGCGCCAACTGGTCTCGCCGGAAGGAGTGGTGGTTCCGCTGAGCGGTTCCGAATACCGCCTGCTCCGGATATTTCTCAATCACCCCAACCGGATTCTCAGCCGGGATCAACTTATGGATATGATGCGCGGGCGGGAAACGGATCCTTTTGATAGAAGCATTGATGTTCAGGTGAGCCGGCTCCGTCACCGCTTGGCGGACGATGCCAAGGAACCTACCATCATCAAGACGATACGGGGCGAAGGCTACATCCTGGCAGTACAGGTGGAAGCGGGAAAATGATGCGACTCCTGCCACAATCCCTGTTCAGCCGCATGGTTCTGATTCTGCTTGGCGGCCTGATTCTGGTGCAATCAATCAGCGTCACCTTCCATCTGCGCGAACGCGACCGTTTGCTGTTTCGCTCAAACAGCATGGAATCGGCGCAACGAATCGCCGATACCATCCGGCTGCTGAGTTCGCTTGCTCCCGCCGATCGGCATAAATTCGTGGCGACCCTCAACTCCCCGACTCTGCGGGTTTCACTTGGCGCACCCCACCCAAGTACACCCCATCAGAACCCGGACAGCGCAAACCAGGCGGCCAGTTTCATTATGTTGCTGCGCGACCTGCTTGGGGAAACCCCGGCTATCGAGGCCACTGTTTCCGAAATGGGATGGCCCGCGCGGCAAAATGAGGGTAATGCATTCAGCCTCGCCATGAATAGCTACCCACAGCAAAAAGTCGTCTTCACCGTGTGGACACGCTTGCAGGATGGCACTACGGTGTCAGTTGATGCGCTCCCATCCGGCGGAGCTTTCCCCACGCCACCCCGCCTGCTGTTCAATCTGCTGATCCTGCTCGCCGCAGTGATCTTCCTTTCACTTCTCGCCGTGCGCCTTGCCACGCGCCCCCTTAACACCCTCGCCAGCGCCGCAGAAAAACTGGGCAACGATATCAACAGCCCACCCCTGATTGAAACGGGTCCGACCGAAGTGCGTCGCGCGGCACATGCCTTCAACACCATGCAATCCCGCCTGGTCAGCTATATACAGGAACGTACGCGGATTCTCGCCGCCATGTCGCACGACCTGAAAACTCCCATCACCCGGTTGCGGCTCCGGGCCGAACTGTTGGAGGATGACGATCTCAGGTCGAAGTTCACAAAGGATCTGGAAGAAATGGAGTCACTGGTTGCCGCCACTCTGGATTTCATGCGCGGCGTGGACAATCCGGAGCCGGTACAACCTGTGGACATCATGGCTTTGCTGGAAAGTATCCAGGCAGATGCGGCGGAAATTGGACAGGAAGTCAGGCTGGAGGGCATTGCTGCCCGGCCCTATCCGTGCAAGCCTGCGGCCTTGAAGCGATGCCTGGGAAATCTGATCGACAACGCCGTCAAATACGGAAAAAGTGCCACCGTCATCGTGAACGATTACGACAAGCGACTGCAAATTCACATTCTGGATCAAGGTCAAGGCATTCCAGAAGCTGAACTTGAACGGGTATTCGAACCTTTTTATCGTTTGGAAAGTTCACGCAGCCGCGACACTGGTGGTACCGGCCTGGGCTTGGGCATTGCGCGTAACATTGCACAAATGCATGGTGGCGACCTCTTGCTGCGCAACCGTCCGTACAGTGGGCTTGAAGCGATCTTGACGCTGCCACGGAGACCATAAGTGTGTGTAAAAATGAACAAGGAACAGCAACCCAATGGTGGGTTATCGCCACATCCAACCAGTGAAGATTGCACTCACTCGATTAGAAAAAAAGGAAGGCAGGATATGGTCGTGTGCACGCCACATTTAAAGATCATGCCCACCAACAATTCATCAGTGTGTGAGTTGCATTCAACAACAAAAACCAACGCCTTGAAAACCTTAAAAATCTAACATTGCAACTGGCAGCGGTCTGTTTTCAGACGAGGCGAGTGACCGAAATGGGGCGTTATGCAAAGGGCGAATTATGCATAGTTTATCGGGTAGCGGCGCTTTCGCCAGACATCACTGCCTGGCCGAATCCAAATGCGAATCAAAGAAATCGAAATCATTGTACATTGCCTGCTTTGAAGCATTGGGCAGGTAGTCGAATTCGATTCTTTTAGGACGCATTTCGGTAGTAATGCGTGTCACTAACTGCGTAGCATCGTTGTCAGTTCCGCCCCCGCAGGAATTTCCCGGCTAAAGTACCAGAGTTTTTCTAAGGTGTCGGTGAGACTCCCGCGAGACTCACATTGATATTCAATCCCGCCCCATAAGGTGCAGGATGGAAGTGTGGTAGCTGGCCACGAGAAAACAAACAGCATCATGAACCCCGCCGGGAGAGAGTATCCCGGTAGGGGGAACTCCATGCCGCGCGGAAATTTCCAACCGGCCCAGCCGTGACCTTCCAAGGATCCCGGCAAGGGGTGTCTCGGAAGGTTCCGTCAGGGGCTTTCCATGGAGGCACCTGTGATGAAGTACAAGTACGATGCACAACGCGTCAAGCATGACGCACGAGGGCGCTGGGAACAGGTTTTGTCCGGCCTGGCGCCAGCTTTGGAAGATGCCGTGGATCGGCGGGGGAGGCATGTCCCTTGCCCGGTTCATGGCGGACGGGATGGCTTTCGGGTCTTTCCCGATGTTGATGAAACTGGCGGTGGCGTCTGCAATACGTGTGGCTATTTTGCGGACGGTTTTTCTCTGCTTATGTGGATCAACAGTTGGGATTTTACCCGCACTGTTCGCGAAGTGGCCGAGCATTTAGGCAGTGAACCAGCCAGAAGCGTGCGAAAGGAATTGTCGCAAGCATCAGGTCGCACTTCCGATGATGCCACACGCCGTGAACATCTCAATCGCACATGGCGTGAATCACTGCCGCTGACACATTCGGAAGCAGAACCCGCTCGTCTGTATTTGGCGCGGCGCGGATTGTCTGTATGCGTGCCGGAATCCCTGCGTTTTCATTCTGCACTGGGCTACTACGCGGACAATCATCTCGTTGCGCGCTATCCGGCCATTGTCGGGCAGGTGACGGGGCAAGGGGGCGAAGCTGTCACCCTCCATCGCACCTACCTGACAGCCAGTGGACACAAGGCTCCGGTCGAAGCGCCGAAGAAGTTGATGCGTCATCCATCAGCGCGACAACTGACCGGCGGCGCGATTCGTCTGGTGCAGCCAGGTAGTCGTCTGGCGGTGACCGAAGGAATCGAAACGGCGCTTGCCATTATCGAAGCCACCGGCTTGCCCGCTTGGGCGACTGGTAACGCGCATCTTCTGGAAACTTTCGTTCCTCCACCCGGAGTGAGTCAGGTTCTGGTCTTCTCTGACAAGGATCGGCCTTCCCGCCAGCATCCATCCGGACACGGACAGGAAGCCGCGAGAGGATTGGTGACCAGGCTCTGGGCAATGGGGATTCGAGCGGGAGCAATTGCTCCCACGATTGATATTCCAGACGGAAGGAAGGGCGTTGATTGGCTCGACGTGCTCAACCTCGTTGGTAAGTCAGGGTTTCCTGCGCTTGGCAGTGTCGAAAAGGCACTGGCCCGCGCAGCCTGATTGTAGTGATGCAGCATAAATAGCCCGGCCATGGCCGGTTTTCTATCCCACGGGGAGTGTATCTATCCCCGCCGGGGATGGTGCCTTCCCGATTTTTATTGGAGGCACCATGTACGAAAAATTTGCACAGCTTCTCGCTCAGGCTCTCACCGAGCCTGGCATCGTGAGCGAGGCTTACCGCAGGTTCCATCGCTTTAGCATTGGCAACCAGATTCTGGCGGCAGTCCAACTTCATCAGCGGCATTTACCGCTTTCACCGATTGCGAGCTTTAGCCGGTGGAAGGAGCTTGGTCGTTCGGTTTGCAAGGGGCAGAAGGCTATTTCCTTATGGATGCCTATCACGGTCAAACGCAAGGACAAGGACGAAGTCTCTGGCGAGCCCGATGATGCCGGTGGTGCGTTCACTGTCTTCAAGTTGGCACCACGCTGGTTCAGCCTGGAACAGACCGAAGGCGAGGAATACACCGAGCCGGTCGAATCGCCGCAGTGGAATGCAGAGGTTGCGTTGGCAGCATTGGGCATCACGCTGGAGCGCTTCGATCTCATGGACGGCAACGTGCAGGGCTACGCGGTGAAAAGAGGAATTGCAATCAGTCCTATCGCCGAGTACCCACACAAGACCCGGTTTCACGAGATTGCCCACGTCGTTCTGGGGCATACACAGGAAGCAGATTGCCATGACGCAGCCTTGACGCCAAAAACTCTTTGGGAAGTTGAGGCCGAAGGCGTGGCATTCCTCCTGTGTTCGCTTCTCGATCTACCGGGGCGGGATGAGTCGCGTGGTTACACCCAGTCGTGGCTCGATGATGCGCAGTTGCCGGAGAAGTCGGCTCAGCGGATTTTCAGCGCAAGCCAGAAAATTCTCGAAGCAGGAAGGCCGGGTGACCGGACAGAAGTAACGCAGTAAGTTTCAATTTTTCCAACCCTTGCGGGGCGTGCAATCGTCCCGCAAGGGGAGGGTGCCGCCCCGCTTTTTATTTGGAGGCACTCATGATGAAAAAATTATCCGACCGCGAACTGCTCTCAATCCTGCTGGGTGAAGAGGGCGAATCGTATTCCATGCGCTCCTTGGCAGAACTTTTCGGGCTGCGTGTGATGCGGCATGAAAAGCCCATCGGTGTGGCAGAAGAAGTTTTACCCTATGCCATGCCAGGCAGGTTGATGGCAGCGCGGGAGCTTTTGCGGCGTGCGCTGGAAGAAGACTTTGAAGAGTCGTCCGACAGCCTCTCCTCACCGGGCTCGGTGCGTGATTACCTGCGGCTGTTTTTGGGTGGGCAGGAGTTCGAGAGTTTCGTCGCGCTCTGGCTCGACGCCCAGCATCGGCTGATCGCGGGGATGGAGCTGTTTCGTGGAACGCTGACCCAAACGTCGGTGTATCCACGGGAAGTGGTGAAGAAAGGGTTGGCGCTCAATGCGGCAGCCGTGATCTTCGCGCATAACCACCCATCTGGCGTGGCCGAACCAAGCCAGTCCGACAGGATGCTGACCGATGCGCTGAAGCAAGCGTTGTCGCTTGTTGATATAAGGGTGCTCGACCACTTTATTGTGGCGGACATCACGGTCATGTCCTTTGCAGAAAGAGGGCTGATCTGATCCAATAAAAAATACCCGCCAAAACATCGGCGGGTATTTTTGCATGAAGCCAATCAAATTTGTGTTTCTTAAGGTAATAATCTATTACATTGCAGATGCCATTTCCTTGCATACACCGGCATCACGCAAATTCCAGCCGATCATTTTGCGAGAACGGGTCAATGTTGATCCTGAGAGAATGAACGGTAGCTGTCGGCACCTTGCGACGGTCAACATTTTTCAGCCGCACGAAACCGATCGCTTCAAGCTTGCCAAGAGTGCGAGTGAGGTTCGGTTGTGCGCGACCTGTCAGCACCGCGAGCTCGGCGATTGACTGCGGCTTCTTGTCGCGAATAACTGCCAGGAGCTGGCGGTTCTGTGGTGTTAGCAGGCGCATCAGCGCCTCGACAGAGTCAAAAGTCGTACCCCCCGCGCCCTTCGGTGCCGCCCCCTCACCGCGCGCAACAGCCTTCATTTCTTCGCGCAAGGACGCATGGCTCTGAATTTTTAAATGCTTCATGGTTTATCTCCTTCCTTTACTTCGACTGTCTCGAACGGGATATTATGCTCCGCGAGCACACGCTCAACTTCATCGAAAAAATCATCTATCAATGTTTCCGCATCCTTGAACGTATAAGGACGCCCCTCATCTGTTTCCGTTCTATGCCAGTGATCCATCGCTTTCGGGCGCTTGTTGAAGCGTGATCCCTTGGCCGGCACACTGTGTGCGTTATCAAAACCGATCAATCTTCGGTTGTCTGGCCCATGCAAGGTAAAGGAATAGTCCAGCCCATGCGGCCTTCCTTCGCTCTCTTTTACTGTTGCGATCTCGAATTTCAGCCAGTATCCGCCACCATAACGGTGGATATGTCCATCGAATGCCAGCAGGAATTCCAGCGTATCTTCAGCATCCTTTTTCGTCATCGCTTACCATATCATCACAAGATAAGTATAAACAGGGTAAAAACCCAAGTCAAAGCAATTCTGGCGTTCTCCCTGCACGGTACGGAGCCGGTTCTACGCGCAAAACAACTAGCGCACACGGCCGGAAAACACCACCGTGCCGCAGATGATGGCATCGGCGGATAGCGGCATGATAGGGTTGGGCCAACCAGGGTTCACTGTCTTGAGAAAACGCCCCTCCTGTGTGATCACCATCCTTCGGAAAAGAGCGGTTCCAGCCGTGACTAACACGACATCTTTCCCGTGAGTTGGGGCAACACCAGGGTCGATGAAAATGATTTCCCCTTCACGGTATCCGTCGTTTCCAATCATGGCCTCGCCCTGAACGGTGAGAGCGAACGTCAAATCGCTGTGATCAACAGGGCAGGCTATCCATATGCTGTGTTGGTCGCGAACATTATGTGTCAGATTTTCCCATCCCATAACAGGAACCGCCTCATAGGCCATCATCCGGATGGAAATTGGTTCCTGGCCGGTCAGTTGCCCAGGGGTCACCCCAAGAACCCCCGCGATTTTCTGGAGTGTTTCCTTGCGAGGGTTCTTTGCCCTGGAGCGTTCATTGAGAATGCGGTTGATGGCTGGTTGCGAAACCCCAGAGCGGTTTGACAACTCGGTTTGGTTCAACCGGTGTTTGCTCATCAGGGCTTCAAGGATTTCCGCAACAGGATTATTGCCGGAAGTCGATAAAGTGTCCGAGGTAATCATAATTTATGCGCCTTGCTGTTGTAAGGTGCATATATTGTAATATAAAATGCGCACTCGTGACCACAAAATTATTACTTAATTATGGAAAAACGCGACCTACTCAAAATAAACAGGCAGTTCCTGTTGCTTACACGCCAGTTGGCGCAGGATGGGACGGCGGCTGAGCTTATGACCGGGCTACCCCGCTCAGCGATCGACAGGATTGCTTCTCTCGACATGGATGAAATCGAAGA
>CAYLMA010000057.1:0-8743 GCA_964384915.1 uncultured Sulfuricella sp. | reverse complement strand
CGTGGGTATGGCCGCCCATGATGGCGTCGATGCCGGTGACGCGGCTGGCCATTTTGAGATCCACGTCCATGCCGTTGTGGGACAGCACCACGACCACCTGGGCGCCCTTGGCGCGGACTTCGTCCACCACCTTCTGCATGTTCTCGTCCTGGATGCCGAAGCTCCAGTCCGGCACCATCCAGCGCGGGTTGGCGATCGGCGTGTAGGGGAAGGACTGGCCGATGATGGCCACCGGCACCCCGTTCATTTCCTTCATGGTGTAGGGCTGGAACACCTGGTCGCCGAAATCGGTGGTCTTGATGTTCTGCGCCACGAAATCGATCTTGCCCTTGAAATCGTTGTCCACGATCTGTTTCACGCGCTCGGCGCCGAGGGTGAACTCCCAGTGCCCGGTCATGACGTCCACGCCGAGCAGCTTGCAGGCATCGACCATGTCCTGGCCATTGCTCCACAGCGAGGTGGCCGAGCCCTGCCAGGTATCGCCGCCGTCCAGCAGCAGCGCGCCGGGGCGAGATGCGCGCATCTTCTTCACCAGCGTGGAAAGATGGGCGAAACCGCCGACCTTGCCGTAGGTCTTCGCGGCGGCGGAGAAATCGAGGTAGGTGAAGGCATGCGCCTCCGAGGTGCCTGGCCGGATGCCGAACTGCTTGAGCAGCTTTTCGCCCACCAGATGCGGCGGCTTGCCGAAAGTGGAGCCCAGGCCGATGTTTACGTTCGGCTCGCGAAAATAAATTGGCATCAATTGCGCATGAGAGTCGGTGATATGCAGGAAACTGACATTGCCGAATCTGGGCACATCATAAAACTGTCCACCTTGTGCCGAGGCCAGTGCCGATTGACTGTTGAGTGCAAAACCGGTAGCACTCGCCGCTGCGAGCAGTTGTAAAAATTCACGGCGGTTCATGGACATCTAGCGCTCCTATGCTTCTGTTTATATTGTATTTTTTATTTCAGCCCGAAAATAACAGGCGGAAAAAAGCCGCAGCGCGGACGCACTGCGGCTCACAAGCAGACTACTTACGGAATACGGAAGCCTTGAGCGACAAGCCGTTGTCCTGATAGGACATGAAATATTCCAGGTTGTTGAACTCTTCGCTGCCCTGCTCGAACGGCACCGCGCGCACCTGGCTGTTGCAACCCTTGAAGCGCGCTTGCAGCGTCGTCAGGCGTTCGCCGGCGCGGAATACCGGCCAGTGCGTCGACTGCCCCAGGGCGGGAGACAACACTTCTGCACGAATGCGGTTGCCCGCGTTGTCCATATGGCAGGTTGCACAGGAAAAATTCAACTGCCCGCGGCGCTGAAAGTAGAATTTCTTGCCATCCTCATAGGCCGCCAGGGCACCCGCCCCTTCAACCTTGACGTTCATTTTCATGCCATCGGACAGAGTGCGCGCATAGGCCGTCAGGATGCCCATGGTATTTACGTCGCTGTATTTGAACTCATCTTCACCGTTGGCCTTGAGGCACTGGTTGATATCCATCTCGAAAGTCACTACCTTGTTCAGGGAAGCGTCAAAACGGGGATAGTTCCCGGCCACGTTCTTGCCGCCATTGGGGAAACAGCTGGCAAAGGTTTTGCCGTTCTTGAACGGCTTTTCCCACATTTCCTTGCCGGCCTCGACTACGCCTTCGAACGGCGGAAACTCCATGATGCTGTCGTATTGCGACTTGCTGTCTTTGTCCAGGGCCAGCGCGCCATAAATGTAATCCTGGAACTTGACTGTAGGCAGCTTGCTCTTGAAATAGGCAATCGCCTGCTTGCGATCTTCTTCGGGCCCGGCCTGCGCTACTGCACTCGCCATCAGACCCGCCCCCAGCAAAGCCAATGCTATTTTTTTCATACCACTCCTCCGTTGGATTGGATAGGCCGGGCAAACCGGCCCTCGGCTTGTATTTAGCTGATTGCCGCTTCGTCTGTGCGCTTGTCGCCTGTGTTGTCCACCCAGTTAATCACCACCTTGTCGCCGGCCTTGACGCCCTTGACCTTGAAGCCGAGGAAGGGGTTCTTGGCAATCGCGTAGCCCCACTGAGCATCAAGCACCAGCTTGCCGCCCACGGTGACGTTCACCGATTGAATGTGGTGCGCCGGAATGATTTGCCCCGTCTTTGCATCCTTGCGCAGACCGGTTTCCATAATGTGATTCATCAGCACCTTGATGTCTGCGGTGTCGCCCTGCATCTGGGCACGGATTTTCATCGGTTCAGCCATTTTGATATCCTTTTAAGAATTTAGTATTGCTTTATCCATTCGCGGTTTCTGTTTTCCCTTTGGCCAGCCAGGCTTTGCTGGCGATCGGCCACGGAACACCGGCAACTCAACTTAGCCGCCACAACCACCGATCGTGACCTTGACTTCCTTGGCCGTCATGTAAGACTTGCCGCCAGCCTTCACCACCACGGTAACGTTGGAGGTCTTGGCCATCTTGATGCGGGTGGAGACAAAACCTTCAGCGCCGTTGGAGAAGGTAAAATCAGCGATCATCGGATTGACGTTCTGATCCACAAAAATCGCGATGTCCGTGGTGCCGGCAATCTTGCTGGTCACTTCCACTGGCACCACTGCGCCGTTTTCGGCAATTTCCGGCGCCTTGATCAGGATATCCGCGCTCTTTCCGGCGCCGGCGGCACCAATACCCTTCATGGCATCGGCAAGATTCTTTGCTTCAAAAGCGCCCTTGTTCCACTCGGCAGCCAGCACCTGGCCCGGCTTGAGCAGGCCGGCGGCAATCGCCACTGCGACCGTGCCGGCGGCGCCGGTGCTTTTCAGAAAAGTTCTACGCAACTGGTTCATGTTTGGAGCTCCTTAGGCTTTGTATTAAAGGGTGTAAATAAAGTCCACGACCTGGTCGATTTCTTCTTCGGTCAGAATCTCGTGCTTGCCCATGGGCGGCATCGAGGTTTTAGGATTGGCCGCTGTGGCATCCCACACCTGCGCACGCAGCTTGGCGCGATCCGGGTAGCGCAGTTTCATGGCAATCAGGGGTGGCGCGATGGAACCGGCCATTTCGCCCTTGGTGCCTGGCATGGCGTGGCAGGCAAGGCAATTGCCTTTTTTGTTGCTAAATGCAATTTCCTGCCCGGGCATCTCTTTTTTTGCTTCGGTTTTTTCTTCGGCGGCCCTTGCCGGGCCCGTCACAGCGGCGCTCAGCGCAAGTGCAGCCACCAAAAGGGAAATGCGTTGAAGCATCGTATCCTCCTCCATTTAACTTTTATTATCCCGTAGCGGATGTTGCCTAGCATACCGACTTTTTTTCGTGATGCAAGCTAAAAAAACTTAAAATATCTATATTTTTCAACAGGTAGTATGAATGTACCAGTCCCACGGGGATATTTTGAATTATGGATCAGGCTGTTCCTCGTGCCATAGAGAGGCCCTGTCCGGACGCGAAGATCATTCCGCACAAATTGCGTAAAATATGTTTGTCAAATTCATGATTTTCCCTCAGAATTGTGCCAATTTTCGCCCGCGCCCGACGCGACCGCACGGGCATTTGCCCGCACCAAAAGGCTATCCGGTTGCATGATTAGCTACGACTATCCTCTTAACGAACGGGTTCGCACCTTGTTGCGGCTTGAGGATTTGTTCGCCAAGGCGGAATTTTTCGCCTCCCAGTCGCAGGCGCTGGACCATCATGCCGCCCTGCTTTCCCTGTTCGAAATCCTGGAAGTCTCCTGCCGCGCCGACCTGAAAACAGACCTGTTGCAGGAACTCGAACGCCAGAAACAGATGCTGGAAACCCTGCGCCACAATCCCGCCATTTCACAGGAAGCGCTGGACAGCATTCTCGCGGACATCAGCCAGACCGCATCCAGGCTGCATGAACTTTCAGGAAAACTGGGGCAGCACATCCGCGATAACGAATGGCTGATGAGCATCAAGCAACGCACCACCATACCTGGCGGCGTATGCGAGTTCGACCTGCCCTCCTATCATTTCTGGCTCAGCCTCGACGTGGAAATCCGGCGCAGCTCCCTGAACGAATGGTTCGCGCCATTGCGGCCCGTGCACAAAGGGCTGCAACTGGTGCTGAAACTGCTGCGCGACAGCGGCAAGACCACATCCCAGGTTGCCCAGCACGGCGCTTTCCAGCAAATGCTGGCGGGGCGCGTGGCGCAACTGATTCGCATCACGATGGACAGCGACACGCCCTGCTTCCCCGAGATCAGCGCCAACAAATACGCCATCAACATCCGCTTCACCTCGCTCGGCGGAATACAAAAGCCGCGCGCCTGCGATCTCGATGTCGAATTCGATCTGACCTTGTGTAACTTCTAAGCCTCCTGCCGATCCAACATGTCTTCAGCACCTGCAAAGCAACGCACCGTTCCATGCCCGGTCTGCGGCAAGGCCTCGCCTTTTACGCCTGACAACCCGTACCGCCCCTTCTGCAGCGAGCGCTGCAAGCTGATTGACCTGGGGCAATGGGCGAATGAAGAATACCGAGTACCCGATTCCGGCACACGCCTGAATGAGGACCCGGAAGATCTGGGCCAATAAATGCTAGCTCCAACTGGCGCGCAGCATGGCGATGCCATGAGCGCCTCTCTGCCGGGCCGCATCAAGCTCATCCAGGCCCATGCCGCCGAGCGCATAAACCGGCAGCGGATAATCCCGAATCAGTTGCGCGAAACCGTCCCAGCCCAGCGTTTCCGCACCCGGATGGGTCAGGGTCGGCAGCACCGGGCTTAGCTGCACATAATCCAGCCCGAGTTGAGCCGCGCGCTCCAGTTCGGCCGCGGAATGGCAGGAAGCGCCCACCAGCCTGGCTAAAGGCCGGGCTTCAAGCGCCATCAGCGCCACACCGGGCAAATGCACCCCATCCTCGCCCACGCTTGTGCTCAGCCCGGATTCGGTATTGATCACTACGCGCGCGCCATGCGCATGCGCCAGCGTCACCATCTGCCGAGCGACTCTTTCCAGTGCTGCCGCAGGCAGCGTTTTCTCGCGTATCTGGATCAGGCGCAGGCCGCGCTCAAGTGCCGCTTCCATGCGCGCCATGAAAACCGCCTCGCCCAGACTTTCGACCTGACTGATCGCCAGTATGGGCGGCAACTCCAAGGCCCGCAAAATCGGCCCGTTGGCAGGCAATAGCGGCTCCACCCCGACCGCACCCGGCGCCTGCCATTCCAGCAACTGATTCTCCTTCCCGTGCGCTTCACCGTGCCACGCCACCACCCGGAAAAAATGCAGCTTCACACTGGCATGCTCATAATCGAAATGCCGCACCAGCCAGGGCCAGGCGCGCTCCACCTCGATCCCCAGCTCCTCGTGCAGCTCGCGCGCCAGCGCATGAAGCAAGGCCTCGCCCGCCTCGACCTTGCCGCCGGGGAATTCCCAGTAGCCGGCGTAAGGCTTGCCCTCCGGCCGCCGCGCCAGCAGGAAGCGGCCATCCGGCTGCAGGATCACCGCCGCGACCACATCCACGATTTTCTTCTGTACCGCCATCTTCATATTCCGCAAAAAAGCATCAACCACGGAGTGCACGGAGAACACGGAGTTAAAATATGAATTGCACACTCTCCATTCACCCGCCGAATGAACGCACAAAAGATCAAAGACGGTCTTTCTCCGTGCTCTCCGTGCTCTCCGTGGTTTCCAACCAAGCTTGTAATGTTATTTTTTCAGCCCCATCCGCCCCGCCCAGTCGCGCGCGAATTGCCAGGCCGAGCGCCCGCTGCGCGAGCCGCGCCCCAGCGCCCACTGCAGCGCCTCGCGCCGCACTTCTTCCGAATCCACCTCAGCCACGCCCAACTGGGCCAGCCAGTAGCGCGCGATGGCCAGGTATTCGTCCTGGGAAAAAGGGTAAAAAGACAGCCACAGGCCGAAACGCTCGGACAGCGAAACCTTCTCCTCGGTGCTCTCGCCCGGCCGGATTTCCTCGCCCACATAGGTGGTTTCCAGGTTTTCCGCCATGTACTCCGGCATCAGGTGGCGGCGGTTGGAGGTGGCGTAGATCAGCACGTTCTCGGACGGCGCCGCCACCGAGCCGTCCAGCGCCACCTTGAGCGCGCGGTAGCCCGGCTCCCCGGCATCGAAGGAAAGATCGTCGCAGAACACGATGAAGCGCTCGGGGCGCCGGCACAGCAACTCCACGATATCCGGCAGATCGACCAGCTCCATGCGCTCCACCTCGATCAGGCGCAGGCCCCTGGCGGCATACTGGTTCAGCACCGCCTTGATCAGCGAGGACTTGCCCGTGCCGCGCGCCCCCGTCAAGAGCACGTTGTTGGCCGGCAGCCCGCGCACGAACTGGCGCGTGTTGCGCTCGATCTGCTTCTTCTGCTCCTCCACGCCCCGCAGGTCGGCGAGGCGGATGTGGTGCGGGTGCGCCACCGCCTGCAGAAAACCCTGCCCGCCCCGCTTGCGCCAGCGGAAAGCCACCGAGGCCGCCCAGTCCGGCGCGGGCGGCTGGCTCGGGAGCACCTGTTCGACGCGCTGCAACAAAGATTCAGCGCGGAACAGAAAAGATTCAAAATCATTCATCAAATGGTATCCAATGGACTGGTGACGCCTCGCCCCCCACGATTCAGGACATGGGTATAAATCATCGTCGTGCTGACATCCGAATGGCCGAGCAGCTCCTGTACAGTACGGATATCGTAGCCGCCTTCAAGCAAATGGGTGGCGAAGGAATGGCGCAGCGTGTGCGGCGTGGCCATTTTTGCCATGCCTGAGGCCTGCACTGCCTTTTTCATCGCCCGCTGCAGCAGCTTTTCGTCCAGATGATGGCGCCGCTCGACACCGCTGCGAGGGTCCACGGAATAGCTGCCCGAAGGGAAAATATACTGCCACCCCCATTCCGTCTGCGCACTCGGGTATTTTTTCGCCAAAGCATCGGGCATATACACCACCGCCTTGCCTGCACGCACATCATCCTCGAACAAGGCGCGGCGCTGCCGCAAATGCGCCTGCAAGGCGGACACCACCGACCCCGGCAACATCGTCACCCGGTCCTTCGCCCCCTTGCCATCACGGATCAATATCTCCCCGCGCTCAAAATCCACATCCTTCACCCGCAGCCGCACGCATTCCATCAGACGCATCCCTGTGCCATACAAAATACTGGCCATCAAGCCGTACACCCCCGCCATCCGATCCAGCACCACACGCACCTCATTGCGCGTCAACACCACCGGCAGGCGCTGAGGCTGCTTTGCCCGCGTCACATTATCCAGCCACGGCAACTCGACTTCCAGCACTTCCCGATATAAAAACAGCAAGGCCGACAAGGCCTGATTCTGGGTCGAGGCAGCGACATTTCCCACAACCGCCAAATGCGTCAAAAACGCCTCAACCTGCACCGCCCCCAACTCGCGCGGATGGCGCTTGCCATGAAAGAATATAAAGCGTTTTATCCATTGAACATATTGCGTTTCGGTCCGGATGCTGTAATGCTTGACCCTTAATTTGTCCCGAACCTGGTCGAGCAATTTTGGGCCTGGCCCAGAAGGGGTGTTCAGATTCTCCATATTGAGCCCCGATTCGCAAGAGATTTGAGTGGAATCAACTTACTACCATGACACAGCTTGTTTTATACACCTTTCATGGACTTTTATATACACCTAAAAAGGTGTCGACTTTACGTTGGGCGTCAAAATAGAACCGTCATGAACATTCGCATCGCCACAACAGATTCTGAGATCGCCGCTTGTTATCCCGTCATGCGGGAGCTTCGGCCCCACATCGCAGAAGATCAATTTCTGTCCAGAGTTCGAAGCCAAGAAAAAACAGGCTATCAACTTGCCTTTGTCGAACAATCGGATGGCGTGATAGCTGTCGCAGGATTCCGAGTCGGTGAAAACCTAGCATGGGGTCGTTTCCTGTACGTTGATGACCTTGTAACGTTGCCCTCTCACCGATCAAAAGGCTTCGGCGCCAGCCTGCTTTCTTGGCTTCGAGAATTCGCGGCAAAGGAAGGCTGCGTGCAAATGCACCTTGATTCAGGTGTTCAAAGAAAAGATGCACATCGTTTCTATGAGCGTGAAGGCATGTCAATGGCAAGTTTTCACTTCTTCGAAAACATCGCGCCCAACAAGGCGCTCCAGAGGGACGCGCCGCAAGCGGCGCGCCCCTGAGCTGGCACGTTAGGGCCGCATGAACACCATTCCCGCCAAGACCTGTGTCCCGAAGCCCAGCGCCATTGCCGCGTATCTGCCGGGCGCGTACTTCCATGATTCCTGGGCAATAACGGCGGAAGATTCGAGCTTGTCAGCATTAGGGCAATTCCTCAAAGCTCTCTTGGCTACACCACCCTGGGTGAACAAGCTCATGTCTATCCGCAACAACGCGGTCTCAACGCTCGGCCTAAAGAATCTCGGCACACTTTCCCAACTCGATCAGGCCAAGCCGGCATCCGCGTACAAACCCGGCGATCGGGTTGGAGTCTTCACGCTCATCGCAAACACTGCCGATGAGGTGCTGCTTGGCGACAAGGATAAACACCTCGATGTCGTCCTGTCTGTGCACAAAGCTGTAGACGTAAACAGTGGGCGGGCACTTGTCACTGTAACCACGGTTGTTCATGTTCACAACTGGCTTGGCCGCCTCTACATGCTCCCTGTGACACCAATGCACCGAGTCATCGCTCCGACCGTGCTCAAGGCGGTTGGCCGTGCCCAAAATGCGGCCTAACCCATCCATCAACGCGGACGCTGCGCGATGAAGCCGCGCAGCGCCGGTTATGTCAGACGTTGAACTAAACCGCTAACGCGGTGGCTCCCACCGCGCTCTCCTCCCAAGCCT
>CAYLMA010000056.1:0-9986 GCA_964384915.1 uncultured Sulfuricella sp. | reverse complement strand
CACGCGGCGGGTGATCGAGTATTTCCTGAGCCCGCTGATGCAGGTTTCGAGCGAGCGTTTACGGGAGCGTTAAGGGTGGTTTGCCGGCAGGATTTCAGCACATTGAAACAGGCATTCACCCTGTGAACCCATGCCGAATGCCACCGGATCGGCCTGCCTTGACCAACCTCAATCCTGAAAAGCCATTAGGAATAAACCAAAAAACCTCAGTTCGATAACCACGGAGGGCACGGAGTACACAGAGAAAGGCTGTTTGCGGCAATTTATGACCTCACCCAACGGGTGAATGACAAATATCATGCAATCTATTGTTCTTACTCCGTGTTCTCCGTGAACTCCGTGGTTAACCGCTTTTTTTAGGATAAATTATCGCATGGGCGAGAAACGCGGCCTGGGGTCACGCAAAAGCAGATCAGGCGCGGAAAATGGCGCCAGCCGTTCAAGAAAATCCAGCAATTCCAGAGCCGGGCTGTTGCGAAAGAAGGTTGCGGCGGGCGTCTCCATCCAGATCCGGTCTGCATAGGCATACACCTCATGGGGCGTATCGCCCACACCGTCAAGATCGAGATCAAAGCCTTGGTAATCATCCCAGTAATTTCCATACCAGCGATTGGATCGCGCATCCCCGGAACCGGACATCACGACCTGGAACAGATTCTTCTCGAAACGGTTGCTTTCGAAGGTGTGCCCCCCTCTTTCACCATATAGCTGAACACCCGTCGTATTGTGCGCAACAAGGTTGTAACGGAACACCACCTTGCTCAAGTCCCCTACCGGAGAATCGGAAAGAATGCCGGTGGCGCAATGCACAATCTGGTTGCCTTCAGCCAGGATTTCAGTGCTCTTCTTGATGACGATACAGGCGCCGCCAATCCCCGCGCTATGCTGCAAAGTGTTGCCCCGGATCGTGACGTGATCCGAATTCAGCACGACAATGCCGGTGGCGTTGCTGGAAAGGCGATTCCCTTCGATATGGCAATTAGGCGAAAATATGAGGTGCATGCCATAACGGCTGCCGCTTATGGAATTGCCGGAGACATGGTTATTGGGCGAATTCATCAAGGTAAAGTCGCGCGCATCGGCGATATCGTTATTCTCGACGCGATTGTCGATACTGTTCCAGATGCGAACCGACTCGCCGCGCATGGACAGCTCCGCCGCCTTGGAACGTATGTGGTTGCGGCGCAGCAGATTGCGCCGGGAATGCTTGAGCACGATGCCGAAAAGCGCATTCTCGATCACATTATCTTCGATCCGGTTGCCGTCGCCTTCAATCGCAATCCCTGAGTCCATTTGATCATGTGAGTTTCCGGTATTGCGAAGGATGAGCCCTCGCACCACTGCATCGCCGGCATTGACCCACAGGACGGATCTTTTCCCGCCGCCATCAATGATGGCCTTGCCGCCGCCATCCAGCACGATCGGCCTGGAAAGCGTCACGGGGCCCGCATAGATCCCGGGAGCAAGGCGCAGTGTTCCACCACTGGGAGTCGCATCCACCAGCGACTGCAGCGATGGCTGGCTCAATACGGAAAAAGGGTGAAACAGGAGAGCAGACAGCAGCAAGACGGAAATGCGCGTGGACATGATCGCGCCAGGCTTAGCTTGCGTCCCTTCTGGACACCTTCATCACCTGCGCCTTCTCGCGCTGCCACTCGCGCTCTTTCTCGGCATCACGCTTGTCATGCTGCTTTTTGCCCTTGGCGAGACCGATCTCCAGCTTGATGCGGCCCTTCGAGTAGTGCATGTCGAGCGGCACCAGCGTATAGCCCGCGCGCTCCACCTTGCCAATCAGTTTGTCGACTTCCTCGGCATGCAGCAGCAGCTTGCGCGTCCGCACCGGGTCGGGATGAACGTGGGTAGAAGCGGTCGGCAGAGGGCTGATATGGCAGCCGATAAGAAATATCTCGCCGCTACGGATGATAACGTAGGACTCCTTGAGATTCGCGCGACCGGCGCGTATAGCCTTGACTTCCCAGCCTTCCAGCACCATCCCGGCTTCATATTTTTCCTCGATGAAGAAATCGTGGAAGGCTTTCTTGTTTTGCGCAATGCTCATGGGGACGTGAATTTCCGCGGTAAATAGGGTATTTTAGCGTTTTTATATAATAGCTTTAAAGCTGCATATCAAAGATGGCAATTGTTGAAAAATCGGTACTAGTCCTGCACTCGGCGCAGCAGATGTTCGACTTGGTGGATGGAGTCGAACTTTACCCGCAATTTCTCCCCTGGTGTGGCGGAACCGACGTGAAATGGCGCGACGAGGCAAGCACCGTGGCGACGGTCATGATCGACTATCACCGCATCAAGCAGAGCTTCACCACGGAAAACGCCAAACAGATTCCTTCACTGATCGAAATGAAGCTGCAGGATGGCCCTTTTCGCCACTTGGACGGCTGCTGGCGCTTCATTGCCCTCAACGAAAGCGCATGCAAGATCGAATTCAAGCTGCACTATGAATTTTCCAGCAAACTGCTGGAATCCCTGGTGGGTCCGGTGTTCAATCACATCACCAATAATTTTGTGGATGCGTTCGTTGAACGCGCCGAGAAAGTCTACGGTACAACATGAACGAAACCATCCGCATCGAAATTGCCTATGCCCTGCCACAGGAGCAACTTCTGCTCACACGGGAAGTGCCGCCCGGCACCACCGCCGAGCAGGCGCTCCGCGACTCGGGTCTGCTTGAGAAACATCCCGAAATCGACCTGGGCAAGAACAAGATCGGCATCTTCGGCAAGCTTGCCAAGCTGGACACCGTGCTGCGCGACCGGGACCGTGTCGAGATTTACCGCCCGCTCATCGCCGACCCCAAGGAAGTGCGCAAGCAACGCGCCGAGGAAGGCAAGGTCATGAAGAAAGGCGGCGGGGATATTGCCTCTGCCGGGGACGAATAGCGGTAGAATGTCAGGCTTGATGTCAGGAATTATGTAATGCGAACCGAAGTACATGTGCACGGCAACCTTTACCTCCGCAAAGGTGTCACTCTTGCCCAGATCGAAGCTGGCCTCCGGCAATGGATGGAATATCTGGATGCGGAGAGCATCAGCGAGATGCGCAGCCTGGAACCCAGCGAACCGGGCGTGAGCTACGACCAGAGCGCCCGCGTGCTCGACATCTGCTGGACCGGGGAAGTCGGGCGCACATTCCACCGTAGCCTGCAGGCCACCCTGGTCGACATGGGCCCGCTGCTGGAGCAAGCATCCGAAATCGAGATCACCTTCTACCACGAAGATGGGCGCGACGAATTCCAACTGCTGTTTGCCGGCCCCAGCGCCGAAGCGATCCACCAGGTCCAGCGGCGGCTCATGCTGACCGATGTATCCGGCCTGCTGTCGCGCCACTTCGGCCCGGAAGAAGTCAAACGTGTCGAAACCCTGGTCAATGAGCTATTCGATCGCGACTGGGAACAGAAGGGCGCCCAGGCCCAGGCCGAAGCGGATTTCCAGCCCGCCGGCAGCCTGATCCACTTTCGCGGCAAGAAGCACCTGCACTGATCCTGAAATCCGCAATTCAATATCCGCGAAGACGCAAAGAAATGCGTCCAATAAACCTAAAAAAAGCAGTTAAACACGGAGAACACGGAGTTAGAACAATAGATTGCATGATATTTGTCATTCACCCGTTGGGTGAGGTCATAAATTGCCGCAAACAGCCTTTCTCTGTGTACTCCGTGAACTCCGTGGTTATCGAACTGAGGTTTTTTGGATAAATGCTTTGCGCCTTTGCGGTTATAAGCTTTTCCGGATTTATTCTACACTGCCAGAAAAGCCAGTTCGCGCTCGACGGCCGCGGCATCAAGCCGGTCGTAATCTTCCCGGTTGAAGGTAATCACCCCCCCTGCCAGTTCGTGCCAGGTAAAGCCACTGGTCCAGGCTGGCTGCGGGCAGGTTCCCTGCTTGCGGCGCGGGAACAGGTACATGCGGCTTGACGAATAAAGCAGGTTGTAAGGCGTTTCGCTCTCGTGCAACCGGTGAATTCCCTCCCAGGCGGATTTGGGATCGGCGAAGGCAAGGCAGGTTGCCGGATAAGGGATTTCCCCGCCATTGTGACGCCACGTCGGCGCCATTACCGGGAACCCCTCAGGCTTGATGAACATCTGCGAATGCAGATGATTCACCGAAGCAAACGCCCCCAGAGAATTGTAGCCAAAGCCTACTCCGTCCAGCGTCAGGGCCAATGCTGCCGTTGCCTCCCAGAGATAGAAATGGTGCGCCTCGGTCAGATATTGCGGCAGGCAGCTATCCCGTTCCGGCACCAGCAAGCCATGAAAATCCACGAACGGATATTTGTTGTAATACAGCGTCGCATGCCGGCCGAGCAATTCCCCTGTCCAGAATGCCTCTTTCTGCATGAACCCCTTGTTGAAATGAAACCCTGCATCATCAAAAGGAGCGCGCAGATGCTCCGGCACTCGGGAAGTGATGCGCTTGGGCCGGAACGAGCGCAGGTGGTTGAATTGCAGCTCCCAGATGCCCGCCTGGCGTTTCACGGTCGGCTGGAGCCGCTCCAGCCCGACGGCGTGAATCTTGAGAAAAACCAGCAGGTCTTCTTCCACGGCCTGGATTTCGCGGCCCTGCTGCAGCGCCTGGACATACTCGTCGCGCAAGGCGGCGTAAAGTTGCGACAGTCCGGCAGAAGAAGCTTCATAAAGCCGCCGATCGAAAGTCGCATTGGCGCATACCAGGATGAACGGCCCAAGGCCGCCTTTGAGCAACAGCCCCTCCAGCCCGGCGGAAAATACCGTGCTAAAAGCCTGGCTGGAGGCAAAGAGGGGTTCTTCATTCGAAATCACAGCAGATTTTCTCCCATTCCGGAAATCACAGCGCCTGTAACGGCGCAATGTGCTTAAGCGCATTGCGCCAATTTCGCCAAGCGTACCAGATTAGGCCAGGCCCACGCACCGCCTGCAACACGCCCAGGCGCCTCGTAAAATGTCGAGAATCTTTACACTGCGTCGTCATCACAGATATCGCAAGACAATAACATATTGATAAATATCACCTGGAACGGAGTTTGCTTAAATGGCGCCGCATTACAAAATTTAATAACCTTGGGAATAAATGATGATTCGTGCAACCACCTTGGCAATTGGAATGGCCCTGGCCTTCGGCCTGTCCCTTAACGCTTCTGCGACCACCATTACTTACACCGACTTCTCCTCGACTGCGGGCATGCAACTGAATGGCAACGCTGCCAGCGCCGTTGACGGCAGCGCCCGCAATGTATTGCGCGTGACGCCGTCGGCCTACGGCCAGTCCGGCTCGGCTTTCAGCACATCAGCCGTTACTTTGGGGGCTGACGTATCGTTCAGCACCAAATTTGCTTTCAACTTCAACAACCAGTTCAACACTGGCGCCGATGGCTTGGTTTTCGTCGTCCAAACCGTTTCAAACACCGCCGGCGGCGCCGGCGGCGGCATCGGCTACTTCGGGCTGCCCAATAGTGTCGGCATAGAATTCGACAACTGGGACAATGGCGCCGGAGACGGCTACAGCGGCAACCATGTCGGCATCGACATCAATGGTAATGTCAACTCGGCCGCCATCAACACCAGCCTGCCTGTTGTGCTCGATTCGGGCCGCGACCTGTTTTCATGGATTGACTATAACGGCGCAACCAATCTGCTTGAAGTTCGCTTGAGCGATGTTGATTCCCGGCCGCTTGCCTCACTGCTATCCTACTCGGTTGATCTGGCGGCCGTTCTGGGCACGCCCAACGCTTTCGTTGGCTTTACTTCCGGTACTGGATGGGCAGGAGCAAATCACGACGTGATTTCCTGGGAATTCCGCGACACTTACGCCCCTGTAGGCGCGCCAGTGCCGGAACCGATGACCCTGGCGTTGCTTGGCGCGGGCTTGCTCGGCATGGCGGCAACGCGTCGGCGCCGCGCCTGATTCGAACCTGACGCCAAGCGCTGAGTACTCCTCCCCTTCATCGGAGGGGGTGGAGTGCTCAACGCGTGTTTAAAAATTTTAATATGCAAGCCGGCTGGTAAGGCTTTGATGAATATGCGCGCTGAAACAGGGGAAAATCAAACTCAACCCGCCTCCAGCACGTGTTCGGCCAAACGCGCCCAGTAGCTCGCCCCCAGCACCAGCACCTCATCGTTGAAATCGTAATGCGGATTATGCAACATGCAGCCGCCCTCCCCCATGCCATTGCCGATCCAGACGTAGCAACCGGGCTTTTCCTGCAGCATGAAGGAGAAATCCTCCGCGCCCATGGAGGGCCGCAGATCGGTACGTACCGCCTCCTTGCCCACCAGCCCGGTCGCGATATTGCGGCAGATTTCCGCTTCCGCCGCTGAGTTGATGGTAGCCGGATAGCCGCGCCGGTAATCGAGACTGACCTGGACGCCGAAACCCGCCGCTATCCCGCCACAGATGCGTTCCATGGCAGCCTCGACATGATCCTGCACCTCGGGAAGGAAAGCGCGCACCGTCCCGCCCAGCATGGCATGGTCGGGAATCACGTTGTAGGCCTCCCCGGCATGGAAGCGGGTCACGCTCAGCACGGCGGCATCGAGCGGGTCCAGCGTGCGGCTGACAATGGTTTGCAGCGCCTGCACCAGGGCGCCGCCCGCCGCGACCGGGTCGGCGCCCTGGTGGGGCATGGCCGCATGGGCGCCGTGGCCCTTGATGACAATATCGAACTGGTCCGCCGAAGCCATCACCGGTCCCGGCATGATGGCAAACTGCCCGGCCGGAACGCCCGGCCAGTTGTGCATGCCGAACACCGCCTGCATGGGGAAACGCTGGAACAGGCCATCCTCGATCATCACCCGTGCACCGCCCTCGCCTTCCTCGGCAGGCTGGAAGATGAAATACACCGTGCCGTCGAAATTACCCGTGGCCGCCAGATATTCCGCCGCCCCCAGCAGCATCGCGGTATGGCCGTCGTGCCCGCAGGCGTGCATCTTGCCGTCGAAGTGGGAGCGATGCGGGAATGGGTTCTGCTCATGGATCGGCAAGGCATCCATGTCGGCGCGCAAACCGATGGCCCGGTCGCTGGTGCCTGAACGCAACACGCCAACCACGCCAGTCCCGGCCAGGCCGCGATGCACTTCAATGCCCGCGGCGGAGAGCGCCTCCACCACCAGGGCGCTGGTGCGCTGCTCCTCGAATGCGGTTTCGGGGTGGGCGTGAATATCCCGCCGCAAGGCGACGAGGCGCTCCTGATTCTGCTTGATACGCGAAATGACTGACATGGCGAAAATCTCTGGCATACATCAATAGCGCCACGATAACACCCGCCGGCCGCCTCTGAGAAGAGAGGCGGCCGGAAAGTAATTGCAACAGGCGCTTATTCCCTGAAGGCTTCTACCTGGATGGCGATTTTCACCTCGTCGCCAACGGCCGGCACATACTTGGTCATGCCGAACTCGGAACGCTTGATGACCGTCGTGGCATTGGCGCCGCACATAGCCACCTTGGTCATTGGATGCCGCCCGCACTTGAAGTGGTCAACTTTCAGGCTGACCGGCTTGGTCACGCCCAACAGGGTGAAATCCCCATCGGCTCCGGTCAGTTTGTCCCCGTCGAAATTGAGCGACTTGGACTTGAAAGTGATGGCCGGGTACTTGGCCGTATCGAAGAAATCCTCGCCCTGCAGGTGTTTTTCCAGTTCCGCCAGGCCGGTATCAATGCTGCCGGCATCGATGCTGATGTCGATGCTGCCGGATTTGGCTGCCGCATCCAGCACGATCGTTCCGCTGGTCTTGTTGAAACGTCCGCGCTGGATGGAGAAACCGAGATGGCTGACCTCAAAGCCGGGGAAGGTATGGCGCGCGTCGATGACGTAGGTATCCGCGGCAAAGGCGGATGCGCTCAGGGTGCTTGCGATGGCGAAGGCAATTAGCGATTTATGCATGGTGAACTCCTGTGGTGGGGTTGGGGCTATTTGCGGACTGTGGTTAACACAAAATGGAACTTGACCTGGACTTCGTCGGCGACCACCGAGGTGTCGCCCCAGACGCCGGAGCCGACGCCATAATCCAGGCGCTTGAGCGGGAAGCTGCCGTCCACGATAAGGGCATCTTTCTCCTGGCGCAACGTGAACGGCGCACGCACTTCCTGCACCTTGCCCTTGATGCTCATCCTGCCGCTGGTTTCAAAGCGCCCGCCGCCCAAGGCCCTGACCGAAGCCGAGCTGAAAGTGGCCTTGGGGAATTCGCGCACATTGAACCAGCTCTTGCCTTTGACCTCGTCATTGGCCTCGGCGCTGCCGGCATCGATACTGGCCAGGTCGATATCGATCTGGGCGCGCCCGGCTTCCGGCCTGGCCGGATCAAGGGCGATCTGCGCGGTGAATTTCCTGAAAGCGCCCTCGACCGGCACATTCATTTGCCTGGAGACAAAGGCAATCGAGCTTCTTTCGGCCTGGAGCGCGCCAAACTCAGCGGCTTGAACGATTCCCGCAGCCAGCAGCAGGAAGAAAAGGAAAAACGGCCGCTTCATTTTGAATCTCCGCGTTCGAGGAATGGCAACATGCGCGCAAGGATGCCGTCATGCTCGATGAAATGGTGCTTGAGCGCAGCAGCAACATGTGCCAGCAGCAAGGCCAACAGCAGCAAGTTGAGCGCCCCGTGAAGCGCCCTGAGCAGATCGCCCAGGGCCTGGTCCTTGCCGATCAGGTCTGGCAGCGGCAGCACCCCCAGGTAAACCGTCTGGAAGCCCTTGGCCGAACTCATCAGCCAGCCTGACAGGGGAATGGCGAGCAGCAGCAGGTACAGCAGATAATGCAGGCCATTCGCTGCATGTCTCTGCCACAGCGGCATGCTTCCGGGCAGCGGGGGCGGCTTGTGGCCCACCCTCCAGGCCAGGCGCAGCAGAAGCAGCAGGAATACCGTCACCCCCAGCCACTTGTGGTAGCTGATCAATTTGAGCTTGAGGGGTGAAAACGCCAGATCCGCCATGTAAACGCCGAGGGGAAACACGGCCACGATCAGCAGCGCGGTAAGCCAGTGCAGGGCGATTGCAGTGCGGGTATAGCGGGCTGGAATCATGGCTTCTCCACATTGGCGCATGCGAGCACGAGGGCAGCACGCAAGCGAACCAGGGCTGATCACATGAAGACCCGATCCTGAGCCGAAAGTTCGGGCAGGGTCTGAATCAAACAGCTTCAGCCGGGCATCATTCCTGGCGGTGAACCCAGTCCGCGCCCAGCGTGCCGGACAGATCGCTCAGGTATTAAGGTAATCACCAAGGGGCGGCTGGGGTGCCGGCTTCACCGTGGCAAGGGCGGAGAAATCCGCTACTGCGGGCATCTCACAGGCACGCGACACGCTTTTGAGTGCCGCTCACGCGCGCGCAGGCTCCAGCGAAGCGTCCAGGTTGAGGTCGTCGCAATGCTCGAAAAATTCGTCACGCAGCTTGGCAATCGCAATGCCTCCGGGCACCCCCACGGTCATGTGCACGGCGAACATCGGGCTGCCGGTATGGGGCGCGGGATAGGTGTCAGTCTCCAGCTCCTCGATATTGATGCCGTTGGCGGCAAAAAAACGCGCCAGGTTGTGCACGATGCCGGGGTTGTCGAGCGCGACCACTTCCACCAGGTAGGGCACTGCGGCGACCGGCCTTTCGCGCTCCCGCGTCCACTTGTGAATAATGGTCAGATCCAGTTCCACGCCCAAGGGACCAAGCCGCCCCTCCAGCGTAGCCAGCGCGTCCTTGCTGCCGGTGACGCGCATGATCAGGGCAAATTGTCCGCCCAGAACGCCCATGCGGCTCTGCTCGATATTGCATCCGCTGGCGGTGATCTGGCTGGTCAGTTTTTCGACCAGGCCGACCCGGTCTTCGCCGGAAGCCGTGATCGCCAGGCATTCATTAGTATTAGGAGTGCTCATGAAGGGTTTCCGTGCAAATGGGGATGCGTTCAGTATAAAGGGGAATGCGGCGCAAAAAAAAGGTTTGCCGCCATTTCGCGGGACATCGGCATAGGGGACGGCCATTCTGGGCCGTACCCCTGCCACACCACCCGGCATG
>CAYLMA010000055.1:0-10649 GCA_964384915.1 uncultured Sulfuricella sp. | reverse complement strand
CGACATACCAATGCACCTGGTAGAAGGACGAGGTCGAGGTGCTGTCCTGGCTGAAACGCGAACCTCGCGGCGCATCAAACCCTGGATTCAGCTCAACGCCACCGAGACTGGTCATGCAAAACGGACGACGCACGACATCCACGCGACGAACCGGCTCCCAGAAACTTACCTTGAACCCCACCCGCAATTGCGACGGGCACATGCAAACGGGGGAGCCGCCGGGATTGGGTGTGTCTTCCTGCCCCATCGACACCAGGTCAAGGCCGCCAAACCGGATGGGGAGCATGCAACTCCAGCATATATCCGTGATCGGGTTCGCAAATCGGCCGGTACAGGTCGCGGTTGCAGAGGCTGGCGTTGATGCCCCACCAGCGGCGATGGCGAGCATGAGGAGGAGCGCGAATTCACGGAAGGACTTCATCGACCCTTAACCTCTTCCCGTCCTGATTCACGACGGCTGGCACCTGATGAATGCCCAAACGGCGAACCAGCGTTCCACCCTGATCGTAGAAAATCTGGCGCTTCCAGTCGCGCATGAGATTCAAGGGTTCACCGGCAACCATAATCGGCTTTACTGCTCGATCCTGATTCCGCAACAGCTGCCGGGCGAAGGAGACCTGCCGTCGATCCCTGCCATCAAAGAAGACGAGCTTTTCGCGAAGAGATGTGTGATCCAGTGGATTTACCTTCTGTCCGCGCGCGAACAGAAGCGCGCCATCGGCACTTCGGATGTCCCGATCCAGCGTCCATGTTGGGTCGATAAAATAAGTGCGTTTGGCAGCTGTCGTCTTAAGACCTGGGACAGGCTTTGGCTTCTCGATAGCACCGACGACGTGATCGCGGTATTCACCTTGCTTCCTGTCAAGCTCACCGCTTTTCTCCATCCGATTGAGCCGTGATTGGATGACTTCCAACAGATCCGGCTCGGCAATATCGTAGGTCGGCCCGACGACACCGAGTTCTTCAGCGTGTGCGATAGGTGCCAGGCTGAAAAGCAGCATGGCAAAGAGATGGGGGCGAATCAACATGAGGTCGATTCTGGGCGCGAGGTAGCGGCAATGGTTTTTGAAATGCGCATTTTTAGGGCGCATTTCGATGCCGCAAGCCACATCAGATTCGCAGATGTGCCTTCAATGCTCAACGGGATAAGGTGCCGCTATCGCTTAATTGCGGTGAGTTGGCCTTGGAGGAGAACACCGCTCAAGCATGCGCTTCCATCCATTCCTAGCGGCAACGGCCTCTCGAAGAATATCGACATATTCAGCCCCCTCAACACGCTCATCCGGCGGCATTGGCCCTTCGGCAAGTTCTGACAGAAGTCTGCTGCGCGCTGAGCGGGTTTCGCCAAGCTCCAGAATGCGGCTATAGGCTTCGCAGGCATAGGCGAATGTTTCGCGTTTGGCGTAATCAATCTCAAGCAGCCATTCACGACGACGGGTTGCGGGCAGTCCGATCGTCTCACGTTTGCAATTGTGGAAAATATGAGCCGCTTCGTGAACCACGTAATCCTCGAACGGATTGTTGTTGCTGAAATACTTCATGGACACGTAGCAGATCGCCTCTTCGCTCAAACCGACAATATCTGGGGCGCTGTCTGTAAGCGGCTTTGCATCCAAACTTGCGAGATAAATATTCGCCAGTTTCCACGCAGTACTGAGCCACCGCGCTTTTTCGATAACTGTATTTATGGCTGCTGGCGTAAGAATGACGACCGAGCGCTCAAGCATATCGAGGATGACCGATCGCTCACCCTGCGGAAACAGCCCTCGCACCATAGGTGTAAATTTCTCGCGGGCAAATATGTCCACATCGGCATCCTCTTGGTATAAGAGTGCGACTGCATGCCCTGCCCGCTTCCGAATCGCCGAAATGAGCGCTCCTTTCAGTGCGGCACTCCCGTTTCTCGCTCGATCCACGAACGTACCACCGGGCCACACCTCGAATAAGTTGTCGTGGTTTCCACTTGAAAGAAAGCGATCAACCTCTGTTCGTTGCAATGCATTCATCGTTCTGGTGCCGAGTCAGTTGTCGGCATGGCTGGTATTCGATAGCAATGCGATTTTTTCCGGGTTTGAGATATAAACGCGTCGGGAACAACGCCGCCCAGTTGCATTATTTTCACCCGCTTCAACTTGAGTCGCTCTATCAACAGTGGTTCGGCCTTCCGTGATGGTATCCAGATGAAGTCGCCATCCTGTTCCGATGTCAGGATGCCTTCTCTCACTCCATCCCTCAAGGTGGCAATGATACTTTGTATCGCTTCAAGTCGCGTATCTTCGCCCGCCATCTCGATCTCGCCCTGCTTTGTCGGTTGCTGTTGGCTGGAAACACTGGATTGCGTCGGTGAGGCAGCCGGTTCTGATTGGGCGCCCCCAATCTCCATAAGTTGCCTCACTACCGGTTGAAGCCGAACAACTTTCCATTTCTCGCCGCTCTCAATCTCTATCTCCACAACCTTGCGGAAGGGCGACAGCGGATCAAGAACCAGCCAGTTCCGGCGTGACAGTTCATCGAGAATAGCTTTGCGCTCCAACCCATAGCCATTTAGCGCATCAGGCCACTTGAGGCAAAGCGCACCGGAAGAATCGATGTGGATCAAACTCCCGGATGATTTTTTGCCGGATTGAATGTCATCGGCAAGCGCTTTCAATGCTTCGCCGACTGGGCCGTCGAGTTGATCTATCTGAACCAGCTTGGTGGCCTCCGCCTTTTCTGTCTTATCGGGAAACTGGCTGGACGCTGGCGAGATCGGCGGTTCAGTTACTGCCGACAATTGTGGTTCAGGAATATCGGGCTGCTCCTTTAACTGCTTTTCTTGGCCGAAAACCTTTCCTTGAACTGATGGCGGCGCAGGATCAATAACCATAGTCGTATCGCGCAGCCTGATAGCGGTCAGTCTGATGTTGGGTATCTTCTCGGCCAGCACAGCGGGAGCGATCGCCCAATAGCGATTCCCTTCAACTTGATCTTCCCGGATGTGCGCCAACTTCCGATCAACGAGCATGTCCAGGATGCTGTTTGGAGTTCGCGGCAGCCCCGGTATTTTTTCCTGATTGATGACGGCGGCGATTTCTTCACCGGCGATTGGCCAGATCAGATAGAGATGCCCATCCATGTGCCAGAGACGTGAGCCGGGTTCGTTGATCCTCCAGTTTCCATCCCTGACAAGCCTGCGCATGATGTCCAGCAGAAAGCGTTCCACCGGAAGGCCAATCTCGTAACCGGTAAACGCGACGCCAAGGCTGCGCAAATCACGCTCGACACTAACCTGGTCTGATCGAATAACCAGATCGTGAATCGGATTCTCCGCGCTGGGATGGCCATTGATCGTTTCCATCATCCAGGGCACGAACTCCGCATCCACTTCAGCAATCCAGGCAAGGCCTGCCTGACTGATGATGCGTTCGGCAAACAACGAGGAAACAGTCGTATGCTTTTTGCCACGATTCTCGCGCCAATGCAGGAAGTAACGATCCACGCCATGCCTGTTGGCCCAAGAGTACAGGTCTTCCACGAATGGGTTCCATATCTTGGATCCATCCCTGCTGCTGACAACAAGATCGGTCACAGGTTTTCCCACGTCGTGGCAAAGTGCAGCAAGAAATACTGCGAGATGCCACCGTGGCTCCAGTTCACGACGCCTTCGCGGCGCCTGCTCTCCCGGCAATAACACTCGATCACCCGACTGGAGCGACCACAGTGCGACCTCTGCCGCATGACGAAGCAGCCCACCTGCCCCCCTGTGATGATGAGTTTGGCTTGCCGGCAAGAGATGTGCATAGGAGGCAAACCGGCGCAAAGACTCAAGATAGAACCGCTCGAAAATATCGGGAGATGCAAGCCCGGCTTCGCGAATTTGATCAATTAACTCCCGTTGCGTCTCGATGAGTTTTGCCGGGTCTGTTGCAGGCAGCCCTTTCATGAACGGCGGGTAGCGCGGAATCTCCTCGTCGATTTCCACATGCCTGGACGCGCTCACGGCAGGCATCACGACAGGCTCCTGGCTTTCGCCGTCAAGACGAATCGCCTTCCTGATGAAACTTAACAAAGCCCATCTCCTTCTTCGCCAACATCTAGTTGCGTTCTGCCCAGGCCGCACCGAATCTCGGGTACAACACGAAGCCGCTGCCGTGCCCGATCAGGATCAATATTTAGAAAGCCACAGACCGAGTTGAAAGAATTAACCCCATTGGAAATGCCATTAACGGGCATGCCCGTTTCCCTCTCCCCATCCCTCTCCCGGAGGGCGAGGGGAACAAGGTCTCGCTTCGCGAATTCAGCGTTAAATATCCACATCAAGGCTTCGCGCTGTATGCCGCCAATATTTCTCCTCGGTTTCTCGACTGATCTCACGTTGCCCTTCGCGTCTTCGATCGCCTGATGAAGGACGGCAATCCAGAGCCGCCGCAACCTTTGGATGACCTCCATTGAGACGCCTTCGTTACCCATCACAACAATTCCAATGCGCCACACGTCAGAAAATTCGATGCGCCTTCCCGACAATCTGATTCCTGCCAACCCAGCCAGTAAGCTGATACCGTGAATCAAGGCTATCGGGATGTGAGCCGGCCACATAGTAGTGCCCATCTGGAATCTTCCCGCGCGGGCCAATATCCAGAGGTTCACCGGTTCTGGCACGTTCTTTCGCACGCCCGACCAGAGCGCCGTCCACGAAGAATTCTCTCCCCTGCGCTGATACAACCGAGCCTGGCAACCCGACCAGCTTTTTGACGAAAACGCACCCATGGGGATACGGCCAGTTAGCCTCCCATCTGAAGGCAACCAATTCGCCGCGTTGCGGCATGACATCTTTTTCAATCAGGAAAACGGTTCCGGGCAGGCTTTCGGTGAGATTCAAGGCAACGAGATAGACACGACCAAATGCCAGGTAGGCCACCATGCCCCAAAGGACAACAGGAAACCAGCGTCCAGACAAATTGAAAAATAGGATATGCATTGCGCCACTGTATCGGCACGATCAGCCAGGCGATTTCCGAAATGTGTCCAGCAAAGACACATTTCGAGCGCTCGGAACCTGAAAAGTAGGCAACCTGGCAATAGCAGTTGTCCATCCGCGTACTTGCAGTTTTGAAGAACTGTGCGAAGCTGGATCAAAACTGATTGGAGAAACCGATGACTATCGCAGCAGCAACTCAATCAAGCAGCCTACTTGGCGTGTTACCCCTATTCGCTTTGCTTCTGGCTGGCGCGGCCTTGATACGCTGGAGTCGCAGAACCAAAGCCATGGTGAAACCACAACTCGATCAACTTGAGCATGAACTCGATTTGATCAGAAGCCAAGTGCTACTCGTCACAACGGACGATGTACCTGGCTTCAAGATTGCCAAGACGCTTGGCTACGTGGAAGCGCTTTCGCCGACGGAGGCAGCGTCAGACTGGGAGTATCGCCTCGCGGAAAAGGATGCATTGCTCAGGCTGGCCCAGAAGGCGCGGGACATCGGTGCCAATGCGGTAGTCGGCATCAGGAAGACAAACGCCCATTACGATCAGGCGGGATCGCAGTGGAGAGTATCACGGGTGACGTATTGTGGGACGGCGGTCATTCGCGAAAACTGAATACATTTGCAGTTCGAAAAAACCGAGGGCAGACCACATCCCATGGGGCAATGATGGATAGCAGGTTTGGTTTTTTGCTCACGTATGTTCCTTCCAAATCAACTTTTCTCGTTTCACAAATCGAGAGCATGGCTCCACACGCCGTCGGCGACATCAACTACGCTTCCGCCCACGAACACTGCGTTTTCGCCTTGGGTGTCGCGGGTGCGCAACGCCAGAGTGGATGGTCGTCCTATTTCGTAGCCCTGCCCTGCGGTCACATCTATGCTAGACGAACCCAATAACCGATAATGCGCCAGATAGACCGCAAGACAGCCATTGCTGCTACCCGTGGCGGCATCTTCAGGTATGCCGTAATAGTCGCCAAACACGCGGACGCTCAGGCTCTGTCCTAGCTCGTAGCCATCCTGGCTAAACACCAGAATGAGCTTTGCCCAAGCATCACTAACCAGCGCAAAGTATTGTTGCCTATTGATCTGTACGCGCTTCAGTGCGCCCCGATTTCTCAGCGGCACAACAATAGTCGGAAAACCGGTCGAGACTTCTGCTATCGGAAAATCGCCATCAATGTCGGACGGCTCGATACTCAATACTTGCGCCATTGTGTTGACATCTAGCTGTCTGCCGAATTTAGGCGCGGCTTGCTTCATCCACAACATGGGCGCACCTGATGGCACTTGCTCAAAGGTAACAGATATCCTGCCGATGGGCAGATTAAGCGTGATTTCGTCAGCTTCGCTCAGGTGCAACTTATTGCGAATGATGTGTGCCGTACCCAGCGTCGGATGACCGGCGAACTCCACTTCGACATTGGGCGTGAAGATGCGCACGTCATATCCGCCGTCTCGCGACTGGCGCGAGGTGATGAACGTCGTCTCGGAAAAATTTATCTCTTTCGCGATCTGCTGCATCTCATGATCACACAGCGACTCGCAATCCACGAAGGTAGTCAGTTGATTCCCGCCATAGCGTTGGCTGGTGAATACGTCGGTAATAAAAAATTTCGGTTTGCTCATACAGGCTTTTCCACAAATGCTTTTGTCCGTTCAAACATCTTCCACCAGAAAAAGTAGAACAGTCGGCGTGATCGAACGTGCCTTATGTCTGGCCGGTGCGCCCTGTGGAATGAAGACGCCAGCACCCTCTTCATAGCGAACGATCTTTCCGTCAAAATCGATTTCCAGTTCGCCCTGAAGCACGATACCCACATGGCCTTTTTCGCACCAGTCAGGCTCGACAAACTCGGAGGTGAATTCGAGCAAACGCATCTGCTTCTGCCCATCGCCAAACACCTTGGAGCGTGCGCCGGGCAAGGCTGCCTGCCACGCTAATGAATCGAACACGACCTTGCAGGGCTCCATGGCTTAGTCCTTCTATGTCTCTCGCTTAAATTGATAACGCAGCCCCACTGGCTATTTCGCATTACCCCCGACTGACGAGTATAGATTCAGTAAGTTTGGATAGCGCAACACGCTGCTCCCCCGCGTCATCGAAGTTTTCAGGAGACAGCCAGGTCTGAAATGCTTCATTCAGCGCCGGCCACTCTTTATCAATGGCGGCATACCAGGCCGTGTCACGGTTATGCCCCTTTACGACCGCAGCCTGACGGAAGATGCCTTCAAACGAAAAGCCGAGGCGCTGTGCCGCCAGACGCGAAGGCAGGTTCAGCGCGTTGCATTTCCATTCGTAGCGTCTAAACCCGAGAGCAAAAGCCTCTTTCATCATGAGGTGCATGGCCTCGGTTGCAATAGCCGTGCGCTGCATCAGCGGCGAGAAATTGAGATGCCCCACTTCGATTGAGCCGTTCGCAGGGTCGATACGCAGAAAGCTTGCAACCCCCACCGCCTTGCCCGTCGCGTGGCTAACGATGGCAAAGAATAGCGGGTCTGATGTAGCGCTGAATTGATCCACCCAATTGCTATAGGATGAAAGCGAATCAAATGGGCCATAGGGAAGGTAGGTCCAATTGCGTCCCTCTGCATCCAATGTGTTGGCAGCGTACAGGTCGGCGGCGTGTCGCGCGGTATTGAGCGGCTCAAGGCTGCAAAAGCACCCCGTCAATAGCTTGTGAACCGGACGTGCTGCGGGCTTCCAGTCTGGAACCGAAAACCCGATGGGTAGGCCAAGTGAGTTTTTGTCGAGGTGCATGTTATTTCCTTGTTATATGAATTTTCCTGCTCCACGCTTTTCGGACTGCCTCAGCAAAGGGTTAGTTGCACTTTAAACTCGGCCTGTAAATGGCGAGAAAAAAAGCGATCACAAGCATTAGAAAGTTGGCTATTCCATACATGTCCTCTTTCGTTTTGAGCGGAATATAAGTCGGCAGAAGCTGACCCTGCGCTGCGCTTTGCTCGGCAATGCTGGTCACTTGATTGACCAACGGAGCGAGGATGAAGGTGCCGTTTATGAGGATTAAGACGGCTAGCACGAGCTTGGCGATGAGCCATCGGTGTTCAATAGGACGGTACTTTCCTGCAAGCGCTATTAGACAACCTGCAACGATCAGAATCCACATGCCGGGAATCGTCAGCGTCCAGGTAATCGCCGAAACAAACAGCCGCTGATGATAGATAAGTACCACGTCGGTGCTTGTCCCGACAACTGAGTTCATAACGATAGACGGCAGGATGCCTCCCAAAAACATAACGAGGCCAATGAGGTGTAGCAATTTTATGGTCTTTTTCACAAATCTCTCCTGATTTGAACCCTAACTATTTATTTGCTCGCGGGCGCAGCTTGCCGGCCAGCTTGAGCCCATCGCGGAAGTTCATGCTCATGAGGGTGAGCTGCACGACACCGACGATCAGTTCTACCGCCTGCACGGCGTAGAACAATGCGTCGAACTCACCGGCGGCAGCCTTGCCGTTGAGAAAAATCGCCGCTGGAATCATCACGAGCAAGCCGTTGGCGCCGACGATAGCCATGCGCTTCTTCTTCTGGTCAAGGAGATACCCTTTGCGCGACTTGCCAAGCGCGAAGCCGGAGCCGCCGGTGGCGGCCATGAACGGCACCAGCAGGAAGAGGCCATAAACAATAGCGTGTTTGACTGCGGCCACGGACGCATAATCCAGGAATATCTCCGAGACCAGGGTGGCAGTCCAGAAGCCGACGATGATGAGCATCGCTGTGGTGCCAGCGATGGCGTGAACGATGGGTTTCATGATCGGGTGCCTTTCTTTGGAACGGGAGAATCGAGCCGTTCATAGATGGAGTTCAGGGTTCGCAATGTGTTCTTCAGGTCTTGCAAGGGAAGGCTGGCAACGAGACCGTTGGCCCATATTTTCTGTAGGGCCATCGTCTCGGAAATGGTACGGTTACCCAAGCCGGTCAGAGCGTAGAGAGGGGATCGTTCATGACGCGGGTTGGGGCGCTGCTCTACGAAGCCTTCCTCCTCCAGCTTATTGAGCTGTTTCTGCGCTCCCTGACGGGTGATGCCCATTGCCTGGGCGATTTGCGGCGCGGACAGAGGTTCCCCGGCGAATGCCACGGGGCCCAGCACTTGCCAGCGGGCACTGGTGAGGTTGAGGGGCTTGACCAGTTGGTCGCCTTTCTCCAGAAGGCGGCCGTTCACACGGAAGACCGTGAGCATAATGTCGGTCAGGATGGCGGCCTTGGAGTTGGGCTGGGTTGTCACGGTGGATTCCTTTAAAGCAAGTTGGGTTTAGCATCCGCCTGTTTGAGGATTACCCGGCTCGCTTATTGACAACTAGTTTCCACCATTGGAAACCGGTTGTCAATAGACATATGCTGCAAAGTCGTCCCCAGCGCCGTATGGGAGCTATCAGGGAATGGGGGTGGTTAGTGCAACTGCGTGCGAGTTCGCTTTCGGTTGCTCACCACCCCACCTCGCAGTGACGCAGTTACCTTCCGCTACTCCGACACGGACTTGCACCGTGCTGTTTGCGCGCCTTCACGGGCGAACTGGGAGCGTTCCCTGGCCGCGAATCGCACGCAGGGCGTGCTCCTGCAAAATACGAACGGCCTGATGGTAATCCGGGATAGTAATAACGGCCTATTTTGCAAACCGTCTTGCCCCAACCACGCACAGCGCAACCGCCAGCGCAGAAGCGATCATTGTCGTGCTGACGTGTTCACCCAGCAGCACTGCTGCCAGGCCCAGTCCAAAGAACGGTTGCAGCAATTGCAACTGGCTGATGGACGCAATGCCTCCGAGCGCCAGGCCGCGATACCAGAAGAAAAACCCGAGCAGCATGCTGCACAGTGAAACGTATCCGAGGCTCAGCAATGCGGGCCAGGCGGCTTGTTGAAAGTTGCCGGGCAGCGTCCACAGGCACAGCGGCAGCATCAATGGCAGCGACAGCACCAGCGCCCAGCAAATGACCTGCCATCCGCCCATGTGACGGGCCAGACGTGCGCCCTCGGCGTAGCCTAAGCCGCATACGATAACTGCGATCAGCATCAGCAGATCGTCGGACGCCGGAACGCTAATGACCTGCCCCATTGCAAAGCCTGCCACGACCAGACTCCCTGACAACGAGAATAGCCAGAATAACCAGCGCGGGTTCTCGTCACCGCGCAGCACGCTGAATATCACCGTCGTCATCGGCAATAGCCCGACGAACACGGTGGCATGTGACGAACTGACGTGCCGTAGCGCCAGAGCAGTCAGCAGTGGAAAGCCCACCACCACGCCGAGCGCCACCACCAGCAAGGCGCGGCTGTCGCTGCGCGCAGGCCGTGGCTGGCGTAGAACCAGCAAGATCAACACTGCGAGCACACCGGCAATCGCCGCCCGGGCCAGCGTAAAAAATACCGGGTCGAAAGTGGCGACCGCCACCCGTGTCGCGGGAAGCGTGCCGCTAAAAATCAGCACGCCCATGAGTCCGCTGGTCCATCCCTTGAATCCTTTGTCCATGCCCATGCTCGCCGTTCCATGTAAGGAAGGCATGCATCATCCCCTCAAAATTCCGGGATCAACAGTGACAGATGGGTACAATTCGAAGATACTGTCCGCAAAACTTGCAGGTACACAATGATGCAAAACAAACTTGAGCAGAGAGACGGCACCCGCGTAAACGCGGTGATGCAGACGATACACGGGCAACTGGCCT
>CAYLMA010000054.1:0-11049 GCA_964384915.1 uncultured Sulfuricella sp. | reverse complement strand
CGGTGCGCTGCGGCTACATCGCGGTGCGGCAAGACTGGGCGGAACAAATCGTCGACCTGAAGCTGGCCACCACGCTCAGCAGCAGCGGCCTTGGCGCGGAACTGGTTTACTCCCTACTGCGTCAAGGAACCTATCGCCACCACGTCGATGCGCTGCGCAACCAGTTGGCCGACGCCATGGGACGCACGCTGCATCGGCTGGAGAAACTCGGCATCTCTCCCTGGATGAAACCGCAGGGCGGCATGTTCCTCTGGATGCGCCTGCCGCACGGGCTGGACTCCGCCAAGGTGTCACGAGAAGCATTGCACGATGGCGTCGTGCTCGCCCCCGGAAACGTGTTCAGCCTGAGCCAGACGGCTGCGCCGTTTATGCGCTTCAATGTGGCGCAATGCCAGGCATCGAGGATTTTTGAGGTGCTGGAGAAGGCGATGGGGAGGGCTGGTTGAATTGTGTTCGGGCTGCCCGAAAGTCGGCACTGGGGTTTTATGTTCCAGTGGTTTTTTAGCTTGCCCGAAAGCGGACGATTGCGAATTGTGCTCACGCTCCTTAAAGGACATACGAGATTTATTCGTAGGCTGTGTCAGGTATGGCTGCCAAAAGAAATGCGAAGCTGACCTTGAGGTCTCGACGCGCTCACCCGGTAGGTAAGCTGACGCTGGCTTTGAAGCATCAAACCCGCCCAATCCGCCAAGATCTTTCAGACCGAAAAGCCGCACCACTTTGTTCCGCAACAGCATGAGACGCTCGACCCATGGCGGTGTCCGGGCGATAGCTGCAAGAAAATATTCCAGCGCTGTTCGCCGCTCACCTGATGTGTCGATGGAATAGCAATCGTAGAAGGCAGCTCCGGGCAAATGAGAATTGATTACACTTCCTGCCGGAACGGGTGTGGGGATTGCGCGTAGTGTCATGAAAAGATTCTAGCGTTGAAGCGTTATTGCGGCAATACAACTTACGTCATACAACTTACATCATGTCTGCCGCAATAATCATTTCAATACTGCCCCATCTTGAGCGATGTTTCAGCCAGCGCTGCGCCTATCTTGCCTTCGATTTCCTTCACCGCTTTGATTGACACCACATAGGTATTACCCTTGCCCCCGGAACATGGCGGCAAATATGCCCCGGCCTTATCCCATGTCGGGGCGCGTTGTGCCTCGACAAGGAAGAAGCCGGAGGGCAAATCGAAGGTGTGTCCCGATACCGATGGAAGGCTCGCCCGTTTTGTTCCGCTGGCGATGCGGTAGCCAATCTTGCCGTGACCGCCATCGTTCATAGGTTGGTATGTCTGGTCGCTGAATTCCATGACCAGCGCATTTGCGCCAGCCGGAATCTGCTCGACCTTGAGGCCGGGCGTTGCCCCCATGCCGCCGAAACGCGCGCATTGCTGACCTGCGGGAATCTTGTTGCCGTCCCATGCAGCATCTGTGAAGCTGGCCTTAAGTGCGCCGTCGGCGTGGGCGCTGGCGGCAAAAAGGGTAAGTATTGTGAATACAATTTTTTTCATGACGTAATCTCCTGATAGTTATTTTGAAAGTGCCTGAATCACGGCCAGTGCTGTGCTGCGGCTCGATTGAGGGTTTTGTCCGGTAATAAATTTACCATCAACTTCAACATGGTCGGCCCAATTTTCTTGCGTCACAAACATTGCGCCTTGTTCGCGCAAGCGAGTTTCGAGCAAGAAGGGCATCTTGCTTTCAAGACCAGCGGCTTTTTCTTCCTGATTGGTGAAGCTGGTGAGCGTCTTGCCTGCCACCAGATAGGAGCCGTTGTCCAGTTTCGCGCCAACAAAAATAGCCGGGCCATGGCATACCGAAGCGATTACTTTGTTGTCTGCCGCGAAACGCGCCAGCAGCTTGCCGGTGTCGGGATTGTTGGGCAAATCAAACATGGTGCCGTGCCCACCCGGCACGAACACTGCCGCAAAGCGCGAGGCGTCAACAGAAGCTAACGTTTCTGTGTGTTCCAGCACAGCGATAGCATCGCACCAAGCCTTGTTTTGTTCGGGATTGGGCTTGCTGCGCGGATCAACCGGGGCGCGCCCGCCCTTGATGCTGGCAACGGTGATGTCGTAACCCTGTTTCTTGAACTCCACGTAGGGCACTGCAAATTCTTCCAGCCACAAGCCGGTATGGTCGCCTGCCCCCATGTCGCTGAAACTGGTCACAATAATTAGTATGGCTTTAGCTGCACTCATTGATATCTCCTTCAAGTTGAGTTTTCCGAAAAACGGCTGTTGCTCCGTCGTTCCAGCGACACAATAGGGCAAGCCACCATATAATAATAATTATCTATTTTCGATACACCCATCATTTTATTTATGGTTAATTTCGAGTGGTATCGCAGCTTCATGGCAGTTTACCGAACAGGCACAGTGACCGCCGCAGCCAATGCGCGCGCCTTGACTCAACCGGCCATCAGCCAGCACATCGCCACACTGGAAGCCGCCATGAATCAAGCACTGTTTCAGCGCACGGCGCGTCGCATGATTCCCACCGAAGCGGGCAAGCAGTTATATAGCCGCATGGCACCCGCAGTGGACGGACTGGAAAGTCTGACGCAATCCCTGAAAACGCCGTTGATGTCTGAAAGAGCGGTGCTGCGTGTTGGCGCGCCAGCGGAATATTTCGGCGAAACTGCACTGGCGCGGTTGTGCGAAGCGCCGTTGCGGCTGCTTGTCGAGCCGGGCGATACGGAAACGCTTATCACCGCTTTGTCGCAAGGCGCGCTTGATCTGGTGATCGCCACCCAACACCTGAGCAGCAAGGAGTTGGACTACAAGAAAATCGATAGCGAGGAATTCTGTCTGGTTGCTCCCGCGCAGTTTGATCTGCCTCGTCCATTCGGCAAAAACTTGAAACCGGAGCGCGAACTGGAAAATTTTTTGCTCGCGCAGGAATGGGTTAGCTATTCCGCCGATTTGCCCATCATCCGCCGCTTCTGGCATATCGCTTTCCATCGCCGACCCGCCATCGAACCGCGCCTGATCGTTCCCAACCTCCTGCTGCTACGCAAGGCGGTAGAGCTGGGCATGGGCCTAAGCGTACTGCCGCGCTATCTATGCGAGGATGCCATCGGTGAAAACCGGATCAAGGTATTGTGGCAACCGGAAACTTCAATGCGGAACGATCTGTGGGTGGCTACACGCAAAGTGGATAGGCACAGGCCGGAGATACGGCAAGCCATCGAGCTACTGGATAATTTACGCGACTAATGTTTTAGCAGAAATTGTGGCGAGCATCACCTTTGCAATCAATTCAAAATCCGCCTGCAGAATTTGCAGATGCCCATAACGAAACGCATAGCCCCAATGCGTCTTGTCTTTGATGAACGATAGCTGCTCGATCAATGGGCGGATGGCAATGTCATTTAACGGGTCAGCATCACCATACTTTGCCAGTCGCCAAACCTCTAATCGCGGAATTGATTCGTGATCTGCCGCAGTCAGCCTATATTATTTTTCCTCACGCTTGCTGTTCAAGCTGATGATGAGCACGCCGACCAATACCAGCGACGCTCCGGCGATTTGCAGCGGCGATATGTTCTCGTTCAGGAATGCATGCGCCATATAGATCGTGCTGACTGGCCCGACGGTGCCGATCAGTGATGCGCTCCCGGAGCCAATGCGGCGGATGGCGTGGGACAGCAGGAACGCTGGTAACACCGTGGAAAAGATCGCCATGGCGATGGAGAGTTCATATACGCGCAATGGCAAGTCGAGCACGCTCATCGGGTGCGTCACGCCAAACTGCAACAAGCTGGCAACGCACGCCACCACCATCGCATAGGCGGTGAAGCGAGCCGCTCCAATGCGCGCGATGGCATGTCCCGCCCCCACCAGATAGACCGAGTAGGACAAGGTGCTGGCGAACACCAATGACGCGCCCAGTAAGATGACACCCTGCTTCATCCCGGCGTCATGCAGCCCCAGGTCATGCAAAAAAGCCAGTACGATCCCGACATAGCACAGCGCCATCGCCGCAATAATTTTCTTGCCGATGGCGCGCTTGTATACCAGTGCCGAGAGGATCACCGTCATCGTCGGATAGAGGAACAGGATCAGGCGCTCCAGCCCGGCGGAGATGTATTGCAGCCCAAGAAAATCCAGAAAGCTGGAGAGGTAATAGCCGATCAGGCCCAGCACCAGCACGAGCATCCTGTCATGCGTGCTGAGCGGATCGGCATGCTGGCACTTGGCCCAGACCGCGACACCAATAAAGAACGGCAGCGAGAACGCCATGCGCAACGCCAGCAGCGTCACCGCATCCACGTTATCGAGATAAGCCAGCTTGACCAGAATGGCCTTGGCCGAAAAGCCAAGCGCCGCGAGCAGCGCAAAGATTACGCCGGGAAGCACATCGCGATTGACCAGAATATTCCGTGAAGTGTTTGCCATAATTCAAGACCCATATAGTGGCTGGTGCAGGTCTTCGGCAAATATGAGGCAATGCGGTCAGACCCGCAGTTGCCCGGTTAAGTAAAACGATTAAGTTAAAACAGGAACGAGCTGCGGCAATGGGATAGTGTCCCTAGCCACAGTCGCTTGGTGGAGGTTGTTGTGGAAGCAAAAAGTGATTGAGCCTTCATGGTCACGAAATATACAGGGCACGGTGGAGGCGGTCAAATCAACATGTGAGCAAGCTCCTGAGTCCCGGCAGGCGGGCGCGCTATCAGCAGGCCGTTATATCCGGTCAAGCCAGGCAGACACCATCTGTCCGGCCCAGACGATGAAAAATTTGTTAAGGCTTGTGCTCACCGGCGGGGATAACTTTCATGAGAAGTGCAGATGTTGCCGGGCATAAATCTGAAAATTGTTGCGTAGCCCGAATGGCAGGCGGCGCGGCGGATCGAGAGGCTGGCACGAAGCCCAGCTTCTTGAAAAAATCAGCAGAGCTTGTTGTCAGCAGGAATAGTGAATCGATCCCCTGAGCGGCGGCAACTCGTTCTGCAAAAGTAACCAGTTGGCGCGCAAGGCCGCGTCCCCGGTGGCCTGGGGACACCACGAGAGAGCGGAGCAAACCAACCGCCCCGAAAAGCTCCAGCCCGACAATTGCCACAAGGCCGGATTGGGAGCGCATACCGAAGAACTGCGGTGAGTGGTTCGGGGAAATATCTGAGACAGGCAAGCCGCACTCGGCAAGAAGCGTCACGATATCCTTGAGTTCAGAAATGGGTTCGATGTTGCCGGTCATTGGGCTAGCGCATGAATGTCAGTTTGTCATGAAGACTACGCACGCACACAAGGTTGGGCGTCTTGGTGACACCAATGCCAAGGCTCATATTGATAGCCCCAAGAATTGCCAATGGGATACGAAAGATAATAGCCGAATTCGGCAGCATGTTTATTGAGCCAGGCATAAGCCGTGGTTTGGTCGAACTCGACTTCGAGCGTGCGGCAGCCTAGGGTTGAGAGGTCGACGGCGCGCCCTGTGTGGTGTTCGCTAAAGCCCGGCGGCGCACAGACGGTGAGAATATTTTCGACCGCAACACCAGCTTCGATCTTTTGGCGAATTATCTCGGCTTGCCGGTCAATGCTGCGAAAGGCGGAGACGATGAATAGATCAATACCATCAACAAGCGCCGCCGCCTTCAGGCTGCGCCATGCTACAGAGGCCGAAGGGACAAGCAAATGCTTTCGGCCATCCACTCCAACTTCAGCAACTTCAAGCCTCGTCGCTTCCTCGCATTTCCGTAGGCCACGGGCCGCTATCAATTCGCTTGAAATTCCAAGTACGGTAAGGTGTGTGTTCATACGGATTATGACGCTAAATGTGATTGTAACCGGCAGCCGCGCTAAGAAGCCTGATGCGAAGTACCACGCTTACTTGGTATCCGGTTGACCGGAGTGTTAACGCCTTAACCGAGTACCATGAAAAGTTGACGTTGCTTATGGAGGTTTTTGGAGAAGACTAGCGTCACGCTCAACCGCATGATGCGTTTGTTGGACCAGGCGAGATAGCTCTGCGAAAAACTCATTGCGATGAGAATTCCCATTGCCGTTCAATCGGTGATCCGATTCTGGATAAATCTTGAGGATGAGGTTGTTTTTGCCCGCCTCTTTGAATTTCGATTCCAAAAAAAGTGCAGATTCGACCGGAACGCTCTCATCTTTTTCGCCGATGCCGACGATGATAGGAATGTTCAGCTTGAGAAAATCGGGTAGCGGGTCAATGTCCATAACATCCGACCACCAACGATAGGGGTTGCCGTACCAATCTTTCTCTATACTGTGAGGATCAGCGGCAACCTTCTTCCAACCTGAATCGACATCGAACCATATTGCCCCCCTCTGCTTGAGTGTGGCGAGTGATTTGCGCATTGAGTAGCCACCGCTGCCGATGATTGCAAGATGGGTAACGGCAGGGGACAGTCCGGCAACCTTGGTTGCAGGCAACGCGCCTTCCGAGACACCAACCAAAACAACATTCTTGAACTGGGGCGCGTTGGGGCCTAATTGTGCCGCAATGAACTCTGAATAGTCGGCGACCCATTGATCAGGATTGTTTGCGAGATGAAATTCCTGGCCGCAATCGAATAGACCGGTAGAACGGTCAGGCACGAATCGCTTGTTGAGAACGAAAATTCGGGCACTAATCGTAAGGCCGTTGGCGTAACTGGGCATCACGGACTTCCAACTGGGGCAACCCGTCGCGCCATAGAAGAAGATTGCGGTATCTGGCTGCGAAGCGCCACCGACCGAGAATGAGTAGTAAACGCTTGAACCTCCGTCCCTGTACTGAAACGACAGAGGTGGAGGCGCTTCGTTTCCGTACATGTGGGCGGTGCGCTGAATGGTCGTGCAGCCAGGCAAGGCGAAAACAAACGATAGAACAAGGAGGCTGAGAGTGCGCATAGGTTTAGTGATTGCGAGACGCATAACGTTCAAATTGAGAGGCGCGCCGCTTTTGGCACAGTCCAGCATGGCGCAGGGTCAAGAGCAAAATCTGGCATAGTAATACCCATCGAAATAATCTCCATCCTTAAAAACCTCATGCTTTAAAATGCCCTCCAAACTATACCCGCACTTTTCAAGCACCCTCATCGAAGCTTTGTTTGGCCCAAGAACCGGTGCAAATAGTTTTTTGTACTTCATGGTCGAAAACGCGAGGTCGCTCATTGCACGTAGTGCTTCAGTGGCGATACCCTTACCCCAATACTCCTCACCGACCCAGTAACCAATCTCTGCCGAGTGTTCTTTCCAACCCGTTTGTGGGGTGATGCCAACGGTACCGACAAGCTCCCCTTGATATTCGATTACCTTGGTTACCGCATTATTCGCCTTCGATCCGGTTTTTATCCACCATTCCGCGTCCTGCTTTGTATATGGATAAGGAAACGTATAGATCAAATATCTCGATACATTTTCATTGTTAGCAAGATCGGCAAACCGATCAACGTCAGCTATTGCGTGGTCTCTTAATTTAATCATTGCTCATCACTCTCAAGTTTGCTGCATTGGAAGCCATTGCTCACGAGACAACCGATACAAGCAATGCTTACGAAGTGGATTACCTTCATGTACATGGGGGTGCTCAAATATTTCAGTAGTCTCACACATGCCGAGCCTTCCCATAACGGCACGCGACCTGAGGTTATAAAGGGTGGCAAAGGAGACTATCTCATGCAGGCTAAGCAGTTCGAAGCCAATTTTAAGAGCACCTCTTGCAGCCTCTGTTGCAAAGCCCTTGCCCCAATACGGATAGGCAAGCCGCCAGCCAATTTCGACGCAAGGAGAGAACGGCAGTTCGGGAACCGGAATGTGCAAACCAACAAACCCAATGAACTGATTAGTTTCCTTCGATTCGGTAGCCCAAAAGCCCCAGCCGCGTTCGGCGATCAGCGACTGGCAACGGTCAGCCATTGCATCGCTTGCGGCGCGATTAAGGGGAGCGGGGAAAAATTCCATGACTTTTGGGTCAGCGTTCAGCGCTGCAAATGGTTCACGGTCGGCTGCGATCCACTGGCGCAAGCGAAGGCGCTCAGTTTCGAACTCAATTAGCTCAGCCATTTGTCGAGACTATTATTCTTGTGACGCATAGCAACGTAAAGCTAAGAGGCTGCGCGCTTTCACGCCAGCACTAGGTGCTTTCGCACCAATGATGCTGTGGAAGAGCCTTGCGATCTTTGCGCAGACACGCTTGAGTGGGTTATGCATTTTTTCTCTCAATGCCCTGAGCCAAGGACTGGATAGAAGACACTGTATTTACCCATCCTAATTTACTTTCACACCATATGTTGACCACTGGGGTTATGTCCCCGGCCTTTTCCAGCGTGCCAAGGTACATCATGCACGCACCGGGATATTTATTATTCACGTTGAATATGGGCGTGCCACACACACTGCAAAAATGCTTTTTTCCATCGCCAACCTGAAAGGTACTCAATTTTTCCTGGCCCTTTGTGATTTCAAGTGACGCAAAAGGCAAAACGATAAAAGTAGAAAATGCCGCTCCGCTATGCGACCGGCAAAAGTTACAGTGGCAATTAACCACCCTTTTTATCTCTGAGTTGAGTTTGTAATTAACTTCACCACAAAGGCACGATCCATTGTGCAAATTCATTTTCGGCCTCCGATCATAATTGTATGCATCACATGGAACAGCGGAAACTTCTGTACCGCCACAGTTTTATTATCCTGTGCGGGACACTAAAAGCCATACTCTTTTTCCACCCGGCAAACGCGCACGCGGAAGCTGCCATACCAAACTTTTGCTTTCTTCTGCGTTTTGCGATGCTCGGCATTTTCCTTCCATGATTGAATTGCCTCAAGGCTGGCCCAATACGAAACGGAGATTCCGATTTCCTGCCGGGCAGTCTCGAAGCCGAGGAATCCGGGTTGGCTTGAGGCAAGCTCAAGCATTTGTATTGCCGCCTCGGCATAACCGTTGTCGCCATCAGAACGGATAGAGCTGAAAATCACCGCGTAATAGGGTGGTGTAGGTGTCTTTGCTACAGTTTGCATCATGGCCTCCAGATTGCAGTGCGGATAAATGGGGACAATTCCTGCCTTGTATTAGCGAGGCCCGCCGTACTCCTTTGCCAGATCGTCGTAATGCGCATGCGCTTCGGTTTCCTGAAGCGCCGCCGCGTACCATTCCCGCATGGCCGGATGAGCCAGCAGCTTGTCCCGATAGGCCGACGCCACGGGGGGAAGCGGCACGTTGTAGATGTGAAAGCGCCAGACGATGGGCGCATACATCCCATCGGCCACCGAGAAAGCGCCGAACAAGTAGGGCCCGTCAGGGGTTGCGAACTGGGTGCGCGCTTCTGTCCATATCTCGACAATACGGTCGATGTCCCGCTGTACCGCCGCATCTGCCGGTTTGCCCTTGAGCTGGAATTTCAGATTCATCGGCATCGCTTTGCGCAGGTTGACGAAGCCTGAATGCATTTCTGCCGAAATGCTGCGCGCTCGCGCACGAGCCTTGGGGTCGGCCGGCCATAAATCCGGGTATTGTTCAGCCAGGTATTCTGCTATCGCGAGGCTTTCCCATATCTGAAATCCGTCAACATGCAGGCAAGGTACCCTGGCATTCGCGGCAACAGGCCGCAAGGCAGGGTTGTAGTCGCGCCCGGCTACCGACACCATGTGCTCAGTGAATGGTATGCCCAGATGCTTGAGCAAAAGCCAGGGCCGCAATGACCATGACGAATAATTCTTGTTGCCGATATACAAATCCAGATTCATCGCTCCCCCTCACCAATATCAGGACAGACTCTCTCACGTTACTTTATGTGATGCGCTCACAGCAATGGAGCGTACCGCCTCTGGCTGGTCAAAATGCACCATATGACCGGCGTCAGGCAGCAATATTACCGTAGTCTGCGGGCTTGTAATCGCTGCCGGCAATTGCTGGACGATTTCGGCAGGAACCAATGGATCCTGCTCGCCAAACAGGTAGTGCACAGGAACTGCCAAACGTGGCGGATTGGAAAACAAGTTCAACGATACCAGCTGCGGTAGCAGCTTGCTCTGTACCAGATTCATGTTGCGCAAAGCGCGCGCCGCGCCAAGGACGCCATAAGTAGCAATCAGGCTAAACAGCGTCTCTCTTAACAAGGTGCTGAATTTCTTGCCGTGTTCGATAGCACCGAGGTCGGCCAATATGCGGGCGCGCAGCTGGAATGCCGCAGCGTCTGTATAGGGCGGCTCGCCCAGTTTCATCAGCTTCGCTCCTAATCGTCGGTTTTTTGCAATGGCGCTTTGCTCTCTGAGGTATGAAGAGACGGCTGCATCGCTGCCGGCAGTATGTGCATCGGGTGAAATGGCGATTACCGCTTTTACAGTATCGCGTTCATATTCTGCCGCTTGCAGGGCCAGCGTTGCGCCCAGAGAAATGCCCAATACAAGCACCTTTTGTCCGGTTTCATTCTTCAACCAGTTCAGCACGGCACGCAGATCATCGAGTTGCTGTAGCAACGAAACGCTTTTCGCATCTTGTTGCGACGCGATGCCACAACCGCGTTGCTCCCAGTAACTCACCATGAAATCTTTTTCCATATACAAACGCCGCTGAAACTTTGCCACTTCGTGCAGCAAGGGAAAGCCCGGCCCGGCCTGCACGATCAAGATTGGCGGTGGCCCGTCGCGTTCGGCGCACATGCGGATTCGCTGGGTAGAGCCATTAATTTCAAGTTTGACTGTTTTATCTATTACAAACTTTGTCATGCCAGCGCTAGCATGACGAGTGCACTGCGTAAAGCACCGGCGCGTTAGTGTAGTCATAGCTCAGCGTCTCCTGGTCATGATGTCAACGTAATGGAAATTGAGAATAACCGCCGTAGCACCCACGACGATAAGCAACGCGATTATGGTTTCCATACTGAGTATTCCTCACAGTGGTTAATAAGCAAATTGGCTTGGGGCGCGTCTCGCTTGACCGCAATGTCAGGCATGATGGCCGTACGCACTGACTTGGGCTAACCATTTTTCTCGTTTTTGTTGACTTGAGCCCTTGATGGGGCCAAAGCTCGAAACGGTCACAGGTTTTATGCCACTGAATTCAAGAATGGTGCGCTTCATCTGATTGTGACCCGGCATACGATATA
>CAYLMA010000053.1:0-14684 GCA_964384915.1 uncultured Sulfuricella sp. | reverse complement strand
TAGCAGATGGCGCCGATGCGCGCCGCCGTGGTCAGCGGGCCGTCCAGCCAGCGCGTGCCGTTGGCGTCGAGCAGATATCGCCCGACCAGGTCGGAAGCCGTCATGTCCTCGTTGCAGGCCACGGTGATCAGCGGCTTGCCCAGTTTCCAGGCCATGTATTCGACGAAGCGTGACTTGCCGCAGCCGGTCGGGCCTTTGACCATCACCGGCAGGCGCGCGTTGTAGGCGGCCTCGTAGAGCCGGACTTCGTTGTTTTTGGGCTGGTAGAAAGGTTCCTTGCGGACCTTGTATTGGTCTTTATAGCTGCGGCCGCTTTGCTTAACGTTCGCTTCGCTCACGTGAGCCTTCACAGAAACTTCGTTTTCAGTCATTTTTTCTCCGTAACCCGTACGTGAAATCGGGTTCCTTAACCCGGAACAAAACGCCCCCAGCAGGTGGGGGCGTTTTCACTTCATTGCATCCATGCCTGAGCTTACTTGTGCACGCCCAGCTTTTCACGCCAGCCTGGGTACAGCTTGTCGGCATCACCCGGGAAGGATTCGAATGCGCGGGCAAATTCCTTGTGCTCTTTCGCGAATTCGATCGGGTCGGCGCCGGCTTTCCAGCACTCGTAGGACTGGCGCAGGGAGATCGCGCCGGCCGCCGGGCTGTCGATGTGGCCGTAGGAACCGCCGCCGGAAGTGTTGATCACGTTGCCGTGGCCCAGGTTCTCGAAGAAGCCTGGCAGGCGCAGCGCGTTCATGCCGCCGGAAATGATCGGGGTGGTGGGCTTCATGCCGTGCCATTCCTGATGGTAGTAAGGACCATCCGCGGAATCACGCTCGATCATGTAGGCGATGTTGCGGTCGTCCGCAGCACCTTCCATCTTGCCGTAGCCCATGGTGCCGACGTGGATGCCGGATGCGCCTTGCAGGCGGGACATCTTGGACAGCACGAATGCGGAGTAGCCGCGCAGGGACGAAGGCGACGTGACCGCGCCGTGACCGGCACGGTGATAGTGCAGGTACTGGTCAGGGTACTGACGACGGGCAGTGGTGACCATGCCGGGGCCGCCGACGTAGCCGTCGACCAGGAAGGCAACCTTGTTTGCGTCCGGGCCGAAGGTTTCGAGGATGAAATCGGCGCGGGCCATCATTTCGTAATGATCGTCAGCGGTGATGTTGGCGGAGAAAATCTTGGCCTGGCCGGTTTCGTCCATGGCGCGCTTCATTGCGTCATACACCAGCGGGTAAACCTTCTTGGCCGGGCAGAATACCTGGTTGCCTTGCGGCTCGTCGTTCTTGATGAAGTCGCCACCCAGCCAGAACTGGTAGGCTGCGTGAGCAAACGGCTCGGGACGCAGGCCCAGCTTGGGCTTGATGATGGTGCCGGCGATGTAGCCGCCGTTGACGCGAGGGCGTCCCAGGATGTCCCACATGTCGGTGATGTCCTTGGACGGGCCGTCAAACAGGCGCAGCATGGACCAGGGAACGTAGAAGTCGTGCATCTTCAGGCACTTGACGTCGCCTTGGCCCTGGTTGTTGCCGATGCACAGTGTCAGGAACGACACGATCATGGCGCGGCCATCGATCATGTTGCGGTCGAACAAGTCAATCGGGTAAGCGACTTTCATCACGCCCTTGGCTTCGTCGATGAAATACACCAGGGCGTCCACGCCCTTGGTGAAGTCATCTGTGGTGCAAACTTCAACGTTGGTGCCCGTGGAAGATTCAGCCGCGATGTGCGCTGCGGTTTCCAGGTAGCCGTAGCCTGCGGCTGGCTGCATGTGGTAGGCGACGAGAATGTGCTTGTCGCCCTTGATCAGGTCTTCTTCTTTCAAGCTAAGGTCGGCGTAACGTGCGGACTGATCCATTGATTTCTCCTGTGGTTATATAAAGTATTCCCGAAGGAATGGTGCGATACGATGAGGGGAACTATACGCGCCAACTTGTATAAGAAACATTAAGTAGTTATGATGATTACTATAAGATAAAGCTTATGGGTTGATGGATTGGTATTCATGCTACACCTGACTTTGCGCCAATTAAAGGTATTTGAATCTGTTGCGAAGTGCCGTAGCTTCTCGCGTGCCGCCGAGGCCCTGCATTTAAGCCAGCCGGCGGTGTCGATGCAGGTCAAGCAGCTTGAGGAGAGTGTCGGGCTGCCATTGTTCGAGCAGATGGGGAAAAAGATTTTCCTCACTGAAGCCGGCCAGGAAATGTTTCATTACTGTCGGGCGATTGCCGAGCAACTGGAAGAGATGGAAGGGGTGTTGGCCCGCCTGAAGGGGCTGGGTCAAGGGCAGCTGAAACTCACCGTGGTGAGTACCGCCAATTATTTTGCATTGCAATTGCTGGCCAGTTTTTGTCAGCGCCATACTGGAGTGACCGTCAGCCTGGATGTCACCAACCGCGAAGAATTGTTGCAACAGCTGGCCAGCAACGAAACGGATATGGCGATCATGGGGCAGCCGCCGGAGGGTCACGACCTCAATGCGGAATCTTTCATGGAAAACCCGTTGGTGGTCATTGCGGCACCGGGCCACGTACTGACGGGTGCCAGGAAAATCAAGTTGCAAGAGCTTGGAAAAGAAACTTTTCTGGTGCGTGAGGCGGGCTCAGGAACGCGTAGTGCGATGGAGCGCTTTTTCCAGGAGCATTTTATTGTCTATAAAACCGGGATGGTGATGAGCACCAACGAGGCCATCAAGCAGGCGGTGCAGGCGGGAATGGGGCTGGGGGTCGTCTCCCTGCATACCGTGGCGCTGGAACTGGAGACCGGGAGACTGGCCATATTGGACGTGGAGTCGTTTCCTATCATGCGCCACTGGTTTGTGGTGCATCGCCAGGACAAGCGCCTTTCTCCGGTGGCGGCAGGGTTCAAGGCGTTCCTGCTGGAGGAGGCTACGGCGCTAATGCCCAGGAATCAGGCTTCGCCGCTGTCCTCCATGCCCAGTTCCTGAATTTTCCGGGTCAGGGTGTTACGCCCAAGACCGAGCAGTTGCGCAGCCTCGATTTTTCGCCCGCCGGTATGTTTCAGCGCCTGGGCTATCAGGACGCGCTCAAATTGATGGGTGAGCTCTTCCATGATGCCCTTCTCGCCACGATCAAAGGCGTTGCTCGCGGAGGTTTCCAGGGCGCTGGTCCAGTCGGTTGAGATGAGTGTCTGATTTTCTTCGCGCAGCTCCGGCGGCAGGTCGAGTACTTCCACGTTTTGCCCCGGTGCCATGACCGTGATCCAGTGGCAGACGTTCTCAAGCTGCCGTACGTTGCCGCTCCATGGCAGCGTGGCAAGGTATTTGAGCGCCGCTTCGGAGAGCTTCTTGGCTTCAACCCCGAGTTCTTGAGCGCTTTTTTGCAGAAAATATTTGGCCAGCAGCGGAATATCCTCGCGCCTTTCGCGCAGGGGGGGGAGGCGGAGGCGAATGACATTCAGGCGGTGAAAAAGGTCTTCGCGAAACAGCCCTTGTTTGACACGCTGCTCCATGTCCTGATGCGTCGCGGCAATGACGCGCACGTTGACCTTGATGGGGGAGTGGCCGCCAACGCGGTAGAACTGGCCATCGGAGAGGACGCGCAGGAGGCGGGTCTGCAGTTCGGGAGGCATGTCGCCGATTTCATCCAGGAACAGCGTGCCGCCATCCGCCTGCTCGAAGCGCCCCCGGCGCATTGCCTGGGCCCCAGTAAAGGCGCCGCGTTCATGGCCGAACAGCTCGGATTCCAGCAAATCCCTGGGTATGGCTGCGGTATTGATGGCGATGAAGGGTTTGTCGGCGCGGGGGCTGTGACGGTGCAGGGCGCGCGCAACCAGTTCCTTGCCGGAGCCGGATTCGCCATTGATGAGCACCGTGACATGGGATTGCGACAGGCGGCCGATGGCGCGGAAAACCTCCTGCATCGCCGGGGCCTGGCCGAGAATTTCCGGCGCGGTTTCGAGCGCCTCCTGTTCCCCGCTTTGGCGCATGCTTTCGTCAATGGCGCGGCGAATCAAATCGACAGCATGATCGATGTCGAAAGGCTTGGGCAGGTATTCGAACGCGCCACCCTGGAAGGCCGAAACGGCGCTTTCCAGGTCGGAATGGGCCGTCATGATGATAACGGGCAGGGCCGGGTAGCGCCGCTTGAGATGCTGCAGCAATTCCAGGCCGGATTCGCCAGGCATGCGAATGTCGCTCACGACCACCTGGGGGGTTGAGGTTTCCAGCGCGGAAAGCGCTTCCTGGGCGGAGGAGAAGCTCTTGAATTCGATGCCGGCGCGTGTCAGCGTCTTCTCGAATACCCAGCGAATGGAGCGGTCGTCGTCAATGATCCAAATTGGCTTCATATGTTTTTTGTCATTTCAGGAATGGTAGGCGGTTGCAGTCACCGGCAGCAGTATTGTAAAGCAGGTGCGGCCGGGTTTGCTGTCGCATTCGATGGAGCCATGATGTTGGGCCACAAACGTCTGGGCCAGCGTAAGCCCCAAGCCGCTGCCGCCATCGCGGCCGGAAACCAGGGGATAGAAGATTTTCTCGCGAATGTTTTCCGGCACGCCCGGCCCGTTGTCGGCTATCTGAATCATGAGGGCAAGCCGATAGCGTTTTTTGGCTAAAGTTACTTGCCTGGCAATACGCGTCCGCAACGTGATTTCACCCTTGCCATGCATGGCTTGAGCTGCATTGCGGCTGATGTTGAGCGCCACCTGAATCAGTTGCTCCTGGTCGGCGTAAATATCCGGCAGGCTGGTGTCGTAATCGCGCCTGATAGAGATGCCCTGAGGGTGCTCTGCAAGCAGCAGGCTGCGTACCCGCTCCAGAACTTCATGGATATTCACCATGCGGAACTGGGGTGGGCGGTGCGGCGTGAGCAATCGGTCCATTAGCGAACGTAGCCGGTCAGCTTCCTTGATGATGACCTGGGTGTATTCCTTGAGTTCCGGTTTGGGAAGTTCCAATTCCAGCAATTGCGCCGCTCCGCGCAGCCCGCCGAGTGGATTTTTGATTTCATGGGCAAGGTTGCGCACCAGTTCCTGGTTGGCCTGCTGTTGCAGCAGCATCCGCTCTTCCCGGGCAATTTTCAGCTGTTTGTCGATCTGGTGGAATTCCAGAATAAGACGAACTGTGCCGACTTCCACGGGTGAAAATGTGCAGCTGACGGAAAAGAGTGTATGGCTGGCGGTGCTTAAGGTGAGCTCGTGCTCGGTAAAACTGGTGTTGCCCGGGAGGATCTGCTCTATTGCCCTAATAAGCGGACTGTCGGCGCCAAATATCTGCGCGAGATTGTGGCCGCCAATATGATTCAGGCTGACTTCGAACAGGTTTTCGGCCGAAGGGTTTGCGTACAGGACGAAACCGTTTTCATCCAGCAAAAAAACTGCTGTGGCGAGATGTTCCAGGCCCAGGAATAAAGAGGGCGTCACTTCAGGTTGGCAAGTTCTTTTTTGAGCGCGGAGATGTTTTTCTCATGGAGCTCTATCTCTTCCCTGGACTGACCCTTGGTGGCGTCCGCAAGCAGCTTTTCTTCGGCAGAAAGCTCTTCTTCGAGAATCTTGCGCCGGGTGTCATCGCGTTTTTTCTGTGTTTCGTTGTCGACCTTGGGGAAGCCGGCCGGCGTGGGTGCGTTTGTTCTGGCGCGTGGTGCCGGCACGGTAGTCAGCGGTTCAAGATTAAGTTTGGTGGCACCCTTTATCGGGACGTTGGAGTAGGTCACGCGTCCTTGGGAGTCAACGTGCTTGTAAATTTCGCCATAAGAAGCAGACGCATAAAAAAGGACTAATGCGGTAGCCGCGACCTGAAAGAGTCGGACATTACGTCTAATAAACAACATATTAACTGATTGCCGGTGGGGTTCGGCCCAGTTTAGGGGATGCCGGGAAAATTTGCAATGCGCATGCATGCCTGTCAAGCCAGCTCCACAATCTCAAAGTCATGCGTAATTTCCGCGCTTTTCCCCAGCATGATGGATGCTGAACAATACTTTTCTGCGGAGAGTTTTATTGCGCGCTCAACCTGATCGGCTTTCAGGTTTTTGCCGCTGACGATAAAATGAATGTGGATTTTTGTGAATACTTTGGGGTCGCTTGCCGCGCGTTCGGCTTCAATTTCAGCGACGCAATCGGTAATCTGCTGACGACTTTTTTTCAGGATGTGTACTACATCGAAGGAAGTGCAGCCGCCAGTGCCAAGCAACAACATTTCCATGGGGCGCGGTCCAATATTGCGCCCCCCCATGTCGGGTGGGCCATCCATGACGATTGCGTGGCTGCTTTCGGTTTCGCCAATAAAGCTGGCCTCCCCTGCCCATTTGATGCGTGCTTTCATGCGTATCCTTTCTAGTACCTAAAGTTTTTAAGCCTGAATCCAAATATGCGGTATGTTAGCAGATTCGGCGTGGCACAAAATTGATGTGCGAACTCCTGATCAGGATTATTGTTTGACATGCCTGTGATATCTGTCGTAAAATGCGCCCCTTTCTCTATTCGAACAACTGGATTTCTGCATGAAAACTTTTTCTGCAAAACCTCACGAGGTAAAGCGTGACTGGTACCTGGTTGACGCCACGGATAAAGTTTTGGGGCGTCTGGCTAGCGAAATTGCATCGCGTTTGCGCGGCAAGCACAAGGCTGAATACACGCCACACGTGGACACTGGCGACTATATCGTGGTCGTGAACGTTGAAAAACTGCGCGTGACCGGCAACAAGGCCGAAGACAAGCTATATCATCGTCATACTGGATACCCTGGTGGTCTTTACACCACCAACTTTACTAAAATGCAACAGCGTTTCCCCGGCCGAGTGCTGGAGAAGGCGGTCAAAGGTATGTTGCCAAAAGGCCCGCTGGGTTACGCCATGCTCAAAAAGCTCAAATGCTACAGTGGTCCGGAGCATCAGCATATTGCGCAACAACCCAAGGCATTGGAAATTTAAGGAATCGCCATGATCGGTAATTACAACTATGGTACCGGCCGTCGCAAGAGCTCGGTCGCACGTGTGTTCTTGAAGTCTGGTTCGGGCAATATTGTCGTAAACGGCAAGCCAGTAGACGTTTTCTTCTCCCGCGAAACCGGCCGCATGGTCGTGCGTCAGCCTCTTGAACTGACCAATAATCTCGCTACTTTTGACATTCTGGTCAACGTGGCTGGCGGTGGTGAGTCTGGCCAGGCGGGTGCTGTGCGCCATGGCATTACTCGCGCGCTGATCGATTATGACGCGAATCTCAAGAGCGCGCTTTCCAAAGCCGGTCTGGTAACTCGCGATGCTCGAGAAGTCGAGCGTAAAAAAGTCGGTCTGCGCAAAGCGCGTCGCCGTAAGCAATTCTCCAAGCGTTAATCACGTTTGTGGTGCAATAAAAAAGCCGCCTTCGGGCGGCTTTTTTATTGGCTGTCGGGTTGCTTAACTGAAGCCGCCCTTTTATGATTAATCCCTTTCCATGAAGGGGTACTGGCAATGATCAAGGTGGGTATTGTAGGGGGCACCGGATATACCGGCGTGGAGTTGCTACGTTTGCTGGCGCAACACCCCGGGGCGCACCTGGAAACCATTACCTCGCGCAAGGAAGCCGGGATGGCGGTGAGCGACATGTTTCCCAATCTGCGAGGCAGGGTCAACCTGAAGTTTGAAGATCCTGCTCATGCGCCACTTGCGAAATGCGATGTGGTGTTCTTCGCGACACCTAATGGCGTAGCCATGCAGCAAGCAAGAGAATTGGTGGATGCCGGAGTGCGCGTGATTGATCTGGCCGCGGATTTCCGCATCAAGGATGTTTCCGTATGGGAGAAATGGTATGGCATGGAGCACGCTTGCCCGGATCTGATTCAGGAGGCGGTGTATGCCTTGCCGGAAATCAACCGGACAGAAATTCCTGGTGCACGCGTGATAGCCAACCCAGGTTGCTACCCTACGGCGGTCCAGTTGGGTTTTCTGCCGCTGATCGAGGCCGGTGCGGTTGAACTTGACGGACTGGTTGCGGACTGCAAATCGGGCGTGTCCGGTGCGGGCCGCAAGGCGGAAGTTCACGCCCTTTTTAGCGAGGCCTCGGATAATTTCAAAGCTTATGGCGTCGCGGGCCATCGCCATTTGCCAGAGATTGTGCAGGGCTTGTCGCTCCGTGCGGGCGCACCCGTCGGACTGACTTTCGTCCCTCACTTGACTCCATTGATCCGGGGTATTCACGCCACGCTTTATGCTCGGCTTAACAAGGATATAGATATTCAGGCGCTCTACGAGAAGCGCTATGCGAATGAGTATTTTGTTGACGTGCTGCCGGGCGGCAGTCATCCGGAGACCCGTTCGGTCAGGTCGGCTAACTTTTGCCGCATTGCAGTACACCGCCCGCAAGGCGGGGATACCGTCGTTATCCTGTCAGTCATCGACAATCTGGTCAAGGGTGCCGCAGGGCAGGCTGTGCAAAACATGAATATACTATTCGGTTTGCCGGAGTCGAGCGGGTTGCTGCAGATACCCATCTTGCCATGAGTTTGTTGCGACCCAAGAGGCGCAAGTACAGTATGGCCTCGCGCCGGATGGCGGTGCGAACCCATATTGCTTGGTACTGGCGCGGCTTGTTCATGAGCGTTGTTCTTGGGGTGGGTATTGCTCTTGCATGGTGGTTTTTCGATGTGGGTGGGCGGCTTGGTTTTGACCGCGGCATTTCGGAGCAGGGCTTGGCGCAGTTGAGGGCCAGGGTCAGGCAACTCGAAATGGAGAATTCGCAACTCCAGTCAGCACAGCAAAAAATAAATCGTCATAGCCAGATTGATGCAGAAGCGCAGAGAAGCCTGGAGCGCGAGCTTAAAGCCCTGCAGGGTGAAAACGCCACGCTCAGGGAGGAGTTGGCTTTCATTCGCGGGATGAGTTCCGACGATCGCTCAGGAGCGTTGAATATACAGCGCTTTACGGTTAAAAAAGAGGTGTTGGGTTCTTATCGCTTTCAGCTTCTGTTGGTTCAGGCGGGGCAGAAGGAGCATGTTTTTCGGGGCCGCCTGCAACTTGTGGTAACCGCCCAGGGAGGCAGCGGGAAGAGTGTGCGACTCTTTCCTAGCGATGCCGTCATGGATGAAAAGTTTAAGATCAACATGAAATCCTACCAGAGTATTGATGGAAGCTTTCAACTTGAACCAGGGCAGGTGCTCAAGAGTGTTGAAGCACGTATTTTTACTGATGGATCGCTGCGGCCAAAATTGAGCAAGACGGTGAATTTGTCGTGAATTGACAAGGGAGAATTATGTTCGGCAGAAAGAGTACGACACCGCAAAATCGGATAGATAGCTTGATCGGACATGGCACCCGAATTCAGGGAGATATCTCATTTTCTGGTGGCTTGCGTATTGATGGCGAGGTGGTCGGTAATGTCCGTGCCGAGGCTGGCCAGGCGAGCACGCTGGTGCTCTCTGAGCAGGCGCGAGTGGAGGGGGCAATCGAGGTTTCGCATTTGGTTGTGAATGGCACGGTTGCCGGGCCGGTATATGTTTCAGAATATGTAGAACTTCAGGCGAAATCCAGAGTCACAGGGGACGTTTACTACAAAACACTGGAGATGCATGTGGGCGCAATTATCGAGGGCAAGTTGGTGCATCAGGAGAAGCTGGCGCTGCCATCACCAGGGGCCATTGAAGGATCAATAGTAGTTGACTAGAATGCTATAGTTTAGCAAAATACGTTTTTGAGATAATTTCCAGGAGCACGCTATGAACGCAGTAACTGAAATGCCGAGCCCGTTGAATTTTACCGATAATGCCGCGGCCAAAGTAAAGAGCTTGATCGAAGAGGAGGGCAGTTCAGATCTGAAACTGCGCGTCTTTGTTTCCGGCGGCGGTTGTTCCGGATTCCAGTATGGCTTCACTTTTGATGAGGTCACTAATGAAGATGACACCGTGGTAGAGAAAAATGGTGTAACGCTGTTGATCGATCCGATGAGCTTTCAGTATCTGGTAGGCGCCGAGATTGACTATAGCGAAGGTTTGAACGGCGCACAGTTCGTGATCAAGAACCCCAATGCAACTACGACTTGCGGCTGCGGATCTTCTTTCTCTTCATGAACCGCGATTTTTGCGGCGCAAAAAACATAAAGGGGCTGCGGCCCCTTTATGTTTTTAAGCGGGATAGATTGCCCCCAGGATACGTGGCCCTTTTGCGCCTGTCACTGCGGGTAGATTTCCTGGAAGCTTGTGCCACGTCTGGTACGCCAGCCAGGCAAAGGCTGCTGCTTCAACCCAGTCGGCGTCGATGCCCAATTCGTCGGTCAATAATATTGGCAAATTCGGCAGCAACCCTGACAGTCTTTTCCGGAGCGCGACATTATGTGCGCCCCCGCCGCATAGAAAGATTTCGTCTGCATCCGGGCAGTGTCGAATAATGGAATCCGCAATTGTGCGTGCTGTCAGTTCCAGTAATGTCGCCTGGATATCTTCGGGAGAAAACTGAGCTGGAAGCAGGGGGCTTAGCCACTCGAGGTGAAACATGTCTCGCCCCGTGCTTTTGGGAGGCTGCGCAGCGAAAAATGAGTGAGCAAGCAAGGACCGCAATAGATCTGGAAGGGCCTTTCCGCTGGCTGACCATGCGCCATCCAGGTCATATGGCGCGCCCAAATGTTTCTGAGTCCAAGCGTCCAGCAACAGGTTCCCTGGGCCACAGTCAAAGCCAGTGACGATTCCCGTTGGCGGGAGCCAGGTGAGGTTGCTGATGCCGCCAATGTTGACAATTACACGGCTGTGATCCGGATTGCGAAATGCCGCTGCATGGAAAGCGGGAACCAGTGGGGCGCCCTGCCCGCCAGCAGCGATATCGCGGTTGCGGAAATCTGCAATAACGGTGATGTCAGTAAGTTCGGCAAGCAAGGAGGCATTGCCGATTTGAATGGTAACCCCCTGTTCCGGGCGGTGGCGTATGGTTTGTCCGTGGCAGCCAATGGCAATGATTGAGCTCGAATCGAGTTTTGTCCGGTCCAAGAGATCCGAAACCGCACTGGCGTAGCAGCCGGCCAAAACATTTCCTGTCCGAGCCGCTCGCAGCAGTTCATCGTCCCCCGCGAGATTGAGAGCCAGAAGTTCATTTCTCAATGCCGGGTCGAAAGAATGAAAAACGGCCTCCACATAGTGAAAGCCGTTTGAGTCAAACTGAATCAGCGCAGCATCGATACCGTCCAGGCTGGTGCCGGACATCAATCCAATATATAGCTCAGTTGAACCCACGCTGTTCAGAAGGATTAGTCGAGTGCTGCTAGATTGGTGCCGCGCAGTAATTCCAGGCGAGCAACTAGAGGTTGTATGGAGCGCTTAAACTCGCCTTTCTGGTTGGCGGCGATAGGGAAAGCAACGGGCACCTCAATTGAAAGTGGATTGCGTTGCACGCCGGCAACCTTGAATTCATAGTGAAGGTGGGGGCCGGTTGCGAGGCCGGTCATGCCAACATAGCCAATTACATCGCCTTGATTCACATGCTGACCTTTACGGAGGCCGTTTGCGAATCCGGAAAGATGGCCGTAGACGGTTTCGTAGTTGCCCTGGTGTTTGATGACAACGATATTTCCGTAACCGTTCTGTCGTCCGGCAAGCGCTACGGTGCCATCCGCTGTGGATTTAACCCGGGTTCCAGTAGGCGCAGCGTAATCAACGCCTTTGTGTGCTCGCCATTCTTTTAGGACGGGATGGTAGCGCGCTTTGGAAAATCCTGAAGAAATGCGTGAAAATTCAAGTGGCGAACGTAGGAAAGCCTTGCGAAGATTTTTTCCGTCCTCTGTGTAATATCCGCCACGTCCATCCTGGCCCTGAAAATATACAGCGCGGTAAGACTTGCCGTTATTGATGAATTCGGCAGCCAAGATGCGACCGGTCTTGACCAATTCACCCTTGTTGTAAAAGCTTTCATAAACAACGGTGAATTTGTCGCCTCGCTGCAAATCGCGGTGAAAGTCGATGTCGGTTGAAAAAATATCCGCCATTTGAATAGCAACGGCGTCAGGCATGTTCGCATCATCAGTGGCTGCAAACAGGGAGCTGTTGATCAATCCGGATTTCATTTCTACCTGGCGGTCCAGCAGTAGTGGCTGGTCGCTGGTCTTGAAATGGCCATCTTGTTTTTCAATCAGCAGCATGCTGTCGCCGCCATAATGGTAGCGCAGGGACAGCAATTCACCCTCTTGACTAGTAAGAGCTTGAATGTTCTTGCCCGGTTTCAGTTGGCGAAAAGCTTGAGCGTGTTGAGCTTCCCTCAGGAAAGACTGCGCATCGTCACTGTTGATATCAAGGCGATTTAAAAGTGAACTGACGGTATCGCCGCGCTGAATTCGTTCTTCGCGCCAGAAGGACTCGCTTTGGTCGGTGGAAAGCTGAATCGACGGCAGTGCCAAAGTTTCAACCACCGTGCGGGTGGTGATGCGCTGCACCTCGGTGTCTGGCGCGATACCGAAGGCTGCAACCACTCCAAACAGCGGCAGGGCTGAGATTGCTACTAGCCAGCGGAGTGGGATTTTTCGTTCGGACTGGAAAAGCTTTTGCGATAGAATGGAATCTTTATTGTTCAAAATGTTGCCTGTGTGGTTTCTTTGGCCAGCCCGAAGCTTAACAAAAAACACAAGTGGCGAAAAGTTAATATTTTTCCAGATTGGTAATGTGTAATGAGTCAAATCAAAGAGTCGCTCCAGATAATTAAACGAGGGTGCGAGGAGCTTTTGCTGGAGCAGGAACTGGTTGAAAAACTGTCGACAGGCCGGCCGTTGCGAGTCAAGGCGGGTTTTGATCCGACTGCTCCGGATCTGCATCTTGGCCACACGGTCTTGCTCAATAAAATGAGACAGTTTCAGGAGATGGGGCACGAGGCGATGTTCCTGATCGGTGATTTTACCGGAATGATAGGTGACCCGACCGGCAAAAACATAACGCGTAAACCATTAACTCGCGATGAGGTGATTGAGAATGCGCGCACCTACGAGCAACAGATATTCAAAATTCTCGATCCGGAAAAAACGCTGGTGATGTTCAATTCCAGTTGGATGGGAGAAATGAGTGCGGCCGATTTGATCGGATTGGCGGCCAAGCATACAGTGGCGCGCATGCTGGAACGTGATGATTTTCATAAGCGTTACACATCCGGCCAGCCCATTGCAGTGCATGAATTCCTTTACCCTCTGATTCAGGGGTACGACTCGGTAGCCATGAAGGCAGACGTGGAGTTAGGCGGAACCGACCAGAAATTCAATCTGCTGGTTGGGCGGGAGCTGCAGAAGCATTATGGCCAATCGCCGCAGGTGGTTTTGACCATGCCTATCCTGGAAGGGCTCGATGGCGTCAACAAGATGTCGAAATCGCTCGGCAACTATATAGGTATACATGAGCCGCCCAATGATATGTTCGGCAAGCTGATGTCAGTTTCTGATGAATTGATGTGGCGTTATATAGAGCTACTATCTTTCGAGCCGCTGAATGTGGTGGACCAATGGAAGAAAGATGTAGGCGAGGGCCGCAACCCGCGCGATATCAAAGTGCTATTTGCGCAGGAAATCATTACTCGATTCCATGATGCTAAGGCATCGGCTCAGGCGCTAGCAGATTTTGAGGCCCGGTTTCGGGAAGGAGCAATGCCGGATGTGATGCCGGAGATCGATTTGCCGGCAGAGGGCGGGGGGGTGTCGATTGTGCAGGCGCTCAAGCAGGCCGGCTTGACATCCAGTACTTCAGAAGCAATCCGCATGATTCAGCAGGGTGGCGTTAAGGCGAATGGAGAAAAAGTGAGTGACAAAGGACTGCTTCTGGCTAGTGGCGCCGTGATTGTTCTGCAGGTTGGAAAGCGCAAATTTGCGCGTGTAAGCATTATTTGACTTGGCGATGGCGTGTAAGTCACTGTCTTGTAAAGCGGCGCAGTTTTATTGTGACAAATGTGTTGCAAAGGCATTGACCATCGGTTTTGCCTCTGTATAATGCGCACCTTCGTTGCAGAACATTGCGACGGGCAAATCGGCAGCAAAATAAGATTTGACGCGGTTCTAGGGATCTGTATAATGCGCCCTTCGTTGCAACGCAGCGTGACGAAACAGGTTGGCAGATTTCAAAAACAGTTTGACAGGGTGTGTAGGGTCTGTATAATGCGCACCTCTCGCTACGGCGGGGAAGAGAAGTAAACGTTCTTTAACAAGATACAGCCAATAAGTGTGAGCGCTTGTCGGATGGGTAAACTGAGATGCTGGGCCTTAGGGTTTGGTGTTGAAGTAACTCAAATGATACAAGTGCTCTGTTACAGTAATTTGAAAAGATTGCGGTAACGACAAATGAGTGCGAAAAAGTAATAAGTAATGCTAAGTGATTAAACTGAAGAGTTTGATCCTGGCTCAGATTGAACGCTGGCGGAATGCTTTACACATGCAAGTCGAGCGGCAGCGAGACCTTCGGGTTGTCGGCGAGCGGCGAACGGGTGAGTAACGTATAGGAACATACCTAGTAATGGGGGATAACGCCGAGAAATCGGTGCTAATACCGCATACGCCCTGAGGGGGAAAGCGGGGGATCTTCGGACCTCGCGTTATTAGATTGGCCTATATCTGATTAGCTAGTTGGTGAGGTAAAGGCTCACCAAGGCGACGATCAGTAGCTGGTCTGAGAGGATGATCAGCCACACTGGAACTGAGACACGGTCCAGACTCCTACGGGAGGCAGCAGTGGGGAATTTTGGACAATGGGCGAAAGCCTGATCCAGCCATTCCGCGTGAGTGAAGAAGGCCTTCGGGTTGTAAAGCTC
>CAYLMA010000052.1:0-15134 GCA_964384915.1 uncultured Sulfuricella sp. | reverse complement strand
AGGATCGAACTCCCGACCTCTGCATTGCGAACGCAGCGCTCTCCCAGCTGAGCTATCGGCCCGATGGATGGGGTAAATTCTACTTGAGTGGCGCAGGAAACTGAAGCGTCATGAATGATAATTACTCTTGCCTGATGCGCCGATTTCGTGTGCAATGGCATCCCTATGGCCGACAGTAAAAAATACGAAGTTCAGGTGGAAACCAATGTTGCTTATCTTCCCGACCAGTCCGACGAGAAGAGCGAGCGGTACGTCTTTGCCTATACCATGACGATCACCAATACCGGCACCGTACCGGCGCAATTGATCAGCCGCCATTGGGTCATCACCGATGCGGCCAATCAGGTGCAGGAGGTGCGCGGCTTGGGCGTGGTGGGGGAGCAGCCCTTGCTGAGGCCGGATGAGAGTTTTGAATACACCAGCGGCACTTCCCTGGCGACCCCTGTGGGCACCATGCGGGGCAGTTACCAGATGGTGGCGGAAGATGGCACCCGTTTTGAGGCGCCCGTTGTGGAATTTATCCTGAGCGTGCCGCGCGTGCTGCATTAGGTTTGGGTGTGATCTTGTTAAGATGAAGATGCTACGACTATTCCCCTGGGCTTTGCTGGCCCTGCTATCCGCCTGTGCCACCGTGCCCCCCCCCGTTCCTCCTGCGCCTCCGGTGTCTGTGGCGCCGGCTGTTCCCCCTCCCGCGGTTGCGGTGCCTGCTTTACAGGTGGCGCCATGGAATGCCGTTGCCGGCTGGTCAGAGGATAATCCCGCTCAGGCCTGGGATGCTTTTTTGCAGAGCTGCTCCGCGCTGAAGCAGCAAACGGCGTGGCAAGCGGTGTGTTCGGCGGCGGCGGCACAGTCTTTGCAGCCGGAGGCGCTGCGGCGTTTCTTCGAAGAGAATTTCACTCCGTATCAGGTCACCAATCCTGACAGCAGCAGCGAGGGCATGATCACCGGCTATTACGAGCCGCTGCTGAATGGCAGCCGCACCCGCAGCAGCCGTTACCGCTTCCCTCTGTATGCGCCTCCCGGGGATATGCTGGTGATTGATCTGGGCTCGGTTTATCCGGAGCTGAAGAGCATGCGCCTGCGCGGCCGCCTGCAGGGCAACCGGGTGGTGCCTTATTTCAGCCGCGCTGAAATCGAGAACGGAACGGCACCCATGAAAGGGCGTGAATTGTTCTGGGTGGACGATGCGTTGGATCTGTTCTTTCTGCAGATTCAGGGATCGGGAAAAATCAAGTTGCCGGACGGCGAAATGGCGCGCATCGGCTATGCCGACCAGAATGGCTATCCCTACAAATCCATTGGCAAGGCGCTGGTGGACCGGGGCGAGCTGACGCTCGACAAGGCTTCGATGCAAGGCATCAAGGATTGGGGCAAGCGCAATCCCGGCAAGTTGACGGAATTGCTCAATTTCAACGCCAGCTATGTATTCTTCCGCGAGCTGCCGAACCATCTTGCCGGCCCCTTGGGCGCGCTGGGCGTGCCGCTGACCGCGGGCCGCAGCCTGGCCGTCGATCCGCGTGCCATCCCGCTTGGCGCGCCGGTTTTTCTCTCGACCACTTGGCCTAACGAGGCCAAGCCGCTGCAGCGCCTGATGGTGGCGCAGGATACGGGCGGCGCCATCAAGGGCACAGTGCGGGCGGATTTCTTCTGGGGCTTCGGCAGCGATGCAGGAAAACAGGCGGGCAGCATGAAGCAGCAAGGCCGGATGTGGGTGTTGCTGCCGCGCGATTACCCGCTGCCGCAAGTGCAATAAACCAGGCGCTAGACGTGTTTTACCTGGCGCTTAAAACCATCCACGTCAGTTGTGTGGCGCTGACCATCAGCCTGTTCCTGCTGCGTGGATTCTGGATGTTGCAGGACTCGGCGCGCTTGCAGCAGCGCTGGGTGAAAATCCTTCCCCACGTCATCGATGCCACGCTGCTGACCAGCGCCCTTCTGCTGGCCTGGACCCTGAACCAGTATCCCGGCGTGCATTCCTGGCTCACCGCCAAGGTGCTGGCGCTGCTGGTTTACATTGGCTTGGGCACGATCGCGATCAAGCGCGGGAAAACAAAACGGACCCGAGTGATTGCGTGGCTGGCGGCGATCCTGGTGTTCGGCTATATCGTCTCGGTTGCGCTCACGCGTCAGATTATCCCTGGATAGCCTGAGACCTCAATAGCCTTGTTTGCGGCTGGCGATATCGGCGGTTAGTTCGCTGGATTGGGCAAGGTCGCTGTCGATCAGCTTGATCTGGGCATTGATGAGGCGATTGACGGCCTCGCCAAAATCCGTGTCAAAGAAGGCCGCGCTGGCAAAAGCCAGGTTGCGCCCTACGGTCGCGTGACCTGAGATTTCCGCGTTGTCGCGGTGGCGCTTGAGCAGTGCGCCGGTCAGCCCGTCATAGATGAGAATTTCCACTTCAAGCCGCCGCTCCGTCGCCACGGGGCGGATGCCGGCAACCACGCTGTTCCAGGGCAGGCCAAGTTCGAAGCGCCGCCCCGTCTCGCGGCCTTGCCATCCGAAATAGGGGCTCATGGATTCGTCGCTGACGGCGGCGTCAAGAACGATCCCGGAGATTACCAATTCGCTGCCGTCCTGTTCGGCAATGCGGCGGACCCGCTCACGGCTGGCGGGAGAATACGGGTTGAGGTCGCGCGGGTCAGGGAATGGCGAGGCTGTGCTGTGGCGCGCCACGATATTTCCCCTGGCCTCCAGCCGGCGCAGCAATTCCAGCGGGTAGCCGTTCCAGATATCCGCAATGTCTTCAACCTGGAGCGAATTGGCGACCTGGAAACGGGTGAAGGTGACGGTTTTCTTGTGCGCTCCGTTCCGGGCGGCGTTCGGTTCCGTGGGCAGCCGGGTCAGGTCGATTCCGGGGATCGGACCGGCGCCGCTTTCCGCTTCGCTTGAGTGTGCCATTGACGTGCCGGCAGCCAGCAGCACAATCAGCGCGGCAAGTCCACGCCTCAAAATCTGTTTGTCAAGTAGAGGCGGAATGAAGGCAGGTGCCGGCATTACAGGGCCTTGTCGGTTTTAATGGAAAAAGCGATTCCGACAGACTTCAAATCCTTGACCTCGTTTTCCAGCAGGGAGCGGGTGAGGGTGTTGTGTTCGAGCCAGGCGCGGTCGATGGTGAGAGAAAAGCTGCTGCCGCCGGCCTTGAGTTTCATTGCCGGCAGTTCAGCGTCGCTGCGGCTGCGGCACAAGAGAACCGCGAGCCGCAATAGCAGGATCAGCATCCATTCGTCGCTGTTCCGGACCGGCATTTGATCCAGCAGTTTTTTGAGGGAGCCGCGGTGGGCGCGCACCAGCAGGCTCAGCAAGCTCTGTTCGCGGGTGGAAAAACCCGGCATGTCGGCATTCGCGAGAATGTAGGCGGAATGGCGGTGGTAGCCGGTATGGGCGATAGAAATGCCGGTTTCGTGCAGGCGCGCGGCCCAGGCGAGATACTGGCGGGGGGCGTCAATATGGCCGGTCAGCTTGTTGGCGACTTGGTCGAACAGGGTGTCTGACAGCTCCTGCACCCTTCCCGCCTGAGTCGGGTCAACATGGTAGCGGCGCATGAATTCGCGCACCGTGGATTCGCGCATGTCGCGGTGATGGAAGCGCCCCAGCAGGTCGTACAGCACGCCTTCGCGTAGCGCGCCGCTGGCTACTTCCATGTGGTCGATGCCGAGTTCGCTGAAAATACTGTTCATGATGGCGAAGCCGCCCGCCAGCACCGGCACGCGGTCGACGGGCAAGCCGGCCAGCTGCAACAGTTTCACGTCGCCCGACTTGAGCAGGAGCTCGCGCAGGCCGTTCAGGCCGTCCCGCGTCAGCCCGGACTGGGAAAGGCCATTTTGCTCCAGAATTTCCGCCAGCGCCCGAGCCGTTCCGGAAGAGCCGACGGCCTGCTGCCAGTGGTCAGCCGAGAAATCTGCGGTGCTGGTCTGGATTTCGCTGCATGCGGCCAGTTCAGCCAGCTGGAGGTTGTCCTGGGTGATTTTGCCGTCGGGAAAGAAGCGCCGGCTGAAGCTGACGCAGCCCATGTACAGGCTTTCCATGCGCTCTGGCTGGTAGCCTGAACCGACAATGATCTCGGTGGAGCCGCCGCCGATATCCACCACCAGGCGTTTGTTTTCAGAAGGCGGCAGGCCGTGGGCAACGCCGATGTAGATCAGGCGCGCCTCTTCCCTGCCGGCGATGATTTCGATCGGAAAGCCCAGCGCGGCCTGTGCGGCTTCGAGGAAAGGCGCGGCATTCTTTGCCACGCGGAAGGTGTTGGTGCCGACGGCACGCACCGCTTCGCGCGGCAGCCCGCGCAGACGTTCGGAAAATAGCTTGAGGCAGGCCAGGGCGCGCTGCTGGGCTTCCTCATCGAGGAATTTTTCTGGCGTCAGCCCGGCGCCAAGCCGGACCGGCTCCTTGAGTGAGTCAAGGGGGTAAACCTGGTCGCCTACGACCCGTGCGACCTGCAGCCTGAAGCTGTTGGAACCCAGGTCAATGGCGGCAATCGTGGAATATTCCCTCATTCCCCGATCTTGCGCTCCATTTCTTCCACAGTGGAATGACGCACCGTCTTGCCCTTGGCCATGTAAACCACGTAGCCCGCGATGTTCTTGGCATGGTCGCCAATGCGCTCCACGGCTTTGGCGGCAAACAGGATGTCGATGGAGGTCGAGATCATGCGCGGGTCTTCCATCATGAAGGTGATCAGGTGGCGCAGCACCGCGTCGAATTCCTCGTCCACCTGGATGTCCTGGCGCTTCAACTGGGTCGCGGCGGATACGTCAAGGCGGGCGAACGCATCCAGCGAGGCGCGCAGCATTTCCAGCACCATGTCGCTCATGTGCTTGATTTCTGTGAAACGCGGGGTGGAAATGCGATCGGAGCCGTAAATCTTTTTCGCCATGCGGGCGATTTTTTCAGCTTTGTCGCCGATCCGCTCCAGATCGGTGATGGTCTTTTCCACGGTCATGATCATGCGCAGATCGCCCGCGGTGGGCTGGCGCAGCGCGATAATCTTGGTGCATTCCTCGTCGATCTGTATTTCCAGGTCGTTGATGTGGAAATCGTTGGCGATAACTTCATCCGCGAGTGCCAGGTCGCCGTCGGTCAGCGCCTTGATGGCCTTGTTGATCTGCTCTTCCACCAGACCGCCCATTTGCAGGATGCGTGAGCGGACCTGCTCCAGTTCCGCGTCGAATTTTTTGAAGATGTGTTCCTGAGACATGGCGGGTTCCCCTTTGCTGCGTGCCCAATCGGCAGATTCTAGTGGTGTAGTATGATGTTTTTGTGACGCTGCTATTTTGCAGTCATGGTCTTGACGCCGTCGGCGGAGCCGAGCAGCAGCACGTCCGCCGGACGGCAGGCGAACAGGCCGTTGGTGACCACGCCGGTAATCTGGTTGATGGTGGTTTCCAGTTCCACCGGGTTCATGATCTGCAGGTTGTGGACATCGAGAATCACGTTGCCATTGTCGGTCGTGAACCCTTGGCGCAGCACCGGCTGGCCGCCCAGCTTGGCAAGCTGTCGCGCCACATAGCTGCGGGCCATGGGGATGACTTCCACCGGCAGGGGGAACTTGCCCAGCATGCCGACCAGCTTGCTGCTGTCCGCGATGCACACGAATTTTTTGCTGCATGCAGCAACGATTTTTTCCCGCGTCAGCGCGCCGCCGCCGCCCTTGATCATGTGCATGTGCTCGGTGATTTCATCCGCGCCGTCTACATACACGGCAAGCTCGGTCACGCTGTTCAGGTCGAAGACTTCGATCCCATGCTTCTTCAGGCGCTGGGCGGTGGCTTCGGAGCTGGCGACTGCGCCGTCCAGCTTGTGCTTGATCTTTGCCAGTTCGTCGATAAAAAAGTTGGCTGTCGATCCGGTGCCCACGCCGATGATGCCGCTGGGGACATGTTCAATGGCGGCGCGTGCCACGGCCTGCTTCAGTTCGTCTTGAGTCATTTTCTCTGGGCTTCCAAAACAATCGGTTCTAAAACCTAAAGGATAGCGGCTACTCGAGATTTAGGCTATAGCCCACCTGCTCAAAAACGTTGATTCCTGTTAATCTTAGGCTCATATACCATTAACTATTTAGCCCTATGCCAACCGATTACCTGGAAAAAATACTTACCGCCCGTGTCTACGACGTGGCGATCGAAAGTCCGCTGGAAGTTGCGCCCAATCTTTCCGGGAGGATGGGCAACACACTGCTCCTCAAACGCGAGGATATGCAGCCGGTGTTTTCCTTCAAGCTGCGCGGGGCTTACAACAAGATGGCTCAGTTGTCGCGGGCGACGCTGAAGCGTGGCGTCATAGCGGCCTCTGCCGGAAATCATGCGCAGGGCGTGGCGCTGGCCGCGCAACGCCTCAAGTGCGAGGCCGTGATCGTGATGCCTGCAACCACGCCGCAGATCAAGATCAACGCGGTCGAATCGCGCGGCGCGCAGGTGGTGTTGCACGGCGATTCCTATTCCGATGCCTATACCCATGCGGTCGAACTGGCGAAAGAAAAGAAACTGACCTTCGTTCACCCCTATGACGACCCCGAGGTCATCGCCGGCCAGGGCACCGTCGGCATGGAAATCCTGCGCCAGCACAGCGGGCCTATCCATGCCATTTTCGTGCCGGTGGGCGGGGGCGGGCTGATCGCCGGCGTGGCGGCTTACGTCAAGCGCTTGCGGCCGGAAATCAAGATCATCGGTGTTGAGCCGGTGGACGCCGATGCCATGTACCAGTCGCTGCGCCTGAAAGAGCGCGTGATTCTGCCGCAGGTGGGGATTTTCGCCGATGGCGTGGCGGTGAAGCAGGTGGGAGAGGAAACCTTCCGCCTGTGCCGGGAACTGGTGGACGAAGTGATCCTGGTAGATACCGATGCCATCTGCGCTGCAATCAAGGACGTGTTCGAGGATACGCGCTCCATCCTCGAGCCCGCCGGTGCGCTCTCCATCGCGGGCGCCAAGCTGTATGCCAAGCGGCAAAAGCTCAAGAACAAGAATCTTGTGGCCATCGCTTCCGGCGCCAACATGAATTTCGACCGCCTGCGCCATGTGGCGGAGCGTGCGGAACTGGGCGAGCAGCGCGAGGGGCTGTTCGCCGTCACCATTCCGGAGCGGCCGGGCAGTTTCAAGGATTTCTGCGCCCTGCTCGGACCGCGCAGCATCACCGAATTCAACTATCGCTTCTCCGACCCCTCCAAGGCGCATGTTTTCGTCGGGGTGCAGGTGCAGAACCGGAGCGAGGTGACCAAGCTGATGGCGGCGCTGGAACAGAAGGGCCTGCCTGCGCTCGACCTGTCAGACAACGAGATGGGCAAGCTGCATATCCGTCATCTGGTGGGCGGGCACGCCCCCCTGGCGAGGGATGAACTGGTGTATCGCTTCGAATTCCCGGAGCGTCCCGGCGCGCTCATGAAGTTTCTCAACAGCATGAGCCACAGCTGGAACATCAGCCTGTTCCACTACCGCAATCATGGCACCGATTATGGCCGCGTTCTGGTCGGCGTCCAGGTTCCGCCGCAGGACAAGGCCGCATTCACGGTCTTTCTGGACAAGCTGGGTTACGCGTACTGGGATGAAAACGACAATCCTGCCTACAAGCTGTTTCTTGGATAGTGAGCCGGCTGGCATGGCTCAGGCGCGGCAATGGGGCGGGGTACGGGGCGTGCTTAAGGGATAAGCCGGGTAAGCGATGAGAATGGGCGGCCCGGCGGGCCGCCCACATGGTGCGCAATTACTTCTTCTTGGGTGTTGCCTTGACGCCGGCAACGGCATCTTTCATTTTGGCACCCACCTTGAATTTGACGACCTTCTTGGCCGGGATGTTGAGTTCCTTGCCGGTGGCCGGATTGCGTCCGGTGCGCGCTGCGCGTTCTTCAACGGCAAAAGTGCCGAAGCCGATCATCTGTACATTATCGCCACTGCTCAGCGCGTTTTGCACCACGGCCATGAAAGCATCAAACATTTCCCCTGTCTGGGCTTTCGATTGCTGGGTAATCTTGGCTACAGCATCAATCAGTTCGCCTTTGTTCATGTTGGTGACTCCTTGTTATGGTTAATGGGTGTGGGGATTTTAGGGGATAAAAGACCCTCAAGCCAAGCTACATTTGCAATTCATCGATAAAGCCGTGTATTTCGCCCCTCGAATCCACCACCGAATACGCTGAAAAATCTGCTGCATGCGGGCAAACAAGGGGGAAATACCGCTGTCATCACGATGAAACATGTGGCGGATAGAGTGTCCAGGCTTGTTCGATATTCCTTTAAGGAGAAATAACATGGCAATTTCCTGTTCTGAGCATGAACTCGCCTACGCCCTGGCGGTAGATCTATGCTCGCAGTGGAAGCATAAAAACTGCAAGACTATTTTATCCGTGGATGATCTGATGAAAATCAAGGAATGGATCAACACGTCCGGCAATGGTGTTATAAAATATCCAGCCATGGCGCCTCTGGCCACACAGGGCCTGGATGATCTGATTGCGGAAAACTTTCGGACGGATCCTCCCGGGGCCAATCTTTTGAGAATCTAGACACAATATCCTCGCAGCCGCTTGGTCAGCAGCGTTGCTGGTCTGGGGATAAAACGCAGCTCCTGGTCTCATATGGATAGGTCGCCACGAAGATTATTGGCTTTAATGAGAGCGTGACTGCGTGAAAAATTCATGGAAAGACAGCATCTACCTGCAACGGGAAGAGCTGGCGCGTAAACTGCGTGAACCGCTGGCCCATCTGGCCGAGCGATGCGCTGCGGCATGGGGTGACCGTGAGAAGCTCAATGCGCTGCTTCTCGAAGGCTTTGCCTCTATCCCCTATTGCACCTTCCTGTACTGCCTGAATGCCGATGGTATCCAGGTTTGCGACAACATCGGCGAGGCGGGGGTGGTGCCTGAACATTTCGGGCGCGACCGCTCCCAGCGCCCCTATATGAAGGAAGTCGTGCCAAGCTGGGGGTTCCTGCTTTCCGATGCCTACATCAGCCTGCTGAACCGCCGGCCTTCCCTCACCGCGCTGCAGGTGGTGCGCTCGGACTCGCACTCCATGGGCTATCTGGGTGCCGACTTTGACTTGCGCAACCTGCCGGTGACCTCCGAGCTTTACCATGAGCCCGGTTACTGGATGCAGGTCAAGGGGGACCCGGCGATTCGCAGCACGGTGTTCCTGCAGTCCCGCACCGAAAGCCCGATGGATCGCACCATGGAGCAGGCTTTGTCCATCCTGGAGGAACTGCTGACGCACCGTGGCGTGTTTCAATGCGTGATTCACTTTTCCAGCAGCCGGGCCACGATCTGGAGCGTGGATGACCCTTTCATCTATCACATGCTGGACCACGAGGCGCTGAACGACCCGGATATCTGCATGCTGTTCCCGCCGCATCCCTACCCCAGCAATGCGGCGATCGAACAGGTCGATATCCGGCGCATTCTGGATACCATGAAATCCCTGCGCCTGGCCGATCCCACCATTTACCTGCGCACGGCTTCGATCAACATATTCAACGGCATGATCAGCCTGACCTTCTCCTGCGACGGCTCGCACTACATGCCGCACGTGGAATTTCTGCTGAAGGATACTTCTTTCTGGTTCTAGGTAAGCATGGCTCCCCGAATGCTAGACTTGCAACAAGCGACCTGGGCTATCCGATTGTATGAATGCTTCGTCTGAGCCCCACTCCAGAATTTTCCTGCTCAGCCACATGCGTGCCTTTACCACCCTGGCAGGGCATATTCTCGGCTCGCACCCGGAGATCAACGGCTATTATGAAATGCATATCAGCTATGAGGACGCCTCCGCGCTGGACAGGCAGCTTGAGGTGTTCCTGGAGGGCGATGTGCTCAAGGAAAACAGCCGTTATCTGTTCGACAAGCTGCTGCACAACGACTATGTGTTGAAACCCGGGCAGCTTGGGCTGGCGGATATCAAGATGCTGATCTCGCTGCTGGAACCGGAACGCACGATCAAAAGCATCGTCGATCTGTTTGCGCGAAAAGAGGTCGAGGATCTTTATGCGTCTCCCGTCGAGGCCGCGAACTACTATATCGCGAGAGTCCAGGCGCTCGCCGAGTTCAGCCGGACTGCCAATCAGCCCTATTACTATTTCGATGCCGAGCTGTTGCAGCGCGCGCCGGAGATGCTGCTTCCCAGGCTATCGGGCTGGCTGGAGCTGGATACGCCCTTAAGCGAGCGCTACCAGACCTTCAGCCATACCGGAAAAGCCAGAAAGGGTGACACGTCGGCGCGCATCCATAGCGGAAGAATCGACAGGACTCCGACCGACCGCTCCCATATCGCCATCCCGGACGATGTGTTGCGTATGGCGCGAGAGGTTTATCGGGAATGCCGCCGGGTGATCGTTGCGAATGCGGCAGATTCCGTCAGCGTTGATTAACGTAAAACATATCAATTGGAACCCAAACCCCTCCCGGCCTCCCCTTGTGCGAGCATCCGCTGCGCGGATTGCCTGCTTACCCCGCTTCAGTGGAGTTGGAGGGGGTTTGGGGTGCAACGCGGTGGTTAAAACAGGCTATCCCAGGCATCCCGCTCGGCCCGGTAATTCATCAATGCCGCGACGATCTGCCCTTTGCGAGCTGCGCGGTGCCCGGTTGACTGGATCTGGCGCCAGGCCGGGGCGTGCTCGCCGAAATTGCGCTCGATGTTGCCGATGAAGGCCTGGACTTGCCGCAACGCAACTGCCAGCTCTGGCGAGCGCAGCCACCAATGCCCGGCGTTGAACACCAGCTCGTGCAATTTCCGGCTTTTGTTGATGACGGCTTCGTGCTTTTGCCGGTACAGCGCCAGCAGTTCGGCCTCTTTCCTCGCGATGACCGCCTCGATCGCCGCCGCGGCGAAGGGCTGGTTCACGTCCGCCTGCCCGACCAGCTCCTCGGTGGAAAACAGCATCAGGTCGCCGAAAAACTGGCGCTCGAACTCGTCGGCCAGGTCGATGCTTTGTTCCCCGTCCAGTTCCACGCCGGGGCGGAAATCGTCGTCCGGGCCCGCTTCGGTGGTGCGCCGGTGCAGGTTGGGCATGTTGCAGGAGGCGAAACGCCCGCCGATCTCGGCGGCGATCAGACGCCCGGCGGTGGGGCCGGACATGCGCAGCCGCAGGTGGCCGAAGGGGATGACGTATTTCAGCCCGGCGTAGTTGACGACGTAGTTGCCGGGGTAAACCGTGCGCGCGGGGCTGAGCCGGGTGAAGCCGTCGCCGTAGGAAAACCAGGTCTTGCGGAAGAGGTGCTCGCCGAAGAAGAAGGCGTTGAGGCGCCGGGCGAAATCCCTCAGGCAGGCGCCATGGTCATGCGCGCCGGAAAGCCGGCAGGGGTAGGGGAAGGCCGCCGGCCTGTTCTCGAAGCCGAACAGCCCGGCCATGTCGTGGTAGGCGGCATCGCCCGCAAGCGGTCCCTGCGCGCCATGGAAGCGGCAGGCCTGGCCGCCGGACAACGAGGCCAGGCGGGCGAAAAAGGCCGTCACGTCGTCGAGGAAATTGGCTGTCATCACCGAGGGCGAGACGGGCGGGTCGCCCACCAGCTTGCCGGTGAGCATCAGGGTGCCGGTGGTGCGGAAGATTTGGTCGATGGCGTAGAAATAATTCAGCGCATACACCGCTTCTTCGCCGGATTCGGTCTGCCGGTTGACGCAAAAATGCTGGTCGCTGTCGACCAGGTAATACAGCGTTTTGTCCTTGTCTTCTGTCAGTTGCAGAAACTTCAGGTAACTGAGGTTGCGGTTGGCGGCCTGTCCCTTGCGGTAAAACCTTTCCCTGGGCTGGCTGGTGAGCAGCTTGCCCAATTTCTCGCGCTGCTGGGGCGGGAGCGATTGCAGCAACTCATACTGCTCGTCCAGCCCGAAGTGGAAGACCTGCAAGCCTTTGCGCCGGTATTCCTCCACCAGTTCCTGGTGGCGGCGGATGTTGTTTTCATCGCGGCTGTCCTCGGCGACGACGACCCTGATCTTGTCCCAAGCGCCAGAGGTTTTCCCGCCGTAATTGAACAGCGTGCACACCTGGTAAATGCTTTCGAGGCAGGCGCGCAGGTGGGGCGGGCGATCCGCCACCGGGATGCCGAGGATGAAGTCATGGCGGTCATCGCCGCCGCGCTGCTGGATCAGGGCTTCCTGCTCGCGGAACAGGGCCTGATAGCAGGCCAGCAGCGGGTGGAAATCCGCCCCGCCGGACCACATCGCCTTTTCCAGCAAGGGGTGGCACTGCTCATAGAGGCCGATGAGTGTGTCGAGCGCGCCCGGCCCGGCCGACGGGGAAAGCCCTTGCAGTTGCCTGCCGGGACCGGCCAGGCCGGGAATGGCGGATTGGTGGCGCGCGATGCAGTCCGCAAGGTGCGTTGTCATGAAAGCGGTCAACTAGCGTCTTGAGGAATAATTCGGATAGGCATCCTGGTCGATCATGATCTCGATGAGATTGATGCCATGGCGGAAATCGATCGCCTCCAGCTTCGCCAGGTCCTCACCGCTTTCCACCCGGCAATGCCGGATGCCGAAGGATTGCGCCAGCAGCGCATAGTCCGGGTTGGTGAAATCGCAGTCGATGAAGCGGTCCCGGTAGAGGTGGTGCTGGTTCTTGCGGATCAGTCCCATGGTGCTGTTGTTGAACAGCACGATGTTTAGCGGGATGGCGTAATTCACCGCCGTCATGATCTCCATGGCGCACATCTGGAAGCCGCCGTCGCCGAGCATGGCGAACAGGGGCTGGCCGACCGCGCAGCCTGCGCCTATGGCCGCCGGGATGGCATGGCCCAGCGAGGAGATGCCGGTGTTGGGGTAGAAGCGGTCCAGCGCGGACACGCGGTAGAAGTTCTGCGCGAACACGATGTTGTCGTCGAACATCACCAGGCCGTCCGGGAAGCGCTGTTCCAGCCAGCCATAAAAGGCGCGCACGTGGTCGAACTGGCGGTTGAAGATCGTCTCGCCGGCGGCGTCCAGTTGGGCTTGCGTGGCGGCGATGAAAGCGGCGACATCCACGGGGCCTTTCGCCGCCACCTGTTGCGCCTGAATGGCGGCATCCAGCGCCTGCAGATAGGTGCCAAGGTCGGTATGCGCCACCAGGTCGGCGCGGAAGACCTTCTCCATTTGCTGGGCGCTGTTGTCCACCTGGATCAGCTTCTTGCCCGCCAGCAGATGCGGGTCCCAGACATAGCTGGTTCTTTCATTGAAGCCCGCCCCCAGCACCAGCACCAGGTCGGCTTCCTGTTCCAGGTAGCGCCTGGCGTGACCGCCGGAGGTGACGCCGAGGCTGCCCAGCGACAGCGCGGAGCGCTCGTCGATCGCGCCCTTGGCCTTGAGGCTGCTGGTCACCGGAATGTTGAGGCGCTCGCTGATGCTGCGCAGGTGTTGCTGCGCGCCGGAACGGATGCAGCCATAGCCCGCGACGATCAGGGGGCGCCTGGCTGCGCGGATCAGCTCCACGCTCCTGGAGATGTATTGCTCGGCGAGCAGGCATTCGCCGCTCATGCGGGTGAAGGAAATCTGGTCCAGGACGGCTGCATCCACCATTTCCATCTGCACATTGTAGGGGATGCTCAACACCACGGGGCCGGGGGTCTTGGACAGCAGGTGCTTGGCCGCCTGGTTCAGCACGGTGGGCAGGTAATCGGTGCGTTCGATCAGTTTGTGGTAGCGCGTGATGCCGGCAAACAGCAACACCTGGTCGATGCTGCCGCCCTCGCCCGAGCTTTCCTGCAAGCCCCCCTTGCCGAAGATGTAGGTCGAGGTTTCGCCGGTGATCACCAGGATCGGCTGCCGGTCGGCATAGGCGCTGGCGATGCCGGTCACCAGGTTGGTCGCGCCCGGCCCCGCGGTGGTGATGCAGGCGCCGATCCGGCCCGAGGCGCGCGCATAACCGCCGGCCATGAAGGCCGCGCCCTGCTCGTGCTTGACCAGCACGCTCTTGATCGACGAGTCGTACAGGCTGTCGTAGACTGGCAGGATGTGCGAACCCGGCATGCCGAAGATGTGCGCAATCCCCAGGCGCTCCATATACCTGACGATTAATTCACTGACTGCTATATTCATTTTGTCTCGTTATGGCCGGCATTCTCGGGGCCGGCCTTTTGTCCTTGGACGTAGGGCCACCCGATTCTGCTTCGGGGGATAAAGTTTAACCGAAGGAGTGGATGCTTAGCTAATTCCCTGAAGGGTACAATGGGCGGTTTTTCACGGTCTTTGGTGTTTTTCATGGAATTCTGGCTGCTCTATCTCCTCACCGGTGTTTTCGCCGGTTTCCTCGCGGGCTTGCTGGGCGTGGGCGGCGGGCTGGTGATCGTGCCGGTGCTGACCTTCATTTTCACTGCCCAGCATTTTCCCGCCAGCCATATCCTGCACGTCGCCTTGGGCACCTCGCTGGCGAGCATCCTGTTCACCTCGGTGTCCAGCCTGCGCGCGCACCATGCCCACGGCGCGGTGAGTTGGAAGGTGGTGCGCGGCATCACGCCGGGCATCCTGGCAGGTACATTGCTGGGCACGGTGCTGGCGGCGCAATTGTCGTCCAATTTCCTCAAGGGCTTCTTCGTGCTGTTTGTTTACTACGTCGCTGCCCAGATGCTGCTCAACATCAAGCCCAAGCCCTCGCGCCAGTTGCCCGGCTGGGGCGGCATGTTCGGCGCGGGCGGTGTGATCGGCGGCGTTTCCAGCCTGGTGGGCATCGGCGGCGGCACGCTCTCGGTGCCCTTCATGACCTGGTGCAACGTCAAGATGCATCAGGCCATCGGCACTTCGGCCGCCATCGGCTTTCCCATCGCCCTGGCCGGGACCGTCGGCTATATCGTCAACGGCCTGGGAACGGGCGGATTGCCGGATTACAGCCTAGGCTTTGTGTACCTGCCGGCCTTGGCGGGCCTGGTGCTTGCCAGCGTCCTGACCGCGCCGCTTGGCGCAAGACTGGCCCATCGCCTGCCGGTGCCGCAGCTCAAGAAGATATTCGCCGCGCTGCTGATCGTGCTGGGCACGCGCATGCTGGCGAGCCTGTTTTAGGGAAGCACTGATTTATTCCACAGGCCAGTCATTGCGAGCGCAGCGAAGCAATCTCGATCTTTATAGATCAGCAAGTTACAGATTGCTTCGTCGTTTCGCTCCTCGCAAAGGCGAATAAATCAGCACTTCCTTAGGATCCCCCCTGCGTCAGAATAGTTGTCGCCTCAATAGAAAACCAACCTGGGGCGGCGA
>CAYLMA010000051.1:0-15281 GCA_964384915.1 uncultured Sulfuricella sp. | reverse complement strand
GCTGGAGCCGCGCATTCTGGTTGAAGATGCTGGGTTGTCCCATCATGCCAAGCACCGGGTTATGGACAATGACATCTTTGATAATCGGCTGATCTTTGGCGATAACCTGCTGGCGCTTAAAGCCTTGGAACAGGAATTCGCAGGCAAGGTGAAATGCGTATTTATTGATCCTCCGTATAACACTGGCAGTGCCTTCACTCATTACGACGATGGGTTGGAACATTCGATCTGGTTGGGATTGATGCGTGACCGGCTAGAGGTGATACGGCGGTTGATGTCGGACGATGGATCGCTTTGGATAACAATTGATGACAACGAGGCGCATTACCTGAAGGTGTTATGCGATGAGGTTTTTGGACGAGCGAATTATATCGGCGGGTCAGTGTGGCAAAAAAAATATGGAGCAAAGAGTGATTCGAAGTATCTTTCTGAATCTCACGATTACGTTCTCGCCTTCGCAAAAAACAAAGAGTGTTTGAAAATAAATCGTCTTGCACGAACTGCCGAGCAGGATTCTCGTTACAAAAATCAAGACAATGATTCAAGAGGAGTTTGGACTTCTGGCGATTTGCTTCGTAACGAGGCGCGTGACTACGCAATATACGAAATTGTTGGCCCATCTGGCAGGAAACACTGGCCCCCAGAGGGCACTAGCTGGAGATTTACGAAAGAAAAATTTGCAGAGCTTGTTGCCGACAACCGAATTTGGTTTGGTGCAAAAGGAGACAATGTCCCACGTCTGAAAAGATTTCTTGATGAAGTGTCTGATAGTGTGCCAGCCACTACTTGGTGGGAGCATAAGGATGTCGGGCACAATGACGAAGCAAAAAAGGAAATTCGCGCTTTGTTTGAAAATGATTTGTTCGATACTCCAAAACCGGAACGTTTGTTAAAACGAGTAATTGAACTTGCCACCAACTCAAACGACCTTGTCCTCGATTCCTTCGCCGGCTCTGGCACCACTGGTGCAGTGGCGCACAAAATGGGTCGCCGCTGGATCATGGTCGAATTGGGCGAACATTGCCATACCCACATCATTCCGCGTCTGAAAAAAGTGATTGATGGTGAAGACTTTGGAGGTATTACGGAAGCAGTGAACTGGCAGGGGGGCGGTGGATTCCGCTATTACAAGCTCGCGCCCAGTTTGATTATCAACGACCGTTGGGGGAATTCGGTCGTCAATCCAGAGTATAACGCCGCGCACCTGGCCGAGGCTTTGTGCAAGCTGGAAGGGTTCAACTACGCGCCATCCGAAACGCAATGGTGGCAGCACGGGCATTCCAGCGAACGTGATTTCATCTACGTCACCACGCAGAATCTTTCATCCGAGCAGTTGCAGGCGCTTTCCGATGAAGTCGGCAGCGAACAAAGCTTGCTGGTGTGTTGTGCGGCTTTTCACGGCACAACGGCGGCCAAGGCAGTCGAGCGTTGGCCGAATCTGACCATGAAGAAGATACCCAAGATGGTGTTGTCGCGTTGCGAGTGGGGTCAGGATGACTACAGCCTGAATGTGGCGAATTTGCCGATGGCCAAGGCTGAGAAAATAGATGATGCGGTTGCTAACGGCAGCCCCAAAGCACCTAAAAACAAAAAAGCTGCACCTGGACAGGGCGGGCTGTTTGGGGAGAACGAATAATGAATGCACGCGTTATGAACGCCGTCACTGGTCGTCTGTCCCTTCGTTCACCACAGGCGGAATCTCTTTCTCGACTGGTGCGTGCGCTTGCCGCAGCCCCGGAACTGCTCGGCCACGAACGTGATGTGCCATCGGTATTAGCCAGTCTCAAGGCGGAATTCCCCACGCTGGAGGATTTTGAGCGCGAGTTTCCGTCGCTTTGCTTTGCGCTGGCGACAGGTGTCGGCAAGACCCGCTTGATGGGCGCTTTTGTTTCTTATCTGCACTTGGCTCATGGCATCAATAACTTTTTCGTGCTGGCGCCGAACCTGACGATATACAACAAACTGATCGCCGACTTTACCCCCAATACCCCGAAGTATGTGTTCAAGGGCATTGCCGAGTTTGCCCAGCAGTCGCCCGAAATCATCACCGGCGATAATTACGAGCAACGGGCCGCGAATGTGCAAAGTAGTTTGCTGTCGCCCGTGACTATCAACATTTTCAATATCTCCAAGATCAATTCCGAGGTGCGTGGCGGCAAGGAGCCGCGCATAAAACGCATGAAGGAGGTGCTGGGAGATAGCTATTTCAACTATTTGGCGAACCAGTCGGATCTGGTGTTGCTCATGGATGAGTCGCACCGCTATCGCGCCAGCGCGGGTGTGCGGTCGATCAATGAGTTGAAGCCGCTGTTTGGTCTGGAAGTCACCGCGACCCCCTTTGTGGAAGCGGGAAGCGGGAAGACTGTTCCGTTCAAGAATGTGGTGATGGACTACCCGCTGGCGCGAGCCATGGAAGATGGTTTCGTGAAGGAGCCTGCGGTTGTCACCCAGCGTAACTTTGATGTCAAAGCACACACGCCGGAAGATATTGAGAAAACCAAGCTGGAAGACGGTGTACGTCTGCATGAAACCACCAAGGTGGAACTGTTGACCTATGCCCGTGAGAACGGGGTCAAGGTGGTTAAGCCTTTCATGCTGGTCATCGCGCGCGATATTACGCACGCAGCATCATTGAAGGATTTGATCGAGAACAAACTTTATGAGGGGCGTTATGCAGGCAAGGTGATCCAGGTGGATTCCAGTCGTACCGGCGCGGAAGAAGAGGAAATGATCAGCCGCTTGCTGACTGTGGAAAGCGTAGACAACCCGACCGAGATCGTGATTCACGTCAATATGCTGAAAGAAGGCTGGGATGTGACCAACCTCTACACCATCGTGCCGCTGCGCGCAGCCAATGCGCGCACACTGATCGAGCAATCTATCGGTCGCGGCCTGCGCTTGCCTTACGGTAAGCGAACAGGCGTGGCCGCAGTGGATCGCTTGAACATCGTCGCTCACGACAAATTTCAGGAAATTATCGACGAGGCAAACCGTGGTGATTCTCCAATCCGCCTGAAGAAACTGATTCTCGAAGCACCGAGTGCTGATGACAAGAAGGTCAGTGTGCAGGTTGGTTCGGGGGCTATGACTCGCTTGGGATTGACGGACTCACCGACGGTAACGGTCAATCCTGCGGGAGCCGGGTCAGCAGGGGTGGGCCAGGCAACCACGCCGCCGTCACCCATATTTACTACTGATTCAGAACGTCAGGCGGCGCGTGTCGTGATGGATGTGATTGGCAAATATGAGGTTAGGCGTGATCTGGTGCCAACCAGCAGTGCGCTGCTGAGTTCCGACGTGCAAAGAGAAATTCTGGCTGAGGTAACGGAGCGACTGAAGCCCATGCAAGGCAACTTGCTTGCTGATGTGGATGAGGGCAGCAACAAGCTTGATCTGGCCGCTGTGGTGGCAAGGACCACCGAGATCGTGGTACAGCAGTCTATCGATATCCCTCGTATTGCCGTGGTTCCATCGGGCGAAGTTACAACCGGATTCCACCCTTTCAGACTGGATGTGGGGCAGTTACATCTACAGCCCGGTGAGCGCGAAATCGTCGGCCAAATGTTGCGCACCAACGAGCAGTTCACCTTGGCGGCAGAGATTGGAATCAAAGAGCGGCGACTGGAGGACTATATCGTTCACGCACTTGTGGACTACGACGATATTGATTATTTCACACATGCCGACCTGCTTTATGATCTGGCGGGGCAAATGGTTCAGCACCTGCTTAGCTATTTGTCTGAAGATGAGGCTTGCAGTGTGCTGGATCGTGACCGTCGTTTGATTGCTCGCGAAATACATGCGCAAATGATGGCGCACTTCTGGGAAGAGGCGACCGAGTATCAGGTACAGGTCAGCCGTGGCTTCACTGAATTAAAACCTTGCAATTACACCGCCACTGCCGGTCAGACGGCACATCACTTCCGGGAAACAGTCACCGAAACAAGCCGCATCAAGCAGATGTTGTTTGGGGGGTTTGAGCGTTGCCTCTACCCTCTGCAAAAGTTTGATTCGGATACCGAGCGGCGATTCTCGATCATTTTGGAGCGGGATGCGCTGAAGTGGCTTAAGCCCGCGAAGGGGCAATTCCAAATCTACTACAAGCTCGGCACCGAACAGCCGGAGTACATTCCTGACTTTGTTGCCGAAACAGATACCACCATTTTCATGGTGGAAACTAAAGCTCGGACGGATGTTGATACCCAGGAAGTGCAGGCGAAAGCCAGTTCTGCCGCGCGTTGGTGCCAGCATGCCTCTGCCAACGCAGTCGAGGTAGGAACGAAGCCTTGGAAATATTTGCTGCTGCCGCACGACGAGGTTACCGAGTCGAAGCGTCTGGTTGATTACCTGCGGTTTGAGGTGAAGCTATAAAGTGAGGTAATCAAACAATGAAAGCCGAAGACACACTTGTAACCAGTTTGCTGGAAGGCGCCAAGCAGTTCATCGTGCCTATCTTTCAACGTGACTATAGTTGGGGCACCAAGCATTGTCAGCAGTTGTGGAAGGATGTAATTCGGGTCGGCAGTGATCCAAAAATCAAAGGCCATTTCCTTGGCTCTGTAGTCTATGTGGCAGCAGAGGACAATAGTGCAGCGATTACGCGCTGGCTGCTGATTGACGGCCAGCAGCGAATGACGACGCTGACGCTTTTGTTGATAGCACTCCGTGATCGGATCAAAGAGTTGCAGGATAGTGGTGAAGATTTGGGTGATGTATCTACCCCGGAAGAATTGGATGATTACTATCTCCTGAACCGCCACGGTAAAGGGGATCGTAGGCACAAATTGCATCTGCGGCGGGCAGATCACAACACGTTGATCGCCCAGCTCGATGGCAAAGGAATTCCAGATGCCGCTTCGGAGCGTGTAAAGGAAAACTTTAGTTTTCTGCGCGACTTGGTGTCGAAAGCCGATGTGCAGATCGTCTATGCCGGGATCAAAAAACTGGTGGTCGTAGATGTCTGTCTGACTCGCGGTCAGGATGATCCGCAGATGATCTTTGAAAGTCTGAATTCAACTGGGGTTGATCTGACACAGGCCGATCTGATCCGAAACTTTGTGCTGATGCGCCTGGATGAAACCTCTCAGACACAACTTTACGAGGAATACTGGCAGCCTATCGAGCAGGCATTTGGTCGCCGTTACCGCACCGAGTTTGATAAATTTGTGAAGGATTTCCTGACCCTTCAATTGCGGCCAGGCACGCCTCTGAAGGCGGCTGAAATTTACCACGAGTTCCGCAGTTTCTTCTTGCGCACTGTAGATAAACGTGGGGTGGATGGCATCCTGAGCGATCTGCGCCGCTTCGGCACATACTACACGGCATTTAGTCTTGGGCAGGAAAAACAGCTGCCGTTGAAGGAGGCATTTTCCCGGCTGCGTTCTCTGATTGAGGTTGCATCGCCGGTGGTGCTGACCCTTTACGACTACCATGACCGGGCCAAAACATTGAGTGCCGACGAATTCGTCGAGGCCATCGAATTGCTGGAAAGCTTTGTTTTTAGGCGTTCTGTATGCGACATGCAAACCCGCAGCTTGGGGCAGATTTTCGCCAGCCTTGCCTACCGCATCACCGAGGCGCAGCCGCTATTGAGCCTCAAGGTGGCTTTATATCGTCAAGGTAAAAAACGTCGCTTTCCGACTGATGCCGAGTTCCGCGAAGCGCTGGAAACACGCGATGTCTACGATATGCGTACCTGTTTCTACTTGCTGGATCGCTTGGAAAATTTCAGTAAGGAGCGCATCGACACCTCTTTATTTACCATTGAGCATGTCATGCCGCAAAACGAGGATTTGCGGCCCGAGTGGAGAACGATGCTCGGAAACGATTGGCAAACAGTTCAGGAGACGTGGCTTCATCGTCTAGGAAATCTGACACTGACCGGCTACAATTCTACCTACAGTGATCGGCCATTTGCGGAGAAGCAGAAGATTGTCGGTGGGTTTTGCGATAGTCCGCTGCGATTGAATAAATTCATCCGTGAGCAATCGGAATGGACGGTCGCCGCTATTGAGCAGCGCGGCAAGCAACTGGCTGAGAAAGCACTGGGAGTGTGGCGGCCACTGGTGGTTGATCCCTTGGCCGTGAAGCAGCGCGAGTTGGAGGAGTACAAGGCGCATGCAGCAAATTACAACATTGAAAATGTTGAGTTTGATGTGACGGCCAAGCAACTGTTCGATGCCATTCAGCCACAGATACAGGCTCTTGGTAGCGATGTCGTTGAACTGCCGAATGATCGAAGTGTGATTTACCGCGTGTTCGATTTCTTCGTTGAAATCATTCCGCGCAAGCAACGCTTGATCTTGTTGCTGAATCTGGATTTTGCCGAATGCGAGGATTCATCAGATAAGAGCGAGGATGCAACGCAATACGCATTCATCATCGGTGCGATGGAGTCCGGCGGGGTGATCTACACGCTGGAATCCTTGAACGATATCCCGGCGGCGATCAATGTCGTGCGCCAGGCGTATGAGAGGGTGACGGAGTGAGTAACATGTCTGGCAGATTTCTCCATCACTCAAGCGTTCATTGTTGCAGAAATGACCAAGCGTGATGTGAGCCGCTGAATGAACTAACGAAAACTACAGAAAGCAAGGTGGTAGCTTTCTTGGGCACTCATTATCAGCAGCACATTGCGGCAACGGAACCAAAGCATTCGGTGCCGCGCATCCGAAACGTGGCCTAAAAAGTCACATTTCAACCACCATGTAGATAGCGCCGATGTAAAAGTTGCGGCATGTATTTCTGTGCCACAACATCCAATATTTTTCTACAGCTACTGCGAGTTTCGGTTTATCCGTCCGAACTCAGAAGAGCCGCGTCGTGACCGGCCCTTCGCGCGTCGGCAAGCTGATCGCACTGGCTTCCGAGATCAACGATATCGAGATTGATGCCGGATCACTCGCCTTCATGGGGCAAGCTCTCGTACAGACAACATTGCCACATAGCGATCCAGGCGTTCCATTCTTTGAGCGTACAAGCGGTGCAGTATCGCTGTCTATCATCGCCAACCCAAGAATCGGCCTTCCCTTCGGCACAGTACCAAGGCTTCTCCTGGCATGGATATGCACGGAGGCGGTGAAGACCAAGTCCCCGTTGCTCGGTCTCGGTAAGAGTCAAAACGAATTCCTGCGCAAACTCGGGATGCGAACGGATGGCCGGGACTGCCAACGGCTTCGCGCCCAGTCCATGAAGCTATTCTCCTCAATACTGTCCATTACCTATCAGAGCCAAGGGCGGTTCGGTTTGAAAAATATGCCCATTGCCGACGAGGCATTTATGCTTTGGGATCCTCATCGCCCGGATGACCGGATGCTCTGGGAAAGTTCGCTGAAGTTATCGGCTGAGTTTTTCAGGAACGTGACCGAGTCGCCAGTGCCGATCGATATGCGTGTGTTGCACGCGCTTTCAAAATCGCCGCTGGCGATGGATGTCTATTCATGGCTGGTCTACCGGATATTTCTTCTGCGTGTCACCAACCGCCCCAGCGTTCTCATTCCGTGGCAGGCATTGAAGCTTCAGTTCGGTGCCGACTACGGTAATACGCCGCGTGGCCTGCTCGATTTCAAGAAGCGTTTTCTCCAGAGGCTCAAGGAAGCGCTGCTATTTTACCCGGAGGCCAACGTCACGGCGCAGGAAGCGGGGCTCTTTGTAGTGGCCAGCCGACTGCGTATTCGTCATACAGGTGGCGCTAAACTTTCTCCGCTGTAGTTCAGTGCCCAGCTTTCATCATGGCTGGCCAAGCCAGAATATCCACAAGCAATTACCCCCTCTATTTGTAAACCTACATGAGAAGCTACATGCAACTACTTGGGGAAGGCCGCTATGCCTTGCCAGTCAAGGCTTGCAGCGGGGTCTGCGAGACAGATTTCACGTAATCATGGGACAGATTTCACATGCTCATGAGACAGATTTCACGTTGACAATTTTGCCAAGCCCCTTGGAATGCACTGTGGACTTGCGATTGCGGGAGTCAGTTACTGAGACAGATGTCACGTGGATAAATCGGCGCAAGAACCGTTTCTGTGGATAACTTTTCTCGAAATGTGACCTGTCAGGACAGATTTCGGGGGTTGCATATTTTCAGGAATCCGTAAGATGGGCTGAGACATGGTCAATTAAGGGCAGGTAGGGAGGTGAATATGCGAAGCAAACAATCTGGGCTGGTAGTGGCAATAATCCATCACTGCTGGAGGCTTTTGAGTTTTCGTGGGGACTTGAGGTTGATGCCTGATTCCACTGGATTCGTCTGGGTAGCCATGGGGGTTGCCTTCCTCGGTGGAATGACTGAACAGCTTGTCAGAGGCCGGACTTGGGGTTTGGCGCTCGTCACGACTGTTGCATGGTTGGGCTTCGTTCTCCTTGCCGCAAACAGGAGTGATGTCTTCAACCGTCGTCTTGCTTCAGCCCTGGGCTTGCTGACCATGGGCACTCAGGTGCTGCTGATTCTTTCGATCTGGATTCCCGGCGCTGAATGGCTGGTCGCCATCTGGTCAGGTTTGGCCGTCATGCACTTGTTGTCCAACGCGAACAATGATCGGGCAAGGGTATGGCGCTAACACGGATCAATATCGAGAATGCCCATCGCTCCTGGCTGGAAACTCAGGTGTTCGATCACGGCACCAGAGGCGGCGCAAGAGCGCGTTACAAGGTTATCGAGCGGCTGTTTGTCGAGGATAAGTTCGATGCGGAAGACAAATCCAGCCGGGGAAAATCAGTCATTTTCCCGGTGATGACGATTGAGTACGACAACGAGTCAGAGTTTGCCAAACGGGCCATTGCCTATTTCCAGAAGAATCGCAAGAAGGGTTGCAGCCTCCATTGTTGGACATCATTGAGCATAGCGTGACGGAAACCTATAAAAATCCACATTTCATCCCAACTGCTGCGTTGCGGGGGAAAATTTCTTGCTTACATATACCCCATATGCGGCGCTGCGAAATTTTCCCCGCGCCTTGCATTTGGGCGAACTCTGAATTTTTAAAGGCTTCCTAATGGCCGCATCTTCCCCTTACGATTTTGAGGTTCCGTGGCGTCCTAATTTTGAGGCGAAGATGGCGCTGGTCTGGGTCGCAGGATCGGCGCTGATTCTGCTGGTTGCCATCATTGCCCCGATGTTTTCCCATTTTGCGGCTTTGCTTGCAATAGCATGTGCATTGGCTGCGGCTTACCGGGGATACCATGCCTACAAAAGACTGGTTGATGCCTCCCGTCTCAAGTTATTCGGGAGAGAGTTCATCGGCCTGTCCGAGCTGGGCAAGCAAGCACGTCAGTCAGCCAGGCAGAAGTCTTTCTGGTTTGGGAAGGGGTTTCCCTGGACTGACATCGAAGCGACCAAGCTTCATACCCTGATCTCGCTCGGTGTCGTCAGAACCATAGGTAAAGTCGCCCAACATGCCGAGGGCGCGTACTGGATACATGGCCTTGCCCCTGAAAAGGATTTGTATTCCGAGCTCTCACATCTGGTTGGACACACACTGATCGTTGGCACGACCCGCGTCGGAAAAACGCGCCTGTTCGACCTGCTGATTGCGCAGGCGATTTTTCGGGGTGAGACGGTCATCATCATCGATCCGAAGGGGGATCACGCGCTTGCCCGGAATGCGCGCGCGGCGTGCGAGGCCAGCGGAGCAGGGGATCGGTTCGTGTATTTTCATCCGGCCCATCCCGACCGGTCTGCCTGCATTGATCCGCTACGCAATTGGAATCGCAAGACCGAGCTCGCCAGCCGCGTGGCGGCACTTATTCCTTCGGAAACCGGTGCCGACCCTTTCACCGCCTTCGGATGGAAAGTGCTCAACGACATCACAAATGGCATGATTGCTACCGGCCACCGGCCAAATCTTGTCCAGCTTCGGCGGTATGTTGAAGGTGGGGCAGATAATCTCCTGCAGCGGGCTTTGAAGATTCATTTCACCAGCCATGTGAATGATTGGGAAAGCAGGTCGTCGCCCTATATCAGGCGAAACAAGGATCGCCTTCTGGAAGCCTATATCTCTTTCTATAAGGAAGTCGCCATCCACGAGGCGCAGTCGGTTGATCTTGATGGCCTGATCTCGACCTACGAACACAACCGCGATCACTTCCAGAAGATGGTGGCTTCGCTGATCCCGATTCTTTCGATGCTCACCAGCGATCCATTACAGGAACTTCTTTCTCCCGATTTTGAGCCGGGCCACGAGCGGCTGGTGACGGATATGTCGAAGATCATTCGCGGCAACAAGGTGGTTTACATTGGCCTGGATTCCCTTGCCGACTCGACGGTGGGAAGCGCAATCGGCTCCATCATGCTGGCCGATCTCGCTGCCGTTGCGGGTGACCGCTACAACTACGGAATTGACTCGCTGACTCCCGTCAATCTGTTCATAGACGAAGCAGCAGAGGTGCTCAACCAGCCGGCCATCCAGCTCATGAACAAGGGTGGTGGCGCGGAATTCCGGGTCACCATCGCCACACAGACCTTTGCCGATTTTGCCAGCCGGCTCGGCGATGAGAACAAGGCGCGGCAGGTTCTCGCCAACACCAACAACAAGATCGCAATGCGCGTACTGGATTCCGAGACCCAGAAGTACATTGCCGAAGGGATGCCGCAAATCAAGGTGCGCTCGATGGCGCTGAGGTATGGGCACAATGTTGATACTCATATCCATGATGAGTACACCGCGTCCTACCAGGAGCAGATTCTCGAAGAGGAAGCCGAACTATTTCCGGCGGCGATGCTGGGGGAGTTGCCGCCGCTCCATTTCATCGCGCGCCTGTCGGGCGGCCGGACGCTCAAGGGGCGCATCCCCATTCTGTTGGCTGATGGATAATGGGTAAGAACCCTGATTCTGGCTGGAGTGCTTTTCTCGCCATTTCGTTGTTCATCTTGATAGTGGCGGTGTGGGTGTTTATCCCGCCTGCCGTGATTCGGAGCGCATGGTTGGAGGAACGTGCTCAGGTGTATACCATTGCGGGTAATAGCGAGAGCGCCGTCTATGGCCGGATAACTGATGATCTGCAAACGTCGCTTGCGGGAGTTTTTCAGGGCTACATCCGCGATGCTCAAGCGATGGGAGAGGGGCCGCTGGGGAATTCATCTTTCAGCCGCTGGACGCAGGATAGGATCATGGCAACCTGGCTATGGATCGGGTTGATCGCTTACCGGTTGCAAGTGCTAATGGGATGGCTGCTGCCGGGAACATCCGTCATGCTGGCAGCCTATCTGGACGGGCACTTTGTCCGGGAAATCCGGAAGTACTCTTTTGTTGCCCAAAGCCCGATTCGTCACAAGCTCGGCGTCCGGGTGATGTGGATTGTGCTGGCAGGACTCGCTGGATGGGTTCTGGTTCCGGTGCCGATGCCATCACTACTGGCTCCCACATTGATAGTCCTGATCTCATGCTCGCTATGGCTGTGGGTGAGCAATCTGCAGAAGCGGCTTTGATAAGATCAACGGGTGTGTTTGGATGGTGGTGCTACACGATGGGCAGGCGTGGACAAAAACTGCTCGCCCTTATATCGCGGGGAATAGGTTCATCGTTTGTTCTTTGTGTGCTGCGCATCATCGCGAATCTACACATCAAGCACCATACATGGCGGCAACCAACGGGCCGATGGTTGCCTCGGCCTCATCGAAGTCAGACTCGGACAGCAGCTTGTATTGCTCAGTCAGTTCGATTTTTTGGTCAAAGGGTTGGTCAGTATCTATCTCGGAGCCAAGGATAAGTTGAGCTTCCTGCGGCAGCTTGTCGGACAAGAAGCTGATGACTTTGGGAAGATTTATATAGTCCTGTCCTTGCTGGTTGGGCGAGTCGATGACCAGAGGAACACGGAATGATCCCTTCTCGCTGTAGCATGCAGCCCACAGGGCTGCGTAGTAGGCTAGGACGGATCGCGGGCCGCCGCTACCGGAGAGCTTTGGTCGGCTGGTGAGCTTGGCCTTGCCCGTATCGGTCATCGGCAGGCTCAGTTCGACGAGTGCTGACGAGTAGGCTTCCCGGAATATTTTTAGGATTTCCATCGAACGGTTGCGATCGGTTAGCTTGTTCATGGCCTCCGTCATCCGCTCCTGTTCAAGCAGGTGGCCGCTCATCTCGGCTTCAAGGACTGCCCGCTCGTCCTCAAAGGCCCGGAAGGCTTTTTCAGCGCCCATGCTCTCGACGACTTGGCTGAACTGTATATCCCCGCGTCGGGTGGAAAGCAGCGACGTGACCTTGCGATAGTTCAGTTCGAGAGTTGCGATCTCCGCGTTCGTTCTGGAAAGCTTGTTTTCGATTTCTCTCGTGTCCTTGTGGAGGCGAGCGGAAATGTCACGGAGGGATCGGGCATCCTCGGCGTAGGTAAGAAGATCAAGGAAGGACTCCGAATGCTCAGCGTTGCATACGGGGCACACGAGCGCCTCGCGTGGCTCAGAGCGGAGAAACTGCGAGTCGCTCTCGTAGATGCTCAGGGCCTCTTTGGCGAGGTTGGTTTGAAGGTGGATTGAGGCAAGCAGCTCTCTTTCCTTGACCGCTTGGTCGCGCAGGATCTCCTGCCGCTTGTTGATTTCGTTGACCTCTGCGGTGAGCTGCTCAATGTCGATCCTGAAGTTCTCCGGGTCGACCTTCGGCCCAGACATCGAGAACGATTTGCCTACCCGCTCACGGGCCTTTTCGAGGAAGCTGCGTTCCTTCCTAAGGTTGTCGAGGAGTTGCTGCTCGGCGTCCCTCTTGGCTTTCGCCTCGTAATACTCTGGGGGTTTGATGCCGGAGAAGTATTCTAGGATGGAGCCGATGGGGGCCTTGAATTGTGCGAGTCCGGAGAAGGTGTTCCAATCGGCCTGCCAGCTGCCGTCCTGGTTGATGTAGAAAGGAAGAAAGAAGCACTTGGGATCGGCAGGGACTGTCCGGGATTGCTTGTCGGTGAGCGGCAGGTTGAACCCTGTCGCGTCTGAGAAGGCGGAGCTCCACTCGCTGTGGTCGCCGGTCGAAATGAGGATACGGCCATCACGGTCAAACAGAGCTCGGGTGCCGGTCTGGTGGAGAACAGAGAACCTGCGTCCGTCTAAGCTGAACCCGACCTTGGAGATCGTGTTCTCGTCCCACTGGCGCAGCTCACCCTCCGGGCGTGCCCCGAGTGTCGTGAACAGGGTTTTGATCAGGCTCGACTTGCCGGTGTGGTTCCGACCGAGGATCAGGTTCCTCCCCACATGGAACTCTACCCGCTTGGCCCGCCTGTCCCTGCGAGAGAGCATCCAGATGTCTTCGAATAGAAAGCTTCTCATATGATTTTGTCCGAAGGGTTCTGATTAGTTTTCTTAAGTCTGGTCCGCGCATTTCCTGATGGCCCTCAACGCGATGTGTGCGGTCAATTCCGCCGCCCGGAAGGACGGGTGCGACGGAGCTAGATGGAGCCTTGCCTTATCGAAGAAAGTCGCGAGGAGAGGTCCAGGGGTGTTTGTTTCCAGCCAAGTGTCGCAATCGGCGGCGAGCGCGAATGTCAAAGGGTCATCCCCGCCCATGACCTGTCTTTTGAAAATGGCTGCCATCGCGACCCGGACTCGTGTCGCCTCCATGAAATTCAGGGCTCCCTCGGTAACAAGCTGCTCCAACCATGTCTCGGCAATCGCCAAGAGGTCGGGCACCAGCTCGAGGGATCCGAGAGCGGAGGCGAACTGTTTGCGCGAATAACCTCTCTGTCTGCGGAGCTCATCGAAGCTCGAGCACGTATCGGTCTTAGCGCCAAGCGGGCCGACCTCGGCGAGCAGGGCGTCGACCAATGATTTGGCCTGCCCGGCGTGGCGCGGGCTGCGCTTGTGAAGGAACGCGACGGCGACACCATGAAGATGAGTTGCGGGCGCATCAGGATGAATCGGGACCTTCTCGATGTGGATCAGCTCTGGGTTGGCCGGGGATACTCCGGCCTCATGCAGAGATTCGAGCCCGACTTTGAGCAGGTCGAGGTGCCCGGATTCAAGCTGGGACAGGTCACATGAGATAGACGTGGCAGCGTTGTCACCGTTCGCGAGCGGCAGGTTACAGCCAGAGTTGGATAGAAACGCCCCGGAGCTTTTTAGGTTCTTGAAGGCGACCACGGCGGAGTAGAGCTTGCCGATGGGGCTGTTCTTGATCTCATCGGTGGTCTTGTTTTTCCGACTCTTCTTCGCCGGGGCAGGCAGGCGGGTTAGGTGGCTCCAATCCCACTCGCCTCGATCCTTCTTCTTGACCTGGTAGATGCGTATGGAAGACGGGGCCGTCTCGGAGTCCAGTTCGGCGACATCCTGGACGGCTTCGAATAGGATCAGAAAATCTTTGGCTCCACTCTCCTCGAGTTCGAACATTCGGGAAAGCGCCCACGTCCGCTGGAAGTCCACACCTTTCTGGTTGTGACCTCCGCCGGTTTCCGCTAATTCCTTGCTGCTGGCGACGCGAAACACTTCTTCGGTGTTGCTACTCCCCATGGCTTGTGGTTTCCCCCTTGAGGCCTAGATTATCCACACATTTCCATTCTACACAAATGGATTGTCTGGTCGTAAAGGCCGGGATTCGCGGGGTTATCTAAAAATCTACATATCAAGCATCTGCATAAGTCCAACCGCCATGCTGTCAACCGCCATGCTTGCGGTCGTCGAAATGCGTCCTTAAAGTTCACATTTCGCCCCCGCAGCAGCAGTCTGGCTTCCTACCATGGCAGCCATGACTCGCACACTTCTCATCGCTCTCATATTGCCACTGGCATTCTCATGCCAGGCATCCTGCTTCGATCAAGCAGGAGCCAGGTATGGCATTGCCCCGTCATTGCTCAAGGCTATCTCTGCCGTCGAGTCCGGCTTCAATCCTGCCGCGCGCAATCGCAACCGCAACGGATCGGAAGACATCGGGCATATGCAGATCAACAGTCGCTGGCTGGGGGTGCTGGCGTCATTTGGCATTGGACGGGAGCAGCTATTCGATGCCTGCATCAACACGCATATTGGTGCGTGGATACTCGCGCAAAACATTAGCCGTCTCGGTTACGGCTGGGATGCGATCGGGGCATATAACGCCCGCTCGCCAGAAAAGCGCGCGGCCTATGCTCGTCGGGTTGCCGCGAAGGCCAAGGCATGGTGATCCTGAAATACCTTGCCGCTCTTCCGCCCATGGCCTTGATCCTGATTGGCTGCGCAAGTACGCCTCCGTCAAGCCTGATGCCAAGAGCGCAAGACAGCATCGCCTGGATTGATCGCCAGTTCAAAACCTGTAGCGGCAACGACTGTCCGACACTCACTCGCAAGACTTTGGCGGTAGTTGTACTTCCCCTCGCACCGAAAGAAGCGCCGCCTC
>CAYLMA010000050.1:0-15473 GCA_964384915.1 uncultured Sulfuricella sp. | reverse complement strand
AATCGTTCCCACGTTTACGTGCGGTTTGGTACGCTCAAACTTGCCTTTTGCCATGTCAGTATCCTCTCGATCTCAATTACGGTTATTTCTTGTTCATGATCGCTTCGGCGACGTTCTTGGGCGCCTCAGCGTAGTGCTTGAATTCCATTGTGTAGGTTGCACGGCCCTGGGTCAGAGAGCGCAGCGTGGTCGAATAACCAAACATTTCAGACAACGGGACTTCAGCCTTGATCGCCTTACCCCCGCCCGCCATGTCTTCCATACCCTGAATCATGCCGCGACGTGAGGACAAATCGCCCATTACGTCACCCATCTTTTCTTCCGGCGTCTCCACTTCAACCGACATCATAGGCTCCAGCAGCACAGGATTTGCCTTACGCATACCATCCTTGAAACCCATCGAGGCAGCCATCTTGAAGGCGTTTTCGTTCGAATCCACGTCGTGGTAGGAACCATCAAAGAGAGTGACTTTGACATCCACCACAGGGAAGCCCGCCAAAACGCCATTCGGCAAAGTATCGCGCAACCCCTTTTCAACTGCAGGGATATATTCTCGCGGCACAGTCCCACCCTTGATGGCATCAACAAATTCGAAGCCTTTGCCGGCCTCGTTTGGTTCCATTTTGAGCCAGACATGCCCATATTGACCGCGTCCGCCGGACTGCTTCACAAACTTTCCTTCAACCTCGACCGCCTTGCGAATCGCCTCACGATAAGCGACCTGAGGCGCGCCCACGTTAGCCTCGACACCAAATTCGCGCTTCATGCGGTCAACCAAAATTTCAAGGTGCAATTCACCCATACCAGAGATAATGGTTTGATTGGTCTCTTCGTCGGTTCGCACACGGAAGGAAGGGTCTTCCTGAGCCAGACGGTTCAGAGCGATACCCATCTTTTCTTGATCAGCCTTTGTTTTCGGCTCTACGGCGACGTGAATAACCGGCTCGGGGAAAACCATGCGCTCAAGAATAATAACCTTATTAAGGTCGCACAAGGTATCACCGGTAGTGGCTTCCTTCAAACCGACAGCGGCAGCTATATCGCCAGCGCGAACCTCCTTAATCTCTTCGCGTTGATTTGCGTGCATCTGGAGAATACGTCCGATTCGTTCCTTCTTGCCCTTAACTGGGTTGTAGATGGTATCTCCGGAGTTCACCACGCCTGAATAGACCCGGAAGAAAATCAGCTGCCCCACATACGGATCAGTCATGATCTTGAATGCCAGACCGGAGAAAGCCTCGTCGTCGGCAGCCCTGCGCTCGCCAACGCTCTCATCTTCCAGAATGCCCTGCACCGGAGGAACATCCAGCGGAGACGGCATATACTCAACCACCGCATCCAGCATCGCTTGCACGCCCTTGTTCTTGAAAGCAGAGCCGCACAGCATCGGCACGATTTCGCTTGCAATGGTACGCTGGCGCAAGCCTTTCTTGACATCGGCAACCGAAAGATCACCCTCTTCAAGGTACTTGTTCATCAGATCTTCCGAGGCCTCGGCAGCGCTTTCAACCATCTTCTCGCGCCATTCCTGACACGTGTCGAGCAGTTCGGCGGGAATTTCTCGTTCTTCGAACTTCATCCCCTGCGTGGAGTCATCCCAATAAATCGCCTTCATCTTGATCAGGTCAACCACGCCGGCAAAAGTATCTTCAGCACCGATAGGCACCTGCAGCGGCACTGGATTGGCCTTGAGCCGAGCACGCATCTGATCGTAAACCTTGAAGAAGTTGGCGCCGGAGCGGTCCATCTTGTTTACGAAAGCGAGACGCGGTACTCCGTATTTGTTGGCTTGGCGCCATACGGTTTCAGATTGGGGCTGCACGCCGCCAACCGCACAGTACACCATGCATGCACCATCCAGCACGCGCATGGAGCGCTCGACTTCGATGGTGAAATCAACGTGCCCCGGGGTGTCAATAATGTTGATATGGTGCTCAGGGAAGCTGTTATCCATCCCCTTCCAGAAACAGGTGGTCGCAGCAGAAGTAATGGTAATTCCGCGCTCCTGCTCCTGCTCCATCCAGTCCATGGTCGCAGCGCCGTCATGCACCTCACCAATTTTGTGAGACACACCGGTATAGAACAAAATACGCTCGGTGGTCGTGGTTTTGCCTGCGTCAATATGAGCACTAATGCCGATATTACGGTAACGATCAATGGGTGTTTTACGTGCCACAGCTATGCAACCTTAATTATCTAGAGACTGAATTAGAAACGGAAATGGGCGAATGCCTTGTTGGCCTCAGCCATGCGGTGCACTTCTTCGCGCTTCTTGATCGCGGAACCACGGTTCTCGGCAGCATCCATCAATTCACCAGCGAGGCGGATGCCCATCGACTTTTCGCCGCGCTTGCGGGCTGCGTCACGCAACCAGCGCATCGCCAGTGCTGTGCGGCGCACGGAACGGACTTCAACTGGGACCTGGTAGTTTGCACCACCAACACGACGGCTTTTTACTTCAACCATCGGGCGCGCGTTTGTCAGCGCCTGAGTGAATACCTCGATCGGATCCTTGCCGCTTTTCTTCTGGATCTGGTCCAGCGCGCCATAAATAATGCGCTCGGCCACAGCCTTCTTACCCTGAATCATGAGCACGTTAACGAACTTGGCCAACTCTTGGTTGCCGAATTTAGGATCAGGAAGAACTTCGCGCTTGGGAACTTCTCTACGTCTTGGCATTTTCTAAACCTCAATCAATTAAGCGGCTTTAGGACGCTTGGCACCGTACTTGGAACGGCTTTGTTTACGATCTTTCACGCCAGCCGTATCCAGGCTACCGCGCACAGTGTGGTAACGCACACCCGGCAAGTCTTTCACACGACCACCACGAATCAGCACAACCGAGTGCTCTTGCAGGTTGTGGCCTTCGCCGCCGATATAGCTAATAACCTCAAATCCATTTGTCAGGCGCACCTTGGCAACCTTACGCAGCGCGGAGTTTGGCTTCTTTGGCGTGGTGGTGTAAACACGAGTGCAAACACCGCGACGCTGCGGGCAGCTCTCCAACGCGGGCACCTTGCTTTTTTCTTTCTGCAGGGCGCGCGGCTTGCGTACTAATTGGTTGATGGTTGGCATGCGTTAAATTCCTAAATAAAAATGACGGGACGGCAGAGCCGTCCCTGAATTCAATCCTGCGCCCGAGAAATTACCCGGATGTAAAAAGACTGAGAATTTTATTGAGTTAACACCCCGTTGTCAAGCGGGTTGTTGATCATCCTGGGCTTCGGCTGGTGTTTCGTCGACCAGCACATTTTCTCCCATATCCACTCCAAGCTTCTGCTTGCGGCGCGTGTTATGGTATGCAAGGCCTGTACCGGCGGGAATAAGGCGACCGACGATGACATTTTCCTTGAGACCACGCAGTTCGTCTTTCTTGCCCATAATCGCCGCTTCCGTAAGAACGCGTGTAGTTTCCTGGAAGGACGCCGCGGAAATAAAGGAATCGGTCGACAGCGATGCTTTGGTAATGCCCAACAGCATGTAAGTGTAGCTGGCTGGCTGCTTGCCCTCAGCCTCCATGCGTTCGTTTTCGTCCAGCACTTCTGCGCGTTCGACCTGTTCACCCTGTATGAAACGGGTATCGCCGGAATCGGAAATGGTTACGCGGCGCAGCATCTGCCGCACGATCACTTCGATATGCTTGTCGTTGATCTTCACACCCTGGAGGCGATACACGTCCTGTACCTCGTCAGCAATGTAGCGAGCCAGCGATTCCACGCCCAGTAAACGTAAAATATCGTGCGGATCAGCTGGTCCATCCACAATCGATTCGCCCTTATTTACCACCTGGCCATCATGCGCGGTGACATGCTTGTCCTTGGCAATCAGGTATTCGTTGGCATTACCGTCCAAATCAGTGATCACCAAACGCTGCTTGCCCTTGGTATCCTTGCCGAAGGAGATCGTTCCAGTAACTTCAGCAAGCAGGCCTGCATCCTTGGGTGAACGCGCCTCGAACAATTCGGCCACGCGCGGCAAACCGCCGGTAATATCACGCGTCTTGGAGGTCTCCTGCGGTATCCGCGCGAGAACTTCACCAACATTCACATCTTGGCCGTTCTTCACGGTGATGATGGAGCCCACGTGGAAAGTAATATTAACGTGCAGATCAGTTCCGGCAATTTTGACCTCTTCGCCTTTTTCATCCAGAAGCTTCACCTGTGGGCGCAAGCCCTTGGACACGCTGGTGCCGCGGCGTTTAGGATCGATAACCACCAGAGTCGATAGGCCGGTAACCTCGTCGATCTGCTTGGCGACCGTGACACCTTCTTCCACATTCTCGAAACGCACTTTACCGGCGTATTCGGTAATGATCGGGCGGGTATGCGGGTCCCAAGTCGCCAGCACGTGACCGGCCTTGACCACAGTGCCGTCCATGGACAGCAGGGTAGAGCCATAAGGCACCTTATGGCGCTCGCGCTCACGCCCGTTGTCGTCTTGAATCATCACTTCACCGCTTCGGGAAATAACGATCAGCTCGTTCTTGGCGTTAGTCACATAACGCATGCCCGAAGTGAAGCGTAGCGTTCCGTTGGATTTGATTTCAATCTGGCTGGTTACAGCGGCGCGAGAAGCCGCACCACCGATGTGGAAGGTACGCATGGTGAGCTGAGTACCAGGCTCACCAATCGACTGCGCAGCGATCACCCCAACGGCTTCGCCGACATTCACCAGCATGCCTCGACCCAGGTCACGCCCATAGCACTTGGCACACAGGCCGTAGCGGGTTTCGCATGTAAGAGGAGTGCGCACCTTAACTTCATCGACGCCCAGCGCCTCGATGGCTTCAACCGCATCTTCATCCAGCAGTGTGCCGGTTTCATAAACAGTTTCACCCGTTTCAGGATGAACTACATCCGCTACAATCGCGCGGCCAAGAATCCGTTCGCGCAGGGCTTCTACCACTTCTCCGCCCTCTACCAGAGCCTTCAGCGCTACACCATTGCTGGTACCGCAATCCTGCTCGGTCACAACCAGATCCTGAGTTACGTCCACCAGGCGGCGGGTCAGGTATCCGGAGTTTGCGGTTTTAAGCGCAGTATCAGCCAGACCCTTACGTGCACCGTGGGTTGAAATGAAGTACTGAAGAACGTTCAAACCCTCACGGAAGTTTGCTGTAATCGGGGTTTCAATAATCGAGCCATCCGGCTTTGCCATCAGGCCGCGCATACCGGCCAATTGGCGAATCTGCGCCGCAGAACCGCGCGCGCCGGAGTCGGCCATCATGTAGATGGAATTGAATGACTCCTGCTTCACTTCATTGCCTTCGCGATCAATGACTTTCTCGCTGCCAAGCTGGTCCATCATGGCCTTGGCTACAACATCCCCTGCGCGGCCCCAGATGTCCACGACCTTGTTATACCGCTCGCCCTGGGTTACCAGGCCAGAGGAGTACTGCATTTCGATTTCCTTCACTTCCGCTTCGGCAGCGGAGAGAATTTTTTCTTTCTGCGTCGGCACCAACATATCGTCCACGCAAATTGATATGCCGGCGCGTGCTGCGTAGGTAAAACCTGTATACATCAGCTTATCAGCCAGAATCACGGTCTCACGCAGGCCGCAACGGCGAAAACTGGCGTTGATCAGCTTGGAAATTTCCTTCTTCTTGAGTGGCTTGTTGACCACCGAGAATGGCAGCCCCACGGGCAGCAGTTCGGCCAGCAGGGCGCGGCCGACGGTGGTTTCGTAGCGCGTAATTTTCTCTTTTTTCTCGCCGTCGGCTTCGAGGGTAAACTCCTTCAGCCGCACTGTAATCTTGGCATGCAGATCGACCTGTCGGGATTCGTAGGCGCGGGAAATTTCCACCACATCGGCGAACATCATCCCCTCTCCCTTGGCGTTGATGCGTTCGCGAGTCATGTAGTACAAACCCAGCACGATATCCTGAGAAGGCACGATGATGGGCTCGCCGTTGGCGGGCGACAGTACGTTGTTTGAAGCCAGCATCAGGGTGCGGCATTCCATCTGCGCCTCCAGCGACAGCGGGACGTGCACGGCCATCTGGTCGCCGTCGAAGTCGGCGTTGAATGCAGCGCATACCAGCGGATGCAGTTGAATGGCCTTGCCCTCGATCAGCACAGGCTCAAATGCCTGAATACCCAGTCGGTGCAGAGTCGGGGCGCGGTTAAGCATAACCGGATGCTCACGAATCACGTCTTCCAGAATATCCCACACTTCCGGGCCTTCCTCTTCCACCATGCGCTTGGCCGCCTTGATGGTAGTGGCCAAACCGAGCACTTCGAGCTTGTGGAAAATGAATGGCTTGAATAATTCCAGCGCCATTTTTTTTGGCAGGCCGCACTGGTGAAGTTTGAGTTGCGGGCCCACCACGATCACTGAACGGCCGGAGTAGTCCACGCGCTTGCCCAGCAGGTTCTGCCGGAAACGCCCGCCCTTGCCCTTGATCATGTCGGCAAGTGATTTCAGAGGGCGTTTGTTGGCCCCTGTCATAGCCTTTCCGCGGCGGCCGTTGTCGAGTAGGGAATCCACCGATTCCTGCAGCATGCGTTTTTCGTTACGCACGATGATTTCCGGCGCCTTCAGCTCCAGCAGGCGCTTCAAACGGTTGTTGCGGTTGATCACGCGACGGTACAGATCGTTCAGGTCGGAGGTCGCAAAGCGGCCACCATCCAGCGGCACCAGGGGGCGCAGTTCAGGCGGCAGGACGGGCAGCACTTCAAGAATCATCCAGTCCGGCTTGATGCCGGATTTCTGGAAGGCTTCCAGCACTTTCAGGCGCTTGGCGATTTTCTTGATCTTGGTGTCGGAACCGGTTGCGGCCAGCTCCTTGTGCAATTTTTCGACCTCAGCATTGAGCTCGAGGCCGCGCAGCAAGGCACGCACACCTTCAGCACCCATACTGGCGGAGAACTCATCGCCGTATTCTTCGACCTTGGCGAGGTAGTCATCTTCGGTCAGCAACTGGCAGCGGTTTAGCGGCGTCATGCCGGGATCGGTCACCACGTAGGCTTCAAAGTAAAGAACACGCTCGATGTCACGCAAAGCCATGTCCAGCACCATGCCAAGACGTGATGGCAGCGACTTCAGGAACCAGATATGAGCCACTGGACTAGCCAGTTCAATATGCGCCATGCGCTCACGGCGCACCTTGGAAAGAGTCACCTCTACGCCGCACTTCTCGCAGATCACACCGCGATGCTTGAGGCGCTTGTACTTGCCGCACAGGCACTCGTAGTCCTTGACCGGCCCGAAGATCTTGGCGCAAAACAGCCCATCGCGCTCGGGCTTGAAGGTACGGTAGTTGATAGTCTCAGGCTTTTTGACCTCGCCGTAGGACCAGGAACGGATCTTCTCTGGGGAGGCGAGGCCAATCTTGATGGCGTCGAACTCTTCTTCCTGAGTGACCTGTTTGAACAAATCTAGCAATGCTTTCATGAAAACCTCCGGTTTTGGCTTTCTGCTATCAGCGATCAGCTGTCAGCTTAAATCTATAAATACAAAAATTATTTCAAATACTCCGTCAGGGCAGGCGGCAATCCGCCGTGTCCTGACGAATGTTTGCTGGCAGCTGACTAAAATCTTTCCAGATCAATATCGATACCGAGCGAGCGGATTTCCTTCACCAGCACGTTGAAGGATTCCGGCATGCCGGCATCGATCTTGTGTTCGCCCTTGACGATGTTTTCATACACCTTGGTGCGGCCACTAACGTCATCCGACTTGACGGTGAGCATTTCCTGCAGCACGTAGGAAGCGCCGTAGGCCTCCAGCGCCCAAACCTCCATCTCGCCGAAGCGCTGGCCACCGAACTGGGCCTTGCCGCCGAGGGGTTGCTGTGTCACCAGGCTGTATGGGCCGGTAGAACGGGCGTGCATCTTGTCATCCACCAAGTGATGCAGTTTCAGCACGTGCATGTAGCCAACAGTCACCTGCCGTTCAAAAGCTTCACCGGTGCGGCCATCGTGCAAAGTCACCTGGCCACTGCGTGGAAGACCCGCCAATTCGAGCATGCCCTTGATTTCTTCCTCGCTGGCACCGTCGAATACGGGGGTCGCAAAAGGCACGCCGTGTTTCAGATTTTTAGCCAGCTCAAGCACTTCAGTATCGGTAAACGAGGCAATATCTTCCTGCTTTCCGGTGCCGTTATAGATCTTGTCGAGGAATTTGCGCACGTCCTGTACCTTTGCATGCGCCTCAAGCATCTCTCCGATCCGGTTGCCGAGCCCTTTAGACGCCCAGCCGAGGTGGGTTTCAAGAATCTGCCCCACGTTCATACGCGACGGCACACCCAGGGGGTTAAGAACGATATCCATCGGCGTCCCATCTGCCATAAAAGGCATGTCTTCGATTGGAACAATCTTCGAAATCACACCCTTGTTACCGTGACGGCCCGCCATCTTGTCGCCAGGCTGCAGGCGGCGCTTGACAGCAACGTAGACCTTGACCATCTTCTGCACACCAGGGGGGAGTTCGTCACCGCTGGTAAGCTTTTTCTTCTTCTCTTCGAACATGGCATCGAATTCCACCCGCTTCTGCGCGAGGCTGTCCTTGAGCTGTTCGAGCTGGCGCGCCGCGTCCTCATCGGACAGACGGATATCGAACCAGTTATGGCGCTCAACCTTCTCCAGATATTCCTTGCTGACCGCAGTGCCCTTGGCCAGCCTGGCCGGGCCGCCATTGGCAGTCTTGCCTATCAGCAGGCGTTCGATACGGCCAAAGGCATCTTCTTCAACAATACGCATCTGATCGTTCAGGTCATTGCGGAAGCGTTTCAGCTCATCGTCGATGATCTGCTGAGCACGCTTATCGCGCTCTATACCTTCACGCGTGAACACCTGCACGTCGATTACCGTGCCGGACATGCCGGAAGGCAGACGCAGTGAAGTATCCTTAACGTCGGAAGCTTTTTCGCCAAAAATGGCGCGCAGCAGTTTTTCCTCCGGCGTAAGTTGAGTTTCGCCTTTTGGCGTTACCTTACCTACCAGCACATCACCCGCCTCGACTTCGGCGCCAATGTAGCAAATACCCGACTCATCGAGACGGCCAAGCTGCACTTCGGACAGGTTGGAAATATCACGGGTGATTTCTTCCGGTCCGAGTTTGGTATCGCGAGCCACCACGCTCAACTCTTCGATATGGATCGAGGTGTAGCGATCTTCGGCCACCATGCGCTCGGAAATCAGGATCGAATCCTCGAAGTTGTAGCCGTTCCATGGCATGAACGCTACGAACATGTTTTGTCCAAGCGCCAGTTCGCCCATGTCGGTGGATGCACCGTCGGCAATCACGTCGCCACGCTGCAGTATGTCGCCCACCTTGGCCAGCGGGCGCTGGTTGATATTTGTGTTCTGGTTAGAACGAGTGTATTTAGTGAGATTGTAGATATCCACACCCACCTCGCCAGCCACCGCCTCGGCATCGTGCACGCGCACCACAATTCGGCTTGCGTCGATGTAATCCACCACACCGCCACGGCGAGCCTGAACGGTTGTGCCCGAATCAACGGCCACAGTGCGTTCGATACCGGTGCCCACAAAAGGCTTCTCGGCACGCAGGCAGGGCACCGCTTGTCGCTGCATGTTGGAGCCCATCAGGGCACGGTTGGCGTCATCGTGCTCCAGAAACGGGATCAGCGAAGCCGCGACAGACACAATCTGAGCTGGAGCAACGTCCATGTACTGCACCTTGTCAGGGGTGGACATGGCAAACTCATTGTGATGACGGCAAGACACCAACTCGTCGATCAGCTTGCTTTTCTTGTCGAGGCTCGCGTTTGCCTGGGCAATCACGTACTGGCTCTCTTCGATAGCAGAGAGATAGTCGATTTGATCCGTCACCTTACCGTCATTGACCTTGCGGTAAGGGGTTTCAAGAAATCCATACTCATTGGTGCGCGAAAACAATGCCAGCGAGTTGATCAGCCCGATGTTCGGGCCTTCCGGCGTTTCAATCGGGCACACGCGGCCGTAATGAGTCGGATGCACGTCGCGCACTTCAAAACCGGCACGTTCACGGGTCAGACCGCCCGGGCCCAGGGCCGATACGCGGCGTTTGTGTGTGATTTCGGACAGCGGGTTGGTCTGGTCCATGAACTGGGACAACTGACTGGAACCAAAGAACTCCTTGATCGCGCCCGAAACCGGCTTGGCATTGATCAGGTCGTGGGGCATGAGATTGTCGGATTCAGCCTGGGAAAGGCGTTCCTTAACTGCGCGCTCAACGCGTACAAGACCAGCACGGAACTGATTTTCCACCAGTTCGCCGACAGAACGGACACGGCGATTGCCAAGGTGGTCGATGTCGTCGATTTCGCCACGCCCGTTGCGCAACTCAACCAGAATCATGATGGTCGCAAGGATATCGTCGTTGGAAAGGACACCAGCACCTTCGGCACCGACCGGACCGACCCGGTCAAGAAAACGATTGATCCATTCGGCACTTTTTTCGACACGCTTCTCGGGATAGGCGCGGCGATTAAATTTCATGCGCCCCACCCTGGACAGATCATAGCGGTCTGCATTAAAGAACAGCCCGTCGAACAGCGCCTGTACGGCATCTTCGGTGGGCGGCTCGCCGGGACGCATCATGCGGTAAATAGCAACACGGGCTGCGAGTTGATCAGCAGTTTCGTCAGTACGCAGGGTCGCTGAAATATAAGCGCCCTGATCCAGATCATTGGTGTAGATAGTGTTGATCTTGGCAATGCCGGCCGCGCCCAGCTTGGCCAGCAGGTCCTCGGAGATTTCGTCGTTGGCCAGGGCAACAATCTCGCCGCTTTCCTTGTCAATCACGTTCTCAACCAGCACGCGCCCGAGAATGAACTCTTCCGGGACAGTTACTTTCTTGATCCCGGCCTGCTCCATTTCACGGATATGCTTGACGGTAATTCGCTTATCTTTGGGTACAATGACCGTCCCGTCCTTGCCGGCGATATCGAAGCGCGCCATTTCTCCGCGCAGGCGCTCAGGTACCAGTTCAAACTGGACGCCCTTCTTGCCTAGATGAAATGTGTCGGTAGCGTAAAACATGCTCAGGATCTGTTCAGGGTTATAACCCAAGGCCTTAAGCAGAATCGTCACAGGCATCTTGCGGCGGCGGTCAACGCGGAAATAGAGGTAATCCTTGGGATCGAACTCAAAATCGAGCCATGATCCGCGGTACGGAATGACCCGAGCAGAAAACAGCAGCTTTCCGGAGGAATGGGTTTTGCCGCGATCATGCTCGAAGAACACGCCGGGCGAGCGGTGCAATTGGGAAACAATTACGCGCTCGGTGCCATTGATCACAAATGAACCATTGTCGGTCATGAGCGGAATTTCACCCATGTAGACTTCCTGCTCCTTCACTTCCTTCACCGTCGGCTTGGACGCTTCCTTGTCCATCAGCGTCATGCGCACCTTGACGCGTAGCGGCGCCGCGAAAGTCAGGCCGCGCTGCTGGCATTCCTTGACATCGAAAGGCGGTTCGCCCAGGGTATAGCTGACGTAATCGAGACGCGCATTACCGGAGTGGCTGGAAATCGGGAAAACCGAGCCAAATGCCGCCTGCAAACCATTGGGGTTTCTTTCAGCGGCAGGCACTTCTGCCTGCAGGAATCCGGCATAAGAATCGATTTGCATCGCAAGCAGGAAAGGAACTTCCTGCACGCTCACCCTTTTGGCGAAGCTTTTGCGAATGCGTTTTTTCTCGGTAAATGAGTAACTCATTGAGATCTCCATGGAGTACCTGCTGCAGCAGAGGATAGAAGAAACGAGGCATCACTATCATCGTTTCTTCTAGCTTCTATGGTGGTGCACAAATAAACGGAAAAAGGCTGGTGGTTTCCCACCAGCCTGAATCCATACTTCAACAACCGATTACTTGACTTCGCAAGTTGCGCCGGCTTCGATCAACTGCTTGGCGATAGCATCAGCATCAGCCTTGGACACGCCTTCTTTCACAGCCTTCGGAGCGCCATCGACCAGGTCTTTAGCTTCTTTCAAGCCCAGACCGGTGATGGTGCGCACTACCTTGATGGTGCTCACCTTGTTGTCGCCGGCACCGGTGAGGATGACGTCGAATTCGGTCTGCTCTTCAACAGCGGCGGCAACGCCAGCACCCGGCGCCGCAACCGCCATGGAAGCAGCAGAAACGCCAAACTTAACTTCAAAAGCCTTAACCAGGTCATTCAGTTCCATTACAGTCATCGCGCCTACGGCTTCGAGAATGTCTTCTGCAGTAACAGCCATTTCAATACTCCTAATTCAAATCTTTGGACAAATATATAATGCGGCTTCGCGGATCAAGCGGTTTCGCGCTGTTTTGCCAGAGCAGCCATCGCACCGGCAAAGCCGGACACAGGAGCCTGCATAATGCCCAGCAGCCTCGACAGCAACTCTTCGCGGCCCGGAATGGACGCCAGCGCTTGCACACCCGCCTTGTCCAGCACCTTGCCTGCGTACGAGCCCGCCTTCAGCACCAGCTTGTCGTTGCCCTTTGCAAAATCGTTCAGCACCTTGGCAGCAGAAACTGGGTCCTCAGAAACACAATAAATCAGCGGACCAGTCATCTGCTCAGCCAAAGGAGCGAACTGAGTATCAGCGACAGCACGACGTACAAGGGTATTCTTTACGACGCGCAGAAACACACCCGCTTCACGGGCTTTGCTGCGCAGCACGGTCAGATCGCCCACCTTGATGCCATTGTACTCAGCCAGCACTACGGTCTGAGCCTTGGCAATCAGTTCCGCAACTTCGGCTACTACGGCTTTTTTATCATCCAGATTGAGACTCATGAGCCTTACCTCTTATCAAGCCAACAAACAGCAAATGCATACACGCACATGCCACCCTACGGCTACCTGATCAGAATTCCTGTGTTATATGCCTGTTACGGCAAAACATCCTTGGGATCCGCTCTACGTTCAGAGTTTTACCTGGCATTCCATCTCGGGGGTATACCGTCTGCGTAGGGAGCCCGCATACTGCCCGGCTATTAAACCTTGACACAAGATCATGGTCCCCACGGTCTTGGACTGCAGCCGGCAAAAGGCGCCGGCCGCCCCAAATCTTTTAAGCTGTCAGCGTGGATTGATCCACGCGCACACCCGTTCCCATCGTGCTGGAGACGGCTATTCTCTTCAGGTAAACACCTTTCGAAGTAGCCGGTTTAGCCTTGCTCAATGCATCAATCAGGGCCAAGAGATTTTCCTTGAGCGCATCTTCGCCAAAGGAAGCACGTCCGATTGTGCATTGCACGATGCCGCCCTTGTCGGTGCGGTACTGAACCTGACCTGCCTTGGCGTTTTTAACCGCTTCTGCAACATTGGGCGTCACCGTTCCGACTTTCGGGTTCGGCATCAAGCCGCGCGGACCGAGAATCTGGCCCAGCGCACCAACCACACGCATGGCATCAGGCGTCGCAATTACGACGTCAAAGTCCATCTTGCCCGCTTTGACATCTGCCGCCAGATCTTCAAAACCGACGATGTCTGCACCTGCCTCCAGGGCAATCTTGGCATTTTCGCCTTGCGCAAATACGGCAACGCGAACGCTTTTGCCCGTTCCACGCGGCAGCACAACCGACCCACGCACCAACTGATCGGATTTACGCGCATCGATACCCAGATTTACAGCGACATCGACAGACTCGTCGAATTTTGCAGTAGCGTTTTTCTTAACCATGGTCAAGGCATCGGCCAATGGATAAAGCTTGGTACGATCCACGGAAGCCTTGATTGCTTTCAATCTTTTCGATAATTTTGCCATGTCACACCACCCCTTCAACTTCAATACCCATGCTGCGCGCACTGCCAGCAATGGTTCGAACTGCGGCATCCATATCGGACGCGGTCAGGTCAGGCATTTTTGTCTTGGCGATTTCTTCCGCCTGGGCACGGGTCAGCTTGCCAACCTTGTCGGTATGGGGGCGCGGACTGCCTTTTTGCACACCGGATGCTTTCTTGATCAGCACGGTTGCAGGCGGCGTCTTCATAATGAAGGTGAAGCTCTTGTCCGCGTAGGCGGTAATCACCACTGGAATTGGCAGGCCGACTTCTACGCCCTGTGTTGCTGCGTTGAATGCCTTGCAGAATTCCATGATATTCAAGCCGCGCTGACCCAGAGCAGGGCCAATGGGGGGGCTGGGGTTGGCCTTGCCGGCCGGAACCTGCAGCTTGATGTAGCCTATGATTTTCTTTGCCACTTCAACTACTCCTTATGTATGGGTATAGCGGCCAACAGACTGGAAACCGGGGATTTCCGATGCGCACGATCCCGCATCCGAAGCTGTCAGCCTTCCCGTATTTTGCATACTCATTTTACAAGTACGCCCTTTGAAACAACCCGGAGCCCCGCGCCCCGAATTGCTTGCCTATGCTTTTTCGACCTGCCCGAAGTCAAGCTCGACCGGCGTGGAACGTCCGAAAATCAGTACAGACACACGCAACTTGTTTTTGTCGTAATTCACTTCTTCAACATTGCCATGGAAATCATTGAACGGACCTTCCGTCACGCGAACCGACTCGCCCACCTCAAACAGCACCTTGGGTTTCGGCTTCTCCACACCCTCCTGAATCTGTTTCAGAATGGCTTCAACTTCTTTGTCTGTGATCGGGGTTGGCTTATTTCCGCTGCCACCCACAAATCCGGTCACCTTGGGCGTGCTCTTGACCAAATGCCAAGTTTCATCTGTCATTTCCATTTGAGCCAGAACATAGCCCGGAAAGAATTTGCGTTCGCTGATGGATTTTTGCCCACCTTTCATCTCGACCACCTCTTCCAACGGCACGAGAATCTCGCCAAACTTTTCCTGCATGCCGGCGCGCTCGATGCGCTCCAGCAATGCGCGTTGCACACTCTTCTCGAAACCCGAGTAGGCGTGTATCACATACCAGCGTTTCGACATTAAGCCCCCTGACCCATCAGCAACTGCACCAACCACATCAGGCTCGCATCCACCACCCATAGAAACAAGGCAACCACCACCACCAACAGGAATACCACACCCGTTGTCTGCATTGTTTCCTTGCGGGTCGGCCAAACCACTTTGCGCGTCTCCGCCACGGATTCCTTGCTGAAAGCAAGAAACTGCTTGCCAGGCAGCGACATCCAGGCAACACCCGCCGCAGCGGCAACGCCCGCCAACACCACAAGCACCCGGATGACAGTGGCCTGATTACCCAAATAATAAAAGCCGGCCACCCCTGCCATCAGCAGCAGAAACGCCAGGCCCAACTTCATCTTGTCTGTTGTTGTCATGTGTATTTAATTTGCCACTGCAAAGCGGAACGTTTACCACACCCGCATTGCCGGCTGTGAATGGCAGGCCAGGAGGGCCTCGAACCCCCAACCCTCGGTTTTGGAGACCGATACTCTGCCAATTGAGCTACTGGCCTATTCTGGTAATGGATAATTGGCGGCGGGCTAATGGGCATTTTCACCCATTACCCGTCACCCATTCCCGTAATTTTTACTCGATCACTTTGGCCACAACACCGGCGCCGACGGTACGGCCGCCTTCGCGAATCGCGAAGC
>CAYLMA010000049.1:0-15657 GCA_964384915.1 uncultured Sulfuricella sp. | reverse complement strand
CGCCGAGGAAGTTCCAGCTGATGATGCCGCTGGAATCGACGAAGTGGATTTCGATGTTGGGCGAACTGGCGATTTCGTCCAGGTCGAAGCCCGGCTCGGGGAAGCCGCCCAGCGCGTCGAGCGCGCGCCCCTGCAGGAGTTCGGTGAGGGCGCGTTCGAGCGCGATCTCGAAGCGCGGGTGGGCGCCGAAGCTGGAGAAGCAGCCCTGGTCCTCGGGGTGCAGCAGGGTCACGTTCATCACCGGATACTGCCCGCCGAGCGAGGCGTCCTTCACCAGGATGCCGAAACCGGCCGCGCGCAGGGCATGGATGCCGGCCGCGATGCGCGGGTAGCGGGCGATGACTTCCTCCGGCACGTCCGGCAGGCACAGCCCCTCGCTGATGATGCGGAACTTGACGTGGCGCTCGAAAATTTCCGACAGCGCCTGGGTGCGCGCCTCCGCCGCGGTGTTGCCGGCGGACATGCCGTTGCTGACGTAGAGGTTGCCGATGATGTTGACCGGGAACCAGACGCTGGCCTGGTCGCGCTGGCGCTCATAGGGCAGGGCGCAGATGCCGCGCTCGACGTTGCCGGAATTGTGCTCGACCAGGGTTTCGGCATCGATGCTGTCTTCCGGATCGTAGAACTGGCGCAGCTCCGGCGTCAGCAGCTGTTCCGGCCACGCGCCCTCGTCACCAGGCTGGAACCACTGCTCCTGCGGGTAGTGCACGAAGCTGCGCGCGGCGACCTGGGCGCCGAGATAGTAGTGCGTCCAGAAGTAGTTGCACGACAGGCGCTCGAAAAACTCGCCCAGCGCGCTCGCCAGCGCCGCCAGCCGGGTCGCGCCCTTGCCGTTGGTGAACAGCAGCGGGCAGTCGCGCTCGCGCACATGCACCGACCAGATGCCGTCCACCGGGTTGAGCCAGGAGCGCTCCTCGACGTGGAAGCCGAGCCCCGCAAGCTTGGCCTGCATGGTGCTGATGGAGGATTCGAGCGAAGCGTCCTTGCCCGCGATGAAGCTTTCTGTGTGCATGGTGGTGTCCTTATAACGTGAAACCGTTTTGTGAAGTGTGAATTCACTCGCTACGCTTTGTTTGTGAAGCGTGAAATGTAAGAGCAGGCTTAGCGGTGCACTGAGCATGCCGAAGTGTAGATGTCTTACATTTCACGCTTCACAGCGAGGGCGTAGCACCAGCGGTTTCACATTTCACTCGTTTCATGATTCCGGGCGGCAATTTGCCATGCCCCTTATGATATTTGCGGTGAATGCTGTTCCCTTGCTCAATGCACCGTCGGTTCCTTCCCGCAGCATTGCTTGAATTTCTTGCCGCTGCCGCAGGGGCAGGGGTCGTTGCGCCCGACCTTGGGGGCATCGCGGCGCACGGTGCCGGGCTTGCTGCGCCGCGCAAGCCAGAACTGGTAGATGTCGCCGATTGTCGAGGGGAAGGCCTCCCGGGCCTGGGCCATGGCTTTTTTCTCCTCCTTCGCGGAAAGCCAGGGCTCCTTGTGCTTCTCCGCGTCTTCCTTGAGCAGGCCGCTGAGCAGGAAAAAGACTTCCATCCTCTCGCTCAGCTCATCGGCGAATTCGCCCGCCGCATCGAACCAGTTGCTCTCCCCGATCTGCGTGCCGTAGACATAGGCGTCGCACCACGGCACGTAATCCAGTTCTTCCGGGTGTTCTTCGAAAGCGTAGAGGATGAGGTCGAAATCCTCCTGGTTGCTGAGCGCGGAGGCAATGCTGTTGTAGAACTGCATCACCAGGTTGGCGACTTGCTGCGCCTGCTCCAGTGATTCGTAGGCGGGTGATTCTCCCAGGGCTTCCGGCATCCATATGCTGGGCGGAACCAGTTCCGGCCCGCTGATCACCGCGCACAGGAAGCCCTGCAGCGCATCGAGCGACATCGCCTCGTCCTTGAAAATATCCGAGGCCAGCAGTTCTTCCAGCAGGTCGAGTTCCTGCTCTGTCATGATAGTGGCGTGCATGGGGTTTCCTTTTCCAGGGAGTGCAGGGCGCGGTGGTTCGGCGGGGAGCAACTTACTCCAACCCGGCCATTGTACAAAATATGGCTCTGCGGATGTCTGATAAGTTTGAGTTATGATTGCGCCATCGCGCAAAGATTCCCGGCACAGCGCTAACTTAACGGTATGGAAAGCATGAACCTAAAAACCTCAGTTGACCGCTTCACTGAGTGCATAACGCAATGAATTTAAAAAATTTCCTCTTGAATCATGGGTTCACCCGTTTGGTGACGCCGCTACGTGGTGGATTGCACTGTTTTTGGGGCGCATGGCTGCGTTGCAACTCCTTGGAATGGAACGACCATTCCGCGTCGTTGCGCCTTGCCCTGCGCCCCAAAAACCGCACACTCCACCACGTCCAACTGAGGTTTCTAGGATGAAATACCTGAGATTAATTGTTTTTGCTCTGGCCTTCCTTTCGGCCTTTTCCGCGGCCGCAGACACCGTTCAGGTGGCGGTGGCATCCAATTTCGCCCCGCCCATGGCGCACATCGCCGCCGCATTCCAGCGCGATACGGGCCACCAGTTGCTGCTTTCGTCCGGGTCGAGCGGCAAGTTCTACGCCCAGATCGCCAGCGGCGCGCCGTTCGAGGTGTTTCTTTCCGCCGACGACGAGACCCCGCAGCGGCTGGAAAAGGAAGGCCTGGCCGTGGCAGGCTCGCGCGCGACCTACGCCATCGGCAAGCTGGTGCTGTGGTCGCCGCGGCCGGGCTACGTCGATGGCAAGGGCGAAGTGTTGCGTGGCGGCGGCTTTGCCCGCCTTTCTGTCGCCAATCCAAAAACGGCGCCCTACGGCGCCGCCGCGCGCGAGGTGATGGAGCGGCAAGGCGTGTTGCAGATGCTGCAGGCCAAGCTGGTGCAGGGTGAAAGCATTGCCCAGGCCCACCAGTTCGTCGCCAGCGGCAATGCCGAACTGGGCTTCGTCGCGCTGTCCCAGGTCCGGAACGAAAACGGCGAAACGACTGGCTCGCTGTGGCTGGTGCCGCAGGCGCTGTACACGCCGATCCGCCAGGATGCGGCGCTGCTGGCCAAGGGCAAGGGCAATGCCGCCGCCGGGCAGTTCATGGCTTATCTCAGGAGCCCCAAAGCCGCTGCCATCATCCAGTCCTTCGGTTACGAACTGCCCTGATCCATGCCGCCCTTCGACCCCGCCCCGATCTGGCTCACGCTCAAGCTGGCCTCCGTCACCACCCTGGTGCTGCTGCTGATCGGCACGCCCTTGGCCTGGTGGCTGGCGCGCACTTCTTCCTGGCTCAAGGGGCCGCTGGCGGCGGTGGTGGCGCTGCCGCTGGTGCTGCCGCCGACGGTGATCGGCTTCTACCTGCTGGTCGCGCTGGGGCCGCAGGGGCCATTGGGCCAGCTCACCCAGGCGCTGGGCTGGGGCACGCTGCCTTTCACCTTCCCCGGCCTGGTGCTGGGTTCGGTGGTGTATTCCCTGCCCTTCGTGGTGCAGCCCTTGCAGAACGCCTTCGAGGCGATCGGCGAGCGGCCGCTGGAAGCCGCCGCAACCTTGCGCGCCGGGCCGCTCGACCGTTTTTTCAGCGTGGCGCTGCCGCTGGCGAGACCCGGTTTCCTGACCGCCACGATCCTCGGATTTGCCCATACCGTGGGCGAATTCGGCGTGGTGCTGATGATAGGCGGCAACATCCCCGGCGTGAGCCGGGTGCTGTCGGTGGCGATCTACGACCATGTGGAAGCCATGGAATACGGCCAGGCGCACTGGCTGGCCGGCGGGCTGCTGCTGTTTTCCTTCCTGGTGCTGCTCGCGCTGTATGCCTTCCGGCCCAATGGCAAGGGGGTGGCGGGATGAGCGGCATTGCGGCCAAATTTTCCCTGCCGCTGGGCGGCTTCAGCCTGGCGGCGGAATTCGAGGCGCCGGCGCGGGGCATCACCGGCCTGGTCGGGCCCTCCGGCTCGGGCAAGACCTCGCTGCTGCGCTGCGTGGCCGGGCTGGAGGCGAAAGCGGCCGGGCGGCTCACGGTCAACGGCGAGTGCTGGCAGGACAGCGCGCGCGGCCTGTTCCTGCCGCCGCAGCGGCGCGCGCTGGGCTACGTCTTCCAGGATGCCGCCCTGTTTCCGCACCTCAGCGTGCGCGGCAACCTGGAATACGGCTGGAAACGCGTGCCGCCGCAGGAACGGCGCCAGGATTTCGAGCAGGTGGCCGAATTGCTGGGCCTCGGCGCGCTGCTGGACAGGAAGCCCGCGCGCCTGTCCGGCGGCGAGCGCCAGCGCGTGGCCATGGGCCGCGCCCTGCTGGCCGCGCCGCGCCTGCTGCTGATGGACGAGCCGCTGGCGGCGCTGGACCAGGCCAGCAAGGCCGAGATCCTGCCCTACCTGGAGCGCCTGCACCAGGAACTGGCCATCCCGGTGCTCTACGTCAGCCATTCTCCCGACGAAGTGGCGCGCCTGGCGGACCATCTGGTGCTGCTGGAGCGGGGCAGGGTGGTGGCCAGCGGCGAACTGCATGAAATGCTGGCGCGCCTGGATTCACCCCTGAGCCACGGCGAACAGGCCGGCGTGGTGGTGGATACCGTGGTGGGCGGCCACGACGAGCCCTACCACCTGAGCTGGCTGGATTTCCCCGGCGGGCGCTTTGCCGTGCCGCGCGTCGCCTGCCAGCCCGGCCAGCCCAAGCGCCTGCGCGTCCATGCGCGCGACGTGAGCCTGGCGCTGGAGCACCACGGCGGCACCAGCATCCTGAACATTTTCCCGGTGACGGTGAGCGCCATCGCCGAGGATACGCCGGCCAAGCTGCTGGTGCGCCTGGATGCCGCCGGAACGCCGCTCCTGGCCGGCATCACGAAAAAATCCGGCGCCGTGCTCGGCCTCGAGCCGGGCATGCGCCTGTATGCCCAGGTCAAGAGCGTGGCCTTGCTCGACTGAACCCATACAAACTGTCATGGTGGCAGAGAGATGCCGTCCCGAATAATGAAACAAGTGAAATGTGAAGCCGTTCGGGCTACGCCCTTACTGTGAAGCGTGAAAGGTAAAAGCAGGTCCAGTGGGTGCATTTACATTTCACGCTTCACAAACGAAGCGCAGCGAGTGATTTCAAGTTAAACAATACAAAAAGGAAACCCATGGCCGGAGCCAGCCTTTTAGCCTTGATCGACGACATTGCCACGATCCTGGACGACGTGGCGCTCATGACCAAGGCCGCCGGCCAGAAAACCGCCGGCGTGCTGGGCGACGACCTGGCGCTGAATGCCCAGCAGGTGGCCGGCGTCCGGGCCGAACGCGAACTGCCGGTGGTGTGGGCGGTGGCCAAGGGTTCCTTCCGGAACAAGCTGATCCTGGTGCCGGCGGCATTGGCCGTCAGCGCATTCGCGCCCTGGGCGGTGACGCCGCTCCTGATGCTCGGCGGGGCGTTCCTGTGCTACGAGGGCTTTGAAAAGCTGGCGCACAAGCTGCTGCACAAGGCCGAAGACGCCGGACATCACGCGGGCCTGGTGCAAGCCCTGAGCAACCCCGCCGTGGACATGGTCGCATTCGAACAGGAGAAAATCCAGGGCGCCATCCGCACCGACTTCATCCTCTCCGCCGAAATCATCACCATCACGCTGGGAACGGTGGCCGCGGCTTCATTCGCGCTGCAGTTGTCGGTGCTGTCCGGGATCGCGCTCATCATGACGGTCGGCGTCTATGGCCTGGTGGCGGGCATCGTCAAGCTCGACGACGCGGGCCTCTATCTCAGCCAGCGGCGCGGAGAGGGCTTGCCGGGCCGGGTTCAGCGCATGCTCGGCGCAAGCGTCCTGCGCGCCGCCCCCTGCCTGATGAAGGGCCTCGCCGTGGTCGGCACGGCGGCCATGTTCCTGGTGGGCGGCGGCATCCTGACCCATGGCATGCCCGGCGGCCATGAGCTGATTCACGCGCTTGCGCACGGCGCCGGCGGCGTTCCCGTGGCTGGCGGCCTGCTGGAAGCCGCCACGCCGCTCTTGCTGGATGGCCTGGCCGGGATTGCAGCGGGAGCGGTGGTTCTTGCCGGTGTCAAGGCCGGGGCGCTAATCTGGGGAGTGATAATAAAGGCGGGTTGAATGCCGGCTGTATTTGCGGTTCACATGTTTTTTCAGGCTTAAAGTGACCTGCTTCCAGAAAACCGCTTATTAGAATATAAGTGAATGATAATTAAGCGGGTTTTCAAAAATCGAGATTCTGCGTATATTTGGCAATATGTTCCGCCAGTGCTTGATATCCGCCAATAAGGATAGAGCCGGAACTCAATTCTGAACAGACCAGGCAAGAGGGGGAGGGGGCTGACATGGTGCGTATATTCCGTCATTGGCTATTGTTTTTATTGGCATATTCGATTTACGCCGCCTTGTTTTCAATTGCGCAGGCCGGCGAACTGAAACTGGCCCTGGCCAATTCGACCTGTGAAGCCATGGGAAAGGCCGTCGATTTATATCGCGCCAATAACCCGGTTAAATTTACCCTGGCCTGTAAATCCTCCGGCCTGCTTGCCAAAGGCCTGCGTGGCGGCGCGCTGAATGCCGACATATTTGTTTCAGCCGACCGCGAATGGATGGATTATGTCGGGGAAGGCGGCCTGGTGGCAGCGGACCAGGTTTCCAGCCCGTGGGGGAATTCCCTGGTCGTCGCAGTCCCAAAGAACAGCCCGATGCAAGGTCTTGACTGGCAGGATCTGGCCTCTGACAAAATCACGGTCATACTTATCGGAGACCCCAGCACCGCGCCGTTTGGCCGCTATGCGAAAGAAGCGCTCGAAGCCTCGGGGTTATGGGACTGGGTCAAGCACAAAATTCAAACGCGCAAGAACATCGAATTGCTGGCAGAAACCCTCGGCACATCCAGCGCAAGCACGGTCGGCATACTGTTCAAGACCAATTTGACGGATCAATTGCGCCAAGTGCACAGTGTCAAGAAAAACCTGCACAGCCCCATTCGCTATTACATGGCGCCGCTCAAGGCCTCGTCGGGCAATGCGGAAGTCACGGGCTTCCTCAGGTTCATGCAAGGCAATGCCGCCAAGGGCATCTTTCAAGCCGAAGGCTTCGACGTGAGCGCGCCTTGATCCATCTGCCGCCCGCATCGCGGCGAAATTTCATCATGCAACATTACACTAGAATGTTCGCCTTCCTCAGGAATCGCTCGCTGTTTTATCAACTGATCGTCCCGATGGTCGTGGTCGGGATCGTCGGTGTCGGCGCCATCATCGCTTCTGCCTTCACGCTGCAGAATTCCGTTGAGGCGCTGGGTAAGATGTACTCGGCTGGCGGTGACCGCCTCACAACCCTGCAGGATATCGACAAGGGTATCGCCAATGTGCGGGCTTTAGGCCTCAAGCATCTTGCCAGTGAAAGCGCGCAAAACATGAGCCAGATCAGATCCGAACTGAGCCGTATTGGGCAAGGCCTCAAGACAGCTTTGCCGGCCATGCCCGAGCATCTGGAGGCGCAACGGGAGGCCTCCATCCTGAGCAGCGCCATCAATACCTACCTGGCAGGCATTGATGAAGCCTTGCTGCTCAGCTCGGAGTTTGAAAAGGAATCCGCATTCGAGGTGCTGGCCCAGGTCGAGAGCCAGCACCTCGCAGTGATGCAGAAGGGATTGCAAAACCTGACACGGCGCAGCTTCGAAGATATTTCCGATAGCCGCCAGGCCCTCGTCGCCGCAGCCAACCGCAATCTGCAGATGACCATTGCCATCGGCATCCTGGGCGGCGCGCTGCTCCTGGGCGTGGCTTTCTATGTGTCGCGGCGGGCCAGCTTGCGGATTGAGGGTCTGCTGGGATGGTCGCGGAGAATTGCCGATGGCGACCTGTCGAATCATCCAGTATCGGACGCCGGGGATGAGGTCGGGCAACTCACCAATGCGATGCGCGGCATGGTAGAGAACGTCGCGCGCGGGCGAGGCGAACTGGAAAAGGCCCGCAAAGACGCCGAGACGGTTGCCGAAGAACTGCGCCAGTATGCCAAGGCCTTCGACAGCAGCGGCGAGGCCATGCTGATCTCGGATCGTTTCAACCGAATCGTCAACGTCAACGCCACCTTTACCGCGCAAACCGGGTACAGCCTGGGCGAAGTCCTGGGCAAGGACCCCAAGATGTTGAGTGGGGGCAAAACGCCCAAGTCCGTGTATGAGGACATGCGGCGCTGCCTGCAGGACAAGGGGTTTTGGCACGGCGAACTTTGGGACCGGAAAAAGAGCGGAGAGATCTATCCCAAGTGGACCTCCATTTCCGCCATCCGCGACAATCGCCAGGCTGTCTTGTTCTACGTCGCCAGCTATTCCGACATCAGCGAGCGCAAGGCGAACGAGGCGCGCATCGATTATCTCGCCCATCATGATCCCCTCACCGGCCTGATCAACCGCTACAACCTGGAAAACCGCCTCGACCAGGCACTCCTTTCCGCCCATCGCGACGACCTGCGCGTCGCGGTGATGTTCATCGACATGGATCGCTTCAAGACCATCAACGACACCCTTGGGCACCACGTCGGCGATCTGTTGCTGATCGAAGTCGCCCGGCGGCTGCGGGACAGTGTGCGCGAAAGCGACATCGTCGCGCGCCTGGGGGGCGACGAGTTCATCGTCGTGCTCACCCGCATGTCGGATGCGATGGATGCCGCGCCACTTGCCGACAAGATACTGCGCTCCCTTGGCCAGACCTACAGCCTCGAAGGCAAGGAATTGCACTCCAGCCCCAGCATCGGCATCGCCGTCTACCCGGGCGACGGAGAGGACGGGTCGACCCTGATGAAGAATGCCGACACCGCCATGTACCACGCCAAGTCCCGTGGCCGGAACAATGTCCAATACTTTACCGCGGCGATGAATGCCGCCGCCAGCGAGCGCATGGGGCTGGAGAACGACTTGCACCAGGCCTTGAGCAAAGGCCAGCTGTATCTGGACTACCAGCCGCAGGTGTATGCGCACAATGGCGGAATTTTTGGCGTCGAAGCCCTGGCGCGCTGGCATCACCCGGCGCTCGGCGATATCCCCGCGCTCAAGTTCATCCCCATCGCGGAAGAGTCCGGCCTGATCGAAGCCCTGGGTAGCTGGGTGTTGGAAGAGGCTTGCCGGCAACTGAGCGCATGGCGGGCGGAAGGGGTCGAGGGTGTACGCATGGCGGTCAATCTCTCCGCGCAACAATTGCGCGCTCCGGGCTTGGCGCAATCCGTGGCAGCGCTGCTGACGCGCCATGGCCTGAAGGGCAGCGATCTTGAACTGGAAATCACCGAGTCGGTCGCCATGGAAAACCCGGAGCGTGCGACCGGCCAGTTGCAGGCCCTGCGCGACATCGGCATCCTGCTCGCCATTGACGATTTCGGCACCGGCTATTCCTCTCTTGCCTACCTCAAGCGCCTGCCCATCCAGGTGCTGAAGCTGGACCGGACCTTCGTCCGCGATATCGAAACCGACCCGAGCGATGCCGAGATCAGTGCCGCCACCATTGCCCTGGCGCACAATCTCGGCCTGAAAGTGATCGCGGAAGGGGTCGAAACCGAAGTCCAGCGCGACTACCTGGTCCAGCGCCAGTGCGACTTCATGCAAGGCTATCTCTTCAGTAAGCCTCTTCCGGCCGAGGAGGCCTTGAAGTTCATCCGTGAACACTGAGGGTTAAAGAGTCCCCGAAGGTCTTGAAGCATTGGGGCTGTCCCGCGCTACAATGTCGCCCATGTCTTCCCACTCCGCTTCAAAAATTCTTCACGACGTTTTCGGTTATCCCGCTTTCCGCGGCGAGCAGCAGGCCATCGTCGAGCATGTCGCCGGCGGCGGTGACGCCTTGGTATTGATGCCAACCGGCGGCGGCAAGTCGCTGTGCTACCAGATTCCTTCCCTGCTGCGGCGCGGCGTCGGCATCGTGGTGTCGCCGCTGATCGCGCTGATGCAGGACCAGGTGGACGCCCTGCGCCAGCTCGGCGTCAGGGCCGCCTTTTACAATTCCAGCCTCGATGCCGAAACGGCGCGCGCGGTGTTCATCGCGCTGGTGCGCGGCGAGCTGGACCTGCTTTACGTGGCGCCGGAGCGCTTGCTGCTGGCGAATTTCCTCAACACGCTGGAACAGGTTCAGGGCGGCCCGGGCCTGGCGCTGTTCGCCATCGACGAGGCGCATTGCGTGTCGCAGTGGGGCCACGATTTCCGCCCCGAGTACCGCGCCCTGACGGTCTTGCACGAGCGCTTTCCCGCAGTGCCGCGCATCGCGCTCACCGCCACGGCGGACGCGCCGACGCGGCGCGAGATCGTGGAGCGCCTCAAGCTCGAAGATGCGCGCCAGTTCGTCTCCAGCTTCGACCGCCCCAACATCCGCTACCGCGTGACGCACAAGAACAACGCGCGCCAGCAGTTGCAGGCCTTCCTCGAAGCCGAGCACCCCAACGACGCGGGCATCGTCTATTGCCTGTCGCGCAAGAAAGTGGAGGAAACCGCCGCCTGGCTCAAGGAAAAGGGCTGGGACGCGCTGCCCTACCACGCCGGGCTCGACGCCGCCACGCGCAACGCCAACCAGAAAAGATTCCTGCGCGAGGAGGGCGTGGTGATGGTGGCCACGGTGGCCTTCGGCATGGGCATAGACAAGCCCAACGTGCGCTTCGTCGCCCACCTCGACCTGCCCAAGAGCATGGAGGGCTACTACCAGGAAACCGGGCGCGCCGGGCGCGACGGCCTGCCCGCCAACGCCTGGATGGCCTACGGCCTGGGCGACGTGGTGTCCATGCGCCAGATGCTCGATTCCGGCGACGCGCCGGAAGAGCGCAAGCGCGTCGAGCGGCAGAAACTCGACGCCCTCCTGGGCTTCTGCGAATCCACCGCCTGCCGCCACCAGACCCTGCTGCGCTACTTCGGCGAGGAGCACCCCGGCGCCTGCGCCCAGTGCGACAACTGCCTCGAACCGGTGGACACCTGGGACGCCACCGAGGCCGTCCGCATGGCCCTCTCCTGCGTCTACCGCACCGGCCAGCGCTTTGGCGTGGTGCACCTGATCGACGTGCTGCTGGGCAAGGCCAGCGCCAAGGTCGAGCAATTCAACCACCAGCAGCTTTCAACCTTCGGCATCGGCCAGGCGCTGGGCCAGGCGCAATGGAGCAGCGTCTTCCGCCAACTGGTCGCGGCCGGCCTGCTCGAAGCCGACATGGAAGCCTACGGCGGCCTGCGCCTGACCGGGGACGCGCGCCCGGTGCTGCGCGGCGAGCGCGAAGTGTGGCTGCGGCGCGATGCCGAGCCGGTCAAAAAGAGCCGGGCCAGCAAGGCCGAACGCGGCGCCCGCGCGCGCGAAGCCTTCGCCGGCGCCAGCGAGGACCCGCTGTGGCTGGCTCTTAAGGCCCGGCGCACCGAACTCGCACGCGAGCAGGGCGTGCCGCCCTACGTCATCTTCCACGACAGCACCCTCTTGGAAATCCTCAACCGCCGCCCCGCCAGCCTGACCGAAATGGGCCGGATCAGCGGGGTGGGCCAGGCCAAGCTGGCAAGGTACGGGGATGAGTTTTTGAAGGTGCTGGAGGATGCGGCGAATGGGGTGGGGTAGGTTCCGCTTCAGTATTGGGATGTGCTGAGCACATGGCTTTTTGATGCCGGGGCCGCCCGGCAAGCAAACATGGAGCACGAAGCGCACCCTCCAGCTATCAGTCCAGCGGCACGATGCCGATCAGGCCCCATTTTTGTGCGCATCATCTGCGCTGTCCCATAAATTAATTTCATGCAACAAAACCCGATCGAATTTGTCAACTAATTAAGTCCGGCTGCATCTATGTGGCCGGATGGAAAAGTGTCAGAAAGAACAAATCGAGGAGGTGCAAAATGTTCGACATCAACCAAATGACAGCCGATGCTGCTCGTAGCCGTGGGCCGAAAGGCATGCTGGCGGAACTGGATGACTGGTCAGTCAGGAAGGCGGAAGAAATGGCTCGTGATGAGGGTCTCACCCTGACCGAAGCGCATTGGGAAGTGATTCACCTGTTGCGCGAAAACTACCGCCACCATGGCCTCGCGCCGAATGCGCGGCAATTGCTGGGCGGGCTGGAGGAACGCTTCGGCCGTGAAGGCGGCAGAAAATATCTTTATCAACTCTTTCCCAAAGGCCCTGTTTCCCAGGGATGCAGGTTGGCCGGCCTGCCGCTGCCGCCTTATAGCAGCGACCCGTCTTTCGGCAGCGTGGAGTAAGTCAGCAGGGGGCGGCTTCGCGCCGCCTCTGCAGTACGATGCTGTCTGCATTTTAAAACTGCGTTAAACTGCCCCTGGTTCAAACATGACAGGCCATCTTGATATGGGCTGCGAATTGGGGATATGGCATGGCAGTCAGCGCGAGTGATCTGGTACAGGATATCGGCGGGTTGGTCACCCTCCCGGATGTGTACCTGCGCATCAACCGTCTGATCGAGGACCCCGACAGTTCCATTGCGGATATCGCCGCCGCTGTCAGCCAGGACCCTTCCTTCACCGTGCGCCTGCTGCGCGTTGCCAACAGCGCTCTGTACAGTTTCCCTTCCAGCATCGACACCGTCACACGGGCGGTCACCATCATCGGCACTTCGCAGTTGCGCAGCCTTGCGCTCTCCATGTCGGTGGCCAAGAGCTTTGCCGGGCTGCCCAACGAACTGGTTTCGATGGAGAATTTCTGGCGCCACAGCTTGTTGTGCGCCCTGGCGGCGCGCCATCTGGCAAGGGAAATGCGGCGCTGCGACCCGGATGCCTTGTTTACCGCAGGTTTGTTGCACGATATCGGCGAACTGGTGATATTCAACCGCCTGCCTGAGCAGTCCGTCGAGGTGCTGCAGCAGGTGCTGGACAGCCAGGACGAGTTGCCGGTGCAAGAGGCCGAGCGTGAAGTGCTGGGTTTCGACCACAGCGATGTGGGCGGCGAACTGGCGCGGCAGTGGAATCTGCCGACGCTGCTGCAGGAGTGCATCGCCCATCATCATGACATTTCTGCCGCCCGGAAACACCCCAGGGAAACCGCGCTGGTTCATATCGCCAACATCATCGCCCTGATGGCGGAGGTGGATACGCTCGATCCCGCCGATGTGCCGCGGATCGATCCGCATGCCTGGGAACTGACCGGGCTGGATGAGGATGCCGTCGAGCCCGCCATGCGGGCGGCCCAGGCCGAGGTGGTCGAGATCGAGCAACTGTTCTTGGACCAGAAGTAACAGCGATGGCTCTTTCCCCTCTCCAGAAAACGCCCCCCATGCCCTTGGCGCTGCCCGGTTTCGAGCACGTCAAGCGCGGCTGGAACGTGGCGCACGAATGCTATGCGGCGCGCATCATGCCGGGCGAGTATTACGTCACCAGGAACGACGAGAGCGTCTACACCACGCTGGGCTCATGCATTTCCGCCTGCGTCCGCGACCGCGTGCTGGGCATCGGCGGCATGAACCATTTCATGCTTCCCTCGACCGACCTGGGCGAGGCCGACGCATGGAAAGCCGCCAGCCTCAGTTCCGCGACCCGTTACGGCAACTACGCCATGGAGCACCTGATCAACGAAATCCTGCGCAACGGCGGCAAGCGCCAGAACCTCGAAGTGAAGGTTTTTGGCGGCGGGCGCATCCTGGAGAACATGACCGATGTCGGCCAGCGCAACATCGCATTTGTGCGCGATTACCTGAAAACCGAAGGGCTGCAGGTGGCTTCCGAGGACGTGGGCGATATTTTTCCGCGCATGGTGGTTTATTTCCCCGCCACGGGCAAGGTGCGCGTCAAGCGGCTGCGCTCCCTGCACACCAACACCATCGCCAGCCAGGAAAAGAGCTACATCGAAAGCATCAAGGCGAAACCGGTTTCAGGCGACGTGGAGTTGTTCTGATTGCGGTAGAATCACGCCTTTTGAGTTCGAATCATGTGGTTCAAGAACCTTCAGATTTACCGCCTGCGCGATTGCGCCATATCCCCCGACAAGCTTGAAGACGCGCTGGCGGGCATGGCTTTCCGGCCGTGCGGCAACATGGATATGCAAAGCCGCGGCTGGCTTCCCCCGCGCGGCGAGGGCGGCGCGCTGGTGCACGTCCTGAAGGACCAGATGCTGATCGCGCTGGGTGTGGAGCAAAAGCTCCTGCCCTCCGCCGTCATCAACCAGTATGCCCAGGAGCGCGCCGAGGAGATCGAGGAGCAGCAGGGCTACAAGCCGGGGCGCAAGCAGTTGCGCGAGATCCGCGAGCGCGTGGCGGAAGAGCTGCTGCCGCGCGCCTTTGCGCGCCGCCGCAAGACCTATGCCTGGATCGACCCGGTGGGCGGCTGGCTGGTGATCGACGCCGCCAGCCCGGCCAAGGCCGACGAATTGGTCGAGGCCTTGTTGAAGTGCAGCCCGGACATCACGCCCGCCCTGGTCCGCACCCAGTTGTCCCCGATGACGGCCATGACCGGCTGGCTGGCCGCCAACGAAGCACCCGCCGGATTCAGCATCGACCGCGACTGCGAGCTGCTCGCGCCGGGCGAGGAAAAATCCCTGGTGCGCTACGTGCGCCACCCGCTCGAAGCGGGCGAGATCCGCGACCATATCGAGGCCGGCAAGCAGGTGACCAAGCTCGCCATGACCTGGAACGACCGCATCTCCTTCGTGCTGAACGAAAACATGCAGGTCAAGCGCCTGGCCTTCCTCGACCTGCTCAAGGAAGAATCCGAGCAGCAGGCCGAAACCGCCGACGAGCAGTTCGACGCCGATTTCGCCATCATGAGCGGCGAACTGGCGCGCTTCCTGCCCGACCTGGTCGAGGCGCTGGGCGGCGAGGCGGCGGTGGTTTGAGTTCGTTAATCCCATGAACCACGGAGGGCACGGAGCAAAAGCAACGGTTTCGACTCAACCCCCCTCAGCCCCATTGCCTGGGGAGGGATTATGCTTTTCTCCGTGCCCTCCGTGTGCTCCGTGGTTAACGTTTTTTAGTCTTTAGCTTAAATGTCCAAGGCACCAAAAATCCATGATTGAATTTTCCGAACAGGAACGCGCCGCGCTGGAACAGTGGCTGGCCAAGCCGGTTTTCAGCGCCAAGGCGCTGAGCGTGACGCAGTTGCAGGGTTTCCTGTGCGCCGTGCTCAGCGCGCCCGACGCCATCCCGGCCAGCCGCTGGATGCCGGATGCGCTGGGCGGCGAGCCGGTGTTCGAGTCAACGCAGCAGGCGCAGGAATTCATGGCGCTCTTGATGCGCTTTTACAACAGCGTGGCCAGCGCGCTGGGGGAGGGCGAAGCGCCCCGGCTGATCCTGAAACCCCAGGCGATCGCGGACCAGGCGCCGGATTACCCGGCCTGGTGCGACGGCTACATCCTGGGCTGGGGCTTGTCCACGGAAGAGTGGCTGCAGCCCGGCAACGAGGTGCTGAAGAAGCTGACCTTCCCCATCCTGCTCCTGTCCGGGGCCTTCAAGGAAGACGCCGAGCGCGGCGGCAGGGAATTCATGCCGGACGAAGAGTACGAAAAATTGCAGCAGGAGTGCATGGACGTGCTCCCCGGCGCCGTGGCCGGCATCTACAACTTCTGGCAGGCGCGGCGCAAGAACGCGCCGATGAAGCGCGACACCCCCAAGGTGGGGCGCAATGAACCCTGCCCCTGTGGCAGCGGCAAGAAATTCAAGCAGTGCTGCGGAGCGGAAAGGACATTGCATTGATCAAAAGCATCAACCAGCGCATCGCCGAAGAGCTCGGCGCGCGCGAAACCCAGGTGGCCGCCGCCGTGGCCCTGCTCGACGAAGGTTCCACCGTGCCCTTCATCTC
>CAYLMA010000048.1:0-16360 GCA_964384915.1 uncultured Sulfuricella sp. | reverse complement strand
TTGCGCATCATGATGCAGCCTTCCACCACCAGCGGCGCGGTGGCGAAGCCGAATTCGTCCGCACCCAGCAAGGCGCCGACCAGCACGTCGCGCCCGGTCTTGAGCTGCCCGTCCACCTGCACGGCCACGCGCCCGCGCAGCTGGTTCAGCACCAGGGTCTGCTGGGTTTCCGCCAGGCCGAGCTCCCACGAGGTGCCGGCATGCTTGATGGAAGACAGCGGCGATGCGCCAGTGCCGCCATCGAAACCGGACACCACGATATGGTCCGCCTTGGCCTTGGAGACGCCGGCCGCCACCGTGCCCACGCCCACTTCTGAAACCAGCTTGACCGAGATGGTGGCGCCGGGGTTGGCGTTTTTCAGGTCATGGATCAGTTGCGCGAGATCCTCGATCGAATAGATGTCGTGGTGCGGCGGCGGGGAAATCAGGCCCACGCCGGGTACCGAGAAGCGCAACTGGGCGATGTACTCGGAGACCTTGTGGCCGGGAAGCTGTCCACCCTCGCCGGGCTTGGCGCCCTGCGCCATCTTGATCTGGATCTGGTCGGCACTGGACAGGTATTCCGCCGTCACGCCGAAACGGCCGGACGCCACCTGCTTGATGCGCGAACGCAGCGAATCGCCTTCCTGCATCACCTGGTCGCGCTCGATGCGGCCCTTGCCGATAATCTCGGAGAGCTTCTCGCCGCCCTTCACGGTCCTGAAGCGGGCTGCATCCTCGCCGCCTTCGCCGGTATTGGATTTGCCGCCGATGCGGTTCATCGCGATGGCCAGCGTGGTGTGCGCCTCGGTGGAAATGGAGCCGAGCGACATCGCGCCGGTGACGAAACGCTTGACGATTTCCTTTGCCGGCTCGACTTCTTCCAGCGGCACCGGCGCTCCCGCCTGCTTGATCTCGAACAGCCCGCGCAGGGTCTTGAGTTGCGTGCCCTGGTCGTTGATCAGCTTGGCGTATTCCTTGTAAGTCTGAGCGTTGTTTGAGCGCGTGGCATGTTGCAGCTTGGCGATGGACTCCGGCGTCCACATATGGGCTTCGCCGCGCGTGCGGTAGGCATATTCGCCGCCTGCTTCCAGCGCGTCTGAGAGAACCGGATCGTTGCCGAAGGCGGACTGGTGGGTGCGCACGGCCTCCTCGGCGATCTCGCCGATGCCCACGCCTTCGATCTGGGTGGCCGTGCCGGTGAAATAGCGCGCGACAAAGCCGGCGTTGAGGCCGACCGCCTCGAAAATCTGGGCGCCACAATAGGACTGGTAAGTGGAGATGCCCATCTTGGACATGACTTTCAGCAGCCCCTTGTTGATGGCCTTGATATAGCGCTTGCTGGTCTCCTTGCTGCTCAGCCCGCCGGGCAGGGAGCCGGTCAGGGATTCAACGGTTTCGAAGGCCAGCCACGGGCATACCGCCTCGGCGCCATAGCCGGCAAGCAGGGCGAAGTGATGGACTTCACGGGCGGAACCGGTGTCCACCACCAGACCGGCGCTGGTGCGCAGGCCTTCGCGCACCAGGTGATGGTGCACGCCGGCGCAGGCCAGCAGCGCCGGGATGGCGACACGGCCGCGCGCAACGGCGCGGTCAGACAGGATCAGCACGTTGTAGCCGCCCGCCACGGCCGCGTCGGCCGCCTCGCACAGGGCGGCGATCGCCGCTTCGCAGCCCGCGGCACCCTGCTCGGCCGGGTAGGTGATGTCCAGAACCTGCGCCTTGTAGCGCCCCTGCGTGAGCTGGCCGATGTCGCGCAGCTTGGCAAGATCCTCGCCGGACAGCACCGGTTGGTGGACTTCCAGGCGCAGCGGGGGGTCGGTCTCGTCGATGCCGAGCAGATTGGGCTTCGGGCCAATGAACGAGGTCAGCGACATCACGATCTCTTCGCGGATCGGGTCGATCGGCGGGTTGGTCACCTGGGCGAAGAGCTGCTGGAAATAGTCGTACAGCGAGCGGTTCTTGTTGGAGAGCACCGGCAGGGCGGAATCGCTGCCCATGGAGCCGGTCGCTTCCTCGCCCGCCGCGGCCATGGGCGCGAGGATGAACTTGAGGTCTTCCTGCGAATAGCCGAAGGCCTGCTGGGTGTCGAGCAGGGTTTCCTGGAGCGTGGGCTTGCCGTCCACGGCGGGCAGGTCGCCGAGGAAGTAGCGCGACTTCTCGATCCACTCGCGGTAGGGCTTGGCGGTGGCGAGCTGCTGTTTCAGTTCGGCGTCGTCCACGATGCGGCCTGCCACGAGGTCGATGAGGAACATCTTGCCCGGTTGCAGGCGCCATTTTTTCACGATCTTGTGCTGCGGAATGTCGAGCACGCCCATTTCGGACGCCATCAGCACCACGTCGTCGTCGGTGATCAGGTAGCGCGCCGGGCGCAGGCCGTTGCGGTCGAGGGTCGCGCCGATCTGGCGGCCGTCGGTGAAGGCCACGGCGGCGGGGCCGTCCCACGGCTCCATCAGGGCCGCGTGGTATTCGTAGAAGGCGCGCCGTTCCTCGTCCATCAGGGGGTTGCCCGCCCAGGCTTCGGGGATCAGCAGCATCATCGCGTGGGGCAGGGAGTAGCCGCCCGCCACCAGCAGTTCGAGGGCGTTGTCGAAGCAGGCCGAGTCGGACTGGCCGTCCACGATCAGGGGCCACAGCTTTTCCAGGTCCTCGCCCAGCAGCTTCGAGGACATCGCCGCATGGCGCGCCGCCATCCAGTTCACGTTGCCGCGCATGGTGTTGATCTCGCCGTTGTGGGCGATCATGCGGAAAGGGTGAGCCAGATCCCAGGTGGGGAAAGTGTTGGTGGAGAAGCGCTGGTGGACCAGCGCCAGAGCGCTGACCACGGCCTCGTTCTGCAGATCGAGGTAATACTTGCCGACCTGGTCGGCCAGCAGCATGCCCTTGTACACGATGGTGCGCGCGGACAGGGAGGGAATGTAGAAGCCACGGCCCTGCTCGCCGGGCAGCTTGTGCACGGCATGCTCGGCGGTCTTGCGGATGACGAACAGCTTGCGTTCGAAGCTGTCGCCATCGGGGCAGTTGGCGCCGCGGCCGATGAAAACCTGGCGCACGGCCGGTTCCACCGCCTTGACGCTCTCGCCCAGGCTGGCGTTGTCCACCGGCACGTCGCGCCAGCCCAGCAAGGTCTGGCCTTCCTCGGCAATTTTTTCGGCAATGGCGCTTTCGCAGGCGGCGCGCGCAGTCGCTTCGCGCGGCAGAAAAATCATGCCGACCCCGTATTCGCCCGCTCCCGGCAGGTTCACGCCCTGGGCGGCACAGGCGGCGCGCAGGAAGGCGTCTGGAATCTGGATCAGGATGCCGGCGCCATCGCCCTCGAGCGGGTCGGCGCCCACTGCGCCGCGATGGGTGAGATTTTCCAGAATCTGCAGGCCCTGGCGGACCATGGTGTGGCTCTGTTTGCCCTTGATATGCGCGACAAAGCCCACGCCGCACGCGTCGCGCTCCTGGCGCGGATCATACAAGCCCTGTTGTACCGGCAACGAAGGATGGCTCACGGTGTTCCTCATCAAATCATGTGCTGCTTTATGTGTGAAATTGTTGGCCTCAAGCGCCGGGATACCCAAGCAAAATCAGCGCGAAAGGGCGGAAATGTTACCCCGTCTGGAGCGGGATGGCAACCTTGAAACAGCGAGTACGCGTATAAGGCGTTTCAGGGGGCCGCATTGGCAGGCACGGACGTTCTTTTCAGGGCGGCCAGATTTTGCCGCGCCCGGTCGTAGTCAGGTTTCAGGCCGATGGCCTGCTGGTAGGCTTGCCGCGCCCGCGCGGGATCGCCGGCAAGCGCATGGGCGTAGCCAAGATTGTTCCACGGCCGCGCCTTGGCGGGAGATTGCCTGACGGTGCGCTCCCACAAGGCGACTTCACTGCGGTAATCGTGGTTACGAGCCAGCGTCGCCGCGACCAGCAACAGCAGCCACCCGGCCAGCGCGCCGTTCAGCCTATGGCGCCAAGCCGGTCGGGACTCGGCCAGGTGAAGAAACAAATTTGCGGCAATCAGGCCCATGCCGATACTTCCAAGATAAAGCTGGCGCTCGTTGGCGATGTCGAGACGCGGCAGTAGTGAATTGGTCGGCAGCAAATGCAGCGCCAGCCACAGAATCCCGAAGCCCAGCCAGGGGCGGCGCTTGAGCCGCGCAAAACCCAGCGCCAGGAATCCGCCCAGGAGCGCCATTTCTGCCAGCAGCAGCGCTTCCCATTGGTTGAAGAGCGGCAGATCCGGGTCGATGTTATGCCCCCACAGCGCAAACAGGCGGGTCAGCAGATAAGTGACGGCATGAATCTGGGTCAGCAGATTGTCGCCACTGGAGCGTAGCGAAGAACTGTAAGCGAACAGCCCGGCATAGTCGCGCAGCGACACTAGCAGCACGGCCGCCATGGCCAGCATCAACCAGTGCGGCACGGCACGCCGCAGCGCCAGGCGGGCAGGCGTACCGTGCGCTTTTTCCCACAGCAGCAGGGCGAGCGGGAGAGTCACGGCGACTTCCTTGACCAGCAGGGCGGCGAGGAACAGCAGTGGGGAAACCACGGTGCGCCACGGGCTGTTGTTCCGTTCCCGGCCGTGCGCGTAAGCGAGCAGGGCGGCGAGGTAGAACAGAGCCATGAGCGAGACCGAGCGTCCGCTGATGTAAGTGACCGCCTCGCTTTGCACCGGCAGCACGGCAAACAGCAGCGCGGCGATAAAAGCCGCATCACGCGCCTGGCGCGCATTGGCCGCAGGGAAGCGCCTGAGCAGCAGATACACGAGCGCCGCATTGGCGCCGTGGAGGATGAAATTGACGGCGTGGTAGCCGCTCACACCCAGCCCGGAGATCCAGTTCAAGGTGTAGGAAAGCTTGAGCAGCGGCCGGATGCCGATGGCGTGCTGCCACCATGCCGCCAGGCTGTGAACATCGGGATTGTTGACGATGACGTTGTAGTCGTCGAACTGAAATGCCGCATGAAAGCTGTTGCCGTAGGCTGCCAGGGCAAGCAGCAGCAGAACGGCGATGCGCGCCGGATCATGGCGCATGCCGCGAAGCCCGCACAGGTGCCGTTTCGGCGAAAGCGCGATCCAGCATGGCGCTGGCCGTCCACCAGCGGTCGGGCGCATTCAGCAGCACCAGCAGCACGCGCCTGTCGCCACGCACCGCCAGCGCGACCAGGCATTTTCCCGCCTGCCGGGTATAGCCGGTCTTGACGCCGATGGCGCCGGGATAGCGGCCAAGCAGCTGATTGGAATTGTTCAGGCGGTAGCGGCGGCGGCCACCGGCATCCTGCACCTCGACTTCAGCCTGCGCCACCAGGCGCGCAAATCCCGGGTGGCGCAGGGCGAGTTCGGCGAGACGGGCCAGGTCGCGCGCGCTGGAGCGATGCGCCGGGTGATCGTGGCCGCAGGCGTTGGCAAAGCGGGTGTCGTGCAATCCCAGTTCAGATGCGCGCCGGTTCATGAGGGCGACAAAATCCTGCTCGGAAGCGGCGACATGCTCGGCCAGCACATGGCAGGCATCGTTGGCCGATTGCAGAATGGCCGCCGCGAGCAGCTCGGCGACACGCATTTTCTCTCCCGGCCTGAGACCCAGCCGGCTGCCGCCCTCCCGTGTGGCTGCGTCCGAGACTTGCGCCACCTGCTGCAGGTGACCGTGCTCCAGCACCAGCAATGCCGTCATGATCTTGGTCAGGCTGGCGGACGGCAGCGCCTGCTCAGGCTTGTGCGCCCACAGCGGAGCGCCGTCCACGCTGACAAGATAGGCGCCCGCCGCCGCGGGGAACGGATCGGCAAGGGTGTCCGCATTCCCCGTGCCGGCCCAGGTCGCGACAAGAAACAACACCGCTGGCGCCAAAAGCCGTGCGGGTTTCATGGCGGCGCCAGGCCTTTTATAGGCCGAAGATGCCCTTGATCGATTTGAGCGGATTTTCGAGCACCTCCGAGCCGCCCTTCTTGCGTGGCTGCGAGGTGTAGTCACGTCCGCCGCCTGTCCCGGCGCCAGCCGCCGCTTTTTCCCGCTCGTCCTCGCCCAGCATGGCCATGGCGGTCGATTTCAGCCTAACCTTGGCTGTCCAGTCCGGCATCCAGTTCTTGGGCGCATTTTTCGGCCGGGCCGGATAGGCTGTATCAAGGTCATAGCCATAGGCGATGAATTGCAGCATGCCGGTGTTATCCTTGAAAATCCCATTGGGAATCTTGCAGTCGGTCGTTGAAGGCGGCATGACGATGCGTTCCTTGATCAGCCGGTTAACCGTGCCGGTAGGGATATAATCCATGAGGCTCCAGCCCATGTGCGGCGCCTCGCTGGAAACCCAGATCACCATCTCGTTGTTGTCCATGCCGCCCATTGCCATACCGAAATAACCGCTGGCATTGGGAATGGACTTCCAGCGCAAGGATACGGCTTCCCCTTTCCTGCCGGACTTTTCGGTGAATACGACCTGATCCATGAAATCCTGTTGCCTGGGGATGTCGAAACGGATTTCAGGCGCGTAATTTGCCTTGATGGTCTGCGTGCCGACGAGAGAACTGTCTTTCGGCACCGACTGGCTGTCCTTCTCATTCGGCCAGCGGGAGTAGGTCCAGCCGTTGATTGGGCGTGGGCCGCGTGGCCCTCCAGTCGCATAGGTCTTGAAGAAGGCGGTGTACTGTTGCGGCGTAGCGGTTGCCATGTCCAGCACCTTGGGCTGGCCGCTGCGAATTTTATCCCCGCAGCCCCAGTACATCAGGATCTTGCCCTTGGGTTTTTCCGGGTCTGGTGCTTCGTCCGGCGCTTCGTGCCGGGAGAGCTTGTTGCCTGTGCGTGGCGAAATCAGGGGCAGGGCCTCACCCATGTTTTGGCCCGGGGGAATGAAATGATCGGCTTTCGGGTCAGGAGGGGTGTCCGGCCCACTCAGCTGCAGGAGAATCGAACGGTGAGCAGCGCCGGCGTCACCAGCACTGGATTTGCCGCCACCAAAGATGCCGCCCAGCAGCCCTTCAGTGACCATCTCGCCGACACTGGGCATGGCCATACCGCCCATGCCGAACGCGCCGCCGACCTCGGTGGATACGCTCATCCAGTAAACCGCCGGGGGCTTGTCCGCCGCCTGCGCCGAAGCCATTGCGCCACATATCAAGGAAGCTGCCAAAGCAATTTTGGTTTTTATCATGATTTCCCCCGTTACTCGTTTAGAACGACCGAAACCTACGTGGCGAAATCATATGCCATTTTCATCCCTCTGGAAATTGCGATGAATGATCCCATTTATGATGAGGCCGCATGATTGGCGCGACCCCGGTTCTCGGTTATGATTCACCACTATTGAAAAGGAACACCCCGAAATGAGCGGTTTAAACCCCGATACGCCCCGTCCCACCGAAATCAAGCTGCACCAGAAATCGAACGAACTGGAACTGGCTTTTGATAATGGCAGCAGCTTCCGCCTGCCGAGCGAGTTCCTGCGCGTCTATTCGCCCTCCGCGGAAGTGCGCGGCCACGGCCCCGGGCAGGAAACCCTGCAGGTCGGCAAGCGGGGCGTGGAAATCAAGGGCATCGAGCCGGTCGGCAACTATGCCGTGGTGCTGCAGTTCTCCGACGGCCATGATTCCGGGATCTATTCCTGGGACTACCTCTATGATCTGGGCATGAATCATGATGCCCTTTGGCAGAGCTATCTGGCGCGCATGGCGGAAGCCGGGGCCAGCCGGGAGCCGTTGATACACGAAGCCATTGCCAAGAAATCGGGCGGCTGTGGTTCAGGCGGCTGTGGCACGGGCGGCTGCGGCAGCAAAGGCTGATTGGAAAAAGAGATATTCATGACTGACAAGACCACCCACTTCGGCTTCAAGACCGTCGCCGAGGAAGAAAAAGCGGCCAAGGTCGCGGAAGTGTTCCATTCCGTGGCGAGCCGCTACGACCTGATGAACGATGTCATGTCGGCGGGCCTGCACCGGCTGTGGAAAATCTTCGCGATCGAGCAAAGCGGCGTGCGCACGGGTGGCCGGGTGCTGGACGTGGCCGGCGGCAGCGCCGACCTGTCCCTGCAGTTCGCCAGGAAAGTCGGTCCCGGCGGGCAGGTGATCCTGACCGATATCAACAGCTCGATGCTGACCGTGGGACGCGACCGCCTGCTGGACGGCGGCTTCAACCCCACCGCGGTGCAGTGCGATGGCGAGAAACTGCCGTTCCCCGATAATTATTTCGATTGCGTCACCGTGGCCTTCGGCCTGCGCAACATGACCCACAAGGATGCGGCACTGCGCGAAATGCGCCGCGTCATCAAGCCTGGCGGGCGGGTGCTGGTGCTGGAATTCTCCCGGGTCGCCGCCCCGCTGCGCCCCATTTACGACCTGTATTCGTTCAAGATTCTGCCGGCCATGGGCAAGCTCATCGCCAACGACGAGGAAAGCTACCGCTACCTGGCCGAATCCATACGCATGCACCCCGATCAGGACACCCTCAAGCAGATGATGGAAGAGGCCGGCCTGGAGCGGGTCGAATATTTCAATCTGACCGGTGGCGTGGTGGCATTGCACAAGGGCTTCAAGCTCTGAGCCTATGGCCTCCGCAACCGAAACACCCGAACCCCGCCGTCCGCTGACTGCACAGGCCTTCGCCGCGACCTTCAACCATTTGCTGCTGCAGCAGCCCTTCGCTCGGCAGCGTTTGCAGCGCCATGGCGGCAAAACCCTGCAGCTCAACCTGCCGCCCCTGTCCTTTCTGCTGACGGTCGATGTGAGCGGGCAGGTGGAGGTGGCGGCGGAAGGCAGTGTCGCCGATGCCACCCTCGGTGTTTCCCCCCTGTCCATGCTGCATGTCCTGGCGGGCAGCCCCATGCCTTCAGAACTGGTGCATACCGCCGGCGACTCCACCATGGCGGTGGATTTCGGCAATGTCCTGCAGAACCTGCGCTGGGACGCGGAAGAGGACCTGAGCAAGGTGTTCGGCGACGTGCTGGGCCACCGCATCGCCAGCTTCGGCGCCGGCCTGTTCGCGCAGCAGAAGCAGGCGGCCTTCAACTTGGTGGCGAATTTCACCGAATACTGGACCGAGGAGCGCCCCTTGCTCGCCAAGCGCCAGCACATTGCAGAGTTCGTAAAACAGGTGGATTGCTTGCGCGATGACGCCGAGCGCCTGGAAAAACGGGTGGCGCGTTTGCGGCAGCGGACAGACGCCCGATGATGCGCCTGCTGCGGCTGATCAGGATCCTGCATGTGGGATTCCGCTTCGGGCTGGAGGAGTTTTTCCTCGGCCACGAGCGCTTCCGCATTCTTCGCCCCATGGTCAAGCTGGCCCTGTTCTGGCGCCCCATCCATGCCCCGCGCGGCGAGCGCCTGCGCCTCGCGCTGGAAGCGCTGGGGCCGATTTTCGTCAAGTTCGGCCAGCTGCTTTCCACCCGCCGCGACCTGATCCCGCTCGACATCGCCGACGAACTGGCCAAGCTGCAGGACCGGGTGCCGCCTTTTCCTACCGAGGCCGCCCTGGCCGCCCTGCAGCGGGAATATGGAAAGCCGGTAAACGAGGTGTTTGCCGAGTTCGACATGCAGCCCATCGCCTCCGCCTCGGTGGCCCAGGTGCACCGCGCGGTGCTGAAGAATGGCCGCCAGGCCGCGGTCAAGATCCTGCGTCCCGGCATAGCCCCGCTGATTTCCAAGGATATCGCCCTGCTGTATGTCGGCGGCGGCCTGATCGAGAGCCTGTGGTCCGACGGCAAGCGCCTCAAGCCGCGCGAGGTGGTGGCGGAATTCGAGAAGCATCTGGCCGACGAGCTGGATTTGATGCGCGAAGCGGCCAATGCCTCGCAGCTGCGGCGCAATTTCGAGGGCTCGGACCTGCTGCTGGTGCCGGAAGTATTCTGGGATTACTGCGGCAGCCACGTGATGGTGATGGAGTGGATGGACGGCACGCCCATCAGCCAGATCGAGCGCTTGCGCGAGCAGGGCATCAATATCCCGAAACTGGCCAGCGCCGGGGTGGAAATCTTCTTCACCCAGGTGTTCCGCGATGGTTTCTTCCACGCCGACATGCACCCCGGCAACATCCTGGTGGCGCCGGACGGGCGCTACATCGCGCTCGATTTCGGCATCATGGGCACGCTCACCGACGTGGACCGCAATTACCTGGCGCAGAATTTCCTCGCCTTCTTCCGCCGCGACTACAAGCGCGTGGCGCAGGCCCACATCGAATCCGGCTGGGCGCCGAAGGAAACGCGCGTGGACGAGTTCGAGTCGGCCATCCGCGCGGTATGCGAATCGGCCTTCGACCGGCCTCTCAAGGAAATTTCCTTCGGCCGCGTGCTGATGGGCCTGTTCCAGGCCTCGCGCCGCTTCAACGTGGAAATCCAACCGCAGCTGGTGCTGCTGCAGAAAACCTTGCTCAACATCGAGGGCCTGGGGCGTGAGCTCGACCCCGAACTCGACCTGTGGCAGACCGCCAAGCCCTACCTGGAGCGCTGGATGTCGGAGCAGCTCGGCTGGCGCGGCCTGGTCCGCTCGCTCAAGACCGAGGCGCCGAACTGGGCCGGCATCCTGCCGCAGCTGCCGCGCCTGGCCCATGCCTACCTGCGAAGCGACAGTGGGGGCGACCTCCTGCGCCTGCGCGCCGAGATGGAGGCGCGCGAGCGCCGCGAGCAGAGGCGTTTCTGGCTGCTGGCCGTGCTGCTGGCCCTGGTTCTGCTGTCGCAGACGCTGCCGTGGGCGATGCTGTTTCTGGAACAGAATTAACCTGATCTAAATAGGCGGACGCCATGCTGCTCGGTTTCGTCACCCTCTACCTGCTGGTCTCCATCGGCATCGGCCTGTATGCCGCCACCCGCGTCCATAGCGCCAAGGATTTCGCCGTGGCGGGGCGCAGCCTGCCGCTGCCCATCGTCATGGCCACGGTATTCGCCACCTGGTTCGGCGCCGAAACCGTGCTCGGCATTTCCGCCACCTTCACCAAGGAAGGCCTGCGCGGCGTGGTGGCCGATCCCTTCGGCTCCAGCCTGTGCCTGATCCTGGCCGGGCTGTTCTTCGCCAACAAGCTGTACCGCATGAACCTGCTCACCATCGGCGACTACTACCGCCTGCGCTACAACCGCACGGTGGAGGTGGGCACCACGTTGTGCATCGTGGTCTCCTACATCGGCTGGGTGTCGGCGCAGATCAAGGCGCTCGGGCTGGTGTTCTTCGTCGTCACCGGCGGCGCCGTGAGCCAGGATATGGGCATGGTGCTGGGCGCGGCCATCGTCCTCACCTATACCACCTTCGGCGGCATGTTCTCGGTGGCCATCCTGGATTTCGTGCAGATCACCGTGATCATGGGCGGCATGCTGTATATCGGCTATATCATCAGCGGCATGACCGGCGGGGTCGGCGCCGTGGTCAGCCACGCGGCGGCGGCAGGCAAGCTGGATTTCTTCCCCGAGGCCAGGATGAATGACTGGATTCCCTTCATCGGCGCCTGGGTGACCATGATGCTGGGCTCCATTCCGCAGCAGGACGTGTTCCAGCGCATCACCTCGGCCAAGGACGAAAAAACTGCGGTGCGCGGCTCGGTGCTGGGCGGCTCGATCTACTTCGCCTTCGCCTTCGTGCCCATGTTCCTCGCCTACTCGGCCACCCTGATCGACCCGGCCATGTTCGGGCAGTTGCTCGAAACCGATTCGCAGCTGGTGCTGCCCACCCTGATCCTGCAGCACACCCCCGTCTTCGCCCAGGTGGTGTTCTTCGGCGCGCTGCTGTCCGCCATCATGAGCTGCTCCTCGGCCACGCTGCTGGCGCCTTCGGTGGCGTTCTCGGAAAACATCGTCAAGGGCTTCTTCCCCGACATGCGCGACCACACCTTCCTGTGGCTGATGCGCGGCGTGATCGTGACCTTCGCCTGCATCGTGCTGGCCTTCGCCCTGCATTCCGAGGCCAGCATTTTCAAGATGGTGGAAAACGCCTACAAAATCACGCTGGTGGCCGCCTTCATCCCCCTCTTCGCCGGGCTCTACTGGAAGCGCGCCAATACCCAGGGGGCGCTGTTCGCCATGGCGGCGGGGCTATCCACCTGGATCCTGCTGGAAGTGCTGGGCACCTCCGAAGTCTGGCCGCCGCAACTGGTCGGCCTGCTGGCCAGCGCCGCCGGCATGGTGGCCGGCTCGCTGCTGCCGCACTTCGTCGGCAAACCCACGCCGCTGCCCCGTCCGCATGCCGAGCTGCACCACCACGCGGCGCATCCGCAGCATCACGTGGAAAAGTAAGCCGGCCGAGCTGGAATCAGCCCATTCGAATGGGAAAGGGAACGCCTCCGTTGTGCGGGAGGCTGCCAGTAATCTGCCGGGTTTGTTTTCAACGTTTGACCTCAGCGCGCTTTAGCGCGCCCTGCTTGATGGATGGGTCATGGCGGATTTTTCAAGACGTTCGGCAAGCCACACCTTGATGATGGATTGTCTGGTTACACCCAGCCTCCCCGCTTCCCGGTCAAGAGACTCAATCATCCAGGTTGGGAAATCGACATTCACGCGTTTCTGCTCTTGCAATACGCGCTTTGCCTTTGATAAATCCAACGAAGCGGTGAGATCAACACCATCATCAAACTGATGTTCGAAATCTTTAGCTTTCATATAGCGCCACCTCCTCGGTGCGTGAGCGACGAACGGAAATAAGCCGAATTCTTGCGCCCCTGTATGTAATAACGGCTGACCAGTGTTTTTCGCTAATCAGGCCTATCATGAGGTAACGCGGCTCATCTTCTGTTTTTGCGGGAATCTCCAATAGGCTTGGGTCATCCCATAATGCCTGTGCATCAACAAAGTTGATGCCGTGCTTCAGAAGGTTGGCCTCGCTTTTTGCCTCATCAAATTCAAAGGATATCATGAGTATAAAAAATATACCTTTATTGTGAGTAAATCAAGTACTAAAGAGAATTGTTTGGTACGTATTGGAAATCGTGGTCTGCCTCTTCATGGCACTTCCTTAGGCGTTTTGCAGAGGTGTTCACCCCCCCCTTGTCAAGGGAGACGGGATATCTCCTCCCCTGACAAGGGGAGGCCGGGAGGGGTTTGAGCCTCGGTTAGATAGCTTGCTGCCGTGTAGCATATAAGCTACATTAATCGCCACGATCGAAGTTTTCCGATACCAGACCAAGGATGGCAAAGAGCCATTGACCGATTGGCTCCTGTCGTTAAAAGATAAACAGGCCCAAGCCAGGATTTGAGTCCGCATCAAACGGCTGGAGACGGGAAATTTCGGCGACTGCGATCCAGTGGGTGAAGGCGTGCATGAATTGCGAGAACACCTTGGCGCCGGCTATCGAGTGTACTTTGGCCGCGCCATGGCCAGACGGTTGTGATCCTACTGTGCGGCGGCGCCAAGAAATCGCAACCCGCCGACATCAAGACCGCCAAGGCGTATTGGGAAGATTGGAAACGGAGGCAGGAATGAACAGGAAATTGAAGGCCGCGGTATCGCACCATGATCGCGAAGTGGCCGAGCTGCGCGCGGACCGCGAGTTGGCGGTTGAATACCTCAAAGCCGCCATGGAGTCGCTCGACAACCCCGACAACCGGGCAGCAGGCCTTCTTGCGCTGCGCACCGTTGCCGAAGCGTATGGCGGACTTGGGGCGGTTTCCACTGAAGCCGGGATCAGCCGCGAATCGCTTTACCGGGCGTTATCCGCAAAAGGGAACCCGACCTTGAAAACCCTGCTGGCCGTGTTGAAAGCGGTAGGGATGAAACTCTCGGTGGAGCCAGAACATCACGCCGCTGCATAGGTTCATCAGGTGCTGCTTGGTGGAAAAATCTTGTTGCTAAATGTGTTAATGCAAGACTTGAACCCGGCCTCTTTTCATGGCCTTACGCTTTTGCTAACCACGGAACTCATTCGTTGGGACACAACCGATGGCCGTTAACTTTTCATCTGTGTCAGATAAAGCCAAACTATTTTCCGTACTGCGTGCTATTGATATCTCGGTTCCATTACGAACGGAAGGCCGAAAAACACATCACACTGAGGCGTGGACGATCTGCCGTTTGTTATCCACGTTGGCAGATTCAGAGTGCTTAGATTACCCATTGACCCTTGAGCACCGAGATCGGCCGGACTTCCTTCTTAGATTTGGAAAAACCGAGATCGGAATTGAGGTCACCGAAGCTATATCAGAACAGTATGCTGCATACTCTGCTCTTGCAGAGCGTGAATTTCCAGATGTGTTTCTTGAGCCTGGTCATTTTCGATGGGGTACACCAAATATTACGGTTGAGGAAATGCGCACACTTCTGCGCCAGAATCAACTCACGTCTACACCATGGGTTGGAAATCGACCCGAGCGTGAATGGGCCTTTTGTATTGAAGGTATTATTGACTCGAAATTGGAAAAGCTCGCAAAACCTCAGTTCGGTCGCTTCAATGAAAACTGGTTGGCTATCTACGACAATTTGCCGTTACCGCACATTGATCTGGAAAAGGCGATCAGCTTTCTTCTTCCCGCTCTGGTCAGCAGATGGCCTCGAATTTCATCTTTCAACTCAATATTCATCGAGCATGGTCCTGTGGTAGTCAAATTAACGCCGACGCATACACGCCATTTAGTTTTGCACAATTTATGGTGAGATTAATTTTATGTTGAAGGTCCGCTTCGGGCGTGATTGTCGGGCGTTATTGGGTTGAATAATAGGGGACTAAATAATAGGGGGCAGACCACGGTTTTCTAGTAACCCGCAGTTGTTCATCGGTTTTCTCCGCTCTACCTCTAGCCAAATGGGGCGAGAGCCCCTCGCCGCTATATCCCTTGCAACAGGGCAACCATTGCACATTGCTTTACGCAATGGCAACCTTGCAAAAATTCGATAATTGCCGGGTACTGATGTACCTCGATGATCATCCCCCTCCGTATGTCCACATTAAGCTGCGAGACGGGAGGGATTGCACTGTCAGTCTCGAAGGCTTTGAAATCAAGGGGCGAATTGCCGAGCGGGAGATCCGCGAGCCGCTGGATTGGATCAAATCCAACCAGTTATTTTTGCTGAATGAATGGCAGAGGAATAACCCATGAGCGAATATTTTTTCCCCAAGTTGACCGCAGTTGTCGCGATGGCTCCATATCGCCTGCGCACCACCTGGAGTACCGGCGAGGTACTGGAGGTGGATGTCGAGGCGCGGTTGCGTAAACATGCCGCGCTTTCCGCCATCCTTGCTCCCGAAGTGTTTGGCCGCGCGCATATCGGCGAATGGGGTAGTAGCATCGAGTGGTTCGACGAGGAGTTCGGTGCCGACAACGTCTATGCCTGGGCGAAGGAGCAGGCAGGTGAAGTCAGCCACGAGATGTTCGACGAATGGATGCGCCATAATGGCTTGTCGCTGAGCACCGCAGCCGAGGCATTGGGCATCAGCCGCCGCATGGTGAGCTACTACCGTACCGCGCACAAGGCCATTCCGCGTTCCATCTGGCTTGCTTGTCTGGGCTGGGAAGCCACTCGTCCGAAAGATCGCACGCTTCCGCGCGCTTTGCCAACGGCCCGCGAATACGCTGCGTCGCACGCGTGATCGCTGTTCTGGTGAACTGGACTTGAGACGCCTGCGCTGATTATTTAAAGCAGCGAGGGCGAGAGTTGAGCATTCTGCTGACCAGAGGCCATCAACGGCAGTGATCACTCAAGCAAGCAGCCGCCTTCCCGGCAATGTGGGCAGGACTTCAGATATGCCTACATCTCTTGGGAAAGAAAAGAACCCAATCGCCCATCGGCGGTGAGGATATGCTCGGTTAGCCAGCGCTCCAGAAATTCGATGTGTTCTTCGGCCACGGGCTTGTCCGATTGCAGGATCTTCTGCTGCAGTTCCCTGGCGCTCTCGATTAGTTCGCGGTGTTCCGTTTTGTGTTCCTCAATTTTCGGATACCCATATTTCAGCATCAGCCGCTCCTCGTGGCTGAAATGCCAGACCGTACAATTGACCAGCTCTTCCAGTGTCGCGACGAGATATTCCGGGGATTCCCCTTCCATTATGGAATGATTGAGAATGTTGAAAATATGTATCAGCTTGCGATGATCTTCATCGATCTCGTCGATTCCGACACTGAGTATCTTGCCCCAAACCAGATCTTTCATAATCCTTCTCCTGCCTGGAATAACAAACCACCGCGAGGGTGATAATCACCTGCATCATACCGGCTTCAAAAAACACTTCCGGGCCAATGTGATGCTGCCATTTGAACTGTACCGGAAAAAGTTAGTTGAGGTCGAAGAACGGATACCCACGTGGGTTTCAACTCCCGAAGGCCGCCCCCAGCGCCGCTGTCATGTAGGCGTGGTCATGCGCACCGGCGCTCTCGCGCGCGCTGTGCATCGCCCACATGGGCGAGCCGACGTCCACGCTGGCGACGCCCAGTTGTGCCGCCACCATCGGGCCGATGGTGCTGCCGCAGCCCAGGTCGCTGCGATGCGCGTACTGCTGGCAGGGCACCCCGGCCT
>CAYLMA010000047.1:0-17116 GCA_964384915.1 uncultured Sulfuricella sp. | reverse complement strand
CGATCAGACGGCTAGCCCCTTCCGCCTTCAGGCCGCTCAAGCCAATGTGAAGCGCCGAAGTCAGTTTGAGTTTTTCCAGCGCCTGGCTTGGCCTCAAACCTTCAAAATCCGCTGCGGTCAGCCCTTCCAGGCTGGGAATCTTGCCGGCGCGCAGCCGGTCCAGCGCCAGTTTCCACTCATTCTTGACCAGCACGCTATCCGCAGCAGGGTCAAGTGCCAGAAACCGGATCGGGGTGGTGGTGCCTTCGACAAACATCTCCGAGGCGACCGCCCAGGGACCGGTGCCGCCTTTGTTCAGCCAGAGTTTGGCGGGATGGGTTGAGTCTGGATTTCTCAACTCAGTCTCAAACTGTTCCGGAGTCAACCCGCACGCCTGCGCGACTTTGTTTATGAACTTTTCGTTGTTCAGCACCTTCGCAGCCATGGTTTTGTCGATACGGCGGACATCGTCGCCCATCTGCTTGACAAACTCCCAGGCATTGGCATCACCGATCTTCCCGGAGTACAGTACCGTGACGGAACCCTCCGCTTCCACTGAGAGCTGGCGCACGAAGGCGATGATGTCGGATTTGGTTGCCTTGACGCTGGACAGAGCGGCAATGGCTTCATCTACGCTGGCAAAAGTCATTTCCATGACCCCCCGATGAAATCAACAATGGCGGTGGCGGTACTTCCTTTGCGATCCGTATAGACCCCAACGCCGCGATAAACTGCCAGTGCGTCCTTGAATGCAGCTATGACTTCTTCTTTCTCTGCAGTCAGTGACGTCGGCACCGCAAATCCTTTGACGAGATAGCTAGTCCAATCACAGTCATCTGCCTGATTGATTCCATTGCCTGTAAGCCGCATCTCAAAGAACATCCATTCGCCCTTCCAGTAGAAGGCGAAGCCCACGAATTCGGCTTCACGGTGGGTCCAGACCTTAATCAAAAAGGCATCACGCTCGCGGTCGATGGTCCACTGATCGCTGTACATATGGCCGCGATTGATTTCGTTATGCTCCCCACAAACCCTGCGCAGGTCGTATTTCTCGTAATCCGCTTCCGGGATGTATTCGTTAACAAATGCCATGGCGATGCTCCTGTTCGATATCGATATGCTTGAATTTAGGGGGGAGCTTATGCAGCAGCCCTGTATCGGTCTTCATTGGTGGCCTGCATGGCCCAGGTTTCGCTTGGCGCCAGCGGTTTCTGTGTCAATTTTCCGGCGGGCCACAGACGGCTGCCGGGGGATGAGGACATCCCATCGTTCCCCGCCGATTCAATGGCGTCAATGGTGGTAGGCTCGCCGTCCAGCACGACCTCCGAGGGATAAACCGCCCAGGTGGCGCCGACGATCTTGGCGTTTGCCGGCGGCTGATAGGGCGTGTCCCGCGGGTCGCGGACGCGCGTGCCGTTGTAGGTGCCGCCGGCGAAGAGGTAATCGTTGCCGTCTCCACCCAGAATGTGATCCTGCCCGGCGCCGCCGGAGAGCAGATCATCGCCCGCGCCGCCATCGATCTCGTCATCGCCCATGTAACCGGAGATGCCGTCATTGCCCTCGCCACCGGAGAGCTTGTCGTTATCCTTCGAGCCGAAGATCACATCCGCAAACCCCGGCTGCGCTTCGCCCGTGGTCACGACGTTGCCGTAGCTGTCGTAACTGTAGTTGCCGTCGCCATCGGCATCAGGCTTCTGGTCGCCGCTGACCTGGAAGACGGGCTGGCCGTCATCGGCCGGGGTGTCGTCCAGCGTGATGCCGAGCTGACCGGCTTGCCAGCCCTGCACACGCACGCCGTCGCGCTGCCCACGGCGTGAAATGGCCAGGTCGTTGCCGCCGTCGCCGTTGTCCACCAGGGTGAAGGTGAATTGCTTGTCGTCGGAAATCCAGGTGCCGTCGGCGAGTTTCTTGCCGCCGCTGAGTGCCTGGCCGTCGACTTCGATGCTGCCCTGGCCATCCTCGTCGCGGATCACATCGACGCCGTCGCCTGACGAGAAGCGGTAGGTGTCGTTTCCTGCGCCGCCTTGCAGCTGGTCACTGCCCGTGCTGCCGATGAGCACGTCATCGCCGTCGTCGCCGAGTATCTTGTCGTTGCCGTCGCCGCCGTCGAGGGTGTCGCTGTCATCGCCGCCCACCAGTTGATCCGAATCCGCGCCGCCGTTCAGGGTGTCGTCGCCCGCGCCGCCGCGCAGCACGTCGTCTCCGGCCAGGCCTTCGAGCGTGTCGTCCCCGCCGCCGCCGAAGAGGTAGTCCTTGTTGGCCGAGCCGGTGAGGGTGTCGCTTTGCGCGGTGCCGAACACCAGGTGGTAGTCGGACAAGGCCCATTGGGCGGAGAGTTTTTCCAGCAGGTTGAGCTCGCTCTGGTCGGCGCTGCCGCGGTACTCGGCCCAGGCGTCGGTGGCCGCCTTGGAGCCGAAGATGCCGCCGACGATGGCAGCGCCAATGGCAATGGCGCCGAGTACTGGCGCACTGACGACACCCAGGGCTACGGCAGCCGCCCCGGCCGCAACGGCGACCACGGTGCCACCAATGGCCGAGCCGGCCGAATCGAGCGCCCAGGCTTCCATGATCTTGCGGGCTTGTTCGGTGTCGCCGTTTTCGGCGGCGTTGGCGGATTCGCTGAGGGCAATGCCGAGGACCAGTGCAGAACCGACGACTCCCAATCGATTCATCACGCCACGGGCGCCAGTTTTGATCCAGCTAGCCTCCATCTCTGTGACGCCACTTTTCATGAAATCTTTGATGTTTTCAAGGGCCTGCGGATTGTTTTTGACGTACTCCGGTGTATCCAGAATATCCCGCTCAAGAAACTCACCCACAGCCATCGACGTCAGTGATTTTTGGATATTTCCTCGCCGGTCAAGCTGAACGCTTCCGTCAGGGTTATAAAGCGTCTGACTGTCTATCTTGAAGCCACTGAAGCCAGCATGTTCCGCCGATGCCATCGTCACGGATTTGAGCGCTTCACTGAAGCGCATTTTCTTCAAGTCGGTAACAGACACGCCTTCGACGCTGGTAATGCGCGTGCTACCTGAATAGATCGCCTTGAGTTCTGTCTTGACAAAAACCGAGTTCGGCTCTGGGCTGAATCCCAGCAGCCGCACCTCGCCCACGGTGTCGGCCACGAAGCGACCCGAGGCCTTGGTCCAGGGGCCGTCGGAGCCGTGGGAGAGTTGGTCAACAGTACCTCCAGCCAATTTCCACGCCTTAACAAATTCGTAATCAGCCAGAAACTGTCCCACATTGGTCTTGTCAATGACGCGAATATCGGCGTTTTGCGCGATCATATCTTTGATGTAATCGGTACTCGATACCCCATTGATGGTGCCGCTGTAGAGCAGCGTAACCGAGCCCTGCGTATAAGTCGGCGCGGTATCGAGCGACACCTGCGAAGCCAACTCCATCAGTTTCGTGGTCGTAACTTTTCCAGAGGCTTTGAGTTCGTCCAGCTTGGTAAGGGCTTGGGCTAAAGTCAGCATGCTCAAATCTCCTTGCCGTTGCTGTCAATCAAAATAAGCTGGCAGCGCTTGTAATCCGATATAACGCCATAGTCTTTATGTTCACGCAGCGCCTCCTTGATGCAGGCGATCGTTTCGGTGTCGGGCTTGCTGAGTCCCTCCCGCGACTTAAAGCCAATTTGTCGGGTAAGCGCAATCTCTTCCGAGGAAATTTCAGACTGCGACAGGAGCGTTGTGCCGAACGAGTACACGCCATTCCGATCCAGAAAAGACCAGATTTCTCGGTCATAATCATCCATGCTATGCCCCCCCCCTTCGCGGAATAGCACCATGTCGCGCTCTCGGTCGACGGTCCATTTGCTTCTTAGTTCAGCCGATGCATGTTTTAGCGTCTTCTGTGCTTGTTTAAAAAACTCCGAAGTTTCCTGTTCCAGCGGCAGGACGTATTCATTCTTAAAAGCCATGGCAATGCTCCTGTAGTTCAATCTCGATATTCGTGAATGCGTGTTCTGCCGTATCCGGCAATTGTTCTGCTCGCTGAGGTCATGAGGCCGCCGATACCACATGCATGCTCGTCGCAGGCGGCCCCATATTCACCACCTCATCCACCTGCAAGCCCTTGGGCACCTGGTGGGTGATGAAGATCATCGTCACCTTGCCCTTGAGCCGGTTGATGGTCTGGGCAAAATGCTCGGCGGTTTGTTGATCGAGGTTCGATACCGCCTCATCGAAAATCAGAATCTTCGGCCGCTTCAATAGGGCACGGGCAATGGCGATGCGCTGGCGCTGCCCGCCCGAGAGCCCCGTGCCGCGCTCGCCCACTTCCGTCTGGTAGCCCTCGGGCAAATGTTCGATCACCTCGTGTATCTCCGCTGCCTTGCAGGCCTGGATGACTTCTTCGAAGCTGGCGTGCGGGTGGGCCATGACGAGGTTGTCGTACAGCGTGCCGGAAAACAGCACCGTTTCCTGCGGCACGACGCCGAAGTTCTGCCTGAGTTCGTTGGCGGCGAGATAACGGATGTCCTTGCCGTCCAGCTGGATCTGCCCTTCGTTGGGGCGGTAGAAACCCAGCAGCAGTTTGGCGAGCGTGCTCTTGCCGCAACCGCTGGGGCCCATGAGCACGGTGAGTTTGCCGGGCGGGAAGGCAATCGTCAGATCCTGGTACAGCCAGGGGTGGTGTTCGCTGTAGCGGAAGGCGATGTTGTGGACGGCGAGGCGGCCTTGGCTGCTGCCTTCGCGGGCCGGGGTCAGGGTGTGGGGTTCCTGCGGAATATCCAGGATGTCGCCCAGACGCTTCACCGAGATGCTGGCCTGTTGAAACTCTTGCCAGAGCCCGACGATACGCAGGAGGGGTTGGCTCATGCGGCTGGCGAACATCTGGAAGGCGACGAGCATGCCGACGGTGAAGGTTTCGCCGCCCTGGCTTCCGCCCATGACCAGCAGGGCGCCGACGATTAGTATGGCCAGCGTCATCATCTGTTCCAGTCCGTTGGCGAAGACATTGTAGGTGTTGCCCACCTGCTTGGTGGAAAAGCCGGCTGCGAGGTATTTTGCGAAGAGGTCGCTGTATTTCTTGTCGACGTCGGCTTCCATTTGCAGCGATTTGATGGTGCTCATGCCCGCCACGTACTCCGTGAGGAAGGCTTGTTGCCGTGCACCATGCAGGAACTGCTGGTTGAGCTTGTCACGGAAGATTGGCGCAACCAGAAATGAAACCAAAGCGATAAACCCCAGCAACCCCACGACAATGAGCGAGAGCTGCCAGCTATAAGAAAACATCACTGCCAGGAAGATGAGCAGGAAGGGAAGATCAAGGCACAGCGTGACAGCGGTGCCGGTAATGAACTCGCGGATGGTTTCGACCCCGTGCAGCCGGGCGATGAGCGTGCCGGTAGGACGGTGTTCAAAGTACGGGAGCGGCAGGCGCAGCAGGTGCCGAAAAACCTGGCTGCCCAGGACGGCATCGATGCGGTTACCAGTGTGCAGCACCAGATATTGGCGCAGCCAGGTCATGCCGCTGGTGAAGAGCGTGAACATGATCAGCGCGATGCCGAGCACCCATAGCGTACTTTTTGTCTGGTGCACGACCACTTTGTCGATAATGACCTGGGTGAACAGCGGCGTAGCCAGGCCGACGAGCTGGATGGCGAGACTGCCCAGCAGCACATCGCGCCAGAGGCGTTTGTATTTGAGAAGTTCGGGGATGAACCAGCGGAAGCTGAATTCTTCCTTCTGTGCGGCAGCGTCCGGATCGTCTGCAGTGGTGCCTGCGCTTGATGGGCGGGCCACAAAGAGAATATGTGAGGCAAGTTGGGCGCTGGTATCCGCAACGGGGAGCGTTTCCGGGGTCTGCTGACCGGGGCGGAAGTAAAAGAGTTGTTCGGCGTCCGCCTTGATGATGAGTATGGGTTGTGTCAGCAGGGCTGCCGCAACCGCGTTCACTTCCGGCTGTTCGCCGGTGATTTCGTTGACACCTGCCTTCGAGGGGAGCGGCACTGCGTTTAGAAAAGCAATGGCGGGCAGCGGCGCCGCTGCCCAGTCAAGACCCTCGGTGCGGCTCAGCGCGGCCTGAAATCCCAAACTGCGCGCCGCATCAATGAGCGTATCCAAGCCATACGGCGGCGGGTAGTCCTGAGCGACGAGCGACGCGTCAAAAGGAATACGATGCAGGTTGCACAGGCTGCCGAGCAGCCATAGCGCGACCTGCGTGTCTATACCCCCCGCGGGGAGAACAGCGGTATCTTGATGTACTCCCTGCATGCCTTGATTTTCATTGTTATTGGAAAAAGGTGTAAATTTACGCAAATTTACGACAAACGGATTATTTAATCGTAATAGAGTGGGCTGTCAACAGCAATATGACATTTTGTCGCAGTTTATTTCCTGGGTTATTGTAACGGCGATACACTCAGCTTTCCGCACAAGCACGAGTCAGCACGCAGGTATTGATGAGTGTGGTTTGTTTTTAAGCTGATTTCTTGCGCTGTTTGAAGCGGAAGGAATCGTTACCGGTTTCCAGGATGTCGCAGTGATGGGTGATGCGGTCGAGCAGCGCCGTGGTCATCTTGGCATCGCCGAAGACCTGCACCCATTCCCCGAAGCTGAGGTTGGTGGTGATGATCAGGCTGGTGCGCTCGTAGAGCTGGCTAATCAGGTGGAACAGCAAAGCTCCCCCGGATTCCGGGAATGGCAGATACCCCAGTTCATCCAGAATCACCCCATCCATCTGGGTCAGTTGCCGCGCCAGGGCACCAGCCCGGCCTTGCGCCTTCTCCTTCTCCAGTTGGTTCACCAGATCCACCGCGTTGTAGAAACGCACCCGTTTCCCGGCATGGATCGCCGACACGCCCAGCGCAGTCGCCAGATGGGTCTTGCCGGTGCCGGTGCCGCCCACCAGGATCAGGTTATGCGCCGCCTCCATGAATGCGCCGGTGGCCAGTTGCCGGATCTGCTGCTCAAGCACAGGAGATTCCGGCCACAGGAAACTGTCCAGATCACGATGGACCGGGAACTTCGCCACATGCAACTGATAGCGCAGACTTCTTGCCTGGCGATCCACCGCTTCCGCCTCGACCAGGCGCTTGAGCCAGATCTCCGGCGCTTCGGGTTTACGGACGCGATCCGCGCCCATCTCCGCCAGTTCCGCCGCCATGCCGTAAAGGTGCAGCGCCTTGAGTCTTTGAGTCAGTTCAGCCAGCATGGCATCACTCCTCGCAGGCTGTCATAACGGGCGCAGTCGGCCACCGGCTCGACGTCCAGCATCAATGCGGCGGAAACCGTGACCGGTTCCGGTTTGGCGGGGGACAGCAAGCGGTGCACGTGATTGAGGATGACCGTTGATGAAACGTTGCCTTGCTCCAGTGCCAGTTCACACGCCACGGTCACCAGATCGGCGCCGTACTGGCGCATCGCCAGCAGCACTTCCACAAAGGCACGGTCGCCCTGTGGTGATTTGAGCAACCTGTCCTTCACCGTACCAATAGCGACAGGCAAAGACCAATCCTGGAACGGCGCACCGTTCCTGAGTGCTCCGGGTTTCTTCTCCAGCACCGGCAGATAGTGCCAGGGATCGAGAATCAGCCGTTCTCGGCCGAAGTGGCGGGCATGGTCAGCAATCAGCTTGCCGTCCGCCACCACCCGGATACGATCCGCATCCGCCCGTACCGAGACCCGCTCCCCGGCGTATTCCGCCGGTACGCTGTAGCGGTTGCGGTCGTAGCTCACCAGACAGGTGAAGGATACCCGGAGGGTTTGCTCGAAGTAGCCGTCGAAGGGAGCGATGACGGGGCGAAGGCAGGGCTGTTCCTCGGCGAACAGCTCAGCTATTGAACGTTCTTTCCATGTGGGGTGGGGACGTGAGGCCAACTCCGTGCAACGGATTTCCAGCCAGGCATTCAAGTCCGTCAGGGTGTCGAAACGCAGAATCGGCGTGAACAGCCATTCGCGCACATTACCGACCTGATTCTCGACTTGTCCCTTCTCCCATCCGGACGCCGGGGTGCAGGCCACCGGCTCGAACAGGTAATGGCTGGCGAGCGCCAGGAAGCGGCGGTTGAACTGGCGTGCCTTGCCGCTGAAGATCGCATCCACGATGGTTCTGGGGTTGTAGTTACGGCATAACGCGCTTCGCACATTAGCCTTCACTGAAACTCGCGTTGCTCGTTTTCGTAGATCATTCGCACCGGCACCCCGCCGAAGAAGGCGAAGGCGCGGTTGTGGGCGTCAAACACCATTTCCTGGGATTCGCGTGGATAGGCGGCCAGGAACATCTGGCGGCTGTGGGCGAGACGGAAGTGCGCGAGCTTCACGATCTGGGCGACTCCACCGAGCATCACATGCTCGTGGCTCCAGTCGAACTGGCAGGCGTCGCCGGCTGCGAAGACCAATGGCACAAAGGCGCCTTGGCTGCCGCCGGGACGTTGAGCTTTCCAGTGCTTCACGTGGCGCTGCACGCTGCCGTAGGCGCCGGCGTAGCCTTCGCGTTGCAGATCTTCGAACAGGCGCCGGGCGGTGCGGCGTTCCCGTTTGGGGCGCTGGCTGTCTTGATCCAGCCAGTTCTCAAGTGTCGTCTGGAACTTGCCCAGTCTGGGTGCCGGTTGGCGCTCTCTCTGATAAACCGTATCAGCCTCGGCATTGAGGTATTTCTTGACGGTGTTGCGGGACAGGTTGAGGTCGCGGGCGATCGCGCTGATGCTCTCGCCCTTCACTTTGTGACGGCGGCGTATCTTGCCGATGGTTTCCATGCAGATCACTCCAGGTTGCTCCAGCCCAAAAAGGCCGGATGATGGCACAACCGGGGTGGTCAAATTTGGACGCTGTTTACCCCGGTTTCCTGGTCAGTTTTGCACGCTGATTAACATTTGTGCTCGATGCCTTGGAGCAGGCGTTGTATACGCGCCAGCCGGACCTCGGAACCTTGGTGCACCATAGCGACGGAGGCTCACAGTACGTCTCCATCCGCTATACCGAGCGGCTCGCCGAGGCCGGAATTGAACCCTCGGTCGGCGGCAAGGTCGACAGCTATGACAACGCGCTGGCCGAAACGATTAACGGGCTGTACAAAACAGAATTGATTCACCGCCGCGCACCTTGGAAAAGCAGGGTATCCGTGGAACTGGCAACGCTGGAATGGGTAGCCTGGTTTAACCACAACCGGCTGCTGGAACCCATCGGGTATATACCGCCGGCAGAAGCTGAGGCAAACTACTACAGGCAAATCGCCGATAAGAGCAATTCTGAGGTCTTAACTTAAACTAAATAGCCTCCACGAAACACGGGGCGATTCAATTGGGAGTGGAGTTTTGACCCTCTTTCCTTATTACAACGGCCACGCTCTGCCAAGTTTAACATTGACGATCACAGCTATCGGTGCGGACAACTGCAGTGCGTAATTTTTACATTTTGTAATTTTATTGCGCTCCTCGCAAAAAATCAAAGTGCCAAATATCGCACTATTCTGTGCCAAATATCGTGCGCTGTTACAGCAAGGATCGAGAATGGGAAGGGCGGGAACGTGTTAGAACTGTCACGTTTTTGTCACGTTCAGAAAGACAAAAGGGCTAGCGCCTAAACGCTAACCCTTGTTTTATCTGGCTCCCCGACCTGGACTCGAACCAGGGACCTGCGGATTAACAGTCCACTAAAACATGCTTCATTAAACATCACTGGACGGCAAAACAACAGGTTACAGTGGTTTTTACTTCATTAAACTTCGCTGGACTGCTATGGCGTTGAACCTTTGTTGAACTCAATATTAAACACCCGTGAGAAGAACTCCCGGAAATGCGTGAGAAGCACTCCCGCAATACAAAATCATTGAAGATATACAAAGCTCACTGTGACAGAGTGAACTTGATGTTCGGCTGCTGGTCGATAGCACCGATCTTCCATGTGTAAGCCTTACTCAAAAGGCCAGGCGTCCCTGTGGCATTGTGTGAAATAACCTTGGCATTAGAAGGCAAGCGCACTTCTGCTGTGCCATTGACATTGATATTTAGTTGCTTCAAACGATTTCTGTCATTTGATTTGAGATCAACAGGCGCAATCGTAATGATTCCATCTTTGCTTTTGGTAACGCTGATCACGTTCATGATGCCAGAGTGAGGCCCAATCTGCATCTCGCGCTCAATAGAAAGGTCATATTTGCCTGAACCTAAGTAGCCGATCTTCCGAACGCCCTTATCCTTAGATGCCTTTTCCGCTTCTAGCTTTAACGCAGTTTCATCTTTAGCAGAAAGCGAACCTTGTTTACGAATAGCCTCAGCCGCCAAAATATGAATGGCGATACCATCATATTTGTACGTGTAGGAACCATCCGACTTCATAGCAACCGATGCCGAAAATTTTTCGGGAACCAGGCAGCCGGTCAGGAAAACAGCGATAGAAAGACTGGCAATGAATTGAAATATTTTTTTCATGGAGTCACTTTAGCTTGTTTATCCAACAACCCGATTTCTTTGTCTATCTTTACGAATGCAGTGCGCGTAGCGCTGCATCGGGTTCTTTCTCCACTATTGTCAATAATGCAGCCGCAGCACCAGTTGGGTGGCGACGATGTTGCTCCCAGTTTCTGAGAGTCGCGACTTTAACCCCGATTAATTGTGCAAATTCGCTTTGACTCAACCCGACTTTAGCACGTATGGACTTCGCATCGGGGGCACTGATCTCCGTCACCCTTCCAGGTGCGAGTTCGCCACGGCGAATAGCCACAGCTTCTTTTATGCTTTGCTTGAGGTCTTCGAAAAGTGTCTTGTCCATGGCTCATAGCTCCTTTACGAGTTTGTGCAAAATAGCGGTCTCTTTGCCAGTCAGGTTATCCTTGACACTCTTGGGATAGGCGACAAGCATCAAAAGCTGGTCGTCATCGGTAATCCAGTAATAAATCACCCGTATCCCACCGCTCTTACCCGTCCCTGCCCGCTTCCAACGAAATTTGCGGATACCGCCACCATCTTTTATCAGGTCGCCAACGTCTGGACGCTTGACTAACTCATCCTGCAGTTTCGAGTATTCGCCATCGTCCAACAATGCTGTAATCAGGCGCGTAAATGTCGGTGTCTCAATAAAAACCATAGATTTTACTATACGCCATTGGCGCATCCTGTCAAGTGTAGTACATGGTAAGGCGTGAGAAGAACTCCCGGCGCAATCAGAGGACTTCGGAGCAAGAAGCACTAGGTGCAACACCCAAATCAAAACCACACTCCGATCAACGTTCGGCGCTGACATTCCATAAATACCCGGCAGCATCAAGGGTGCGCTTCGCTCAAATCCTCACCCGTTCGGTTTTTGCAGAAAAAGCCCTGCAAAAATCCGCGTGCGGCTTCCGATTTGCCCCTTGACCCTACCGGGTATTTATTGAGCATGGTGGCCATGCCACATGTGCACCACCATCCGGCCCGGAAAAACGACCGGCCCCGATGCTGATACACATGCGGCATTTGCCAACTTGTCAGGAAAAGCAGCGATGACCCTTAAAAACCGCAGTTACATGAGAAATGAGGAATTCAAAGCCAAGCAGCTTTGGTTACCATTCGTGGATGCGGTCGGGATCGCTTTGGAAGTCATGGAGCAGGTAAAGGAAAGCGCCTGGACATGGTTTAAGGAATGGAGACACGATTTCAGAAGCAAAGCACCGAGAGCAGGAAAAAACACTCCTCAAATCCCCTTGCCATTTCCCCCGTTCAACAAGGTTTGCAAACATCACTCAATGTAGACAAATAGTCATCATCAGCTTGTCGCGTTTTTTCTGGCAAGAACGGCCACAGAGTAGAAGGAGGCTGATCGAGCGCCTTTGCAATAAAACACCGCACAAACCGGGAACCTTTGCCTGCCAATGAGTTTGAAAAAGTAGAGAGATTAACTTCACTGGCACCCGTCAAGCCGATAGCCTCCGCCAGTTGCCGGTTTGTCATCTGCCCGTATTTATCAAGAAGTCGCCGCAAAACTGCTGCACCGGCACCGCTGCCAGCATCACGAACAAAAGTGACAGGCACGCCATCAGCATTTGCAATCCCCAAGGCACTGACATCTGGGGCAAAGCTCGAAGCCCAATTCCGAATTTCTTTGAAAACGGTGTCAAAAGCCTCTTGACGGGATGCGCATGGACCGGAAGTTACAGCGAGTTCCTGAATGGAAAAGGTATATTTTTCATCCTCAACACGAATGTTCATGTTGGCGCGAAAAAGCGGGTTGGTTGTATGATTCATAAAATAATACTTGATTAAAACGAATCTTCAGACAAGCTCATATAGCGAGCCTGCCGACTGGGATAGTAGGAGCATACCCAGTCAAGGAGAACGTCATGAGCATGAACCGAATTCAATTTCAGCCTGGAATGAGTGTGAACGATCTGCATAAAGCCTATGGTACTGAAGCCCAGTGCGAAGCGGCGCTGACCCTGGCGCGTTGGCCGTCTGGTTTTGTGTGCCCGCACTGCGGCGCACTTCAAGCGGTCTCGTTCAGCTTGCACGGCAAGCCGGGCTGGCAATGCATGGCCTGCGACAAGCAAACCACGCTCACGGCAGGCACGATCTTTCATTCCACGAAGCTGCCGTTGACCACCTGGTTCCAGGCCATGTATTTTCTGACCCAGACCAAAAACAGCGTCTCTGCCCTGGAACTCAGGCGTCTGCTGGGCGTAAGTTACCCAGCAGCCTGGCGCATCAAGCACAAGCTCATGCAGGTGATGGCTGAGCGGGAGGCGCCAAGAAGACTTGCGGGCCGGGTAGAGGTGGATGATGCTTATCTCGGCGGCGAGCATCCGGGCGGGAAACGTGGACGTGGCTCTGAGAACAAGACGCCGTTTATTGCCGCCGTGGCCACTCAGGAAGGTCGGCCCAGTTGCGTGCGTTTTGACCGGGTCGCCACGTTATCCAGTGAGGTGGTCGAGGCATGGGCCATGCAGGCGCTGGCGCCAAAGGCGCAAACGGTGTCGGATGGTTTGCAGGCATTTCGGCGACTGGGTGTGCGGTCGGCGCATGAGCGCATCGTGACAGGCGGCGGGCCAAACAGCGTGACCCTGCCCGACTTCAAGTGGGTGAATACACTCTTGGGCAATCTCAAGACCGCGTTGTCCGGCACCTACCATGCTTTCCATTTCGACAAATATGGGCATCGCTATCTCGCTGAATTCCAGTACCGGTTTAATCGGAGAAGTAATTTGAAGTCCATTTTAGCCCGCCTCCTGCGGGCCGCAGCCATTACAACCAAGCGCACGGAAGCCTGGCTGCGGCTTCTTGAATATCAGTGCTAATCAAGAAATAATAAGTAATTACGTTATCAAATTACGATACGAAATTTTCGCGGGCGCGAAAATCACGCACCGCCCAGCTTGACTACAGCCAAACCAATAAGCAGCAAAACTGCACCGATAACCAATGCAATACGGGCACCATCAATTAAATATTCCTTAAGCATAACGCTCTCCTGTTGGTTAAATTCGCTGCACTTGCAGCACAAGCAGTATTTCTGACCGGGTATTTTCTGAGCCGGTTGTATGCAGAAACTTCGGCAAAAAAGATAGCCCGTCACGGGTGTTGCTTTCCTTGTTTTCGGTCAGACCACCAAGCGCGATTAAATCTCCGTCCTGTATCCCTATTGACGTTTTCAAGGCACGTTTCGTGAGCGTGGGCGAATTGTTGACACCGGTAGTGGTAACAACAAAATTCGATAGCTGCTGATCAATATTGAGGCCGATCATGCCTTCTCGAACTGTAGGCTGTATGTTGAAAATCACCCCGCTTGAACGATACTCAACACTCTGTACAGCCTGGCCACTGGTGGGATAACTGACTGAACCAAGAACGGGGACATCCTGACCGACAGAGAATGAGCCATTGGCGCCAGAGCGAATACGCAACGATGGACTAGACACGACCTTAAAACGGCTGTCCTGGCTGAGTGCTGAATAGATGACATCAAGCGAAGCATTTTTGATGCGAACAAAATCACCTATGGGGTTATTGGCCCCGATGCCCAATGACAGTTTTCCATCCAGAAGGGATGCAAACAGCCCAAACGCAGACCCATCTTTGTCAGATGTGCTCACTTCATACACCAGGCCTCGAACCATGACTTCGCCCAGAGCGAAATCGACCTGGGGCAGTAATTTTTTGAGTTTTTCAATTTCCTTCTCTGTGCCGGAAAAAATCAATGCATCAGCATTCTGATCAATCAAAGATGCTGCTGATCCATCGGGTACGGCCTTGTCAGAAATACCACCCTGAGAAGATGGAATGGAGCGATTGACAGAAAAGCTGCCCTTGAACAGTGGCGCGAGCAAACGAGTTAGATAATGCACATCACGATAAACCGGGCGATAAACGAATCCATCTGTTTCAGCCTCAATTTTTTCATCAGCCTTGCGCCTTGTGATGAAATCAATACCATTGTGCGTTTCCACTGTCAGTCCCAGTGAAATCACAAATGTTTTCAAAAATGCACGGACATCACCATTTTCAGATGAATAGCGAAATGACACTGAACGTGAATCCGTCAATACATCAGGATCAATGACGTATGGCGAAGCCAAAACCTCGCCATAAATCAACTGAAGCACCTGAGCAACATTGATGGCCTGAAAATCAAACCTGACAGGCTTTGACGAGTTCTGTGCGTATGCCTGACCAAATGCGATGAAAAGCAAGATCATCACAACAAAACCTTTCATTTTATGTCCCCAGGCATCCGCGAGGCTGGAGGCAAACCGCTCCAGGCCGTGATACGCTCCCCATCAACTTCACCGACCATCGCCAAGCCGGTACTTTGAAACGCAGATGGATGCTCCAGGCGAATACGTCCTGCAACATTTGCGAGAACCACGTAACTTTCATTTCCATGCCGAAAAGCGCCGGCAATACGCCAATTTTCAGAAACACTTGCAATTTGAGACACTGGAAATGTTTGCGTTTTCGAACTTGAACCGCTGGATTTATCAACACCATTGGCACTGGCAGAAGATTGATCTTTCTTGATCATGGCGCCGCTGAAAAAATTAAGCACTGAATTGACACTAAAAACGAATACAAGCACCACCAGAGCAGCCAGAATCCATAGCTTTGGGCTACGCAGAACATTCTGGCGACCATCAACTTGCAATTCTTTCCCTGCTCCACCGGCATAAGATGAATACAGTGGAAAAAGGTCAGCGTCGTAACGCTTATTTTCGACAGCGACCCTGGAACGGGAAGTCTGCTTGTAGCCTTCCCACATTTCGACGCGATATGTCTTATTCAAACCCAGCGTCTTGATTTTTGTTGTGCGAAAACTGACCTCGACAACAACCTTCAATGTGCGATGCAAATCACCGATGTCCTGCACCATCAGAACCAGATCACAGCAAACTTTAGTGTCAGGTTCTACAAAATGCCGGTGTTCACGGAAGAACACCTTATGTTCGGCCAGAAGCTTGCAGTCAGTGCCCCAAAAACGCCAGGCTTCGTCTATGCAGATAATGTCGCCAGGCTTACAGAAGGTGTCTACGTTCTCACCGTAGGGCAAGAAACCGGGCTTGCCCACATCATCGTTTTTGCAGTGGATAACGTGGCCAAGATTATCTGGGCTGATGCTCCACTTTTCTTGGCAATAGGCTCGAATTGCATCAGTGTCTATGCCATCAACGTTGGTTACAACACGCCGCCCATTTTTAATGGCCGGGACGATGACCGAGGAAACACACTCGTAAGATTTTCCAGACCCCATGAGGCCGGTATAAGCATTGATTGGCATCATCCCTCCTTTTTTTCGCGGGCGCGAAAATCAACCAATGATCGGAATGCGACGGATGATGAATCGGGTTGCATAGGCAGAAACCACCGAACCTAGACCTGATTGAATCATGAACACGTTCATGAAATACCATGTCGAAGACGCTATGCCAGACAACGCACCATTTATAGAACTACCGTTTGGCAGCAACTGAACTATTACCCCTATGAATTCAGTCGTAATGAAATAGAGAGCGAAGAAGACGAAAAATTTGACCAGAAGCGAGCGAAATACCCAGGCCAAGACGGAATTGAAGGCAGAAAGGAGAATTCCGAACATGATTTAGCGCCTATGCTGAAAGAATAATGAGCAATGCAATTGCGGCCCATGCAAATGCCATCGCTGTCTGAATAATTGCTTTGTTATCCTCAGTCAATATGCAATGCGCCTCCATCATGTATGTATTACCGAACATAGAGAACGAGGGGCGCGGACATAGACCCTCATGGCCTGTAGGCGAGAAATTGCGCAACTCAGGCAGAAGATCCAATACAGGCTGCAATATCTGCTGCGCTGTTGGAATTGACTCAAGCTGGGGAGCGCCTATACCAGGGTCAACGCCCAGATTTTGCAATGGATTACTTGCTGCTGGATTTGTTGTATTGAGATTGGGCGTCAGAGCAGGCGTTGTCGTTGCAGAAGTCGGGTTTAGAGGCAAAGCCCACGGGTTAGGCTGCGAAGTACTCTGCGGGTTGGGTGCAATGAAATCCTGAACAGTCGGCGCATATTCTGGATTGCTGTTCAACCAAGGTGCGGCCTCAGGCGCTGTTATCGGATTTGATTGCGGATATGGCAATCCGTCATAACCCGGCTGAGCCGCAGCTTGCTGCCAAGCTTTATTTGCCAAGGCGGCTACAATTGCCGGGTTAAGCTGATTATCCAAGTCTGAAGCTGGAATATCCGTAATCGCCTGTTGAAGAGTAAGTGCTGTTTTGGATGGAACCGCAGGTGGCGCAATAAAAGTGTAAGCGCCACAGGCACCATTTTTATACAAGGAGCCAGCAGGGCATGAGGCAGGAGCGCCAGAGGCCTGCTTCGTGGCGGAAATGACTCCGCAGGTAACGGTATAAGCAGAGATAGAACAATTAGGGGCCGTATTCGTGCTCTGGTTTGTTTGAGCCAAGTATTCGTAATGTCCTTGCCGCGCAACCGCTTCACCGTCACCACCTGCCAGATCAATATTGATGCTTCCTGAGTGGAAAGAAACCTTCCAGTATGCGCCACCGATGGTCATGGCCGTGGATGTAGGAATAGACAGCAATTCACCTGATTCATCAATTTTTCCGTCCGTGCGAAACAACCACTTAACCAGTGAATCAATTCCGAGATTTACGGCATAAGCGATAACAGCGCCAACACTATTGATCCGGCCTGAATTATCCGTGAATCAGGCTGCATACTTGACTCGTGCA
>CAYLMA010000046.1:0-20488 GCA_964384915.1 uncultured Sulfuricella sp. | reverse complement strand
AGCAGATGGAATTCAAGGTCATCAAGCTCGACCGCAAGCGCAACAACGTGGTGGTATCGCGCCGCGCCGTGCTGGAAGCCAGCCAGGGCGCCGAGCGTCAGGCCCTGCTTGAAAACCTGAAAGAAGGCGCAGTGGTCAAGGGCATCGTCAAGAACATTACCGACTATGGCGCATTCGTGGATCTGGGCGGCATCGACGGCCTGCTGCACATCACCGACCTGGCCTGGCGCCGTGTCAAGCATCCTTCTGAAGTCCTCACCGTGGGCGACGAAGTGGAAGCCAAGATTCTCAAGTTCGACCAGGAAAAGAACCGCGTTTCCCTGGGCATCAAGCAACTGGGCGACGACCCCTGGGTCAACCTGTCCCGCCGCTACCCGCAAAGCACCCGCCTGTTCGGCAAGGTCACCAACCTGACCGACTACGGTGCATTCGTGGAAATCGAGCAGGGCATCGAAGGCCTGGTGCACGTTTCCGAAATGGACTGGACCAACAAGAACGTTCACCCCGCCAAGGTGGTGAGCCTGGGCGACGAAGTCGAAGTCATGATTCTGGAAATCGACGAAGAGCGCCGCCGCATCTCCCTGGGCATGAAGCAGTGCAAGCCGAACCCGTGGGACGAGTTTGCCGCCGGCCAGAAGAAAGGCGACAAGGTTTCCGGCCAGATCAAGTCGATCACCGACTTCGGCATCTTCATCGGCCTGCCTGGCGGTATCGACGGCCTGGTGCACCTGTCCGACCTGTCGTGGAACATGCCCGGCGAAGAGGCCGTGCGCAACTACAAGAAGGGCGACGAAGTGGAAGCCGTTGTTCTGGCCATCGACGCAGAGAAAGAGCGCATCTCCCTGGGCATCAAGCAGATGGATGGCGACCCCTTCTCCAACTACGTTTCCACCCATGACAAGGGCGACATCGTCAAGGGCACGGTCAAGACCATCGATGCCAAAGGTGCTGTCATTGCACTGGACGGCGAAGTGGAAGGCTACCTGCGCGCTTCTGAAGTTTCCCGCGATCGCGTTGAGGACATCCGCAGCCACCTCAAGGAAGGCGACGAGGTCGAGACCAAGATCATCAGCGTGGACCGCAAGAACCGCAACATCAGCCTGTCCATCAAAGCCAAGGACATGGCGGATGAGTCCGACGCGATGAGCAAGATGGCCAGTGAACAAAGCGCAGCCAGCGCCGGCACCACCAGCCTGGGCGCCCTGCTGAAAGCCAAGCTGGACAACAAGAAGAGCGGTCAGTAACGATCGTGCAAGGCCGGCCGGGGCGAACCCCGGCCGACCTGCCCACGCAGGGAAAACTCATGACCAAATCAGAATTGATTAACAAGTTGGCGGCACGCTATCCCCAGCTTGTGGCAAAAGACGCAGAGCTTGCGGTCAAGACTGTACTGGAAGCCATGGCAACCAGCCTGGCCCAGGGTGAACGCATCGAAATTCGCGGTTTTGGCAGTTTCAGTCTGAACTACCGCCCGCCACGCGTTGGACGCAACCCGAAAACCGGCGGCAAAGTAAGCGTGCCGGAAAAATATGTTCCCCACTTTAAAGCAGGCAAAGAACTGCGTGAACGTGTGGACTACCCGGAATAAAGCATTTGACACGGTTTCTTACCGGTCAGCCTATATGGCGGCATAATCGCAAGATCATGCCGCTTTTTTTCATCTAAGATTTTAAAAATGCGCTATCTGTCATTGATTTCCGGCCTCATCCTGTTTCTGCTGGCACTCGGTTTTGCCCTCAAAAACAGTGACAGCGTTACCTTGCATTATTTTCTCGGCTACCAGTGGCAGGCACCACTAGTCCTGATCCTGATGCTGGCGTTTTGCCTTGGCGCTGCAGCCGGCATTGCCGCAACCCTTGGGCTGATTTTCAAACAACGGCAGGAAATCCAGAAACTGCGCCGCGAAATCAAATCTTCCATGCAGCCCTCTACACCCACACTGGTCGCCAGCGTCCAGCCTAACCCCTAAAGCAGCGATCTGACGATGGAATTTGAATTCTGGTGGCTGCTGGTTCTCCCCCTGTTCTTCAGCCTCGGCTGGCTGGCCGCACGGATTGATATCAAACACCTGCAGACGGAATCCCGCCGCCTTCCTGCCTCCTATTTCAAGGGCTTGAATTTCCTTCTCAACGAACAGCAGGACAAGGCGATCGAATCTTTTATCGAAGTCGTGCGCGCCGACCCCGAAACCGTGGAGCTGCACTTCGCCCTCGGCAGCCTGTTTCGCCGCCGCGGCGAAATCGACCGCGCCATCCGCATGCACCAGACCCTGGTGGAGCGGACAGGCCTGGATGCAGAAAAAAGGCTGAGCGCCAACTTCGAACTGGGGCAGGATTACCTGAAAGCGGGCCTGCTCGACCGTGCGGAGGCGATATTCAGCGACTTGCGCCAAAGCGCGTACGGCGAACAGGCACTCAAGTTCCTGCTGGAAATTTACGAAACAGAACGGGATTGGAAAAACGCCATCACCATCGCCGAACAACTGGGCGCGACTTCACCCACCCCGTTCAACAAAGAGATTGCGCAATTTTACTGCGAAGAAGCTGCTCATGACATCGCACAGAGCAATCCACAGGCGGCTCGCGACCACCTCAACCAGGCTTTGAAAAGCTCCCGCAGTTGCGCCCGCGCCAATCTCATGCTCGGGGATCTGGAAGCACAGGCGGGGCGTCATACCGAGGCAATCCAGTTCTGGAAGCGGATTGAAACCCAGAATCCGGAATACCTGACCCTCACCGCCACGAGGCTGCTCGACAATTACCGCGCGCTGGGACAGAGCGCCGACGCCCTCATTCTGCTGCGCGGCTACCTCGCCCATTATCCTTCCATCGACATGCTCAACACCACGTTCCAGGCCGTGCTCGAACTGGAAGGCGCGCGCGCCGCCTACGAACTGGTGCGCGACGAGCTGCGGCGCAACCCCAGCCTGCTCGGCCTCGACAAGCTGCTGGAAGCCGCGCTGCTGGATGCCCCGGCCGAACGCAGACAGGATATTTCGCTGGTGAAGAATCTCATCCACCAACACAGCCAGCGCCTTGCCCTCTACCGCTGCGAAAGCTGCGGCTTCAAGGCGCGCCTTTTTCACTGGCACTGCCCCGCCTGCGGCGGCTGGGAAACGCTGCCGCCCAAACGCAAGGAAGACCAGGACCAAGCATCATGACGAACGAACCCCGCACCCCCGACCCCAAAATCATCGTGGCGCTGGATTATTCCAGTGCAGCGGCCGCATCGCAACTGGTGGAACGCCTCGACCCCGGCCTGTGCAAGCTCAAGGTGGGCAAGGAACTGTTTACCGCCGCCGGGCCGGCCTGGGTGGAACACCTGGTGCGCCAGGGCTACGGCGTCTTCCTCGACCTCAAATTCCACGACATTCCCCATACCGTCGCCCAGGCCTGCAAAGCCGCGGCCGGCCTCGGCGTGTGGATGGTCAATGTCCATGCCCTCGGCGGCCGTGCTATGATGAATGCCGCGCGCGAAGCGCTTGAGAGCTTGCCGCAGCGGCCGAAACTGATCGCGGTCACGGTGCTGACCAGCATGGGTCCGGACGACCTGGCCGACCTCGGCATCAGCGAAGAGCCCCGGCAACTGGTGCGCCGCCTGGCCGGACTGGCCCAGGATTGCCGCCTCGACGGCGTGGTCTGCTCGGCACAGGAAGCGGCCATGTTGCGACAGGAACTCGGGGCGGACTTCTGCCTCGTCACGCCCGGCATCCGCCCGGCCAGCGCCGGCAAGGACGACCAGAAGCGCATCATGACGCCGGCCGACGCGCTGCGCGCCGGCGCGCATTACCTGGTCATCGGACGCCCCATCACCCAGGCTGCCGACCCCCTGCAGGCCTTGCAGGCGATCGGACAAGAAATTGCATACATTGGAGAAGTGAAGTGAAAGTCAGCATTATTGGAACCGGCTATGTCGGCCTGGTGACCGGCACCTGCCTGGCGGAAGTGGGCAACGACGTGGTGTGCCTGGATCTGGATGAACGCAAGATCGGCATGCTCAAGCAGGGCCAGATCCCGATTTACGAACCCGGACTGGAAGACATGGTCCAGCGCAACCAGGCCGCCGGGCGCCTGCGCTTCACCACCGATATCGCGGAAAGCGCCGCCCATGGCGTGATCCAGTTCATCGCCGTGGGCACCCCGCCGGACGAGGATGGTTCCGCCGACCTGCAGTACGTGGTCTCCGCCGCCCGCGCCATCGGCCGGCACATGAACGAATACAAGGTGATCGTGGACAAGTCCACGGTGCCGGTCGGCACCGCCGACAAGGTGCGCGCCGCGGTCCAGGAAGAACTGCAGAAACGCGGCTCCGGCCTCGATTTCAGCGTGGTCTCCAACCCCGAATTCCTCAAGGAAGGCGCCGCGGTGGAAGACTTCATGCGTCCCGACCGCATCGTGGTCGGCACCGACGATGCGCGGGCGACCGAACTGATGCGCACCCTGTACGCCCCGTTCCAGCGCAACCACGAACGCCTGATCGTGATGGACGTCAAGTCGGCCGAACTCACCAAGTACGCCGCCAACGCCATGCTGGCCACGCGCATCTCGTTCATGAACGAGCTCGCCAACCTGGCCGAGATCCTCGGCGCGGACATCGAGCACGTGCGCCACGGCATCGGCTCCGACCCGCGCATCGGCTACCACTTCCTCTATCCCGGCTGCGGCTACGGCGGCTCCTGCTTCCCCAAGGACGTGCAGGCGCTGCAGCGCACCGCGCGCGCCAACGGCGTCGAGCTGCAGGTATTGAAGGCGGTGGAAGACGCCAATGATCTGCAAAAGCACATCCTGCTCAAGAAAATCACCGAGCGCTTCGGCAACGACCTGTCCGGCAAGCGCTTCGCGCTCTGGGGCCTGGCGTTCAAGCCCAACACCGACGACATGCGCGAGGCGCCCAGCCGCGTGCTGATCGAGGGCCTGTGGCAACGCGGCGCCACGGTTGCCGCCTACGACCCGGCGGCGATGGAGGAAACCCACCGCATCTATGGCGACGACCCGCGCCTCACCCTGTGCGACTCACCCATGGCCGCCATGAACGGCGCCGACGCGCTGACCATAGCCACGGAATGGAAGGTATTCCGCGCTCCGGACTTCGCCGCCATCAAATCCGCCCTGAAAACCCCGGTCATTTTCGACGGCCGCAACCTGTATGAGCCGAAGGCGGTGCGCGAACAGGGGCTGGAATATTTCCCGATTGGACGGCTGTAAGGAGTGAAATGTGAAGCCACTCGGCTTCGCCTTGTTGTGAAACGTGAAATGTAACCCACGCCTTTCACGTTTCGCAGCGAAGCGGCTTCACCCTTCACCAAGTTATGAGGTAAACAGTGATAAGTAGCAAGGATTTAAACAAGGCCCGCGTCCTGGTAGTCGGCGACGTCATGCTCGACCGCTACTGGTTCGGCGAGGTCAGCCGCATCTCGCCGGAAGCGCCGGTGCCGGTGGTGCATGTCGGCAAGACCGAGGAGCGCCCCGGCGGCGCAGCCAACGTGGCGCGCAATGCCGCAGCACTGGGCGCGCAGGTGTCGCTGCTGTCGGTGGCGGGCACGGACGAAGCGGGCGAATGCCTGGCGCGCCTGCTGGAGCATGAGAACATCAGAGTGGTGCTGCACCGCGACGCGGAACTCGACACCACCATCAAGCTGCGCGTCATCGGCCGCCAGCAGCAGTTGCTGCGCATCGACTTCGAGACCTGGCCCGGCCACGAGGTGCTGCAGAACAAGCTGGCCGATTTCGAACGCATGCTGGCCGATTCCGACGTGGTCATCCTCTCTGATTACGGCAAGGGCGGCCTCACGCATATCCGGCGCATGATCGAACTGGCGCGCGCTTCCGGCAAACCGGTCCTGGTCGACCCCAAGGGGGAGGATTACGAGCGCTACCGCGGCGCCACCCTGCTCACGCCCAACCGCAGCGAATTCAAGCAGGTCGCGGGCAGCTGGCGCGACGAGGAAGAACTGACGCAGAAGGCCCAGGCGCTGCGCAGCCAGCTCGGCCTCGAAGCATTGCTGGTCACGCGCAGCGAGGAAGGCATGACGCTGTACCGCGAAGGAGAGACTTTGCACGAACCCACCCAGGCGCGCGAAGTGTTCGACGTCAGCGGCGCCGGGGACACTGTGATCGCCACCCTGGGCGCCATGCTCGCGGCCGGGGCGGATCTGCCCGAAGCGGTGCAGCTCGCCAATCGCGCGGCCGGCATCGTGGTCGGCAAGCTGGGCACGGCGGTCGTCAGCCGCGAGGAATTGTTTTCGGTGCCATAAACCCCTCCCGGCCTCCCCTTGTCAGGGGAGGAGCGGTGGCCTCCCCCCTGATAAGGGGGGACTGAGGGGGGTTAGCTTTTAAAAAGGAAAAAATCATGTACACCATCGTCACCGGCGCCATGGGCTTTAGTTCCGGCGTAACGCGCTTGCGCGCATTAGCCTTCACTGAAACAGGCCGAAAGGAATAATCATGTATTTTATTGTTACGGGAGCGGCCGGCTTCATCGGCGCCAATATCGTCAAGGCCCTCAACGAACGCGGCGAGACCAACATCATCGCGGTGGACAACCTGAAGAAGGCGGACAAGTTCAGGAATCTGGTGGATTGCGAAATCGCCGATTACATGGACAAGGAAGACTTCCTCGACGCGGTGCTGGACGGCGCATTCGACGACTCCATGACGGCCGTGTTCCACGAGGGCGCCTGCTCCGACACCATGGAAACCGACGGGCGCTACATGATGGAGAACAACTACCGTTACTCCATCACCCTGCTGGAACACTGCCAGAACGAGGAAATCCCTTTCCTCTACGCCTCCTCAGCCAGCGTCTACGGCGGCGGCAGCATTTTCAGCGAAGCGCGCGAGCACGAAAGCCCGCTCAACGTCTACGGCTACTCCAAGTTCCTCTTCGACCAGTACGTGCGCCGCATGTGGGCGGAAAAAACCGGCCAGATCGTGGGTTTCCGCTATTTCAACGTATACGGCCCGCGCGAGCAGCACAAGGGGCGCATGGCCTCGGTCGCCTTCCATTTCTTCAACCAGTACCAGGCCGAGGGCAAGGTCAAGCTGTTCGAGGGCTGCGAGGGCTACGGCAACGGCGAGCAGCGGCGCGATTTCGTGTCGGTGGAGGACGTGGTCAAGATCAACATGTGGTTCCTCGACCACCCCGACCAGTCCGGCATCTTCAACCTCGGCACCGGCCGCAGCCAAGCCTTCAACGACGTCGCCGTGGCCGCCGTCAACGCCTGCCGCAAGGCCAAGGGCGAGGCCGCACTGACGCTGGAGCAGTTGCGGCAGCAGGGCATCATCGAATACGTCGCATTCCCGGAAGCGCTCAAGGGCAAGTACCAGAGCTTTACCCAGGCCGACATCTCGGCCCTGCGCGAAGTGGGATACGAAACGCCGCTATATACCGTGGAGCAGGGCGTGGAACGCTACGTGGAACATCTGTTGAAACAAGGGTAAGCACTTCGTCGCCTCGAGCGGAGCCGCCAGATGAAGAAATGCCTGATCATGCTTTTTTTCTGCCTTGGCTTCATGGCCCCGGCCTGGGCAGGCGCGCTGGTCGACCTCAACAGCGCAACCCAGGCACAGCTTGAATCGGTGAAAGGCATAGGCCAGGTGAAAGCCCGTGCCATCATCGACTACCGCAGCAAAATGGGGCCTTTCAAAAACGTTGACGATTTGAAAAAAGTGACGGGATTCGGCCCAAAAACAGTCGCCAAAATGCGTTCCGAACTCACCGTCAGCCGCACACGCACCGCGGCGGACAGGACCGAGGCAAAAAAGAGCAGGTAATTTGCCGGGGCTTCCTGCAAGCCCCGCGCCAAGCGGGGCTTTTCTATTTGCGCCGGGAAAAAACGTGCATAATAATCAACTATGATCTGCCCAAGAAATATTCAAACGTGAATTCGGCCCGCTTCGCTTTCATACCGTCCTGGCTTGATCCGCTGCGCGCGATTGCCGTGGCCTTGTTCGACAGCAACGGCGACCTCATCGAAGCCAATGAGGGCTTTCGCTTCACCTTGGCTCCGGAATCCGGCGGGAGCGTCGCGCAACGCCTTGCCGAACCGCCGCTCCACCAGTTGGCGAGAATGCAGCCGGATGAAACAGGCTTGCTGTACTCCGGCCTGATCACCCTCAATATCGGACATGGTTTGACCCGGGCCTTTGCCGGGTCGATTTTCCGCCGCAACCAGCTATTCATGCTTGTTGCGGAACTGGATATCTCCGCCTTTGAATCGCTCAGCAGCGAAAACGAGCGTCTCAACCAGGAACTGGAAGAAAACCGGAAACTGCTTTCCAGGCGCAATCACAGCCTGCAAAAGCTGCAGGAGGAAATAGAAGCCCACAAGCGCAATGACGGGCTCACCGGCCTGGCCAACCTGAAGCTGCTCGACCTGCGCGTAAGCGAGGAGATCCAGCGCTGGGAGCGCTACCGCCGGCCCTTGGCGCTGCTGCTGATGGACATGGATAATTTCAGCCAAATCAATAATGAATTCGGGCGCGAAGTGGGGGACGAACTGCTGCAGCATGTCGCCACCATCCTCAACGGCGCGACCCGCACGCTGGACCTGGTTGCACGCTACGGCGGGCAGGAATTTGCCATACTGCTGCCGGAAACCAACGAAATGGGCGCCATGATCGTGGCGGAACGCCTGCGCATGGATCTCGAAGACCAGCTCATCCTGCCCCTGCTGCGCCCGCTTACCGCCAGCTTTGGCGTTGCCCTGCTGCAACCCGATGAAAAACGGGAAGCTTTCTATGCCCGTGCCGGGCGCGCGGTAAAATTCTCCAAGGCGCATGGCAAGAGCTGCATCACCATTGCAGGGGTCGTAGCCGAATGCGACCACATTTACCAGGGCGCTGCCCAGGAAGCGGATACCCATGTTTAAAACTATCGAAGATTTTGTTGGCAACACCCCGCTGGTCAAGCTCAAACGCATTCCCGGCGACACCTCGAACACCGTGCTGGTCAAACTGGAAGGCAACAACCCGGCGGGATCGGTGAAAGACCGACCGGCCCTGTCCATGATCATGCGTGCCGAGGCACGTGGTGAAATCAAGCCTGGCGACACCCTGATCGAGGCAACCAGCGGCAACACCGGCATCGCCCTGGCGATGGCGGCGGCGATGCGCGGCTACAGAATGATCCTGGTGATGCCGGAACACATGAGCGTGGAGCGCCGCCAGGTAATGCGCGCCTTTGGTGCGGAAATCGTGCTCACGCCGAAAGAAGGCAGCATGGAAGCAGCCATCGACACCGCCAAGCGCATGCACGCCGAAGGGCGCGGCCTGATCCTCGACCAGTTTTCCAATCCCGACAACCCGCTCGCCCACTACCAGGGCACCGGCCCGGAAATCTGGCGCGACACTGCAGGCACCATCACCCACTTCGTCAGCAGCATGGGCACTACCGGCACCATCATGGGCTGCTCGCGCTATCTCAAGGAGCAAAATCCGGCTATCCGGATCATCGGCGCCCAGCCGGCGGAAGGCTCTCAGATTCCCGGCATCCGCAAATGGCCGCAGGAGTACCTGCCCCGTATCTGCGATTTCAGCCAGGTGGATCAGATCGTCGAAGTCAGCCAGGCCGCAGCGGAAGACATGACCCGCCGCCTCGCCCGCGAGGAAGGGATTTTCGCCGGCATCTCCTCGGGTGGCGCGCTGGTTGCGGCGCTTGACATCTCCGCCCAGGTCGAGCACGCCGTGATCGTTTCCATCGTCTGCGACCGGGGTGACCGCTACCTCTCCACCGGAGTATTTCCGGCATAACCAGGCCCTTTATCAGGACGAGTTCACATGGCAACAGTACGCGGCTGCAATTTTCCAGATAAGCTTTATTACAACGTCGAGAACAATGTCTGGGCGCACCTCGAAGATGACGGCTCCGTTACGGTGGGCATGACCACCTATGGCTGCGCGCTGGCTGGCGAAATCGTGTCCTGCATGCCGAAAAAGCCGGGCAAGGCCATCGAACAGAACAAATCCGTCGCCACCATCGAATCCGGCAAATGGGTGGGGCCTGTCAAGGCACCCGTGGGCGGAGAAATCATCGCCATCAACGAAGAACTGGATGCCGATCCCGGCCTGATGAACCGCGACCCCTATGGCGCCGGCTGGGTTGTGAGGATGATGCCCGCGCAGTGGCAAAACGAGTGCGGCGAACTGACCACCGGCCACGCGATGGCAGAGGCATTCGAAGCCAAAATGGCGGCAGAAGGCTTTGCCGGCTGCGGCGGCTGATTCAGATGCCTGACTGGCTGGCTGCCACCCGGCAGATCGAGGCACTGGAAGATCTCGCGCTTGATCCGCTTCTGGTCTCTGAACTGGAAGGACAGCGCCATGCGCCCGCCCCGGTCCGCTTCCACGTGCCCGGCTTCAAGTCCTGCGGCCTGGATTCTGTAGCCGGATGCGGCAAGCAAAGCTGGCCCGCCATCTCCATTACCGGCGGCGATTGCAAGCTGCAGTGCGACCACTGCAAGGGGAAAATCCTCGCCCCCATGATTCCCGCCCGCACGGCGGAAGATTTGTGGCGCATCGTCAATGAAAAGATCGCCTTGGGCGCGAGTGGCATGCTCTTGACCGGCGGTTCCAATCATCGCAACGAAGTCGAATACGACGCCTATTACCCCACGCTGGAGCGCATCAAGCAGGCTTTTCCCCATTTCAGGATCGCCCTCCACACCGCCCTGGTGGACAGGGCTTCGGCTCAGCGCATGGAAGACGCCGGCATCGGCACCGCCATGATGGACGTCATCGGCGCCCAGGACACCATCACCCAGGTTTACCACCTGAAACGCCGTGTCGACGATTTCGAGCGCACCCTGGAAACGCTGACCGCCAGCCGCATGCAGGTCGTGCCCCACATCGTCATCGGCCTGCACTACGGCAAGATGCTCGGCGAATGGAATGCGCTCGCCATGCTGCAGCGCCACCCCCCGAGCGCGGTGGTTCTGGTGATCGCAATGCCATTCTACGCCCCGCCGCAACGCCCTTTCGCCACGCCCTGCAGCCGCGCCGTGGGACATTTTTTCCGCGCGGCGCGCCAGGCTCTGCCCGGCATTCCCCTGCTGCTGGGCTGCGCCCGCCCGCCGGGGCGCGCCAAGCTGGAAATCGAGAGCTATGCCATCATGGCCGGGCTGAACGGACTGGCCCACCCATCCGAAGGAATGGTGGAACTGGCTTCCAGACTTGGCAGGGAAATGCACGTTTCGCCCACCTGCTGTTCCATCGCAAGCGAATTCGAGCTATTTAAACAGCAAAAAACTATTGAACCGCAAAGGACGCAAAGGACGCAAAGGGCGCGAAGGCTTAAAACAACTTGATCTGCTTACCCTTCTGGCAATGCATTGCAATCCATTGACCCATTGTTTTCCCTTGCGAACCTTCGCGACCTTTGCGGTGAAATGCCTTTTCTATGATAACTGCGACCCTCTAACCCCATGAACCTGCTCAAAGCCCTCGCCACCGTAGGCGGCATGACCCTGATCTCGCGCATTCTCGGCTTCATGCGCGACGCCATCATCGCCCGCGCCTTCGGCGCCGGGATCTACACCGACGCCTTTTTCGTCGCCTTCAAGCTGCCCAACCTGTTGCGCCGCCTGTTCGCCGAAGGCGCCTTCTCCCAGGCGTTCGTGCCCATCCTCGCCGAATACAAGACGCGCCGCGGCCACGATGCCACGCGCGACCTGGTGGACCATGTCGCCACGCTGCTGGCGCTGATCCTTCTGGGCGTGAGCCTGATCGGCATTCTTGCCGCGCCCGTGGTGATCTACATCAGCGCGCCAGGCTTTGCCGCCACGCCGGAAAAATTCGACATCACCGTGCAACTGCTGCGCTGGATATTCCCCTACATCTTCTTCATCTCGCTGGTCTCGCTGGCAGGCGGGATTCTCAACACCTACAGCAAGTTTTCCATACCCGCTTTCACACCGGCGCTGCTGAATCTCTCTTTTATCGGCTGCGCGCTATGGCTGGCGCCCCACATGCATCCGCCGGTCATGGCGCTGGCAGTGGCGGTGTTGCTCGGCGGTCTACTGCAGCTTGGTTTCCAACTGCCCTTCCTGGTCAAAATCGGCCTCTTGCCGCGCTTCCGCCTGAACCTGAAAGACGAAGGCGTATGGCGCATCATGAAACTCATGGGACCGGCGGTGTTCGGCGTCTCCATCGCCCAGATCAGCCTCTTGATCAACACCATATTCGCCTCCTTCCTCGAAACCGGCAGCGTATCCTGGCTCTATTATGCCGACCGCCTGATGGAATTCCCCACCGGCATGCTGGGCGTGGCGCTTGGCACCATCCTGCTGCCCTCGCTGGCCAAGCACTATTCCGACGACTCCCCGGAAAAATTTTCCAGCCTGCTCGACTGGGGGCTGCGCCTGACCCTGATGCTGGCCCTGCCCGCGGCGCTGGCGCTGGCGATCCTGGCCGTGCCGCTGATTTCCACGCTGTTCTACTACGGCAAGTTCTCCGCCCATGACCTGTGGATGACGCGCGAGGCGCTGGTCGCCTACAGCGCCGGCCTGCTCGGCCTGATCATGGTGAAAGTGCTGGCACCCGGATTCTATGCGCGCCAGAACATCCGTACGCCGGTCAAGATCGCGATTTTCACCCTCTTCGCCACCCAGCTCATGAACCTCGCCTTCGTCTGGAAACTGCAGCATGCCGGCCTTGCGCTGGCCATCGGCCTGGGCGCCTGCATCAATGCCGCGCTGCTCTACTACCATCTGCGCCGCCACCAGATCTTCCAGCCCCAGCCGGGATGGCTCGTTTTCCTGCTCAAGCTCGGCATCGCGTTGGCGGTCATGGGGATCACCCTGTGGTATGCCATGGGCCCCCAGGCTGCCTGGCTCACCGGCGGCATCCTAGACCGGGCCATGCATTTGGCCTGGGTGGTCATTGTCGGGGCGGGCGCCTACTTCGCCGCCCTCGCGCTGCTGGGCTTCCGCCCGCGGGATTATGTCCGCCGGGCAGCCTAGCAAGGGCTTGTCAACACGACTTGTCGACACCCATATTTATGGGTATGATTATTCTTCTCCCTCTGGCGGGAAATATTCAACCATGAAAACCACCATTGAAATTCCTGATGATCTTTTCCGCCAGGCCAAGGCCGCAGCAGTGGCCCGTGGCATGACACTGAAGCAGCTGATTACCGGAGCCGTCGAGCACGAACTGGGGCAGATTACGAACAAGGGCGATCAGGAAACCGCGCACCAGCGGGCTGCCCGCTTCGCTACCGAAGTCGGACGACTGGCGCAGGACAATGCAGCGGACTGGAATAACGACAAATCAGCCATGCAACAGCTTTTTGAAGACCGCCGTGCTCGCTATTATTGATGCATCGGTACTCGTATCCGCATTCAAGGCGGACGAAGACCAGCACATGGCAAGCCTGGAATTCCTGAGCACCTCGATTGAACGCGGCGTGCAACTTTGCGCTCCTGCCATACTCTTTCCGGAAACCGCGGCAGCTTTTTCACGCCCGGGCAAAAACACCGTCCTTGCGTCCCGGATAATGGAACAAATCCGGGTCTGGACCCCCATCCGCATTCACCCCATTGACGAATCGCTGGCACTCGCTGCGGAGAAAGTCGCGCTCGAATGTTTTATCCGGGGCGCTGATGCAACCTACGCCGCCCTGGCGGACCGGCTGGGCGCCCCGCTGGTATCCTGGGATCAGGAGCAGCTGGCACGCGCGCCGGCAGGCGCCAATGCAATGACACCCGGGAATTGGGTAAGCCAATTTTCCTGACAGAATCCACCTGAATATTTCAAAATAATATGCTGAAAATCTACAATACCCTCGCCCGCGCCAAGCAGGAATTCATCCCCATCGAACCCGGCAAGGCCCGCATGTACGTGTGCGGCATGACGGTATACGATTACTGCCACCTCGGCCACGCGCGGGTGCTGGTGGTGTTCGACATGATCCAGCGCTGGCTGAAGGCCGAGGGGCTGGACCTCACCTACGTGCGCAACATCACCGACATCGACGACAAAATCATCAAGCGCGCGGCGGAAAATCACGAAACCATCGATGAGCTGACCGGCCGTTTCATCGCCGCCATGGATGAGGATGCCGCGAAACTCGGCGTGGAGAAGCCGGACCATGAGCCACGCGCCACCCAGTACGTGCCGGGCATGATAGACATGATTTCGCGGCTGATCGCAAACCAACTGGCCTATGTCGCCGAGAATGGCGACGTGTGCTATGCCGTGCATGCCTTCCCCGGCTACGGCAAGCTCTCGGGCAAGTCGCTGGATGACCTGCGCGCGGGTGAGCGGGTGGACGTGGCGGCAGGCAAGCGCGACCCGCTCGACTTCGTGCTGTGGAAATCGGCCAAGCCCGGCGAACCGCAGTGGGATTCGCCGTGGGGGCCGGGGCGGCCGGGGTGGCACATCGAGTGCTCAGTGATGAGCGATGCCTTGCTGGGCGAGCATTTCGACATCCACGGCGGCGGCGCGGATTTGCAGTTCCCCCACCACGAGAACGAGATTGCCCAGTCAGAGGGCACGCACGGCCATCAGCACGTCAATTACTGGATTCACAACGGGTTTGTGCGGATCGATAACGAAAAGATGTCCAAATCGCTGGGCAACTTTTTCACCATCCGCGAAGTGCTGGAAAAATACGACCCCGAGGTGGTGCGCTTTTTCATCCTGCGCGCCCATTACCGCAGCCCGCTGAACTATTCCGACCAGCACCTGGACGACGCCAGGGGCGCGCTCACAAGGCTTTATACCGCACTCAACAACACCTCGCCCGCTGCTCGCTCCATCGACTGGAACGCCCCCTACGCCGCCGCCTTCAAGCAGGCCATGGAAGACGATTTCAACACCCCGGAAGCGGTCGCCGCGCTGTTCGAGCTGGCGAACGAAATCAACAAGAACAATGACCCAGGAATGGCGGGATTGCTCAAAGCGCTGGGCGCAACCCTGGGCCTGTTGCAACGTGATCCGGAACAGTTCCTGCAGGGCGGCCTGGGCAGCGAATCCGGCGGCGGCTTAACGCCACAGCAGATCGAGGAACAGATTGCCGCTCGTGCCGAAGCTCGCAAAGCCCGGAATTTCGCCGAGTCGGATCGCATCCGCGACGATCTCCTGCAGGCTGGCATCGTCCTCGAAGACAAGCCCGGCGGCGAAACCCTGTGGCGGCGCGCCTGAAGCGTCTGGAAGCTCCATCGCTCAGGCTGCCTTCTGGCCCATGAAGTGGCGGGCGTAGCGCTGGTTCAGGCGCGCCAGCGGCAGCAGCACCAGCACGTCGGCGGTATTGAAATCCGGGTCCCAGGCCGGTTCGCCGCAAATGAAGGCGCCGGTGCGCAGATAACCCTTGATCAGCGGCGGCATGGGCGGGTTCAGGTCGCGGTTGAGCGCATCCAGCGGCAACGGGTGACGCGGAAAGACGCGCCATTCCACGGGGCACATGTTGTCAATGCTGATACGGCTGTACAGGCTTGCCGCACTGTGGCCGCCATCCGCCATGCTGATGCTGGCGCAGCCGATCAGGTAGTCATAACCCCGGGTAATCATGTACTCCGCCAGGCCGGCCCACAGCAGGGTGATCGCGGCGCCGCTGCGGTAATCGGGATGCACGCAGGAACGGCCAACTTCCGCCATGCGGTCGCTCAGATGCGCGATGCGGGTGAGATCGAATTCGCTCTGGGAATAAAAGCCGCCGATTTTCTTGGCCTGCTCCGGGCTCAGGATGCGGTAGGTGCCGACCACTTCGTTGGTATCGCCGTCACGCACCAGCAGGTGGTCGCAGTAGGGGTCGAACATATCCTGATCGACGCCGGCCTTGCGAGTGGGCAAACGCGCCCCCATCTCCTCGGCGAAGACTTTGTAACGCAGGCGCTGCGCTTCCTCGATATCGGCTTCGCTCTGGGCAAAGCAGTAAAAAAGCCTGGCCTCGCGGCGCTCCGACACTTCTGCCTGTTGACTCAGCAACATCTCGTTCGCTCCTCTGCAATTCCGATGAGCGAACGATAAACAGGGCCAATGACAGTCCGGTTACAGCAAGCTTAAGTTTTTGTGACCGATCAAAAAAGGCATTTCACCGCTAAGGACGCGAAGGTTCGCAAGGTAAAACAATTTATAATCTGCCTCACCTGCCAGCCAGCCTAGCCGCTCATTTGCTCAAGCCCTTGAATTCCTTCGCGCACCCTTGCGTCCTTAGCGGTTCAATTGTTTTTTAAGGTTAAAATAGCCCCCATGCAAACCGCACCCAGCATCACCTCACACCGCAAATACTGGGCCAAACGCTTCGGCACCGCGCCTTTCCTGCCCACCACGCGCGCGGAGATGGAAGCGCTCGGCTGGGACAGCTGCGACGTCATCATCGTCACCGGCGACGCCTACATCGACCACCCCAGCTTCGGCATGGCGCTGGTGGGGCGCCTGCTGGAGGACCAGGGCTTCCGCGTCGGCATCCTGAGCCAGCCCGACTGGCACAGCCCGGCGGCGTTCAAGCAGCTGGGCAGACCCAATCTGTTCTTCGGCGTCACCGCCGGCAACATGGATTCCATGGTCAACCGCTATACCTCGGACCGCAAGATCCGCTCAGACGACGCCTACACCCCCAACGCCGAGCCCAACAAACGCCCCGACCGCGCGGTGATCGTGTATGCGCAGCGCTGCCGCGAGGCGTACCCCAAGGCCAATGTCGTCATCGGCAGCATCGAGGCCAGCTTGCGCCGCATCGCCCATTACGACTACTGGTCGGACAAGGTGCGGCGCTCGGTGCTGCCCGATTCCAAGGCCGACATGCTGATCTACGGCAACGCCGAGCGCGCGCTGGTCGACCTCTCCCATCGCCTCGCCGCCGGGGAGGCCATCGCCGACATCACCGACCTGCGCGGCACCGCTTTCATGCGCAAGGAAATACCCGAGGGCTGGACTGAGATGGATTCGAGCCACCTCGACATGCCGGGGCCGGTGGCTGCGCACCCCAACCCTTACGACGAAAAGCCGAGCACCCCGTCAAGCACTTCAGACGCCAACACGCTGCATTTTCATCCCAAGCCCAGACTGGATCGCGGCCATACCGTGGTGCGCATCCCGTCCTACGAGCAGGTCAAGGACGACCCGGTGCTCTACGCCCACGCCTCGCGCATCCTGCATCTCGAATCCAACCCCGGCAACGCGCGCGCCCTGGTGCAGGGCCACGGCGAGCGCGACGTGTGGCTCAATCCGCCGCCCATCCCGCTCACCACGGCGGAAATGGACCACGTCTACGGCCTGCCCTACGCCCGCCGCCCGCATCCGTCCTACGGCGAGGCGCGCATCCCGGCGTTCGAGATGATCCGTTTCTCGATCAACATCATGCGCGGCTGCTTCGGCGGCTGCACCTTCTGCTCCATCACCGAGCACGAGGGGCGCATCATCCAGAGCCGCTCGGAAGCCTCGATCCTGCACGAGATCGAGGAAATCCGCGACAAGACGCCGGGCTTCACCGGCACCATTTCCGACCTGGGCGGCCCCACCGCCAACATGTACCGGCTGCACTGCAAGGACGAGAAGATCGAATCCGCCTGCCGCCGCCTGTCCTGCGTGTTCCCCGACATCTGCCCCAACATGGGCACCGACCACGGCCCGCTGGTGCAGCTCTACCGCAAGGCGCGCGCCATCCCAGGAATCAAGCGCGTGCTGATCGGCTCCGGCGTGCGCTACGACCTGGCGGTGAAAAGCCCGGAATACGTCAAGGAACTGGTGACCCACCACGTCGGCGGCTACCTCAAGATCGCCCCCGAGCACACCGAACCCGGCCCGCTGTCGAAAATGATGAAGCCGGGCATAGCCACCTACGACAAGTTCAAGGCCATGTTCGAGAAATTCTCGAAAGAAGCGGGCAAGGAACAGTACCTCATCCCCTACTTCATCGCCGCCCACCCCGGCACCACCGACGAGGACATGCTCAACCTGGCGCTGTGGCTCAAGGCCAACGGCTTCCGCCCGGACCAGGTACAGGCCTTCCTGCCCACCCCGATGGCGCTGGCCTCGACCATGTACCACACCCACCGCAACCCGCTGAAAAAAGTCACGCGCAGCAGCGAGGAAGTGCCCATCCCCATGGGCGAGCGCCAGCGCCGCCTGCACAAGGCCTTCCTGCGCTACCACGACGCCAACAACTGGCCGCTGCTGCGCGAAGCACTGAAGCGCATGGGCCGCAGCGACCTGATCGGCAACGGGAAGCGCCACCTGGTGCCTTTCTGGCAGCCGGCCGGTACCGGCACTGCGGCGGAAGGCGCGCGCCGCCCCGGCCGGCAGGCTCAGGCGGCGAAAAAGGCTAGCCCTGCCACAGCGCGTCCACGCGCTGCCGCAAAGCCGGCCAAACGTCCTGCTCGAACCAGGGGCTAAAATACGCTCGCTTGACACTACTAACGCGTGGCGTTAGTATTTTCCGGTGATCTCGACATTCAAATGCGCCGATACCGAAAACCTGTTCAACGGCAGGCGCTCGACCCGGTTCAGGAATATCGAAGCGGCGGCCATGCGCAAGCTGGCCATGCTGAATCGGGCAGAAAAGCCGGAAGACCTGCGCATCCCGCCCGGCAACCGGCTGGAGCAACTTTCCGGCAAGCGCGCAGGTCAATACAGCATCCGCATCAACGACCAGTGGCGCCTGTGCTTCCGCTTCGAGGGTGGCCATGCCCACGACGTCGAGATCGTTGATTACCATTAAGGGCTCGCTAATGAATAAATTGGACATACGTTGTTGTGTATTCGGGATGGATGCAAGGCGCGAGGCGCGGGCAATGGTCATTTCATTGCCAAGTCTCGCAACGCCTCAGACGCCCGAATACGCAGCAACCCTCCGGGCTGGGGCCGTTTTGGGCACATTCCTGTGTTGCGAGCCACTTGTTGTGAATGACACAACCGCGCGTCTCGCGCCTTGGCCTGCGCCCAAAACGGCCCCAGCGTATGTCCAATTTATTCATTAGCGAGCCCTAAGGAGTCCCGTCATGCGTGAAGTCGCTTACCCCACCCCCGGTGAAATCCTGCTGGAAGAATTCCTGAAGCCGATGGGCATCACCCAATACCGGCTGGCGAAGGAAATCGGCGTACCGCAGCGGCGCATCGGCGAAATCGTTGCCGGGAAGCGCGCCATCACCGTCGATACCGGGCTGCGCCTGGCGCGCTTTTTCGGCATGAGCGATGGCTTCTGGATCGGACTGCAAACCGATTACGACACGGCTCAGGCAAAAGACGCACTGGCGGATGTGCTGTCGCGGATTCACCGTTTCGAACCGGCGCCTACCTGATTCACTTCCCAGAGCGCGTCAACGCGCTGCCGCAAAGCCGGCAAGACGTCCTGCTCGAACCAGGGGTTTGACTTGAACCAGCGCTGATTGCGCGGGCTGGGATGCGGCAGGGGAAGGAATTCCGGCAGATATTCCCGCCACGCCTGCACCGTGGCGCCCAGGGTCTTTTTGGCGCGCCGGCCGAGGTAATAGGCCTGGGCGTAGCTGCCGACCAACAACGTCAGCCGCACCTGTGGCAACTGGGCGCGCAGTTGCGGGTGCCACAGCGGCGCGCATTCCGGGCGCGGCGGCAGGTCGCCGTGGGCTCCGCTGCCGGGATAGCAGAAAGCCGTGGGGATGATGGCGATGCGCCGCTCGTCGTAGAACACCTCGCGCGGCATGTCGAGCCACAAGCGCAAGCGGTCGCCGGAAGGATCGTTCCACGGAATCCCCGTCTCGTGCACGCGCCGCCCCGGCGCCTGTCCCACGATCATCAGCCGCGCGCTTTCTCCCGCGCGCAAAACCGGCTTCGGCCCCAGCGGCAAATGTGCTTCGCACACACGGCAGGCGCGGATTTGCTCCAGTAAAACGTCAAGACTCATAAAATTTTCTGTGAATTTGGCTTGCATGCAAAACAGCTTATGAAAGCGTTTAATTTAATCAGCATGAACTGGCGGGCATGGAAATGCAATTGTGTCAGCCGCATCGCGCCTCTTGCCTGGATCCGGCTTATATCTCTTAATTTGATTGATAGGAGGTCTTATGTATCGCTCCATTCTTGCATCTGTTTTGCTCGCACTTTCCTGGGCCGCTCAAGCGGATGGCCTGCTCCTGAATGACATCAAGGCGCAGAACGGCGTCCAGCTGTCTGCGGACGAGCTGAAGCAGCTGATGCCGAACGCCAAGGTCGTCAGTTATTCAAAAGAGGGGAGCACCCGCCGCTGGACCAACGAACCCGATGGCAAACTCGTGGCTTCGACCGACATTGGTCGTGATGTCGGCCTGATATTGAAGGGAGCGGCAACAAAAACCGGTCAAGGCACATGGCATGTCGGCGACAATGGAACTTATTGCGTCACGATTGACTGGAAGCAACGTTCTGAAAACTGGTGCCGCTACATATTCAAGGTGGGAGAGAAATATTACGGCGTCAAGACGGTCAACGATGGCGCCACAATCGCCCATGAGTTCGAGTTTTCGAAATAACCCGCTACATTTGGGGGTGTCCTGAATTTTGTGTAAACGGGTTTTCGTTTAACGTTGCGGCATCCG
>CAYLMA010000045.1:0-20628 GCA_964384915.1 uncultured Sulfuricella sp. | reverse complement strand
CTCAGCTGGGAGAGCGCTGCGTTCGCAATGCAGAGGTCGGGAGTTCGATCCTCCTTCGGTCCACCATTTCAAAGCCTGCTATTTGCAGTGAGAGAAGTGTAGTCGCCTCGCCAAACCGCATCAATTTGAAGTGAGTTTTCTCATTTCCAGCCCGCCGCGCTCCACGCGGTTCATGCCTACTCCGCGCCCTCATTTTTTCTCGACTATGCCATTTTCCGCCCGTCCTGCGCTGTTTGATTTTTTTCATGTGGCTCACCCCATGAGCTTGACATGCTGAAAAATGGAACCCACACGAGCTGCCGCGCAACTGAATGCGCGGCGAAATTGCAACCGGGCGGAAAGGGAAATCGAAATGGACAAGCGCAACCAACTGGAACTGATGCTGGCAATCCGGCGCATCTGCGGCAAGGCGGCAGCCGAGGGCAAGACGCGCATGCGAAAGGCAACGCTGCGCAAGATGGATGCGCAAATCAATCAGATGAAGAAGCTTCAAAGCCAGAACATGAGCCGCCCATTGCCTCTCTGAGACGACATGGGCGCTAATCCTCTATGGCAAGGCGCGAACCGCAGCAATAGCCACGCCTATTGCGAGGATGGACAAGGCCGCCACGGGCCGGAAGACGCGTTTCATGTTCCGGCATTTGCGAAGCAGGCTCCTAGGCCTTTTCCTGAATTTTGGTGGTGATATCGCTTTCTCGGCGGTTGCCGCTCCTGCGTTCCTCGGGCGCCCGTGTGTCATACGGGGTAGCGCCTGCGGGCCGAATGCGCCGGGAATATTTGCGCCGTTCGTTTCTTCGACGCCGCTCCTCAAGTGGCGGCGCATTGCCAACGCCCCCCGGCCCGGCCTTTTCCGCAGTTTGGCGATGTGGGAACACGAGCGGGGTGAGATTCCGCTCGCCAACGGGCTGCGGCGCACGCAGGTAGTTTATGGGCTTAACGTCTAGTGCATCCGTGACTGCGGATGGCGTAGATGGAATACTCGGAATATTGCGCATTGGGTCATCCCGATTGCAAAATAACCAATGTAATCATACCAGAAACGGTAACGGCGTAGCCAGCAATACGGCACCGGATCGCTGAAAACAGGGGCCGGCTTATGGCACCGGCATCTGCCACAAGACTCGCGATGCAAAAACTGAAAACATAAGCTCACAGCCCTTGATACCCTGAACCCAGCTAAAATTCAATCTGGATTAAGCCCCTCGGGCTGACTCGTCGTCCGCGTTAGGGGAATGATGTCGATTCTGGCCTGTTTCAGGTAGTGGGTAAGCAACTTGTAGACATCCAGTTCAAACGCCGGGCGCGCGCCGAGCATTTGCGGGATTTCCTGTTCCGAGCCGACCGATCCCAGGTAGACCCAGTGGTCGATCAGGTGGATTTCAGTCAAGCTGCCCCAATTGGCTGTTTCGCGTATCCCCACCGGCCCTGGGAAAGGCCAGGCTTGCACCATCATGCGGGCCAGAGCGCCCATGAGGCGGATGTCGTGCTGGCCGTGCGCTTCCTTGCCGACGCATAGCCCTTTGCAATGTGAGTGCGGATAGGCCGAACAGGAAGCGCGCTTGCTCTGCGGCGGATGTTCGAGGCCCAGCTGGATCAGGCACAGGCGGTGCGCGGCGGCGATTTCCCGCAGGGCATCGACAGCTTTCTTCTTCGAGTAAAACAGCCCGTAGAGGCCCGTTTCGGCACCAAAATCCAGCTCCCGCGCATACACCAGCCTTACCGTCATGCCGCCATTTTCCGCCGGCTCCAGCTTCCAGGCGCACAGCTCATGGTCGCCCTTCCTGAGCGGATTGTGCGCGGGATGAAGCGCCTTGAGCAGCCGCGATTCCGTCAATTGCGCTCCCAGGTCGCCCGCCGTTTCGATCCACGCGATACGCCTGATCTGCTCGGCAATCATCGTGTCCCGGTGGTGCTTGCGGTCCGCCGCGAAATGCGCGAGCGCGCTGCGGCGGATATTGCTGCTTTTGCCGATATACAGCGGCGCATCGTTTTCGCCGTAGAACAGGTAGACGCCATGCGCTTCCGGCAGGTCTTCCACCGTCGAGGCATCCAGCCCCGGCGGCAGCCGGGGCGGCTTCAGGAGTTCATGCAGCGCATCCTGAATGGCTTCGAGCGGCAATTCTTCGTGGATCTTGCACCAGAAGGCGTGAATCGCCTGGGCATCCGCCAGCGCGCGGTGGCGCGCAGTCACCGGCAATTGATGGCGTTCGACCAGCGCATCCAGGTTGTGCTTGGCGTGCTGAGGAAAAAGCTTGCGCGAGAGCTTGACCGTGCACAGCGCGTCCGCGCGGAAATCCATCCCCGCGCGCTTGAATTCGCTGCGCAGGAAGCCATAGTCGAAGCGCACGTTGTGGGCGATGAAAAGCCGCCCTCTCAGCCGCTCCAGCAGCACCCCGGCAATCTCCGCGAAAGTTGGGGCGGCGGACACCATCTCGTTGCTGATGCCGGTCAGGCGCTGGATGAAGGGCGAGATCGGCGCTTGCGGATTCACCAGGGTGGACCACTCGCTGATGCCATGCTCCGAGACTTCCACGATGCCGATCTCGGTAATGCGGTCCCCGCTGGCATTGGCGCCCGTCGTTTCCAGGTCGACGAATACCATGGCTTGCTGCAAAGCAGCAATCATTGCCCGGACCGCATGGGGCAAGCGCAAATCATGAAAAAGGCAGAGCAAGTGGCCACAAGGACATTCCAGGCGAAAACGCCATTATAGCAACCCGCCCGTTCGTCTCCTGCCGCGTGGCGTAAAACTGTTGCTTAATGTCCCCGCACCCGGCTGAAGCGGCTGCCCACGGTGATGATTTCGCCATGACGGTCCATCACGGCATAGGAATCGCGGCAGCGCTCAAGGCACTCTGCCCGTGGCCGGGCGAGCGCTTCCTGGTCAAAATATACGATCTTGCCGCCCAGATGGTCCTGCTCCACGCGCCCTCCCGCCAGCAGGCCCTGCAACGCCGCTTCGCTGATTCCCCACTGCCGCATCTTCACGCGGGCATGGCTGCTGATTTTTCCCAGTTTCATCACGCTCTCCTTGTTTGGTCGTCGTGATGCCAGTATGCGGCCCAGCTGGCTCACAGGATGAGCCCCAATGAATTTACTTGCCGTACTGGGAAAAAGCGCTTTTGAGCAGTTTTTTCGCCCGCTCGCGCAGCGTGTCAGGGGCCAGCACCTCGACATCGGGCCCGTACTTGAGAATGTCCATCACCAGCTCACGGTCGTCGCTGTAGGGAATTTCCAGCATATAGGCGCCGTTTTTTTCCAGCCGGCCTTTCTGCTTCGGGTGCCACTGCTCCTGGGCCACCCAGCGCGCCCGCTCCGGCGTGAACCTGAGCACAGCCTTGTGCATGGCCTTGCCGGAAAAGATGCCATAGCCGCTGCCCAGCGTTTCGTTCAGCTGCCCGTTCGGCACCGCCTTGGCCGTCTTGTCGAGGATCACCGCCTTCCTGATGGTATCGACGGAAAAACTCCGGAGCCCCTTCCTCAAATGGCACCAGGCATCGAGATACCAGTTGTCGCGGTAATACACCAGCCGTTGCGGCGAGATTTCGCGCTCGGTCTGCTGATCGTTGCTGCGGCTGTAATGGGTGATTTGCAGGCGCTGGCGTTTGAGCAGCGCGTGGCTGACCAGCTCGAAATTCTCCGACGTCACCTGGCGCGCCGCGGCATGCAGGATCTTGATGCGCTGCTGGACCTCTTCAGCCGAATGATCGCCGCTATCCAGCAACTGGTTGAGCCTCGACTGGAGCGGCTGGATGTGCGGCCCGAGCAGGCCCGGCTGCAGGTTGGCGAGCAATTGCTGCATGGTGAGCAGGGCATGGATTTCCGAGGCGTTGAACCACAGCCCGGGCAATTCGTACTTGGGGGCCAGGGTGTCGGCCTTGCCGAAGCGGTAGCCCCCTGCATCGCGGTCCCATTCGATGGGCGCATTGAGCCGGTCGCGCAGATATTCCAGGTCGCGCTTGAAGGTGGCGCGGGAAATGCCAAGTTCGTTCAGGAAGGTGGCCAATGGCACCACCTTGTACTCGTTCATCAACTGGTCGATGCGGTAGAAACGTTCGGTACGGTCCATATGTTCCTTATCTCGTCCTCTTTGTGGCTCACATAGCGAGCCCGTAGCGTGCCATACTGGCGCCTACTTGAACAGACCCAACATCCATGGAGGCCCGATGAGCACACTGTATGTATCCACCTATCTGGGCAACCGCTTTTACCCGCTGGAGCCGCGCATCGTCGATGTGGCGATTGAAGACATCGCCCATGGGCTGGCCTATCAGTGCCGCTTCAACGGCCAGACCAACGCTTTTTACTCCGTCGCTCAGCACAGCCTGATCGTGGCTTCGCTGGTGCCGGACGAACTGAAATTCGCGGCCTTGCTGCATGATGCGGCGGAGGCCTACCTTGGAGACATGGTAAAGCCGCTCAAGGTACTGCTGCCGGAATTTTCGGCCATCGAGGACAGCGTGACGCGAATTATTGGTGAGCGCTTCGGCGTGGCCCTGGAGCACAACCCGGCCATCAAGCGGGCCGACCTGGTTTCGCTGGCGACCGAGAAACGCGATTTGATGCCTTATTCCGCAGAGCCATGGACTTATCTTGAAGGCGTGGAGCCCTGTATCGAAATCATCCGGCCCATGGCGCCGGAAGATGCGAAACAGGCATTTCTGCAATCCTTTGAAAAATTTGCCACCTGTCGGGTTTGAAGCAACGTAGCGCTCCAGTTTTCAGCAGGCAAGCCGAAAACCCATCCAGGCCAAAGGCCGGATACCGGAAGCGATGGGATAATGGAGGCCAATGTTTCTGTAAAATGCCGGAAATGGAGGGCTAAGATGAAACGGGCACTGCTTCACCCTTTGGACTCCACTATTGCCAACCGGCCTCAATAGCAGCTGGGCTGGGTTATCGATAAACTGTCGAGTGCTTCGAAAATACATGGATCACCAGCGTCTTCACAATTCACGCCTGATGCGGGTCCTTTTTCTCGGGTTGGGCATAATGGCTTTGCTGCTGGCGGTGGCGGGGATCTTCCTGCCGATGCTGCCAACCACGCCATTCGTGCTGCTGGCAGCCGCCTGCTTTGCGCGCGGCTCCACGCACCTGCACGACAGGATGCTGGCGCACCGCGTGGCCGGCCCGATTATCCGCGAATGGCAGGAGCATCGGAGCATGCCGCCCGGCGTCAAACCCTGGGCCTTCCTGCTGATGGGCTTGTCCTTCGGCGCTTCGATCATGCTGATGGAATCTCACTGGCACCGTGCCATGCTGGCGGCAATCGCGGTCGCGCTGGCCTTGTTCCTGTGGCGTGTTCCTGTGCGCAAGGACTAGTGTAGCGTTGATTTAGCCCTCTCCCGCGGTCTTCGATCTGGACGTCAATTCATTGCGGGCGTTCGCGGCGCGGCCATTCCTTGTTCACCTCTTCCACAGCGCGCGCTGATGACGCGCTGGCTTGGGCCCTGCCGGCCTGGGCCCGGCTTAGCCCGGCCCTTGCTTCTTCCAGGCGGCTTGCGGCGACACCGGCACGCTGCCGCGCTTCATGATCGGCGCGTTCGGCCTGGGCCAGTTCCTGTTCCGCGACACGCAGTTGCTGCTCCGCATCCATTGCCCGCTTTCTCGCAAACTCGGCCTTCTGTTGCGCCGACTCAACCGCATTCCGCTTCAACTCCCGCTCTTCCACCTGGGCTGCAGCAAAAGCATGAGTGGCCGGCGACAGGCAAAGCACCACAAACCACGCTTTCAATTTCATGCATGCGCCCCGGCGGGACTTTTCCATTGTCATTGCTGCGTTCCGATCCAGAAAGTATCGTCCATTTTCAGGAATTCATCATAGGGAATGTAGTGCGAGCCATCGCAGGAAAATGTCAGGCCAACAATGCCATTGAAAATATTCAAGGCGCCGGAGCGCAGGTAAAACATTTCGTCCATCAGACGCAAGCCGCGGAAGGAATCAAGCACCTCACGGATCTGCCCTGCGGGAACCAGCGCGTCCGCCGGATAAGGGTGGCGGGGATAGGCAAGGCAGGTGTCCGGATCAATCAGTTCGTTGATATCCAGCAAGCGGTAGCGGTAAGGGTCTTTAACCAGCCAGATGATGGCGCGGCTGCTGGAAAAATGCAGGCTCACATGAAATACGCCGTGATAGCGCATCAATTCCGACACCACGCCGAGCACGGTGTCGATCTGCCGGTCCATCTCGCTTTCCGTGCGGGTCTGGTGAAAAACCGTGCCGCGAATCGAGGGATCGCCCTTGATCTGCCGCCAGTAGCGGGGCTCCTCATAAAGTTCGCGCGTCAAGGGCAGATCGCGCAGGCCGAAATAGGCACCGATGAACCCGAGAGGCTTGCCTTCCTTGTTGCGCACAAGCTGAATGGCAGTCAGCGAGGGGCGCCGTTCGCGCAGGCTGATATAGGCATCGGAAAGCACCAAGCCAGCGCTGGACTCGACTTCTCTCATGTAGGGGCGCTTCGAGCGATCCCGGCCAAAACCCTCCAGCAATCCATCGTGACTGACGTTATCGCTGATCTGGATCGAATGGGCGTCAAGCGCATAAAGGTGTTTGCAGTACGGCAAGGCCTTCAGCGCACCTCCCAGCAAGGCATTGAGTTTTTCACGCTCGCCCCATACCGGGCAGCAGGCCTCCGCCAACCGTCCCAGAGGCTCCTGCAACAGCTCTTGCAACGCTTCGCGTTGACGGGCAACGCTTTCCTGCAGTGATTCCTTGGATGCTTTCATGACTGATTTCTTTATTGGAACGATACAACAAGTTGTGGTCCGGCGGATTCAAGTTCGAAGCGCAATTCCGATCAACATTTAGCGTGGGCGAGATGGGAAATCAGCCCGCAGAGCGGCTAAATTCACCCCAAAGGGCACGGATTGATTCAGACAGGGTCATGGGATCGAAAGGTTTTGCTATCACCCCCAGCGCACCGAGAGATTTGTAGTGCGCCACCTCGTCGGGCTGAACCTTGGCCGTCATGAAAATCGCCGGGGTCTCTTTCGCTCCAGGCAGCTCACGCAGGCGGCTCAGCGTTGTCGGCCCATCCATGCCGGGCATCATTACATCCATTAAAATCAGATCCGGCTTCGACACTGGAAACTGGGCCAGCGCCTCCTCTCCGGAACTACAGATGGTGACGGCAAACCCGCCCACCATTTCCAGCGCCAGCCGCGCCACCGCCTGGATGTCAGGCTCGTCTTCCACGTACAAAATGTTTTTCAATTCCATGTTTATTCTCTTTAGACAAACATACATTAACCAGTCAGGAGCGCCCGGTCCGGCATCCTGTCTCCCTCATTTTTTCCGCACCAGCGCCCGGATCGTCTCAAGCAGTTCAGCATTGCTGGTTTGCGACTTGACCAGCACCGAGGTCACTCGCGCGGACTCCTCCTCCGACAACTCCCGGCCAGAGAATATCAGTACCGGCGGCTGCGGCCGGCATTGCTGCAGATACTCCAGCACATGCCACCCGGACTGATCCGGCATACCCAGATCCAGAATAACCAGATCATACTGTTGGGCCGCGATCTTGTCCGCCGCCTCGGCGACCGTGGCAGCAAAATCACAATCGGCAATGTCAAGCGACAAGGCAGCCACCACCTGGCGCAGGTCCGGGTCATCCTCCACGTGCAGGATTCTTGCCCGGTACGCGCCCAGCCGATGGATCGCGCTGTGCAGCGCTTCAAGCAGGTGCTGCTGCTCGATGGGCTTGCCCAGCCAGTCCGCAACACTAAAACCGCCACTGATTTCAGCCTTGCCCTGCTCCATCTTTCCGGAAATCACCACGATGGGCAAATCCGCCGTAGCCGGAGCGGCCCGCAATTCGCGAATCAATTCCGCCCCACTCTGCCCCGGGAGCTTGAGGTCCAGCGTGAGGGCGGCATAGCGCTGACTTTCCAGCCTTTCCTTCGCATGTTCGGCATCGTGCACGATCTCCGGCTCGTAGCCGGCCTGTCGCAACATCAGTGCCAGCAAGGTCGCCACATCCGGATCATCCTCACAAATCAGGATGCCGGATATTTCATGAAGCGCAGCAGCGCTCGCTGGAGCAGGATTCCGCTCGCCGCTCCACTCCGCCAACTCGAACCAGAAGGCCGCCCCCTCCCCAGTCTCGAAACCGATCTTTCCATGCATCTGCTCGACAATTGCCTTGGAAATGCTGAGGCCCAGTCCGGTGCCGCCCTTTTGCCGGGTGTCGGAGGAATCCGCCTGCGAGAATTTCTGGAATATGCGTGTCCGGAATTCCAGCGGGATGCCCGGCCCATGATCCCGCACACTGACGCGAATCCAACCGCTGTTCCTCGCCACGGCGATCTCGACCACGCCACCCTTGGGTGAAAATTTCGCGGCATTGGACAACAGGTTCGAGAGCACCTGCATCAAACGCATCTCATCAACCACCACCTGGATGGTTTCCGGAACCCGCTGCGTCACCTCAAAGCGAACATCATGCTGCTGCGCATAGCCCTGGTTGGCCTGCACGCTTTGATCGATCATATTCATCAGGCGCAATGGCGTGAGGTCGAATTTCATCTTGCCCGACTCGATTTTTTCCACATCGAGCAAGTCGTTGATAAGCCCCACCAGGCGCTCGCTATTCTTGTAGGCGATATCGACCAGGCTCTTGGCCTGGAGCGGCAGTTCGCCCGCCACGCCGCCCGCCACCAGGCCTAGCGACCCCCGGATGGAGGTCAGCGGCGTGCGCAACTCGTGGCTGACCGTGGATACGAATTCGTTTTTTAAACGCTCGGCTTTCTTGCGCTCGGTGATGTCGCGCACGATGCCGTTAAACAGGCGCTCGCCGTCAACCTCCATTTCACTGACCGACAATTCCATGGGGAAAGTCGATCCATCCTTGCGCAGGCCAGTGACTTCACGCCCGATTCCGATGATCTTTTTGGTGCCGGTGGACAGGTAGTTGTGCAGGTAGCCATCGTGCTCATGGGCATAGGGTTCCGGCATCAGCATCTTGACGTTTTTTCCCTGCACTTCTTCCGGCGCATAACCGAACAGCGTCACTGCCGCCGGGTTCAGAGTCTGGATGCAGCCTTTGGCATCAATCACAATAATGCCGTCGATTATGGTGTCGACCAGCGTGCGGAAACGTGTATCGCTGGCCGTGATGGCCGCTTCGGCTCTCTTGCGGTCGGTTATGTCACGCACAATGCCGGTGAACATGCGTTCTCCGCCAACCTCCATTTGGCTCACAGCCAGCTCCATGGGAAAGCTTGAGCCATCCTTGCGCTTGCCGCTGACTTCACGGCCGATTCCAATAATCTTTTTCTTGCCGGTGGTAAGGTAGTTGTTCAGGTAGCCATCATGCTCACTGTGATAAGGCTCCGGCATGAGCATCATGACATTACGCCCGATCACTTCATCCGCGGTATAACCGAAGATGCGCCCAGCGGCGCGGTTGAAAGACGCCATGATGCCGTTTGCGCTGATGGTGATGATGCCATCAAGAACGCTGTCCAACACTGCCTGCAACAATTGGCGGCCTGCGTCGATGCTGGCGTTGGCTTCCACCAGCGTCTGCAGATTCAGTTCCCGTTCCACGCTGCCGGCGAGATCCGCAAGCGATGCCAGCATGCCGGGCGAATAATTCCGGGGTTTGTAGTCGATAATGCATAGCGTACCAAGCCGGCTGCCATCGGCGGCCTTGAGCGGATGGCCGGCATAAAAGCGAATGTGCGGCGCCTCGGTAACCAGCGGATTATCGGCGAAGCGCGGGTCGTCCAGGGCATTGGCAACCACCAGGGTGTCACTGCTGAGGATGGCGTGGCCACAGAAGGAAATGGAGCGCGGCGTCTCGCTTGCACTCAGCCCCTGGCAGGATTTGAACCATTGCCGGTCGGCGTCCACCAGGGAAACCAGGGCAACAGGCACGTCAAACAAGCGCTGGGCCACGCGGGTGATGCGGTCAAAGCGCTCCTCCGGTGGCGTATCCAGAATATGCAGCGCGCGCAGCACCTCAATTCGATGCGCTTCGTCGGCGGGAAATTCAGGTTCCTGCAATGCGGCCTCCATAGGTTCATTCACCCTGCCCTTGAGTGAAGCCCCGGCAGAGGCCGCGCTTGCGCTCAGCGTAAAGTCGAGTTTCATCCCGCTTCGCTCTATACGACGCGATCAGGCCACTCGACAAAACAACCCGCCTTAAGCGGTTGAGACTCAGAGGCCAGCATTGGGGAGGAACATCGTCCACATCCATGCCATTGGGCTAACCGAACTCTAATTCAGGTTAAATGATTCCAACACGGACTGCAATATGAATCGCCCCTCCCTTAAAACAAGGTCAAAAAGGTAAGGGAGCAAACGGGAAACAAACGAAAAAAGCCCACGTTGCGCGGGCTTTTTATGTATTTCTGGCGGAGAGAGAGGGATTCGAACCCTCGGTAAGGCTATAAACCCTACGCTCCCTTAGCAGGGGAGTACCTTCGACCACTCGGCCATCTCTCCGTTTTGAGCAGCCGGAAGCATACCGATTATTCTGCGTAAGGTCAATCTGGCCACGACTAAACTTAAACGCTGTTTTTCCATAAGGCCGCGAGATGATGGAGGGGGGGGTGCGAGGCAGCTTGGCCGACTATTTGGATGGCGCGCGAACCTTTGCCAGCGCTTCGTCAATCGCCCGATCGAGGAAAGCGCCATATAAGTCCGCCGTGGTCAGGCCAACCAGCGGCTCGATGAGCGAATTCCCAGCGGCATCGAAGAGCTTGATGGTCGGAGTCAGCCGCACTTTCTGCTGCTGGGAAAACCGCGCAGCGGTGGTGACTTTGCCGGAGAAATCCACCAGCCTGCTCCGATCCCGGAATTCGATCTGGCGCAGGATGACCTTGTCCGCATACTCGGGATTGCGTTGCATGGGAAGCAGAAACTCCTGCTTCACGCGCTCGCAATACGCACACTTCGGGGAGGTGAAAAGAATCAGGATCGGCACTTTCCTGTTTTGGGCAACAACCGCTTCGCGCGTCAAGTCCGTTGCGGTGGAAATCTCGTCCAGCGGGCTCGCCGCGCCAGCCATGCTGAACCATGCTAAACTAGCCAGCCCTAAGCTGGTCGCCACGACCTTTGAAAATAAACGCTTAATGACCATTTTGCGCAGGAACCCGTTTTGAAAAACACTCTTATCATCGCGTCGCGCGAAAGCGCCTTGGCAATGTGGCAGGCTCACCATATCCAGAGCCGCCTGCAGACATTATATCCACAATTGGACGTGCGGATATTGGGCATGACCACCACCGGCGACCAGATACTCAACTCGCCGCTGGCGAAAATCGGTGGCAAGGGCCTGTTCGTCAAGGAGCTTGAGCAGGCGCTGGAAGAAGGCCGCGCCGACATCGCGGTGCATTCGATGAAAGACGTGCCGATGACCCTGCCGCCCGGTTTCATGCTGGCCGCCACCGGCGAGCGCGAAGATCCTCGGGACGCCTTCGTTTCCAACCAACACCCCAATCTCGAAGCCCTGCCCGAAGGCAGCGTGGTCGGAACCTCCAGCCTGCGCCGCGAATGCCAGTTGCGGGCGCGCTTTCCCCACCTCAAGATCGAGCCCTTGCGCGGCAATGTGCAGACCCGTCTGCGCAAGCTGGACGAAGGCCAGTTTGCCGCCATCATCCTGGCGGCTGCCGGACTCAAGCGGCTGGAGCTGGGCCACCGCATCGCCGCGCTGATCGAGCCGGAACAAAGCCTGCCCGCCGTAGGGCAGGGCGCGCTCGGCATCGAATGCCGCGAAGGGCGCGATGACCTGGTGCAACTGCTGGCGCCGCTGCACCATGCGGAGAGCGCCGCCTGCGTCGCGGCTGAACGCGCCATGAGCCGCGCCTTGCAAGGCAGCTGCCAGGTGCCGCTGGGCGGTTTTGCCCAGATCGCCAACGGCGAGCTTCACCTGCGCGGCTTTGTGGCCAGCATCGACGGCCAGCGCATGATACGTGACGAAGTGCGCGGCAAACCTGCCGATGCCGAGCAACTCGGCGCCCAGATGGGCCAACGCCTGATTGCGCTCGGAGCGGACAAGATTCTCGCCGAACTCGCCATCTAAATGATCGCCGCTTCGCCTCTCAAGGGCATGGGCGTGGTGGTGACGCGGCCCGTCCACCAGGCGCAAAACCTGGCGCAGCTGATTGCCGGCGCTGGCGGCGAGGCCATCCTGTTCCCGGTGCTGGAAATTCTCGACGCCGTGGATCTGCGCCCGATCAATGCCCTGATCTCCCGTCTGGATGAATTCGACGTGGCGATTTTCATCAGCCCCAACGCAGTGAGCAAGGCGCTCAACCTGATTCGCGCGCAACGCCAACTCCCCCCCCGGTTAATGATCGCGGCCATCGGGAAAGGCAGCAAAAAGGAGCTGGAGCGCTGCGGCATCACTCAGATTGTCGCGCCCGAAAAACAGTTCGACAGCGAAGGCCTGCTCGCCCTGCCCCAGTTCCAGGACATGCGCGGCAAGCGGGTGGTCATTTTTCGCGGCGAGGGGGGGCGCGAAGTCCTGGGTGACACCCTGATTTCGCGCGGCGCAACGCTCGAATACGCCGAATGCTACCGGCGCTGCAAACCCAGCATCGACACCGCGCCCCTGCTGCACCGCTGGGCACGTGGCGAGATCCATGCCGTCTCGGCCACCAGCGGCGAGAGCCTGCGCAATCTGTTTGATCTGCTGGGCAAACTTGGGCAACAATGGCTGAGGAAAACCCCGCTCTTCGTGCCCCATGAACGCATTGCCCAGGTAGCGCGTGAAATGGGCCTGGCGCAGGTTATCGTGACGCCACCGGGAGATGAGGGTTTGATTACAGGTTTGAGCGAATGGAAACTCCGCGAGCCATGAACGATAACGGCGCAACTCCAACAACTCCGGCCCAGGAGGCACCAGCGGCAAGACAGGCGCGGGACTGGCTCAGCCTGTCCCTGCTGATCAGCTTGCTGACACTCTTTCTGCTCGGCTGGCACTGGCTCGATTCGCGCCAGCGCGATACGCAACTGGAACTCAACCTGGGCAGCCGCCTGGCCGAATTCGAAGCGCATGACAAGGAAAGCGGAATCCACGTTCGCCAGACCCAGGAAACCGTGCGCGAAGCCCAGTCCAAACTCGACCTGCTGGCGCAGAAAATGGCCGAATCCGAGAGCCACCAGCTAGCGGTCGAAGAGTTGTATCAGCAAATGTCGCGTAACCGCGACGAGTGGGTGCTGTCCGATATCGAACAGATGCTGCTCATCGCCAGCCAGCAACTGCAACTGGCCGGCAATGTCCAGAGCGCGCTGACCGCGTTGCAAACCGCGGAGAGCCGCCTGCAGCGCATGGACCAGCCGCAGTTCTTCACCCTGCGCAAGGCTATCAACAAGGACATCGAGCAATTGCAGGCCCTGCCGCAGATCGACCTGGCGGGCCTCAATCTGCGGCTCGACAGCATGGCTGCGGAAGTAGACCATTTGCCCCTGTTGCCGGGCCGCGTGACGGGCACGGAAAAGCCTGCTCCGCGCCAGCCCCAGCCGGAGAGCTTCTGGCTGCGCCTGCGCGAGGAAGCCTGGGAAGATTTCAAACAACTGGTGCGCATCCAGAATCTGGAAAAACCCGAACTGCCCCTCCTGCCACCGGAGCAAGCTTATTTCCTGCGCGAAAACCTGAGACTGCGCCTGCTCTCGGCTCGGCTCGCCCTGCTGCAGCGCAACGAGGCAAGTTACAAGGCCGACATCAAGACCGCCGAAGACTGGCTGAAGCGCTATTTCGACACCAGCGATAAAACCGTCCGCGCCGCGCTCAACCACCTCCATCAGCTTGGCCAGAGCCGCCTGTCCATCGACCTGCCGGACATCTCCGCCAGCCTGAATGCGGCGCGTACCTTCAAGCTGGGGCGGGAAAAATCCGGCAAATGAAAGCCCTGTTCTGGACCCTGGTCATCCTGCTTCTCGCCGTGGCACTGACCATGGCCGCGACGCACAATACCGGCTACGTGCTGCTGGTCTATCCGCCCTATCGCATCGAGTTGAGCCTCAACCTCCTGCTTACCCTGCTGGCGGCAGCCTTTTTCATCGCTTATGGCCTGTTGCGCATAGCGCGCAGCGTACTCAGACTGCCCGCCCACGTTCGCGCTTTCAAGGAGCAGAGGCAACAGGACAAGGCGCGCAGCGCAATGATCGAAGGGATGCAGAGCTTTGCCGCCGGCAATTATGCGGCAGCCGAGAAGCACGCCGCCCATGCGCTGGAACTGGGCGAGGAGCCGGAAATCAATGCCCTGATCGCCGCCCGCGCGGCCCACGAGCTCAAGGCATTCGGCCGGCGCGATGCCTACCTGGCACAGGTAGGCAAGGTTTGCGCCGACTACCCCAACGCGGGGATGACGCCGTAGCGTTGAGCTTCAGTTCAATACAAAAGGCAGCCGTTCAAGCCTGCCTCATGAATCTTGTGCGATTCAACCCGGTGTGCCACGGTTTTTGGGCAGGCTTGGCCAAAATTGAAATCAACATCTGTTACTAGAGCATTTAAGCAGGGGGCATCATTGAACATGAGCACGGACCCAGTCCCCCAGAACAAGGATAACCAGGCGGCTCAGCATGTTTTCAAGGTGCGCCGCGACTACAACACCTGGGTGGCGAACGAAACCCTGGAAGACTACGCCCTGCGTTTCACCCCGCGCAGCTACCGCAAGTGGTCGGAACTGCAGGTCGCCAATACCGCCTTCGGCGCCGCGTCCTTCCTGGTGCTGGAGGCGGTGGGCGCCACCCTGCTGGTCAATTACGGCTTCATCAACGCCGCCTGGGCGATCCTGGTGGCCGGCATCATCATCTTTCTCGCCGGCATCCCGGTCAGCCATTACGCCGCACGCCACGGCCTGGACATGGACCTGCTCACGCGCGGCGCCGGTTTCGGCTACCTCGGCTCCACCGTCACCTCGCTCATCTACGCCTCCTTCACCTTCATATTCTTCGCCCTCGAAGCGGCCATCATGGCCTATGCGCTGGAGCTGGGCTTCGGCATCCCGCCCGCCTGGGGCTACCTGATCTGCGCGCTGGCGGTGATCCCGCTGGTGACCCACGGCATCAGCGCCATCAGCCGCCTGCAAACGCTGACGCTGCCGCTCTGGCTGCTGATGTTGCTGCTGCCCTATCTGTTCGTGCTGATCAAGGAACCGCAAGTCTTCGCCGGTTTGCTCGGCCATGGCGGCAGCGCCGGGAGCGGCTTCGACATCCAGTTTTTCGGCGCGGCGCTCGCCGTGGCGCTGGCGCTCATCACCCAGATGGGGGAGCAGGTGGATTACCTGCGCTTCATGCCGGAGCGCACTGCGCATAACCGCCACCGCTGGCTGGCCGGGGTGCTGATCGGCGGGCCGGGCTGGGTGGTTCCCGGCGTGGTCAAGATGCTGGGGGGCGCCCTGCTGGCCTATCTCGCCATCCACCACGGGATTTCGCAGGAGCATGCCGTCGATCCCAACCAGATGTACCTGGTGGCCTACGGCTATGTGTTTTCCAATCCGGGCTGGGCGGTGGCGGCCACAGTGCTGTTCGTCGTGGTGTCCCAGCTCAAGATCAACGTCACCAACGCCTATGCCGGTTCGCTGGCGTGGTCCAATTTCTTTTCCCGCATCACCCACAGCCATCCGGGGCGGGTGGTCTGGGTGGTGTTCAACACCCTGATCGCGCTGATGCTGATGGAGCTGGACCTGTTCCAGGCCCTGGGCCGGGTGCTGGGGCTCTACTCCAACGTGGCCGTGGCCTGGATGATGGCCGTGGTGGCGGATCTCGTCATCAACAAGCCGCTTGGCCTTTCGCCGCCGGGCATCGAGTTCCGCCGCGCCTACCTGTACGACGTCAATCCGGTCGGTATCGGCGCCATGGGCATCGCCTCGCTGCTTTCAGTGCTGGCCTATGTCGGCCTGTTCGGCCCGGAAATACAGCCCTTCGCCATCTTCATCGCCCTGGTCGCGGCCCTGGTGTGTTCGCCCCTGATCGCCTGGCTGACCCGTGGGCGCTACTACCTCGCCCGTCCGCCCGAGGACCTCGGGCATGCAGCGATCCATGCCTGCGCCGTGTGCGGCAAGGATTACGAAGGCGAGGACATGGCCCGCTGCCCCGCCTACCAGGGCAACATCTGTTCCCTGTGCTGCACCCTCGACGCCCGCTGCCACGACCAGTGCAAGCCCCGCGCCCGCCTGCTCGACCAGTGGATAGGCCTGCTCGAAAAGCTGTTGCCGGTTTCCACCCGGCCCTACCTGGAAGCCGGGCTGGGGCATTATCTGCAGATGATGGCAGGACTCGTTTCCTTCCTCGGCCTGTTCATCGGCCTGCTGTATTACCAGGAGATGCTGGCGCTCAAGGACGGCGAGGCCTATCTGCTGCCGCATCTGCGCGACGTTTTCATGCGTACCTCGGCGGCGCTGCTGGTGGTGACCGGCGTCATCGCGTGGTGGGTGGTGCTCGCCAACCGCAGCCGCCAGGTCGCGCAGGAGGAGTCCAGCCGCCAGACCCGCCTGCTGGTGCGGGAAATCGACTCGCACCGCCGCACCGACGAGCTGCTGCAGAAGGCCAAGCTGGCCGCCGAGCAGGCCAACCAGGCCAAGAGCCGCTACATCACCGCCATCAGCCACGAGTTGCGCACCCCGCTCAACAGCATCCTGGGCTATGCCCAGATCCTCGGCGACGACGAGGCCATTCCGCCCAACCGGCGCCAGGCGGTGAGCGTAATCCACAGAAGCGGCGACCACCTGTTATCCCTGATCGAGAGCACGCTGGACATTGCCCGCATCGAGAGTGGCAAGCTGAGCCTGGACGTGCGGCCGCTGGACTTCCCCGAATTCGTGCAGCAGATCGTCGCCATGTTCGAGTTCCAGGCACGCAACAAGGGCATCGATTTCAGCTACCAGCCACAGGGCGAACTGCCGGCGCAGGTGCGGGCGGACGAGCGGCGCCTGCGCCAGATCCTGATCAATATTCTCGGCAACGCGGTGAAATTCACCACCCGTGGCGGCGTCGTGTTCCGCCTCAAGTACCAGCGCGAGATGGCCCTCTTCGAGATCGAGGATAGCGGCCCCGGTATCGCGGCAGAAGAATTGGAGTACATCTTCGAACCCTTCTCGCGCGGCCGCGCCGTCCATGTCGGCGCCACCGGGGGCACCGGGCTCGGTCTGACCATAGCCAAAATGCTCACCGATGTGATGGGCGGCGAGCTGACGGTCGAAAGCACGCCGGGCCAGGGCAGCCGCTTCCGCATCCGCCTCTTTCTTCCCCAGCTCGCTGCGGCGGCCCAGGGCGGGCCGGGCGCTGCCCGTGCGCGCCCCATCGGCTACGTCGGCGTGCGCCGCCGCATCCTCATCGTCGACAACGAAAAAACCGACCGCGAGCTACTGGTCAACATGCTGGAGCCGCTCGGCTTCCATCTGGCCCAGGCCGCTTCCGGCCAGGAGTGCCTGGACCTGATCCCGCGCTTCCGCCCCCACCTGATCTTCATGGACCTGGCCATGCCCGGCATCGATGGCTGGGAAACCATGCGCCGCATCCACGAAGGCGGCATGACGGACGCCGAAATCGCCGTCATTTCCGCCAACGCCTTCGAAAAAGGCGCTGAAAACGACGTGGGCCTCGCCAGCGAAAACTTCATCACCAAGCCGGTGCGGATGGACCTGCTGCTCGACTGGATCGGCCGGCACCTGAATCTGGAATGGGTCCGAGCCGAAGCCCCGCCCCGGGAAGCTGCCCCCGCTCCGGCCCCGGTGCGGTTAAACTATCCTCCCGAAGAATACCTGCAAGCACTGGAAGAGCAGATCGACCTCGGCTACGTGCGGGGCATCCTCAACAAGCTGGGTGAAATCGAGCGGCTCGACGTTGCTCACAGCGAATTTGTCGAAGTGATGCGCCAGCTGGCGCGCCAGTTTCAGTTCGATGCAATGAAGGAAATACTGCGCAAGGCTCAAGAACAGCATGACCCCGATTGACCGGATCAATTCGGACATCGTCCTGATCGTGGACGACGTGCCGGAAAACCTCTCCCTGCTGCACGATGCCCTGGACGAAGCGGGTTACACGGTGCTGGTTGCCACCAACGGCGAAAGCGCCCTGCAGCGGGCGCGCCAGAGCCGGCCCGACGTCATGCTGCTGGACGCCATGATGCCCGGCATGGACGGCTTCCAGGTGGCGCGTGCCATGAAGGCGGATTTCGCCACCCAGCACATCCCCATCATCTTCATGACCGGCCTCACCGAAACCGAACACGTGGTGGCCGCCTTCGCCGCCGGCGGAGCCGACTACGTCACCAAGCCCATCAAGCCGCAGGAAGTGCTGGCCCGCATCGCAGCCCACATGCAGAACGCCCGCCAGATGAAACAGGCCCGCAGCGCCCTCGACGCCTTCGGCCAGGCCACCGCCGCAGTGCGCCGCAGCGATGGCCGCCTGGTATGGCAGACACCACTGGCGCGCAAACTGCTCAAAGCCTATTTCGATCTCGATACCGAACACTCCCCCCCGCGCCTGCTGGACTGGATCGAGGAAGCGCAACAAGCCGCCAGGGAAAACCGCGAGCCCCCGGTACTCGTGAATATGGATGGCCGCCGCCTGCTCGCCACCCTGCATGACCCCAGCAGCCTGGGCCACGAAGGAGAATGGCTGCTGGTGCTGCACGAGGAAAACCACGCCGCCACCATCGAAGCCCTGATTAGCGCCTTCCGCCTCACTGCCCGCGAAGCCGAAGTGCTCTACTGGGTCACCAAGGGCAAGATCAACAAGGACATCGGCGACATCCTCGGCACCAGCCCGCGCACGGTGAACAAGCACCTGGAACATGTATTCGAAAAGCTCGGTGTGGAAACCCGCACCGCGGCGGCGAACCTGGCCATCGGCAAGGTCGCGGGGATAGGGCAGGGAGAAACTTGAGCGGCAGCGTGCATTCGCACCGTATGGATTTCACCAATATAAGTCTTGACTTGTAATTACATCGTATTTACATTGAAGGCATGAGTACACTTCACTTCGAGTGGGACGAATCCAAGGCGCAGGCAAACGTAAAAAACACGGCGTCAGCTTCGAGGAAGCTAAATCCGTGTTTTACGACGAGCGTGCCCGGCTCATCGCCGATCCCGACCATTCGGAAAACGAAGACCGTTTCATTCTATTAGGCTACAGCTCAAGCTTGCAGCTTTTGGTCGTTTGCCACTGCTATCGAACCGAGGACTGCGTCATTCGCATCATCTCGGCGCGAAAGGCCACACGCCATGAGGTGACTGCTTACAAAAGGTGAAATCATGAGAACCGAATACGACTTTTCCAAATCCACAAAAAATCCCTATGCTTCCCAACTCAAGAAGCAAATCACAATCCGCCTGGACGAGGAATGCATCGATTATTTCAAGGCCATTTCCGAGGACGTCGGCATTCCTTATCAGAGCCTCATCAATTTGTATCTTCGCGACTGTGCGGCGACACAGCGCAAGTTGAATCTCAAGTGGAAGTGAAAACCGGTATTGCGGACAATTTGAGAACAAGCCACAGGCTACCGGGCTAAACGTGACGGCATTGAGGGCTTGCTTGACGGGCTCAGGGCGGAAACCTCAGCCGTGAAAACTTTCGCCCATTGGAAATCGCCCTCCGCTCGATTTCGGCAGCGGAGTCAATCCAGCCTTTTTCCTCCAGAAACAGCAGCCAGGCCCGCGTGCTGATCTTGCGGCAATTGTCCGGCAGCAGGAAGCTGGCGCGGGCGATCTTGTGGTCTTCGAAAATGAAAATGGCGGTCGTGGCGGGCGCCGTGAGCGCCAGATCGTTCATGGTTTCCTGCACGGCGATTTCACCGAGATTGGATTTGCGCGGCACGGTTTCGCTACCGGAGAGGGCTGCGAGATGGTGCTGGAAAGTGCGCGTGGGCAGGACGGGAATGGACAAGCCGGCCACCCATTGCCGGATATGCTCGCTGGTAGGCGTGGCGTTGCGCGTGACCTCGTGCAGCACCATGTCAACCACCTGGAGAGGCCACCCAGGCTTGAGCAGAAGGTCGAGTGCATCGGCGTATGCCAGGGTGATCAAGGGCCCGGCGTCAGGCAGCAGGACGACCGGGGATTGGGGTGCCATTGCCACTACACTAGCGCGTTCAGTTCATCGACCATGCCCCGAGTGGCTTCGGCGGGCAGGCGCGGCATCGGCAGATGGGCCTGGGCCATCAGCAGAAAGAGATCTTCCTCGCTGGCTATGCCCAAGGTCTTCATCGCAGTCAGATCGTCTGTCCGGCCCAGCGAAAAGTCGAGCAGGGTACGGTAATTCTGGTTGCCGCCCGCCTCGGCGGCTTCGAAGGTTTCCACCAGGTAGCGCAGTTCGGCATTAAACAGCGCATTGACGGAAGTGTCCGTCTTTGCGGCGATGATCTTCGCGCGCTTCAACAATTCGCGATCCACCGCCCCGGTGAAATTGACTGTGGCCATGACGGACTCCTTGTTTGGCTTGAACAATGGATTAAGTGTAACACATGATTATGTGTTACCTGCCCGGTCGTCAGGACGGCTTGAAATCACAGCGTAAGTTGAATCTAAAGTGGAAGTGAAATCCGGCATTACGGTTAATGGTGAGAGCTGGAACCTGTTGGCGTGTGAGATGTTATGGATAGAAGCGTGGCCAAAAATAGTGTGATTTTGGGAGAGTAGCGGCAAGCCTTACAACTTACCGCCCTCGCAGAACCG
>CAYLMA010000044.1:0-22339 GCA_964384915.1 uncultured Sulfuricella sp. | reverse complement strand
ATCTTTTCCATGACAAAATTATATTATTTCTCGCTTATTTAAGGGCCGGATTAATGGTGAGCGTCCGCTATCATTAAGACATCGTGATGTCGGGATATGGCGGCAGTCTTTCCGGTACCCATCAACCAATAGCAACGCAGGTTCAACTCCATCTGTGCGCCGCGCACACTGACTCGCTCAACGATTGTGGGGCGTCCTTCTTCTTCCAATGCTTTCATCAGTGCAGCAAACGCGGAGGGGTTAAAGCGCCCTTCAATCTTCACTTTTATCAAGTGAACACCAGCCGGCAAGGTTTCCGCCTCGGTTTTTTTCTGGCCTGAGACAAAACCATAGGAGGATGGGGTTTTGCTGTCTTCATTATCCTCCATCTCGGTTGCGGTCACTGACAGGGTTGCCATGCCAGCACTTTTTGCCATTGAGCGTATATCGTTTAGCAAATGTGCTTTCGCAACGGCAGCGGTATTTTCAGAGGGTAAATGCTTCAGCCATGCCTGCCGCACCTGGTCGACCGATTCTAGGTCAGCAGTCCAATGATTTTCGTGTAGCAGGGCCCGTTGCTTCGATAAAAGCTGTTGTTGGCTAACCAGCCGCTTATCTCCCGCCTTGACCGAGTCATGGAGTTCCGCCAAGCCATATGCCCCTAGTATCAGGACAACCAGACCGATCAGTTTCCAAAAGCGTGCCCCGGTTTTCATCGGTTGCGCCCTTTATTTTCAGTCATCGGTTTGGCCGGTGTGAAAGAACCGGAAGCTGTCTCCTTGTCTGCCGGTTTTGCATTATTATTCGCGGCTGCGGCATTGGAATGGGGTGCAGGCAAAGCAGCAGCATCTCCCACGATGCTGTCCATAGGGCTGATTTTTGCAGAGATACGGAGGATGCGCACATCGTTTTCAGGCAGCAGCCGGATATCTGATAATTTTGGCAGCGCTTCAAGTTGCTGGATAATAGTCTCGATATTCAGCTCAGCATTCACAGGCACCAGTGTCAGGCGCAGTTCGCCATCGCCATATTCGAATTCGCGCAATGCCACTTCCTGATGGATCATGACTGGAGCCAGAATACGTAAGGTATCGCCAATCCCGACCTGCTGGTTCAATTTGGCGACCTGGCTAGTCCATTGCAGATAGGCCTGCGCCTTGCCGCGCGCCGTAAGAACAGGCTCCACTTGGCTCGACAAGGCCGATATTTCCAGATCCACTCGATTCAGTTCCTGCTGTGCATACAACCACTGTGCTGACAAATATCCAGCAAACCCCAATAATACACCGCCTGACAGTGTAAAAAACATTCCTGACCGTATCTCCTTGAAACCACGCCACCACTTTTCACCTAAAATATTGGAGGCCCACGGCTTCAGCAAGCGTGCCGAAATCTGCTGGCCCGCCGGGGGAGCGCTGGATAGGGCCATCGGCGGCAAGGATTGCGGCCAGGTGACCGGCATTGCCCTGCCGCTCCCCGCCGCGGCGGCAGTCTGGCGCCATGCCTGCCAATCACTGTCATCGATCTGTTTGGGCCACCAGGCGCTATCCAGCAACGCCCCTTTGTGCCAAAGCTGAGCTTCCACCCCCTCGACACAACGGTGCAGCACCGCGCCATCGTTGATCTTCGGCAGGCACACGCTCTCAGGTGCCAGATCCAGCGCGGCAAAATCCAGCCGGTGGGCTTCGCAGAAATCACGGACGCGCTGATTTTCCCAAAACCATAAATGCACCCAGTCGCCGGTGCGGCAGGCGTACACGCCGCTATCGACAAACGGCGCCAGGCGTGCCAGATGCAGACGGATGAACGCTGCCGTCTTGTGGCGTGGCACACCTTTGGCTTGCAACGAGGTCGTCACACACCACGCCCGCGGCAGAACCCACAAAGGCTTCATCCAACCGGAGCGGCTGCGCCGCTGCCCCTCTGCCGCTGCGGCAGAATCAGAAAGGCAATAGAGGTTTCGTAATGGCATTCTTATCCGTTTCAGAAATTTGGTCCAGGACCGGCAAGCGAGCGCGACCAGTCGCGATCATAACTGAAGTTGCTGGCAGCCGGTGCGGTGCGATAATTTTCCATGGCGAGCCCGCCTCGTTACTGGTGAGTTTTACGTCATAGCGAAAAACCCACGGCATCCCCTCTGCCGAATGCGTCATCCTGAATGCGCGCGCCGGCAGGCTGGCGGCAGCGGTGCCAAAGAAGCTTTGTTCGCTCTCGCGTGCCATGATTGCATTGGCAACCAAATTTCCGCCTGACTCGCGTTCACCCAGTAATTGCGTCACCATCTCGGGTGCCAATCCGTAACCTTCCAGTGCACCAGCCGTCGCCGTTCCCGTATTAAAACGGCCATCGCCATGCACGGTTACATCTTCGGAGCAATGCTTCTCATCCCAACTCGGTTGTAGCGTCTTCCATCCAAACACACGCCAGATTTCCGGCTCGGCCAGCAAGGGTGCATTGCGTGGTGCGGGTAGCCCGGCCATTGAATATTCCAGAGCTTTGGCACCATTCAAGCGTTTCAGATTGCCTTTCTCCGCATAATCCTGCAACGCATCAAGCAAGGAAGCGGTTTGTGCCGGATCTGCACCACAGCGCACCAACAGGCGCGCCAGGTGTGCACGGTTGGGCCGGTTCAGGTTGAGCAGGCCGCGTACATCCTGCACCTGTATCGTCGTTTTCCCTGCGCCTGCATATCCGCGACCGTCCACTCTCAACATCTGATTCCCCCAGCCAAAACCATTCTGTGTGCCGCGGCTGGTCGACAGCCAGAACAGCACATCGCTGCGGGTGGACAGAAAATCCTGCTCGGCGTCGGCGCGCTGCTTCAATAACTGTTGGCGTTGAGCCAGAATCTGGCTGGACTGGCTAATCATTGCAGCCAGAATCGTCATGCCGGCCAAAAGCCACAGCACCGCAGCCAGCGCAAATCCGCGAGGCCGACGTGCCCTGGCAGAGCTAAAGTGTGCACTCACTGAACCGTCACCCCAAACAGTTTTTCGATCCCGCCGAGTGGGTTTACTTCCGGATTACGTAAACCCTCATAGGGCGCAATCAGTTGCACCAGATGCTCGCCTGAAGCGGCACGCACCAATACGCCGCTGGGCATCAGGTCGCCTGTTTTGCCAAATGGGGGCCAGCTTGATTGCACCGAGCCATCCGCTGCTAGGTACTCCAGTACCATTGGCGCATTCCATGCCGCTACCACCATCCGCTTGCCATCGCCCCCTGTTACCTCCAGTCCACTTCCGTTGCCTTGCTCCGCAGGCACCAGCTTTACGACAAATGGCTGAATAACACCCCAGTCGCCTTGCGGCAGAGACAGAGAAAACCCTTCAAAGCTACTCGAATTTCCAGCAAATGGCCGCTGATTATCAGGGGGTAATGCAAGATTGGCGACCAGTTCGGTGAGTGCATGCAGGCGCACCCATTGTGGTTGAAATTCGCTATTCGCGTTTTCAGCCACTCTCACAATTTGCGCCACCTGAAAAAAAGCGCTGGACATGATCGTGACCACAAAACCAAGAATGACCAGGCTCACCAACAGTTCGATCAAGGTCAGCCCGGACTGTGGGGCGCGCGTGGTGCGACGAGTCGAGAGCATCGGTTGCATCGGCTAAAAGGGCGTGGACCTGACCGGCTGCCGGACCTGCCGGTAACCCACCAGACGTACCGGAAACTTAAACCATTCCCTCCCGGAAGCGTCGAAAGTGGACACCTGAACGTTGTATAGATCCAGTTGATAGATGCCCAGGCCGTTCTCAGGCGAGACCGATTCCCGCGTTTCGCTCAGCGGTTCGCTTTTCCATTCCATCCTGAATGTTTCAAATGCCTGTGCCCCGCTGGGTCTCAATGATGGGTTTTGCGTCGTCAAATACTGAATTGCCTGCAACTTTGCCAGCGAAGTCCTCTCCATGTTTTGAAAGCGCGTCAGTTGACCCATGGTTTGCCCCAGCCAGTTAAAGAGCACCACCGAGCCGATAGCCAGAATAGTCAGGGCAGCAATCATCTCCAGCAAGCTAAAACCGTGTTCGCGCCGTACCTTCATATTCACTTCACAATGCTTACATCGCATGTTACGCGTGCAATCTGTAGTTGTACCCTGCGTTGCTTGGGCCCCAGCAGATCGATACTGCCGCCATCACAGACGCCGCTATGGAAAAACGTCACTGCTGCCTCACTTGTGATTGCCCAGCCTTCCGGCAACGCCAACGCCGCCTCGCCATCGCTCATTTTTTCTCGCCAGGAATGTTTGCTCAGCACGACCGTCTGGGAAAGCAGCGCTGCACGTGCCGCCAATCGTTGGAACTGGATCGACACCTCGCTCAGTTGCGCTCGGGCGGAAATTGAGTCAAACCAGCGCTGCATCGCCGGCATTGCAATGCCGGACATCATTGCAACCAGCGCCATCACCGCCACCATCTCGATCAGCGTAAAGCCGGCATCCCGCGAACAAAATAACGAGCGCCAGGAATTCGTCCCTGAACGAGGCAGGGGCGGGATCTGCGCCTTCATGGCGGAGTATGTACGAATAGCAGCCATTCCGCCCCCCACCTGCAAGGCCATTAATTCAAACCAATATCTGCATCAAGACCCTCGCCCCCTTCCTTGCTATCCGCGCCGAACGAAAATACCGAATACGGCTTGTTGTTGACGCCCGGAGTCTTGTATTGATATGGGTTATTCCATGGGTCCATCGGGATCGCCCCCTCGATATAAGGCCCTTGCCAAAGCGATGCCAGGGATGGGTTGGTCGGCGCATGGGTCAGCCACTGCAAACCCTGCTCCGGCGGCGGTACCTGTCCAACATCCAGGCGCATGATGTTCAAGGCGCTTTCCAGCATCTTGATCTGGGTCTGAGCCGTCTGCACCTTGGACGTATCCACCTTGCCGAAAATCCTTGGCCCAACCAGCCCCGCCAGCAGACCGATGATCACCATCACCACCAACATTTCCAGCAGGGTAAATCCCCGGGCCGCCTGACGCGTCGCCCGCAGTGCGAAAGCTGCACGCATATCAATTTCTCCATCAATAACAAATCAAAAAAATATGTCCACGAAAGACACGAAAAGCACGAAAAAAATCAAAATAATGCATTAACCGCGATTGTTCATTTGAATATTTGAACCTGTAGGGGTGCCGTTCCTACAGTGGTTTTGGCGCCAATAGATAGCCCCGGATTAATCAAACTATTTGCTCTTTGGGTGGCACTAAAGATGGGTATCCTTCAGAGTTTTTCGTGCTTTTCGTGTCTTTCGTGGACAAACTGCTTTTCCCAGGTTCATAACACAATCCTTTCGACGGTTGCTTTCGGATGGCAACCGAAGTTGGCTAGCAAACCCAAGCGCATCCCTGTCGCTTTCAGGTAGTTCAGTACCTGCGCCTTATGTTCTCCAGTGGTGACCGCCAGTGCTTTAATCTCAACAATAATGGATTAATGGCAAATAAAGTCGGGTATGTAGGTTTGCCGCAACGGCTCTCCCTTGTAGAAAATCCTCAGTTCCTGGCGCGCTACAAATGGAATTCCTCGTTTTGATAATTCCTTTCCCAGGCACTCCTGATAGACAGCCTCCGGAAAACCACACCCCATCTCCCGATACACGTCGAACACGGCTCCTTGTATTTGATAACACTCTTCTCTGTACCAGATTTCTCCATCCATCTTTTATTTATGTCCACAAAAAACACGAAAGGCACGAAAAATTGCACAACTCGAATCTTTCGATTGTTGCTTACCAGAGAGTAACCGACGCTGACCAACAAACCTGGGTATTTTAAGTTTAACAATCATAAAGCCGTGGCTTTTTTCGTGCCTTTCGTGTTTTTCGTGGACCAGACTTGTCAGATCACATTCGTCAAACTGGTAATGGCCAGCATTACCGAGATCATGATTCCACCCAGCACCACCGATACCAGCAAAATCGTCAATGGCTCCAGTAAAATCAAAAATTGCCGCATTTGCTGCTGGCTATGGGTGCGATGCATGGACGCGAGCGATGCTGTGGTTTTGCCCAAAGCCCCGGAACGCTCGCCCACCCGCACCAGATTAATCCCGGTAGCATCGATGAACTGATGCAGTTGCAAAGACTCTGCCAGGGTTTTTCCCCCGCGCACATCGGCCAGAATCAGTTGTGCCTTGTGCCGCCATGCATCGCCGCGCAGGGCATTCTGCGCATGCATCAATGCTTCCAGGATGGGTACGTGATTTTGCAGCAGCACGCTAAACATCGAGCTCCAGCGTGCTATTTCGGTGTGCATGATCCAGCGTCCGATAAGCGGCAAGCCCGCAGCCCAGTTCCATAGACCCTGCTGAACTTTTTTCTGGCGCAGCAGAAAATAACTTGCAAATGCGCCTCCTCCTAGCAGTGCGCCCAGCAACAGCTTGTTCTTCGTCAGCCACATTCCGGTTGCCAGCACCCATAGGGACAGAGTTGGAATATCCGCTTTCGGGTTGCTTAAAATGTTCGCGAATTTTGGCACCACGAAAACAAACACCAGCAAGGTGGCCAGAAAACCGCTGATCACCAGCACCATCGGATAAATCAGCGCATTGCGCGCCTCGCGCTGAAAATTCTGCTCCTGTTCGAGCTGATCTACCGCCGAGCGTAAGGAGCCAGCCAGCTTTCCGGTCGACTCGCCGGCACGGCACAGTTCCACCACATAATTCGGCAAACGCAGATCCGCCTCCACCAGCGCCACCGAGAAGGTCACACCGCTGCGCAGCTGGCCATAAATCTTGTTGAACGCCACGCCTAGAGGCGACTCGCCATAGCCGCGCGCCACGTTCTCGACTGCATCGGCCAGGGTAATGCCCGCATCCAGCAGCGTCGCCAGCTCCTGCAAAACTACCAGCAGGGCATCCCGCCCGGCGCGTTTCGGCTGCGACAGCATCAGGTCGCGCGCCAATGGCGCCGCCGTCAGTTCAAAAACCATCAATCCGCGCCGCTGCAACTGCGACATCGCTTCGGCCTCGTCTGCCACGGTCAGTACACCCTTGACGACCGAGCCCTGGGCATCGGTCGCCTGATAACGAAACTCAGGCATGGTTAAAATTATCCGCCATAAATCAATAAACCCTGCCGCCTTAAAGATCGTATTGTCCCCGAAAAGAATATAGGAAACGAAAATACTTCATGAAACAATCCGCCATCCATTGCAGGACAAGCGGAACAAGGTATTTCAGTTTGATTTGTCATGATCTGCGGGGGGTTTGGCGGCAGCCCGAATCCCGTCTTGCAGGTTATTAGTGCAGGCGGAAAACTCGACGGGCGTTTTCGCTTTCTGAGCGCAAGTTCGCGCAGTCTGAAGCAATTTTATTTTTACCGCCAGATCTTCCAGCATGAAAGTCCGCTGCTTCTGAAACTCTGCTTCAGACAATACAAACTCCGCGGTCCCCTGTGTTTGTGTTTCAACGGCGGCGAAGACCTGGCCGGAAACGGACAGAAGAGCGAGGCTTGCCAATAGGGTTGTTTTAATGTGTTTCATGATTTCCCATCAAAATTAAAAAAGTACAATAACAAAAAAACCGGGGAGCTTGCGCTCCCCGGTTCACGTTTCAGCTACGAACAGTCAAGTTCTAAGCGACAAGGTTTACTTGCCGTTCAGGCCTGCCTGTGCGTCCTGAGACTGGTACTGGCCTTCGTTGATCGGAGCACGATCAACTGTACCTTCGAAGTCGACAGCTTGTGAGCTGGAAGCTTCGATGAAGTTCTGGCTGGCCGGGTTGTACAGGTAGTTCTGAACGCGCAGCGAAGAACCTGCTTCCGAAGTTACACGCAGACGTGCACCGGTAACGTCAGCCTTGGGAGCTGCAGCACCATTAGCCGTTGCATGGGCAGGAGCGGAGGTCAGCAGTGCATCAACCTGAGCCGAAGTCAGATTCAGCACGGCACGAGGTGCCAGCTTGTTTGCATTGGCAGCACCAGGATTCTGGCCTTTGCTCAACAGACCGTAAGGACCATAAGTACCGTCAGCATGAATCAACTGGCCCCATACGTCGATAGAGCGGCTTTCGTTGTTGTTGATCAGGCGAATCACGCTCATCCAGCCGCTAGGATCTTTGCTGTTGGCATAGTTACGCACGTCGATCTTGACACCGCCGCCCAGGGAGTAGTGCGAACCGGAGCAGGAATTGTTCTGCTCGTTGAGCCCTACGCCCGCAGCAGACTTGACCAGCGTTGCAGCGGTTACGTTGAACTTGGACAGCGGAATCGGACTGGTCACGCCTGCAACACCGTAGCAGGTGTAAACCGGGCCGAGGCCGGTGGCACCAAAGGCGCCATTCAACTGGGCAGTAGCGATGGTCAGCTTGATCGGGCCGGCTGCATTGAGGGCAGTGATCGGGGTGGCAACGCCAGCGTTGCTCACGATCCCGGCGCCAGCAGCACAGCTTGCAGCTGTATCGAGCCACAGTGTACCGCCGCTAACGAAACCGTTAGTGGCTGTCACAGTCGCTTCAAAGCTCGCGCCTTCAACACGACCAATGTTGTTTACTGCGGTTGCAGCGGCAAGAATACCAGCGCCACCGCCAGCCAGCAGGTACTGGTTAACCAGGTTGGAGTCATAGCCCGTGCTGTTTTGCTTCAGCGCGATCATGCCCAGGTTGGCGACGGTTGTGCTGACCCAGGAATCAGGGGCGGCACCCACCGTGGCGGAACCGGTGAATGCCAGGTTGGCGGCAGCGACGTTAACCTTGGCGTTACCGGTACTCGGCGTAACCACCGGCACAATGTTGGTCGGGAAGGTGATCAGGGTCGCTGTGTTGGTTGCGCCGCCACGGAGGTGTTCGTCAGCGGTTGCGGTGGTGTCGGTTGCCTGTGATGCCGGGGCGCTCAGAGCGGTGTAGTGCTTGAACGACACGGGCATGGTCTTGACAGCTTCACACAGCGAAGGCGTTGCATTGAAGTCGGTCACCAGATTGCCAACGACATCGAACAGGCCGGTCACTGGGGCACGTGATGCGGAAACGTTTACGCCAGCTGCGCCAGCAATGGTGTTGGAAGTCACGTTCATGGAGATGAGCGGCTGCTTGATCAGCGCGGTCGCGCCCTGATTGACAGTAATGGTCGCCCATACAGTCCTGGAGCCGTCTGCAGCCACGGTGCTCACGCCAACGTTCGACACGGTGTAGGATGCATTTGTGGCGACAGGAGGAGCAGCACTTTGGTCTTGAATCTGAGCGGTTACACCGTCCGATACGGAAATGGCATTACCGAAAGTAGCGGGCAGAGTGCCCCAGCTACCGGCACCCAGAATGAACTGAACCTGGAAAGTCTGGGCTTGCACGCGGGCATCGACGTCACCGGCGAAGCGGTAGGCGATGCTGGGTGCAATAATGGTTTGAGTATTGGTGGTGATGACTTCACGTGCGATCGACACGGAGGAAGATTGGATTTGACCTGCGTAAGCTACATTTGTGCCAAATGCCGCCGCGATGCTCAACGCAAGCATTGATAGTTGTGCGCTCTTCATTTTCATTGTGTGGCCTCTCTAGAAAGACATTAGTTAAAGCGATAATGACATAAACATGTTGGATAGTACGAGTACTCATACTACCAGCATGGCGCTCATTTAAACATATCAATATTCATACCGCAAAATATTGTGTCGACGCAATTACCACACCACGCGCTTTTTTGTTGTAAATATACAACACACTTTGGTCGGTCTGTCCATGCCCGCTCAAGTTATGCCCCTACCTGGACCCAAGTTTTTAAGCCGTGAGTGGCCGCCATGAGGAACAATTGGCCCTATTTCTGGATGCGCGCCCTGGCTGGAGCGGCCATTGCAGGTGCTCATTAAATATTTTTCATGTCTGCCACGCATTTGCCAACGGTTTTGGCAAATCAATCCCTTGTGAGGGGTAATGGGCAGCCGGTTCTGTGAATGGAGTACACATGGTTTTTTTCATGCCCGGGGCTGAAAAGCGATGGTTAGAACGTGAAGCCGTGTCAAATACACTCACTGGCGTGCATTGATTCCTTCAATATCGGGGTAATTTTAGGTCTGCATTGTCGGGCAGCACCGAAGGTTTATTATAAGGTCTGTTATGAGCCGCGCCGAAGATTTGTTTTTGCCGCCTTTTCCCTGCCAGAAGAATGGTTGTTGCGCTTTCTGGCCCTGTTAAAGCGAGGGCTTTGGCCGTACAATGAGCGCCCGAAGTTCATTAAATACACCCGGATCCGGCACGCAAAGCATGCAATTCCACCGCTTACACTCATCATGGCTACGTTTTTTAAGCGCTTTCGCGTTGTTCGCTGTTGCCGGCACCTGCAGTGCGCAGGCGCCGGCGCCTGACCAGGCTGTCGTGCCGTGGCAGACCATTGGCGCGCCTGCCGGTAAGGCCGCGCTTTCCGGCCTGCTGCCGGAATTGTTCAACATCGACACCGTGCCCAAGGTTTTGGCCAAATTCACCCCGCCTGTGTCTGACGCACAAGTTGTCCATTCCGATTATCTGCTGCTCGATGCACCGCCGATAGCGCTGGCGGGTCCGATCGCCGTGCGCCTGTTGAGCGAGATACCCGGTACCGACCTGTTTCTGCTGTTCAACGCCAAGCCGCGCGCCAATGAGCCTTCGCTGCTGTTTGCCAGCGCGGTTCCTCCTCTGACCAAAGCCGAAACCCGCATTCCGGTCAGACTGACAGCCACCACCGAGCTGTTGCTGCTCTCCCGTGCCAACGGCCTTTGGTATAAGGTTCGCAGCGAAGTCAAGATCGCGGAAAAAGACAGGAAGTAAGTTCGATATCGTGCATGCCCATGATGGAAAAAGCGCTGTCCACGAAAGTCACGAAAAAACTGTTGCTTGCGTTGTGTCGTTGAACTTTTCGTGCTTTTCGTGTCTTTCGTGGACAGACTTGCTCTACTGGTAAATTGTATAAACCTTATTGATACCGATGACCAACACTCTTTCGTTTGACGAATACCTGGAAACCACCGGGATTGTTCCTGCAGCCACGCTGGGTAATGCGCGCTTGCTGCAAAAAGAACAGTTCACGCCATTACCGGCCTTACTTGTTCGCATGGGGGCGCTGTCCGAGGAGGTGTTGTATCAGGCGATGTCGCATTACAGCGGCATGGAGCTGGCGAGCGACACTTTGCTGCACGATGCGCAGACCGCTTGCAACGAGACGATGACGCAATGGGGATTGCTCGCACGATGGTGCCAGTCGCAAGGGATCATTCTGTGGCAGGACGGCGCGGTCACGCACTGTGCCGCCAAAGAAGCAATCAGTGCGAGTGTGCAGGAGGTCTTGCGCCTTAAGGCGCCTGCGGATACCCGGTTGCAATACTGGCTGGTGCGCCCCTCGGCCTTTGATGCTTTTTACGCGGTGCAGGAGCGGCACGAGCCGAAGCCTGCCATAACAGGCGACGTGGCGCACCTGCGTGAGCTTGCCGAGGAAGGGCCGATCATCGAGCTGGTCAATACCATGCTGTCGCAAGCGGTTTCGCGACGTTCGTCCGATATCCATATCGAACCGGGTGAATATGGATTTGCCGTGCGCCTGAGAATTGATGGTGTGATGCAGGATTTGAGCCATTTCCCGCTGGAAAAATTCGATGCCACGGTGTGCCGGGTCAAGATTTTGTCGCAACTCGATATCGCCGAGCGGCGGCTGCCGCAAGATGGCCGCATGACCGCGCGCGTCAATAGCGAGGTTTTCGATGTGCGGGTGTCGGTGCTGCCGGGGGTGATGGGCGAGTCGGTGGTGATGCGTTTGCTGCGCCAGGATCGCAAGCCGTTCCATCTGGAAGATCTGGGCATGATGCCGGATCATTCCAGCCTGTTCCGGCGCTGGATCAAGTCCCCTAACGGGATCGTGCTGGTGACCGGCCCGACCGGTTCAGGCAAAACCACAACCTTGTATACTGCACTGGATATCGGCAACGACGGCCTGAACAAGATCATTACCGTCGAAGATCCGGTGGAATACCGGCTGAAGGATATTACCCAGATCCAGGTTAATGCGGATATCGGCTTTACCTTCGCAGCGGCGTTGCGTTCGATCTTGCGTCATGATCCAGACGTGGTGCTGATCGGGGAGATCCGCGATCAGGAAACCGCTGCCATTGCCGTGCAATCAGCGCTGACCGGCCATCTGGTGTTTTCCACTCTGCATACCAATAGCGCTGCCGGGGCGGTGACGCGTCTGGTGGATATGGGGATAGAACCGTTTCTGCTGGGTTCCAGCTTGAAAGGTGTCATGGCGCAGCGGCTGGTACGTTGCCTGTGCGAACATTGTGCCGAAGCGGCAGTGGTAACTCAGGAAACCCATCGCCTCCTGCTTGATGGCGTGGCGTCCTGGCGTGACGCATTAGGTCTGCAGGCCCGCTTGCGCCGCCCTGCGGGCTGTCCCCAGTGTAATCACACCGGTTTTATGGGCCGGGTGGCAATTTATGAGCTGTTCGAGGTGGATGCCGTGCTGCAGCACCAGATTCTTAGTCATGCCAGTGAAGCCGACATGCTGCATCATCTGCGCGAGAGTGGTGTGCGTTCGTTGCGCGACGATGGCTTGCTTAAGGTATGGCAAGGGATTACAACAGTGGATGAGGTGCTGGGTCTGGCAGGGGCGTAAATTTGAAGCGTCGTGGATTGACGGAAACCATGAACGATTTTCGGCGTTGCCATAACAACGCCATGGTCTGCATTAGGCATATTTCAGAGGAATGGCGTGACAACAAATCTATATCTTGAGCTATTAAAAAACGTATTGACTGACCAAATCAATCACCCTTCGGAAGCCCGATTGGAGGGCACGGATTGGCCTGAAAATGGCTTTACCATGATCGGCCTGAAGCGGCTGGAAAATATCCAGTTGTGTGCAACAGAGGTCATAAAGCAAAACATCGAGGGGGATTTTCTGGAGGCAGGTGTCTGGAAGGGCGGCGCATCGATTTTTATGCGGGCTATTCTGAAGAGCCTGGGAATTCAAGATAAATCCGTATGGCTGGCAGATTCATTCCAGGGCCTGCCTCCCCCCAACCCAGCATATCCAGCTGACAAAGATGACACTCACTATCAATTCGAAGATCTGGCTGTCTCTCTCGAGCAGGTAAAGCGCAATTTCCAGGCTTTCGATTTGTTGGATGAGCAGGTGAAATTTATCGAAGGGTGGTTTCATGAGAGTTTATATGCAGCGCCGGTCGACAGGATTTCCCTGCTTCGCCTCGATGGCGATATGTACGAATCGACGTATGTCAGTCTGGATGCCTTGTACCATAAGGTAAGTGCCGGGGGGTTTGTGATTATTGACGACTATGGATACATAGAAAGTTGCAGGCAGGCAGTTCATGATTTCCTGGATAAAAATGCATCGCAGCCGCATATCCAGAAGATTGACTGGACTGGCGTCTATTGGAGAAAAGAAGCGTAATGGCGGTACCCCCCGCCACTTGATCGAGCCCGTTCGTGTCGGATGTGGCGTTTTCGAGTGGTTTGGGCAATAATATGCCCCTTTCCTAAGGTCATCGACGTGCAGGTGTCGTGTGGCCTTTCTTGCGGAGTCGGGTTTTGTGAACCGGCTCCCTGGTTACCAGGCGCGCTGCCGCCAAGCTGCCGTTGCTCCCGCCCCAGTGGGGCATTCAGTTTTCAACCCATTTGCAGGAGCTAGAGTCACTTTACATGGCTATCCCCCCTTCAGCGATTAACACCCATGCCGCACAAGCTCCAGCCCGCGTGGCTCTGGTTAAAAGTATTTGGAACAACCGGCAACTTGTCTTGCAAATGACGAAGCGTGAGGTGGTGGGGCGCTACAAGGGTTCAGCCATGGGACTGGCATGGTCGTTCTTCAATCCCATATTCATGTTGGTGGTTTATACCTTTGTGTTCTCGGAGATTTTTCGAGCCCGTTGGGGTGGGGTCGGTGGCGACGACAGCAAAACACAATTTGCTCTGCTGCTGTTTGTTGGCATGATCGTGCTGAGCCTGTTTAGCGAGGTGATCAACCGCGCCCCTGGATTGATACTTTCCAATGTCAATTACGTCAAGAAAGTGGTGTTTCCAATCGAGATTCTGCCGGTTATTGCCATGGGTGCAGCCCTGTTTCACTGTCTCATCAGTCTTGGGGTGCTGCTGGCGGCTTTTGTGCTTCTAAATGGATATTTGCACTGGACTGCGGTTTTCATCCCCCTGGTCCTGCTTCCATTGGTTCTGCTTACCACGGGCCTTGCCTGGATGCTGGCATCCCTGGGTGTATTTCTACGCGATGTCGGACAAACCGTCGGCATTATCACCACGGTTCTGATGTTTCTTTCGCCCGTGTTTTATCCTCTGAGTGCAGTGCCGGAAAGATTCCTCCCGTTCATCATGGCCAACCCGCTCACCTTTATCATTGAACAGGCACGTGAGGCGCTGATCTGGGGGCATGTTCCAAACTGGCCCGGCCTGGGGCTTTATTCCATGGCAGCGTGCATTGTGGCTTGGGCGGGCTATACATGGTTTCAGAAAACCAGAAAAGGGTTTGCTGATGTCCTCTAGCGATATCGCTATCCGTGTTACTCGTCTCAGCAAATGCTATGAGATCTACGATACCCCGAGAGATCGGTTGAAGCAGTTTGTGTGGCCGCGTGTGCGGCAGTTTGCAGGCAAGGCGCCCAGGCAGTATTTCCGCGAGTTCTGGGCGCTTCGGGATGTCTCGTTCGAGGTCAAGCGCGGTGAAACCGTTGGCATTATCGGGCGCAACGGCTCCGGAAAATCCACCTTGTTGCAAATGATATGCGGAACCCTTACGCCAAGTGGCGGTGAACTTGAAGTGAATGGCCGGGTGGCCGCATTGCTGGAGTTAGGAGCTGGATTCAACCCGGAATTCACGGGCCGCGAGAATGTGTTCATGAATGCGGCCATCCTGGGGCTTTCCCACGCGGAGACCGAAAGCAAGCTCGGAAACATTCTTGATTTTGCCGATATCGGGGATTTTATCGATCAGCCGGTGAAAACTTATTCCAGCGGAATGTATGTGCGCCTTGCCTTTGCCGTTATCGCGCATGTTGATGCGGATATTCTGGTGATTGACGAGGCGCTGTCTGTCGGAGATGTGTTCTTTACCCAAAAATGCATGCGTTTTTTGCGTGCGTTTCGTGAGCGCGGCACCATTTTATTCGTGAGCCACGATAGCGCCTCTGTAGTTAACTTGTGCCAGCGTGCGGTTTGGCTGGATAAGGGGAGTGTTCGGGTTGTTGGCAAGGCAAATGAAGTGACGGAATTGTATTTGCAAAATCTCTTTGAGCCGGAAGCGATGGCTGGTTCCAGCCCCGCCGAAAAGGGGCCGGTCGAAGTCGGCCAGACACTTGAAGGCATTTCGGCGGATGGCCAGTATCCGGAGCAGGACAAAACCCTCGAGCAGGCGGGATTGCGCGAATTCGGCGTAAAAGCGGCAGTTATCAGGGCGGTTCGGCTTCTGGATCAGGAAGGCTCGCCTTTCGTGCTGCTGCTTAAAGCGCAAGTCGTGGAGTTAAGCTTTGATGCGTATTGTTATGAGGCGCTCCGTTTTCCATTGGCGGGTTTTATAATCAAGGATCGTCTTGGGCAGATACTGGTGGCGCACAATACGTCACAACTGAATGTCGAAGTGCCTGAATCTGTTGAAGCAGGGAGCGAGCTTAATGTTTCATTTTGTTTTGAGCTGCCTGTGCTGGCACCAGGAGACTATATCATTTCGGTCGCCATCGGCGAGGGCACGCAGGATGAGCCACTGATCCAGCACTGGATTCATGACGCAATCGCCTTCAAATCTCAAGCCCATAATGTTCATGGTATATTTGGTTTGCCTATCTCGTCGGCTTGCATCACCCCGTTGAGCCCATCACCACAGGGCTCCATTGATTTAGTGAGTAGAGAAAATAAATGAAAAATAGCTTTTCCCCATTCGATTATCGGCTGGCTTTTATGGCTCCGCAGTGGCTAAGCGATATGTTTCACTGGCATCGGCATATTCCCTTTTCGTTTGCTCTGATTCAGATGCTGAAACCTGCTGTTTTTGTCGAACTTGGCAGTTATAAGGGGGATTCCTATAGTGCAATGTGTCAGGCTGTTGATGCGCTGGGGTATGAGGCGCGCTGTTATGCCGTTGATAACTGGCAAGGTGATGGCCATGTCGGCAATTATGCCGAACTTGTTTTTCAGGACCTGAGCGCTTATAACACCCAGCATTATGGGCATTTTTCTACGTTGATCCGGGCTGACTTTGACGATGCGTTGCGTCATTTCGCCGATGGCGAAATAGATCTGTTGCATATCGATGGCCTGCATACAGAGGAAGCCGTTCGTCACGATTTTGAGACGTGGTTGCCCAAGCTCAGCGCGAAGGGTGTGATTCTTTTTCACGATATCAATGTCCGTGAGCGAGATTTTGGTGTCTGGAAGCTGTGGGAAGAGCTTGTCCAGCGCTTTCCGCATTTTGAATTTGCTTACGGCTTCGGTCTGGGTGTTCTGGTCGTAGGAGAACAGCCGCCCGAGAACATTTTGGCCTTATGCAACCTTTCTGACGCAGAGCGGGAGACGAGCGTCGCTTTTTATGGCGCGCTGGGAGCCCGGGTCCATCATGCGTCTCAAGAAGCGCAGTTACGCAGAGAGGTGGCGGAGCTGGGAAACCAGCTTGTTCAGGCAAACAGCTCTTTGTCTGAGCGAGATGCGCGCCTGGAGTTGTTGGGGCAGACGATTCATCAGCGGGATGAAACATTAAGGCAGCGGGATGAAGCGTTAAGGCAGCGGGATGAAGCGTTAAGGCAGCGGGATCATCAGGTCGAAGCGCTGAGCCGGGAGCTTGAGCACCAGTCCGCCCAGTTACGAGAGGTTTTTACATCAAGGTCATGGACTTTGACTGCGCCATTAAGGAAGCTCGTGAGGCTTTTGCGTCGTAGATTGAGTAATCGTGAAAAATATTAGGTTAATGAATGAAGTTTGCCAACTGGCTTAGAAAGCAATTTAATCGTGTGCGAATCGTTCTGGGACTCCTTTCAATAGCGCTGAGAAATCGCGAAGGGTCTTGGTTGCGTCTGAAAAAAGCTTACGGGGTTTTTCGTACCCAGGGTTGGCACGGGCTGCGCGCTGCCCTGAAAAATTATAGCCGGCGTCACTATCCCGCTGCAGAAGTGGCGAACCAAGGCGCTATAAATGCCACGATGAACCGCGTGCCGGATCACGAAGGACAACTGGCTGTTCAGTACTTTAGCCAGCTTTTCGCTCAGGCGACCGGAGACAAATCGAGCTATGTCCCTTTTGCTGAACATGAGCCGGTGAAGACGGACGTTAAAGTGATTGCATTTTATTTGCCACAGTATCATCCAATCCCGGAAAACGATTTATGGTGGGGTAAAGGGTTTACGGAGTGGAACAATGTCTCCAAGGCTATTCCGCAGTTCATTGGTCATTATCAACCTCATCTTCCGGGAGAATTGGGATTTTATGATTTGCGAGTGCGGGACGTGCAAAAGCGCCAGATGGAACTGGCAAGGAATTATGGGATAGAGGGGTTTTGCTACCATCATTACTGGTTTGGTGGAAAAAAACTGCTGGACTACCCCGTTCAGCAGGTATTGGCTCATCCCGAGCTTGATTTGCCCTTCTGTCTTTGCTGGGCTAACGAAAACTGGACGCGTCGCTGGGATGGTCTTGATAATGAGGTGCTGATCGCTCAACAACACTCGCCCGAAGATGATCTTGCATTTATTAAAGATATCGAGCCCGCCTTGCGTGACTCTCGGTACATCAGGGTAAACGGTCGCCCCCTGCTGGTTGTTTACCGCGTGTCTTTGTTGCCTGACGCTGCCGCTACCGCCAAGCGCTGGCGAGAGTATTGTATTAATAGCGGTATTGGCGAGCTTTACCTAGTTGCTGCCCAGTGTTTTGAAGTTACTGACCCCAGGAAATATGGTTTTGATGCGCTCGTGGAATTTCCCCCTCACCACTTGGCTGTTGGCGCCCCTACTGTTAATCATGATTTACAGGTAATTAATCCGGATTATCAGGGAGGTGTGGTTGATTATTCTTATGTGGTTGGAAAAGCGAGGCAAGTAAAAAAACCGCCCTTTACGCTTTTTAGAGGGGTTTTCCCGTCCTGGGATAATGAGGCCAGGAAGCCAGGCAGGGGGTATACCTTTGCCAATAGCACACCATCGCTATACAGAAAATGGCTGGTCGATTCGATACATTATGCGAGTAAATACAATAACGAGGGCGAGAAACTTGTTTTTGTTAATGCCTGGAATGAGTGGGGCGAGGGCGCGCATCTGGAGCCGGATCGCAAGCATGGTTATGCATATCTTGAGGCTACGCGCAGGGCAGTGGTTGGAAACAACGACGAAAATTATAGCGGCAAAATAATCGTGGTCTCTCACGATGCGCATCCACACGGAGCTCAATTTCTGGCTCTTGGTATGGTTAGAGCGTTTAAACACGATTTACATCTCGAGGTAGAGGTTGTTCTTCTGAACGGAGGTAGACTTTTAAAAGATTTTGCGGCTTTGGCGCCTGTTCATGATTTAAGTGATTCCAGAAAAGACAACTCAACATTAACTAATCTGGCGAATGCTCTCGCCCAACGCGGATTCATAAAGGCTATAGTAAACACCACTGCTTCTGGTGGTGTGGTTCCAGTGTTCTGGGAAGCAGGTATTGAAAGTGTTTGCCTGGTCCATGAACTACCTGGCGTAATCCAAAGCTATCATCTCGAGAAACATGCTGCACAAATATTGGAATATGCCAAAGCGGTGGTATTCCCTGCACAAATAGTGGCCGACGGATTTGCCGAATTTGCTGCTGTGGATGGCGCTCAACAGTTTATTCGACCGCAAGGTTTGTACCGCAGGAATAAATGGCGGCATGAAAAGCTATTGGCACGATCAAAATTGCGAAAGCAACTTGACTTGAATGCGGATACAAAAATCGTACTTACTGTGGGTTATGCCGATCACAGAAAAGGGGTTGACCTGTTCGTTGAGTGTGCTTTAAGTATTTTGGCTAAACGGGGTGATGTCGACTTCATATGGGTTGGGCATTGGGGACAAGGGATGCAAAGGGAGGTCGAGACAAAACTCCAGAAAAGCCAATATAAAAACAGAATTCATTTCGTTGGATTTAATGCTGAAACCGCCTTGTTTCATGCCGCCTCAGACGTCTATGCGTTGACCTCTCGGGAGGATCCATTCCCCAACGTGGTGCTCGAGTCGTTTGATGCGGGGGTGCCCGTCGTGGCCTTTACCGGTACAGGTGGCGCTACACATCTGGTGGGGGAGGTGGGTGGGCTCGTTGTGCCGGCACTTGATGTGGCGAAATTCTCAGTTGCAATTTGTCAGTTACTTGATAGCCCAGAACTGACCGGAGGTTTGGGAGAGGCCGCTCAAAATCATGTGGATGAGCATTTCGCTTTTCGGCCCTATTTATTTGAGCTATGTGGAATGCTGGGCTTTGATTTGCCCAAAATATCAGTGGTTGTGCCTAACTACAACTACGCACAGTACATTGAAGAGAGGCTTGCCAGCATCTGCAACCAATCGATCCCCATATTTGAGCTAATAATATTGGACGATGCATCAACTGATCAAAGTGTTTCCAGAATTTCTAATTGGTTATCTTCGACTCAAACCGAAGCAAGAGTGGTCATTAATAATACCAATTCTGGGAGCGTTTTTTCACAGTGGCAGAAAGGTGTTTTACTTGCAACGGGTGACTATATATGGATTGCAGAGGCCGATGATCTAAGTGATCCAGACTTCTTGGAAACTGTATTGCCTCCATTATTATCTAGTGATGTGGTATTAAGTTATTGTGATTCTCAACAGATCAATACCCACGGGGTGGTTCAAGCTGGAAACTATCAGGAATATTTAAGCGTGGTTTCTCAAGAACGCTGGAAGAAAATATATATCGAGAATGGTGTTGAAGAGTGCAAATCAGTGCTGGCCATAATGAACACGATACCAAATGTAAGTGCCGTTTTATTTAAGCGTGATGTTATTAGCGCGGTTTTTCGCCAACATTTTGAAGAAATTGCGCATTTCAAGAAAGCGGGTGACTGGGTTGTTTATATCCGCACACTATTGTATGGAAAGATCGCATTCTCGCCGCGTTCGGCAAACCGGCATCGGCGGCACGAAGGGAGCGTGATCGGCGGAAGCGGACAGCAACTCTTACTGAATGAAATTGCCGAGGTTCAACAGTTGGTCGCAAGTAATTATGTAATCACAGAGAACGTCAAATCACAGGCTGTCGAATATCTTGGTAGTCTTAAAAAAGCATTTGCGCAGTGATTTTATGAAGGCTGAAATCAGCTTCTATACATGGTTTTATGGACAATTAAAGTGCTTAAACAGATACGTTCGTTAATGAGAAGACAACAAGTTACCAGCAAGAATATTCTGGAGAGCGAAGGGTATTGTTCAACGTGCAATCAGCACGTGTCTTTCGTCGCCAAAGATCCTTGGTTACGAGATCATTTTTTTTGCGTCAAGTGCGGGAGCATCCCAAGAGAGCGTGTTCTTATGCAGACAATAGAACAGTACTATCCTAACTGGCGGGATTTAGTTGTGCATGAGACATCGCCAGGTAACCGGGGGGCAAGTGTTCGATTGGCTCAGGAATGCAAGACCTATATCCCGTCCCAGTTTTTCCCAGATCAAAAACGAGGGGAATTTTACAATGGTATGAGGTGCGAAAATCTTGAAGCGCTGACTTTTGACGATGAGAGTATTGATTTGCATATTAGTCAAGATGTCATGGAGCATATCTTCCAACCAGCCAAAGCATTTCAGGAAATCGCTCGTACTTTAAAGCCCGGCGGTGCGCATATATTTACCGTGCCGCTGGTAAATAAAATGAAGGCCTCAAAAATACGCGCAAAAATGGCCGAGGACGGCACCATCGAACATATTGAACAACCCGTATATCACGGCAATCCAATTGATTCTCAGGGGTCATTGGTAACCATGGATTGGGGATATGACGTTGTCAGGCACATATTCGATGCAACGGGATTGTTCACCTATTTGCTATACATAGACGATGTTGGCAAAGGTATTAGAGCCGAATATATTGAGGTGCTCGTAACTGTAAAACCCGCAAATGACATAGGCTGCTCGACCCCATGTATAAACGCTGCCTGATTTTAGGGGGTAAGGGTTTTATTGGCGCACATCTGGTGGAATCGCTTCTATCCCAAGGGTTGCCCGTTCGTGTGTTCGATAGAGAGGATGCCGAAAATCTGATTGCTCCAAATCTACGAAACCAGGTGGAATTTATCGAAGGTGATTTTGCAGATAATGCAAGTGTTGCTGCTGCTTTAGAGGGTTGCGATATTTGTTTTCACCTCATATCGACGACGCTTCCGAAGACATCAAATGATGCGCCTGGTTACGACCTGCAAAGCAATGTGTTGAATACCATCAACTTGCTTGAAAAAGCGCGTAAAACGGGGCTCAAGAAAATAATATTTTTGTCATCTGGCGGGACTGTTTATGGCATTCCTAAATATGTCCCCCTGGATGAATTACACCCAACTGATCCACTGTGTTCCTACGGCATTACAAAGTTAGCAATCGAAAAATATTTGGAATTATATCGCTCGTTACATGGCATTGAGTACACTGTTCTTCGTGTATCGAACCCATATGGCGAGGGGCAACGGCTAATCGCGACTCAAGGGGCTGCTGCAGTCTTTTTGGGACGGGCGCTTCACGGGGAGAGAGTTGTAATCTGGGGAGATGGGTCGATTGCAAGAGATTACATTTATGTAGGGGACGTGATACGCGGCTTAATGGCAGTCATGAATTATTCCGGAAAAGAACACATTTTTAATATCGGATCGGGCATGCCAATAACGCTCCTTGAGCTTGTGGCTGCTATCGAGTTGGTTGTAGGCAAAAAAGTTGAGCTTGAATTCTTGCCCGCTCGCTCGCTGGATGTGCCAATAAATGTATTGGATATAAAGCGGGCTGAATGTGAATTAGACTGGACCCCAAAAGTTAGCCTGAATGATGGGTTGTTAAGGATGAAGAATTGGATAACCAATATGGCGAAGAGGCAATAATTCTCAACAAGCAACATCCTGCTTTCTGTTGATTTATCAAAGAGCCAAACGGCCGAAATTGCTTGTCCCCCCGCACATGGGGTCATGATTGGTGCCGCATGCAGCCTCATTCGGCGGTATTTTTCCATGTTGCATTGGCCTCGGCGTGGGTATTGAACATTTCAGCCTGTTTGATTTTGGCATAAGCCGGACAGTGTGATGGTGGCAAGTTTTCCCAATGTGCGCATTTTCTGGGCATGTTATCCCTCCTGTTTCAGGGGAAGTGGGCCTATACCTGGAGAGGGGCTTGAAGGAACCCCCCTGCGTCAGAATAGTTGTCGCCTCAATAGAAAACCAACCTGGGGCGGCGA
>CAYLMA010000043.1:0-23014 GCA_964384915.1 uncultured Sulfuricella sp. | reverse complement strand
TCGGCAAGACCCATCCCAAGGTCTACAGCGAACTCACCAGCGACCACCCCATCGACCTCACCCGCTACCAGGTGGCGAACTGCTACATGGGCCGCGCCGGCATGATCAATTCCGGCGGCGCCGCGGGCGGGGAAAACGACCTCGCCCAGGCGGTGCGCACCGCCGTGATCAACAAGCGCGCCGGCGGCATGGGCCTGATCTCGGGGCGCAAGGCGTTCCAGAAACCGATGGCGGATGGGGTGGCCCTGCTCAATTCGATCCAGGACGTGTACCTGTCACGGGATGTGACGATTGCCTGAAGCGGTCGCTTTCAAAATAGTGATAATGCGCATATGGGGTATTTCATGAGAGCCGTTCAAAGCAATCAGGCGCGTAAACGCCCGGTCAATCTGACGCTGAACGAAGATCTGGTTTCGCAGGCGAAAGGGATGACCGACAATCTTTCGGCGGTCGTCGAGTCCCTGCTGGCCGAGTATGTCGCAAAACAGAGCGAAGCACGGCATGCCAAGGCCCATCAGGCCGACACCGCATCCCGGACATGGAATGCCTTTAACGAGCGCCAGGGCTCCTTTGCCGACGAGCACTCGACCCTGTAAATGGCACAGTTTGACTTTCACCGGAACATGGGACGGCAGCGGGAAGCCATTCCCTATGTGGTGGTGGTTCAATCCTCGCTGTTCGACAAATACCGCCGCCGGGTGGTCGTACCCCTGGTGCGCCGCTCCGAACTCGGCAGTTCGGCCACACTCACCGATTCGGGCATGAACCCGGTTTTCTTCATCGAGGACGTGGAAGTGATTCTGCATCCCCTGGAGATTGTGTCGGTGGCAACGGAACAGTTGGGGGAGAAGGTGGCATCCCTAGCCCACGATGGAGATCGAATCAGCGCTGCGCTGGATGAATTGCTGACCCGATCCTGGGCGTGAACCCGGCCACCAAGGCTAGTGATGCCCCTCGCCCTCTTCGCTCCCCAGCGGCCACAACTGGTGCGTGTCCAGCAGCAGGCGGTAGTGCGTCTCAGCCGCCTCGAAACGCGCCAGCGTGGCGCCCAGGCGCGCTTCCATGCCTTGCCGGCGCGCCAGCAGCACGTCGTTCAGGCCCATCTCGCCCAGCGCATAGGCGCGCGCCATTTTAGCCTCGTTGCGCTGCATCAGTTCGCTCGCGGCATGGGCGCTCTGCCAACTGGCGTAGGCCGCTTTTGCGCTGTTGTAGGATGCGCTGATTTCAGCCTCGATCCGGCGCTGCACCAGCGCCTCGCGCTGGGCGGCCATTTCCGCGCGCGCCTGGGATTCCGCGCTGGCGGCGCGGCGCGCCCCGCCCGGCAAGGGCATGCTGACGTACACGCCGGTCACGTTCTCGCTGCCGTTGCGCTCGGATAGATAGTGCAGCCCCAGGCTGGGATCGGGAATGCGATCGGCATCGGCGCGCTGGGCGGTAAGTTGCGCCACCTTGGATTCCGCACGGGCAAGCATCAGCTCGTGGTTGTGATCCAGCCCCAGGTCCAGCCAGTAGTCAATATCCCGGCCAGGAGGCGGCATCTGCTCCACTGCGGCGGTTTGGGCCGGCAACGCCAGAGTGGGGAAATAGCGGTTCAGGTTGACCTTGGCATTGTCGGCGCGCAGCCGAGCCTGCTGGTGTGAAATTTCCGTCTGCATCAGCGCGGCCTGGGCCAGCTCTTCCTCCAGCCGGGCGGCATCGCCCGCCTTGACGCGGCGCGCAACGACATCCAGCTGCTGCTTCAGTACGTCCAGCTGCTGCTGCCACTGTTCGAATTGGGCGCGTTCGCGCAGCCAGGCAAACCAGCCGGACAAGAGCTTGCGCCCCGCCTCGTGCATGGCGTCGCCATAGGCGTTCTGCATCAGCGCCAGGCCCTGCTGCCCCAGCGCGCTGTCCAGTTCCGCCTTGCGCGGCAGGCGCATGGCTCGTTCCAGGCCGACGTTCCAGTCGCGTAGCTGATCGCCTTCGACGACCCTACGGCGCGCCGCGCCGGCGGTGACATTGAACTCATGGGTTCCGGCTTGCAGCCGGTCGCGCGCCGCTTCGCCCGCCTTGATGCCGGACTGGGCGGCCATGACCGAAGGGTAGCTTTGCAATACCTGCTGCACCATGGCCTGCGGCGGCAGGTCGGGATACTCCCTGAACTCGGCAGCCCAGGCGGGATATGCCGCCAAGGCCGCCAGCGCGGCAGCGATTAACCTCAACTTCATGCAAACCTCCCGAATTCCATGACCGGCGTGATCCAGTACGCCACCTCGCGGTTAGGCAATTCCGCTTTCAGATGCGATACCAGCGTGGCTGCATCGTCACGGCTCATGACAATCTGCATTTGCGAGCGTTGCGCCCGCCCCCGCACCTGTTCCCGTACGCTATGAAAAGCCGCGCCTTCGCCATGCCCCTCGACATGGCTGGTGGTAAATCCCGTCGCCAGTTCCGGATGGGTCAGGAGGTGATCCACCAGATTCTCTTCCAGAGCGAGCGGGAAAATGATGGTCAGGCAACAATCAAGCTGTTTCATGACGGCTTCCCTCCTTCCTGTTGTTCTTCGCTTTTCTCTCCGGCATGCGGCAGAAAAGCGTGCGATGTTGCTTCCTGGCTATGCTTGAAGCAGAAATGCCGGTATAGCATCGGCAGCAGAATCAGGGTCAGCAGGGTGGAAGTCACCAGCCCGCCGATCACCACGATTGCCAGCGGTTTCTGGATCTCCGATCCCGGCCCGCTGGCGAACAGCAGCGGCACCAGGCCGAAGGCGGCGATACTGGCGGTCATCAGCACCGGCCTCAGCCGCCGCTTGGAGCCTTCCACCACCACCTCGGCCAGCGCCATGCCCTGCGCGCGCAACTGGTTGAAATAACTCACCATTACCACGCCATTGAGCACCGCGATACCGAGCAGGGCAATGAAGCCGACCGAAGCCGGCACGGAAAGATATTCGCCCGACAACCACAGCGCGAACACGCCCCCGATCAGGGCAAAGGGGATGTTGGCAAATACCAGCGCCGCCTGCCGCAAGGAACCGAAAGTCGAAAACAGCAGCATGTAGATCAGCAAGAGCGCCACCGGAACCACGATGGACAGACGCGCGGCGGCACGCTGCTGGTTCTCGAACTGGCCGCCCCAGATGGTGCTGTAGCCGCTAGGCAGCGGCACCTGCTGGGCCACCGCCCGTTTTGCCTCTTCAACGAATCCGACCAGGTCGCGGCCGCGCACGTTGGCCTGCACCACGACATAGCGGCTGGCATTCTCGCGGTCGATCTTGACCGGGCCGCCAACGAGTTTCAGTTGCGCCACGGCGGACAGCGGAATGCTTTGGCCATCCACCAGCGTGAGGCGAATTTCGGCGAAACGGGCTGGCGACAGGCGCAGATCATCCGCGCCGCGCAGCAGCACCGGGGTGCGCCGGTTGCCTTCCAGCACCGTCCCTACCACAGTGCCTTCCAGCTGGGTGCGCAAGGCATTCTCGATCTGGTCTACGGAAAAGCCAAGACGCCCGGCCGCAAGCCGGTCGATTTCAATTTTCAGGTACTGCACGCCATCGTTCATGACCCGATACACATCCTCGCTGCCGTTCACGCCCTTGAGCGTAGCCTCTATCCGCTCGGACATGTGGTTAAGCGCGGCCAGATCAGGGCCGAACAGCTTCACCGCGACATCGCCGCGCACGCCGATGATCATTTCCGAGACCCGCATGTCGATCGGCTGGGTGAAACTGTAGGCGATGCCGGGAAAATCCTTCAGCACCACCCGCAGTTCGTCCATGAGCCACGCCTTGTCCGGCTTGCGCCATTGATCGCGTGGCTTGAGCACCAGGAAAGTATCGGTCTGGTTCAGCCCCATCGGGTCAAGGCCCAGTTCATCCGAGCCCACCCGGGCCACCACGCCCTTCACTTCCGGCACACGCGCCATGATGGCCTGCTGCAGGTGCAAATCCAGCGCCACCGATTGTTCCAGGCTGATGGATGGCAGCTTCTCCACACCGATGATGAGGTTGCCTTCGTCCATGGTCGGCATGAAGGTCTTGCCGATCTGGGTATAAACCCCAGCGGTCAAGACCATTGCAGCCAGCGCCGCAACCACCACCTTGCGCTGGTTGACCAGCGCCCAGCGCAGGGCCGGCTCGTAGATTGCCAGCGATTTCCTCACCAGCCAGGGGTCTTCGTGGCTGGCCTGCCTGAGAAAGAATGAGGCCAGCACCGGAATCACGGTCAGTGACAGAACCAGCGAACCTGCAAGGGCAAACACGATGGTCAGCGCCACAGGAATGAACAGCTTGCCCTCCAGCCCTTGCAGCGTAAGCAGGGGCAGGAACACCACGATGATGACCAGGATGCCCGCCAGCACCGGCGCCGAGACTTCGCGCACGGCGCGATAGACCACGTGCAGATAAGGCAGCTTCTTGGCCGTGTTGTCGTGCGCCAGATGGGAGACGATGTTCTCCACCACCACCACTGCCGCATCCACCAGCATGCCGATGGCAATCGCCAGGCCGCCCAGGCTCATCAGGTTGGCGGACATGCCGAACCAGTTCATCATGATGAAGGTGATCAACGCCGCCAGCGGCAGCACTGCCGCCACCACCAGCGCGGCGCGCAGATTACCGAGGAACAGCAGCAGCAGGATCACCACCAGCACGATGGCTTCCATCAGCGCCTTGCTGACCGTCCCCACCGCGCGCTCGACCAGGTTGCCGCGGTCATAGAACATCTCGGTCGTCACGCCCTTGGGCAAAGCCGGCGCCAGCTCCTTGAGCTTGGCGCGCACGCCGTCCACCACCTGCTGCGCATTGGCGCCGCGCAGCCCGAGCACCAGGCCCTCCACCGCTTCGCCCTTGCCGTCCTTGGTCACCGCGCCGTAGCGGGTCAGCGCCCCGATGCGCACCTTCGCCACGTCACCCACGCGCACCGTCATGCCGTCACGGCTGGTGATGACAATGGCGCTCACGTCCTCCAGCTTCTTGACGGCGCCCTCGGCGCGCACCAGCAGCACTTCCTCGCCATCGCCCAGACGCCCCGCGCCATCGTTGCGGTTGTTGTTTTCGAGCGCGAGCTGCAAAGTTTCCAGCGAAATATTGCGCGCCTGCAGCGCCGCATTGTCTGGCACCACCTCGAAGCTGCGCACCAGGCCGCCCAGGGAGTTAACGTCCGCCACGCCGGGCAGGGTGCGCAAGGCCGGGCGGATCACCCAGTCCAGCAGACTGCGCCGTTCCGCCAGCGAAAGATCGCCGCCCTCGATGGTGAACATCAGCATCTCGCCCAGCGGCGTGGTGATGGGCGCCAAGCCCCCGCTGATATTGGCGGGCAGGTCCTTCATCACATTGGCCAGACGCTCGCCCACCTGGTTGCGCGCCCAGTAGATGTCGGTACCTTCCTCGAAATCCAGGGTGATATCGGTGAGCGCGTATTTCGATACCGAACGCAGCATTTTCTTTTTCGGGATACCGAGCAGTTCCACCTCGATGGGCGCGGCAATGCGCGCCTCCACTTCCTCAGGCGTCATCCCCGGCGCCTTGATGATGACCTTGACCTGGGTCGTGGAAACATCGGGGAAGGCGTCAATCGGCAGGTTCTTGAAGGCGTAGCTGCCGCCGCCGATCAGCAGCAACGTCAGCAGCACCACCAGCAGCCGCTGGGTCAGCGCAAATTCAACCATGCGTGCAAGCATCACTCACCCCCGCCCAAGCCTTGCCATGCAGCCTTGAGCGCGACCGCCCCTTTCACCACCACCCGTTCGTCGCCGCGCAGATTGCCGCTGATCGTCGCTGCCGAAGCAGTCTGGCCGAGCAACCGGACTGGTTGCGCGAGGTAACCGGATGCGGTTTGGGTAAACACATAAACCTGGTTTTCCACCCGTACCAGCGCTGCGTTGGGCACGCTCCACTGTTTGGCCCCGACCGCAACGCCAACGATGGCTTCCACGAACTGGCCAGGGCGCAGGTTGGCGGCGCCCTCGCCGATTTCGGCACGCACCAGCACGGTCTGGCTGGCCTCTGCGACACTGCGGCCAATGGAGGTCACCTTGCCGCTGGCCTGGGCCGAGGGCACACCCACCGAGGTGCCGGGCTGAAGCACGCCGGCCTGAGCCAGCGGCACCTGGATTTCAAGCCACAAGGGAGAAAGCCTGGCCACCTTGAACAGCGGGGTCGCCGCTTCCACACGCTGGCCGGGTGCCAGCATTTGCTCCATGACCACACCCTCGATGGGGGAAACCACTTCCAGCGCACTGCCGATAGCCTGCCCGGATTGCAGCTTGCGCACCGCGTCTGCACTCATGCCCGCCAACTGCAAGGCCTGGCGTTTCTCATTGGCCATGGCCGCCAGCACGGTAACGTTGCTCCGGCTCGCCAGGTAGCGGCTTTCGGCCACGATGCCGTCCTTGAACAGCTTTTCGTCACGGCTCAAGGTGTTCTGGGCCAACTGCGACTGCAATGCAGCCTGCAGGAAATCGCGTTGCAATTCAGCCAGAGCAGGGCTTTGCAGGCGCGCCAGCACCTGCCCCTTCTTCACCGGCTGGTTCACCGCCACCAGCAGATTTTCCACCATGCCGGCCAAGGGGGTGCTGATGACGCGCAACTGGTGATTGGGAATCACCACCTGGGCCGGCACTCCGCTGCCGGAAGCGGCCGAAGGGGCGGCGAGCGGGGCGGTTTCAATACCCAGGGCCTGGGATTGCCTGGCTGTCATTGCAACATCGTTGGCGGCGGATACCACCCCAACCCAGCACAAACCCACGACAAGAAGAAACCGGATCAAAAACATATTCAACTCCCATTTCCCGTGCAGTGGCAGGGGAAACTTTGTTAGGTACAAGCGATGGCGGGACTCCGCGCGCGAAGTCCGGCCCTGCGACAAGGCTCAAATCAGGGAAGAAGGGGGTGCCTGGGGGAAAGGCAAAAAATGTCTGAAATGGCCTCCACGAGACGCAACGCAGGCCGGCACGACCGGGTCAGACCGGACGATGGAGAATTCAGGAATGGATTTCGTCAGTGTCGGCTGGGAAGGATCCGACAAGAAAATCGAACTGTCGTGGCGAAACTCCTGGGCCATGGCAATCACCGGAGCCTCGTCGCGATCCGCCACGAACGACGGGAGTTCGGGGTGTTCATGGTGCAGGGAGGCCAGCATAGGCGCCTGACCCCCGCCGTGCATGTGCACTTTGCCCTCGACCGAGATGCCATGCGCATGCGCATGGAGCAGCGGCGCGAAGCACTGAAGCAGCGTCATCAGGAACAGGACAAAAATGCGGTTACGGCTTGAATTCATTGCAGGATCTTATACTTAATCTAAATCAGAAGCAACCGTTCATTATCCTCGCGCAGCAATTTGACGCATACCCGTACGGACTCCACTGATCATATTTCCGGTGGGCGCTCAAGCGCCCCCCCATCGCCGGCATTGATGGCAGCATCCACGGTTTTGCGCGAAAGATGGGGCGCAAAAAGTTCGATGAAATCGTATTCATAGCCGCGCAGGTAGGCGCCCCGGCGCAAGCCGATCTTGGTGGTGCTGAAATCGAACAGGTGGCTGGCGTCCATTTCGCGCAAGTTGTCATCGCGTTCTGGATCGAACGCCATCCTGGCAACGATGCCCACCCCCAGGCCCAGCTCCACGTAGGTCTTGATCACATCCGAATCCAGCGCGGTCAGGACGATATTGGGCGCAAGCCCCCGCGCCTCGAATGCCTTGTTGATCTTGGAGCGGCCCGCGAATGCGAAATCGTAGGTGATCAATGGATGCTGCGCTATCGCATCCAGGCTCAGCGGCTGCTGATCCAGCAGGGAGTGGCCGGGCGGCACGATTACGCTGCGGTTCCACTGGCGGCAAGGCAGGGTGGCCAGTTCCTTGTGCATGTCGATGGATTCGGTGGCGATGGCGATATCGGCCTCGCCGTTGATGGCCATTTGCGCGACCTGGGTCGGATTGCCCTGGTGCAGGCTGAGTCGAACCAGGGGATAGCGCCGGATGAAAGCCCTGACCACTTCCGGCAGCGCGTAGCGCGCCTGGGTGTGGGTGGTGGCGATGGAGAGGCTGCCGGCGGCCTCGTTGCTGAATTCCTCGCCGACCTGCCTCAGGCTCTCCGCATCGCGCAGGATACGCTCCGCCATTTCCAGAATGATGCGCCCGGGCTGGGTGACACCCGTCACCCGCTTGCCGCTGCGCACAAAAACCTCCACGCCGAGCTCTTCCTCCAGCAGCCGGATCTGCTTGCTGATGCCCGGCTGGGAAGTGAAGAGCGCCTCCGCGGCGGCGGAAACATTCAGCCCCTGGCGGGAAACTTCGAGCATATAGCGCAGCTGTTGCAGCTTCATCTCACTTGTCCTATATAACCTATGGTTATTACATTGTAACTTCTTATTCTTTTTAAATCTATTTGCGCATTGCTACCATGGCTTCCAGTTAACGAATAACAGCAGGGGAATGAACCATGGACTGGATGTATACGGTAGCAGGATTAGGCGTCGGCTTCATCGTCGGCCTCACCGGCATGGGTGGCGGGGCGTTGATGACCCCGCTTCTGGTGCTGTTTTTCGGCGTTGCGCCGTCGGTCGCCGTCGGAACCGACCTGCTCTATGCAGCCATCACCAAAACAGGCGGGGTGTGGGTCCATGGCAGGCGCGGCAGCGTGGAGTGGAAAATCGCCGGCCTGCTCGCGCTTGGCAGCGTGCCCGCGGCATTGGCCACGATCGGCCTGCTCAAGGTTTTCGCCGTGAACACCAGCCATTTCGAATCCGTGATTACCACCGCCCTGGGCGTGGCGCTGCTGCTGACGGCACTGGCCTTGCTGTTCAAGGAGCGGCTGAGGAATTACGCGCGCCGGAACGCGCCTTCCACTCAAACCGATCAGGACTGGAAGTGGCTCAACGCCGCCACCATCGCAACTGGCGCCGTGCTGGGGGTGGTCGTCACCGTCACCTCCATCGGCGCCGGGGCGATGGGCGCGGTGGCCCTGTTTTTTCTGTACCCGCGACTGTCCGCAGTGCGGATCGTCGGCACCGATCTCGCCCATGCAGTGCCGCTTACCGCGGTTGCAGGCATGGGGCATTTCTATCTTGGCACGGTGGATGTGGCATTGCTGCTGAGCCTGCTATTGGGTTCGCTGCCTGGCATATACCTCGGCAGCCACCTGGGAACGCGCGTCCCGGAGCATGTACTGCGTCCGGTGCTGGCTGGAATGCTGATCCTGATCGGCGGCAGGCTGGTTTGGTAAACGAATGAATGCATTAAACCTAGAGGAGAGAAACATGAACCACGCAACCCACAGTTTGGCGAACGAAGATGAAATCACCCGCTACGAGCAGGCGCTGAAGAATTTCCAGTCAGGCGCAATGGACGCCGACCGCTTCCAGGGCGTACGCCTGCAACTGGGGCTCTATGGCCAGCGCCAGGCAGGGGTGCACATGGTGCGCGTCAAGCTCCCCGGCGGGCGGGTCCAGCCGCACCAGCTAAGAGCCATAGCCGACGTGGTCGAACAGCATTCCGAACACGGTTTCGCCCACATCACCACCCGCCAGGACATCCAGATCCATTTCGTGCCCCTGGCGGATACGCCGCTAGCGCTGCGCCGCCTGGCCCGTGATGGCCTGACCACGCGGGAGGCGTGCAACAACACGGTGCGCAACGTCACCGCCTGCCCGCTGGCGGGCGTCTGCTGGCGCGAGCATGTGGACGTCAAACCCTTCGTGCAGGGCGTGGCGCGCCATTTCCTGCGCCATCCCGCCACCCAGAGCATGCCGCGCAAATTCAAGATCAGCTTTTCCGGATGCGAGGCGGACTGCGCGCAGGGCCTGATCCACGATATCGGGGTCATCGCGGTGCGGAACGATGACGGCCGCCTGGGCTTCAAGGTGCTGGCGGCTGGCGGTTTGGGCCACAAGCCGCGCGAAGCGCTCGTGATCGAGCCGTTCATAGACGAAAAGGACTTGCTGCCGGTGCTGGAAGCCGCGATTGCCTTGCACAACCGCTACTCCGACGGCAGCAAACGCGCCCGTTCGCGCAGCAAGTTCCTGGTGGACCGCTTCGGGCCGCAGGGGTTTATCGAGAAGTACCGCGAGGAACTGGACCGCACCGGGGTTGCGCTCGCGGGACAACTCCACCCGCAAGGGCGCTGGATCACCGGCAAGAATGACGACGCAACTGGAGCAGGCGCTCCGCGGCGCCTGTACAAGCAGAAACAGGCGGGCTTGTACGTCTACCCGGTCACGATCCCGCAGGGGGAATTGAGCGTGGCAGCATTGCGCGGCATCGCCGATCTGGCTGAAAACCTGGGGCTGGACGACATCCGCACCACCCAGGACCAGAACCTGATGCTGCTCAACGTGCCGGAAGCCGAGCTGTCAGCGGTCAATGCGGAACTGGCAAGGCACGGGCTGGCCGCGCCCCGGCGCGGAGACAACATCGTCGCCTGCCCCGGCGCTTCCACCTGCCGCCTGGGGATCACCGCCTCGATGAAGCTCGCGCCCAAGCTCAGCGGTGGCGAAAATGACCTGCGCCTGCGCGTTTCCGGCTGCCACAATGGCTGCGCCCAGCCCGAAACAGGCGACATCGGCATCTATGGCGAAGGGAAACGTTTATTCGGCAAGCTGATACCGCATTACCAGCTGTACTTCGGCGGAGAAGGCAGCGACGGCACCGGCCTGGCCCTGAAAGGGCCTTCGGTTCCGTCCGTGCGCATCGAGTCCGCGGTCGAGCGTGTACAGAAGGCCTATGCCGCCGAGCGCAATGAGCAGGAAGGCTTCCATCACTGGACGCGCAGGCAGGCGCCCGGCTATTTCAAGCATCTGCTGTCGGATCTGGCCAGCGTTTCAGAACGCGAAGTTGACGCGCTCCGGCGCGACCATGGCGACAGCGCGGATTTCCGCGTGCTGTCCCTGGGCGGCGGCGAGTGCGGCGCACCCGCCAAGGCTTCGGCCGCCCCGCTCTATTACGAAGCCGCCAACGAACGCCGCTACCGCAACGCCTATTACATGCAGCGCGAATACAGCGAAGCGCTGGCCTGCGCCGAGGCGATCGCCACGCTGGTCGGCAAGGCCTTGGCGTTCCCGGCAGCCGCATATGCGCAAAACCTGGCCGGAAACATGCAGGACAAGGCGCCGGAGCACCTCTACCTGGCTGAAAACCAGGCAGCGCTGCTGGCCGAGTTTGCCCGCCTCCGGGATGCGCCCGACGACAAGGCCTTACCGGAGCTGTTTGCCGACCTGGACGCCTGGACAGTCGAGGCGGGCAAATACAGCCTCGCGCAGGACCGGCAACTGGATCTGACCGGCATGCTGCCGCAAGTCGCGGCCAAGGCGCAGACGCTGGCATTGCAGCCGCGCCGCAGGGTGCATCCGGAAGAGGAAACCAGACACGCGGCGGCCCGCCGTTAACCCGCACAAGGAGATATGCAAAATGAGCCTCGATCTGAAAATTGAAAACGCAAAATCGCTGCTGAGCCGCATCGCGAGCGAACACACTCCGGCAGTCTTCGCCAACAGTCTGGGCGCGGAGGACATGGTATTGACCGACCTGATCGCCAAGCACGCTCCTTCCATAGGCATTTTCAGCCTCGATACCGGCCGGCTGCCGCAGGAAACCTACGATCTGATGAAGCAGGTGGCCAAATACTACAGCATCAGGATGCAGGTATATTTTCCGGAACGGCACGCCCTGGAAGCATTTGCCACCAGGCACGGAGTCAACGCCTTTTACGACAGCGCGGAGCTGCGCAAGACCTGCTGCCAGATCCGCAAGGTGGAGCCCTTGCGGCGCGCGCTATCGGGCAAGCAAGCCTGGCTGACAGGGCTGCGGCGCGAGCAGGCGCCGACACGCCTGAATCTGGGCGCAGCGGAATGGGATGCCGACAATGGCCTGCACAAATTCAACCCGCTGATCGAATGGACGCAGATCGACGTCTGGTCCTACATACGGGAATTCAACGTGCCCTACAACTCGCTGCACGACCAGAGCTACCCCAGCATCGGCTGCGCCCCCTGCACCCGCGCCGTCACGGCAGGCCAGGACATCCGCGCCGGGCGCTGGTGGTGGGAGGCTCCCGAAAGCAAGGAATGCGGGCTGCACAAAAGCAAGGAGGTCGCATGAAATGCGCCCAGGGCCGTGCTATGGCACGCATTGAGTTGTTAATGGAGAAAGCGCGTAATTTATGAGCAACCATACCTTTACCCATCTGGAAGCACTGGAAAGCGAGTCCATCCACATCATGCGCGAGGTCGCGGCGGAATGTAAAAATCCAGCACTGCTGTTTTCCGGCGGCAAGGATTCCATCGTGATGCTGCGCCTGGCCGAGAAGGCATTTCGCCCATGCCGCTTTCCATTCCCGCTGGTGCACATCGATACCGGGCACAACTTCCCCGAGGTGATCGCCACCCGCGACAAGCTTGCTGCTGATTTGGGCGAGCGGCTGATCGTGCGTTCGCTGGATGACTCAATCAGGAAAGGCACCGTCGTGCTCAAGAGCGAAACGCAGAGCCGCAATGCGTTCCAGTCAGTGACGCTGCTGGAGACCATCGCCGAATTCGATTTCGATGCCTGCATGGGCGGCGCGCGGCGCGACGAGGAAAAGGCGCGCGCCAAGGAGCGCATCTTCTCGTTCCGCGACGAGTTCGGCCAGTGGGACCCCAAGAACCAGCGCCCCGAGTTGTGGGACATCTACAACACCCGCGTGCATCAGGGCGAGAACATCCGCGTTTTCCCGATCAGCAACTGGACGGAAATGGACATCTGGCAATACATCGAGCGCGAAAACCTGGAAATCCCCAGCATCTATTACGCCCATGAACGTGAGGTGATCCAGCGCGTAGGCGGCATCATGCCGGTGAGCGAACTGGTGCAGCCCTTGCCTGGAGAAAAGGTGGTCAGGAGGAGCGTGCGCTTCCGTACCGTAGGCGACATTACCTGCACCTGCCCGGTGGAGTCCCATGCCGGAAACGCGCAGGAAATCATCGCGGAAACTGCCGTCACCCGCATCACCGAACGCGGCGCGACGCGCATGGACGACCAGACCTCCGAGGCTTCGATGGAGTTACGCAAAAAAGAAGGGTACTTTTGATGAGCAACGCGATACAACTACTTCGTTTCATTACCGCAGGCAGCGTGGACGACGGCAAGAGCACGCTGATCGGCCGCTTGCTGCATGACTCGAAATCGATTTTCGAGGATCAACTTTCGGCGATTTCCATAACCAGCAAGAAGCGCGGCCTGGGGGCAGTCGATCTGTCCCTGCTGACAGATGGCTTGCAGGCCGAGCGCGAGCAGGGCATCACCATCGACGTGGCGTACCGCTACTTCGCCACGCCCAAGCGCAAATTCATCATCGGCGACACGCCTGGGCATGAGCAATACACCCGCAACATGGTGACGGCGGCAAGTACCGCCAATCTGGTGGTCATCCTAGTCGATGCGCGCAAGGGCGTGCTGGTGCAGACGCGCCGCCACACCTACCTGGCCAGCCTGGTCGGCATCCCGCACATCGTGCTGGCGGTCAACAAGATGGACATGGTCGACTACTCGGAAGCGCGCTTCAACGAGATCTGCACCGAGTATCTGGCATTCGCCGCACAGCTCGGTTTGCACGACGTTACCTGCGTGCCATTGTCCGCTCTGGCCGGCGATATGCTGGTGGAGCGCGGCAACAATCTGGACTGGTATCAGGGCACGACGCTGATGGATTTGCTGGAAAACATCGAAATCGATCACGACGTGAACACCACCGATTTCCGTTATCCGGTGCAGTGGGTGTGCCGTCCGCAAACCGGTGAACATCACGACTTCCGCGGCTTCATGGGGCGCATCGAAGCGGGTGAAGTGTCGGTGGGCGATGAGATCACCGTGCTGCCGGGCGGGCGCGTCAGCCGCGTCAAGGAGATCGTCACCTACGACGGCAAGCTGCAAACCGCCTATGCGCCGCAATCCATCACCATCACGCTGGCTGACGAGATCGACATTTCGCGCGGGGATATGTTCGTCAAGGCGGAAAATCTTCCGGCAGTCGCGAAGGAATTCGAAGCGATGCTGTGCTGGCTGTCCGAAACGCCGCTCGACAGGAGCCGCAAGTACCTCGTCAAGCACACCACGCGCACGGTGAAATGCGCATTTTCCAGTATCGACTACCGCGTGGATGTGAACACGCTGGAGCAACAGGCCGACCCGACGGTACACATGAACGACATCGCGCGCGTGGCGATGAAGGTGCAACAGCCGCTGGTGTTCGACGATTACCAGCGCAATCGCGCCAGCGGCGGGTTCATCGTGATCGATGAATTCAGCAACAAAACCGTTGCCGCGGGCATGATCTGCTGCCCCAAGTCGGCAGTATCCTAGACCTCAGATCTTGGGCAAGGTTACGCCGACCTGGCCCTGGTACTTGCCGCCACGGTCCTTGTAGGAAGTCTCGCACACCTCGTCGGACTCGAAGAACAGCACCTGCGCCACGCCCTCATTGGCGTAGATCTTCGCCGGCAGCGGCGTGGTGTTGGAAAACTCCAGGGTCACGTAGCCTTCCCATTCGGGCTCGAAAGGGGTGACGTTGACGATGATGCCGCAGCGGGCATAGGTCGATTTGCCCAGGCAGATGGTGAGCACGTTGCGCGGGATGCGAAAATATTCGACAGTGCGCGCCAGGGCGAAGGAATTGGGCGGAATGATGCAGTAATCCGCATGCACCTCGACAAAGGAATTGGGGTCGAAATTCTTCGGATCGACGATGGTGCTGTTGATGTTGGTGAAGAGCTTGAACTCGTTGGAGCAGCGGATATCGTAGCCGTAGCTGGAAGTGCCGTAGGAAACGATCTTGCGCCCGTCCACCTCGCGCACCTGGCCCGGCTCGAAGGGCTCGATCATGCCATGTTCCTGCGCCATGCGGCGTATCCACTTGTCTGATTTGATGCTCATTTCTCAACCTTCATCTGAAAAGAAAACGGCCAGCACTTTGGCTGGCCGTCATTCTACTTGAATCTGCCGATCAGGTGTTCTGGATCACGATGCTCGGGAAGCGCGCGCTGAAGTCCTGCGCCTGCTCCGCCACGCGGATCGCCACGCGGCGGGCGATGTCGCGGTAGATCATGGAAATCCTCGAATCCGGCTCGGCCACCACGGTCGGCGTGCCGGAGTCGGTTTCCACGCGGATACGCATATCCAGCGGCAGCGAGCCGAGGAATTCCACTTCATAGTCCTGGCACATTTTCTCGCCGCCGCCGGTGCCGAAGATGCGTTCCTCGTGGCCGCACTTGGAACAGATGTGCAGGCTCATGTTTTCCACGATGCCGAGGATGGGGATGCCCACCTTCTCGAACATTTTCAGGCCCTTGCGCGCGTCGATCAGGGCGATGTCCTGCGGCGTGGTGACGATCACGGCGCCGGTCACCGGCACGCGCTGCGCCAGAGTGAGCTGGATGTCGCCGGTGCCCGGCGGCAGGTCCACCACCAGGTAGTCGAGGTCTTTCCACTTGGTGTCGTTGAGCAACTGCTCCAGCGCCTGGGTGACCATCGGGCCGCGCCACACCATGGGCTGCTCCACGTCCACCAGGAAGCCGATGGACATGGCCTGGATGCCGTGCCCCATCATGGGCTCCATGCTCTGCCCGTCGCTGGATTCGGGACGCCCGGTGATGCCCAGCATGGTGGGCTGGGAAGGGCCGTAGATGTCCGCATCCATGATGCCCACGGACGCGCCTTCAGCCGCCAGCGCCAGCGCCAGGTTGACCGCGGTGGTGGATTTGCCCACGCCGCCCTTGCCGGAAGCCACCGCGATGACGTTCTTCACGCCGGGGATCAGCTTCACGCCTTTCTGCACGGCGTGCGAGACGATTTTCTGGCTCATGTTGACGCTCACGCCGCCCACGCCGGAAATGGTTTTCAGCTTGTCCGTCACCAGTTTCTGGATGTCGTCCATCACGCCCTTGGCGGGGTAGCCCAACACCACGTCCACGGACACGTCATTGCCATCCACCTTGATGTTCTTGGCGGACTTGCTGGACATGTAATCCTTCCTGGTGTGGGGATCGATCAATTCCTTCAGCGCGGTTTGCACTTGCAGTTCTGAAACGGCCATGCTTGCTCCTAAGTAAATAGTGTTTGTTCAAAAAAACTCACCGCGCATGCCCTCACCCCTGCCCTCTCCCACACGTGGGCGAGGAGGGATGGAGAGTCGCGTTGCGACAAATTGTTTCCAGCGAAGTTTAAACAATAAAAATCGGCACGAATACTACCCATGCGGCCGACTTTGTTACAATTTCAGCTTTCTCAGTTCCGAGCTTCCCATGACACGCAAAATCCTGGTCACGTCCGCCCTGCCTTATGCCAACGGCAGCATCCACCTGGGACACCTGGTCGAGTACATCCAGACCGATATCTGGGTACGGTTTCATAAAATGCAAGCGGACACCCAATGTTTCTACGTCTGCGCGGACGACACCCACGGCACGCCCATCATGCTGCGCGCGGAAAAGGAAGGCATCACCCCGGAACAGTTGATCGATCGCGTCTGGGGCGAACACACGCGCGACTTCGGCGGTTTCCACATCGAGTTCGACAATTACTACTCGACCAACTCCGAAGAAAACAAGGCGCTCGCGCAATCGATTTACCGCAAGCTGCGCGATGAAGCCAAGCTGATCGATAGCAAGATCATCGAGCAGTTCTACGACCCGGAAAAGGAAATGTTCCTGCCGGACCGCTTCATCAAGGGCGAATGCCCCAAATGCCATGCCCAGGACCAATATGGCGACTCCTGCGAGGCCTGCGGCGCCACCTATGCGCCCACCGACCTGATCAACCCGGTTTCCGCCGTTTCCGGGGCCAGGCCAGTGCGCAAGGAATCCGAGCACTATTTCTTCAGGCTCGGCGACGACAAATGCAGGGCATTCCTGGCCCAGTGGACGCAAGCGCAGGGCCACCTGCAGGCCGAAGCCTGCAACAAGATGCAGGAATGGCTCGAATCCGGCCTGAACAACTGGGACATCTCGCGCGACGCGCCCTATTTCGGCTTCGAAATTCCGGATGCGCCAGGCAAATACTTCTACGTCTGGCTGGATGCGCCGATCGGCTACATGGCCAGCTTCATGAACCTGGCGAAAAAGCGGTCAGCGGTCAGCGGTCAGCCTTCAGCGGAAGCCTTGTTTGGTGAATTCTGGAACCCGGATTCCAAAGCCGAGCTTTATCACTTCATCGGCAAGGACATTCTCTATTTCCACGCCCTGTTCTGGCCGGCCACGCTGAAATTTTCCGGCCACCGCACGCCCACCAGCGTGTTCGCCCACGGCTTCCTCACCGTGAACGGCCAGAAAATGTCCAAGTCGCGCGGCACCTTCATCACCGCCGAGAGCTACCTGCAGCACCTCAATCCGGAATACCTGCGCTATTACTATGCCGCCAAGCTCAACGGCAGCATGGAGGACATCGACCTCAGCCTGGAGGACTTCACCGCGCGGGTGAACAGCGACCTGGTGGGCAAATACGTCAACATCGCCAGCCGTGCCGCCGGCTTCATCCTTAAACGCTTCGAAGGCCGCCTCGTCAATGCGGAGGAGCGCCGCCAGCCGGAGGAAGAAGAACTCGAAATCAACCTGCTCGGCTCGGAAGAAATGATTTCCCGCGCATACAAGGAACGCGACTTCAGCAAGGCGATACGCGAAATCATGCGCCTCACCGACCTGGTGAACCAGTTCTTCGACCAGAACAAACCCTGGGAACTGGCCAAGAAGCCGGAACAGGAACAGCGCCTGCACCAGGTATGCAGCGAAAGCCTGAACGCCTTCCGCATCCTCACCATCTATCTCAAACCGGTGCTGCCGCAGCTCGCCGCCAGGGTTGAGCAGTTCCTGAATCTGCCCGGCAAAATGGGCTGGCAGGACCTCAAAACCTATCCCGCCAACCCCATCAACGCCTACGAGCACCTCATGACCCGGATCGACCCGAAACAGGTGGAAGCCATGATCGAAGCCAACAAAGCCACGCTCGCGCCAGCCGCCGAGCCGCATTCGCAAGCCCGCCACGCAGAGAAGCAGCAAAACCAGCCCACAACCGCAGCTACTGTGGGTGATGCATCCGCAGGCATCGCCCCTATTGCCGAAACCATTTCCATCGACGATTTCAGTAAGATCGACCTGCGCATCGCCCGGATCGTCAACGCCGAGCATGTCGAAGGCGCGGACAAGCTGCTTCAGCTCACCCTGGACATCGGCGAAGGCAAAACCCGCAACGTGTTCGCCGGCATCAAGTCCGCCTACGCGCCGGAAAAGCTGATCGGGCGCTTGACCGTGATGGTGGCCAACCTTGCCCCGCGCAAGATGAAATTCGGCCTGTCCGAAGGCATGGTGCTGGCCGCTTCCGGCGACACCCCCGGCCTCTTCATCCTCAGCCCGGATGAAGGCGCAGAGCCGGGAATGCGCGTCAAGTAGGCCAGGCTGCCATCATGCGTGCCCGCCTGGCGCTTCTGCTCATCGCCTTAAGCCCCTGCCTGGCCCAGGCTTTCACGCCTGAGCCGGATCTCAACGTTCACACCGAGCGCGATGGCGACACCCTCCACGTCACCGTGGACATGCGGGTAGCGGTGAAGCCCAGGCGTGCCTGGGAGGTCATGACCGACTTCGACCGCATGGCGGGGTTCGTCCCCAATCTTTCCAGCAGCAAGATCGTGGCGCGCAATGGCAACCGTATCAAGGTGGAACAAAAAGGCACCTACGCCCTGGGCTTATGGAGTTTCCCTTTCGAATCCACGCGCGAGGTGGAGCTTTTCCCCTATACAAAGGTGACTTCCCGCGCCACCAGCGGCAACATGAAAAACATGGATAGCGTCACCTATTTCATGGCGGATGGCCAGAATACCCGGGTTAACTACAACGCAACCCTCATCCCGTCCCAAACCATCCCCCCGCTGATCGGGCCAAGCCTGGTGAACAGCGAGGTTCGCGAACAGTTCCAGGGCATGCGCGACGAGATGCTGCGGCGCGAACAGTTCGCGAAACAAAACAGCACGCAAATCGCGGCAGCACGCAAGCGGCTGCAACGGCGCGTTTAGGGCAATCGGGCTGATTTTTCGGCCCAAAACCGCCAATACTCCAGCAAATAATCAAGAATAAGCGTCAATTACTTGATAGCAATAATAATATCCTGTTACCCTTGAAGAAACAGAGGGGTTCATAATGGATGATGCGCAGGATACGCAAGCTCAACCCATATCGCTCTCAATCACGGAAGACAGCCGCAAGCTGCTGGCAAGCTTTACGCCGGCAGAAAACCTGGCCCCCATTGACCTGGAATCGCTGAAGCAAATAATCGCTGAAGCAGGTTACGCGCAGCTCTTTCTCTCCGAACCGGCTTTGGCGCAGCTGGTCAAGCAATGTGCCACGGCCAGCGAGCCTTTCAGCCTTGAAATCGGCGAGGTGCGCGATGCCGGCGCATCCGTTGAAATATCATCTGACAAAATGTCCGCCTGGCTCACGGTAACGCCCCCCTGCGGCGGCACAGCCGTGACGCAGGAACAGATTGGCCTTGCACTGACTGCCAAAGGCGTCACCGCAGGCATCCAGGACAGAGTGATTGACCAGGTGCTGGCAGAAGGGACGGCGGAAAGGATGCTGATCGCCCAGGGCCGCGAAGTCGTGCATGGCGAAGATGGCCGCCTGGAGTGCCTGATCCCCATGGTCAAGGATCGCCACCCCCATCTCAACGAGCACGACATCGCCGATTACCGCGACCTGGGCGGCATCGTCACGGTGCATCAGGGCGAGCGACTGATGCAGAAACACCCGCCCACGCCGGGCGAAGCAGGTGAAAACGTGCTGGGGCAGGTGATTCTGGCCAAGCCCGGCAAGGAAGCCATGTACTCCCCCCAACTCAAGGGCGCAATGGTCGACCCCGAAGATCCCGCCTTCCTGATCGCCGAAATTCCCGGCCAGCCGGTGGAAGTCAGCCACGGCATGACGGTGGAGCCGACCGTGACACTCCAGACCATCGACTTGTCCACCGGCAACCTGGATTTCGACGGCACCGTCAACGTCACCGGCGACGTGCATGCCGGCATGAGCATCCGCGCCACCGGCGATATCCATGTAGGCGGCACGGTCGAGGCCGCCACGCTTGACGCCGGCGGCGACGTCATCGTCAAGGGCGGCATCATCGGCCACGGCGAGGTGCATGATCATCTGGATGAAAATCAGAAGACCAACATTGCCCGCATCCGCTGCAAGGGTTCCTGCTCGGCCCATTTCATCGAGAATGCCAGCATCGAAACCGGCGACAGCATCCTGGTGGACGACCTGGTGATGCAAAGCGAACTGGCAGCGATCAACCAGATCATGGTCGGCAAGCCGGGCTCGGGCAAGGGTTGCATCATCGGCGGACTGACCGAAGCCAGCCTGCTGGTGCAAACCGCCGTGATCGGCTCAGCCGCCGGGGTCAAGACACGGGTGATGGTGGGCAGCAACCCTTATCTGAACGACAAACTGAAGCGCACGACCCATCTTCTGGAAACCAAGACCAAGGAAATGGAGGAAGTCGTCAAGCTGCTGACCTACGTCAGAAGCCACCCCGAGCGCATGCCGGCCGGCATCCTCGCCAAGGCGGAAAACACGCAAATGGCCCTGATGCTGGACATGGAAACCCTGCAGGAGGAGAAGGAACAATTCGAACTCGAACTCGTGCTCGCCGTGGACGCCAAGGTGGTGGCGGAAAAAGCCGTGTTCGGCGGCGTCCAGGTCGAGATCGGCGGCCAGATTCACCATGTCGAAATACAGCGCGGCGGCGGCAGCTTTACGCTCGGCGAGGATGAAATCACGTTCCAGTGATGCCTGAAAAGCGCATAAGCCGCGGAGCCACATAAAAAACCAGAGGGTACGAAATTTGTCCGCAAACCTGACGGGCGCATAAACATGGCCTCATGAATTGAAGCGCGGATTTAGGCTGAAACTTTGGAACCAATTAGAAAACCAGCAATTTAATGCCAATTAGTATCAAAACGATACCTCCGAAAATTTCCGCTTTGCCTTCAAGCCAGGTTCCGCTTTTCTTGCCAACGAAAACACCTGCCACGCTGAAGGCAAAAGTGATTGCTCCAATGGCCAGGCAGGCAATATAGGGGTTCGCATCCAACAGCGTCAGGCTGAATCCTGCGGCCATTGCGTCGATGCTGGTGGCGATGGCGAGGATCAGCATCACCTTGTTGGTAATGGCCGAAATGTCTTCTTCTATGCCTTCTTGAAAACCTTCGTAAATCATTTTTGCGCCAATCAGCGTCAGCAAGCCAAAAGCGACCCAGTGGGCATAGGCTTCTATCCAGCCTAAAACACCCTTGCCCCCCAAATATCCGATCAAAGGCATCAAGGCCTGAAAAAAACCGAAGAAAACACCGGCTCTCAGCGCCAGATTTGGCGTGCCTTTCTTGGCGCCCAGGCCGATGGATACTGCAAAAGCGTCCATGCTGAGTGCGACTGCGAGGATAATGACTTCGACCAAACTCTTCTCTCAAATCAGGGCGGCCACGAAAAGTCATGGAGCCGGAAACGGGCAAACCATTTGAGGGCACATAGAAACCGTGGCCTGTCCCGAATTGTGTCTTGGAAAATCAGCCAGTCACCGGGCTGCACCTGGGCAATCAAACGTCCTCGCGAAGCGCACAAAACCTTGCGCCGCAATGGCACGAACCCAGGCCTGATTTCTGCTCTGTGCTTGTTGCCCATTATGCCCACTTATGTTTTATGATGTATCAGCCATTTTAATGGCTGGATGCTGATTTCCCTGTTGGATAACAAATACCGGCAGGCGAGATACGCGCTTTTCGTGATTGATCGAAGGCAGCCGTTGATGATAAAAAAACCAAGTATAAAAACCATCACCGTTAATAGTTTGATCAATGTCCTGTCGATTCTGGCGCTGGCATTGCTTCTGGTCACAGGCATAAATTTCCGCTCCCTCTCCACGCAAGCCATCAAAAATCAGGCGCTGGCGCATGCCGAACTGGTCAAGTCCGGCCTGACCGCGCACATGAAGGCGAAAATTATGGATCGGCGTGATTACTATCTGGATGAGATCAAAGAGCTGCACCATATTAATGCCCTGAATATTATTCGCGGGGATGTCGTTACGAAGCAGTTTGGCCCGGGGAAAGCCCAGGAGCGGATCGCGGACCCAATTGCCAAACAGGCTTTTGATACCCGGGAACCGGTTTTTGTTTTGAAAGAGTTTACACTTCAGCCAAGCGTGCGCGTTATCATTCCCTATATTGCATCGCGGCAGGGAAGGCTCAACTGCCTCACCTGCCATGAGGTTACCGAGGGAACCGTGCTGGGTGCGATCGATATTGAGCTTGATGTCAGAGAGTACCGCAATCATGCCTTCTGGGTCATGCTGGGGCTGGTGGCATTGTCCATCGTGGCATTTGCTCTGGTATTAGTGAACACTTCCCGCACTATCAAAAATCATGTTCAGCAGCCACTGGAAACGCTCATTGATCACGCCATGACGGCTTACAGGCAGCATCAGCCGGTGAGCGCCGAGCAGTTCAACAGCCGTGAGTTTGCCAATGTCGCTGAAGAGATCAATCTCTTCAATACAGAAATCCTTGCCCACCAGGACATGCTGAAGAAAAAGAACGAGGAATTGCTCGCCCTCAATGACGAAATCGAGAGCACGCTGCGCGAGACAATCTACACCATGGGCGTCATCGAAGAGAAACGATCCCATGAGACCGCCAATCATACCCGGCGCGTCTCGCTCTACAGCCAGCTACTGGCGCAGAAGGCGGGGTTGACGCCGAGAGAGGTGGAATTGATCACCGCAGCATCCCCTCTGCATGATATTGGCAAACTCGGGATTCCAGATGATGTATTGCTGAAGCCCGGACGCTTCACCGAAGAAGAGCGGAACATCATGATGAACCACCCCGCTATCGGTTACGCCATGTTGCAGCACTCGCAGCGTGACACGCTGGTTGCGGCCGGCATTATTGCCTATCAGCATCAGGAGAAGTGGGATGGCAGCGGCTATCCGCAGGGATTGGCCGGTGAAAACATCCATATCTTTGGCCGCAT
>CAYLMA010000042.1:0-24761 GCA_964384915.1 uncultured Sulfuricella sp. | reverse complement strand
CCGTTGTCGTCCCAGAACGCGGTCAGCTTGCCCAGGCCCCAGGTGCCGGCCAGCGCACAGGCTTCGTGGGAAATGCCTTCCATCATGCAACCGTCGCCTAGGAACACATATGTGCTGTGGTTGACGATTTCATGGCCGGGCTTGTTGAACTCGGCAGCCAGCAGTTTTTCCGCCATGGCCATGCCGACGGCGTTGGTGATGCCCTGGCCGAGCGGGCCGGTGGTGGTTTCCACGCCTGGGGTGTAGCCATATTCGGGGTGGCCCGGGGTCTTGGAGTGCATCTTGCGGAATTTCTTGATCTCATCGATCGGCAGGTCATAGCCGGTCAGGTGCAGCAGCGAGTAGATCAGCATCGAGCCATGGCCGTTGGAGAGCACGAAGCGATCGCGGTCGAACCATTTGGGATTGACAGGATTGTGACGCAGGTGATGATTCCACACTACTTCCGCGATTTCCGCCATGCCCATGGGCGCGCCCGGGTGGCCGGAGTTGGCTGCTTGCACCGCATCCATGGAGAGAACGCGGATTGCGTTGGCGAGTTCTTTACGAGTTGCCATTTATTTGATCCTTCAAGAGTTTAAATTCTTTATTGTTTTACCGGGCATTCACAGCCCGAAGCACAAAACCACCGCCTCGCAATGGTTTTATTGCGAAAAAACTTGGTGAAAGGTCTCGATTATTACTCACGTGCAATTTTTGGGCAAGTATGGCCAGAATTACCCAAGATTGCCGATTCATCCACCATCTAAAGCAGAAACGGCACAGAAACAGGAGTTTTCGCTCCATTTTAACATTATGCGAAGCAGGGGATTACCCCAAACAGAGTAGTTAAAATTATTTTATGCAAGGCAAACAAATGCTTATTTCGCGGCCATAATCCAGGCATGCCAAGCTCGAAACAAATCCATATTGCGTGCCGCCACCACTGAACGCTGCCACACATCATCCGTCCAGAAATCAGCCTGATTGAGCGTACTGACGACGCCGCCCGATTCTTCCAGAATAAGCGAACCCGCAGCGTAGTCCCACAATTTCTGCCCACCGTGCAGATAGACATCGAAACGGCCTGCAGCCGTATAGCACCAGTCCAGCGTGCTGGCGCCAAAATTCCGTTGCGAACTGTAGGGCGGCGAACTGGCAAGCTGCTGCGCCAGCTTTGCGGAGATACGCTTGAAATCAACGCCGGCCATGCAGTGGCACATGTCGGGAATATATTCCTTGATCGGCAATTGTATGCCGTTAAGGAAAGCCCCCTTCCCCGCCTCGGCATAAAAAATCTCATCGGCCACCGGGTCGTACACCACGCCCAGCACGCTCCGCCCCTGCCGCATCAGTGCCACGGACACGGCAAAATAGGGCAGGCCGTTGACGAAGTTGGAAGTGCCGTCGATAGGGTCAATGCACCACAGCCCCCCATCTCCCGCCTGCCACAATTCCTTTTGCAGTTCGAACGGCATTTCCTCGCCCAGCACAGGATGGTCGGCGATTTTTACCAGAGCGGCAGTCAGCGCGTTCTGCGAGGCAATATCAGCTTCTGTGAACATGCTGCCATCGCTCTTGCGCTGGCGCGCAACTTTGAGGTAGCGCGGCATGATTTCATCCTGGGCTACGGTTTTGACGGCTTCAATGACTGCGTTGAGCATATGTTTGAGCTGTCAGCTGTCAGCGGCCAGCCATTGTGCGCGGCAATGCCGCGCGGTTTTGCTGATGGCTGAATGCTGACCGCCGATAGCTACTCCCCTTTCCATTTGATCGAACACCCCATGCCCGGAATCTGTTCCGCCGGCCCCTGGCCGGTTTGAGCCACCTGCAGCATGGCCTCGAACAGGTCGCGCCGGGCATCCTGTGGCGCCGCTTCCTTGCGCGAGGCATCGAGCCGGCCACGGTATTGCAGCTCCAGTTTTGCGTTGAAGCCGAAGAAATCCGGGGTGCACACTGCGCCGTAGGCCTTGGCCACTTGCTGGGTTTCATCCAGCAGATAAGGAAAAGGATAAGCGAACTCGGCCGCCACTTTTTTCATGTTATCGAAGGAATCCTCCGCGTATTCGGCCGGATCATTGGACATGATCGCCACGCTGTTGATGCCGTGCAGCTTCAATTCGGCACAATCGCGCACCAGGCGGTCGCGCACCGCCTTGACGTAAGGGCAGTGGTTGCAGATGAACATCACCAGCAGGCCATTGGGGCCGCGCAGACTGGACAGTTCGTGGCGCTTGCCATCGACGCCCGGCAGGTCAAAATCCGGGGCCTGCCGGCCGAAATCGCACACCGGGGTTTGCAGACTGACCATGGGAAGCATACTCCTGAAGATTTATGAACGCGATTTTCAGGACTGAAGCAGATCATCCTGTAAATCATGTCTGATTATTGGCTAATATATCACGCCTTATCCAGCGAGAAACATCATGCCCATCTCCCGCTTTTATTGCCCGCATCGCCTCGGCCCGGGCCAGACGCTCGAACTGCCCCCCGATGCGGCTCATCACGCCGCAAAGGTGCTGCGCCTGGAGGCCGGCCACGAAATCACTTTGTTCAATGGCGAAGGCGGGGAATATGCAGCGACTATCACGAATATCGGCAAAAATGGCGTTACGGTCAAAACCACTGCGTTTCACGAGCGCGAAGCCGAATCGCCTCTGGCAGTCACCCTGGCCCAGGCTATTTCCAGCGGCGACAAAATGGACTACACCCTGCAAAAAGCGGTGGAGCTGGGCATCAACCATATCCAGCCGCTGGCCAGCGAGCGCTGCGTGGTGAAACTTACCGGGGAACGCGCCGAGAAGCGGGTGCGGCACTGGCAGCAGGTGGTGATTTCGGCCTGCGAGCAATCCGGCCGCAACCGCGTGCCTGAAGTGGCGCCCATCCAGCCCCTGGCCCGCTGGCTGGGCGGCTTGCCATCCGATGCGCAGCACTTGATGCTGGCGCCCGGCGCGCAGCACCGCCTGAGCGGTCTGCCTGCGCCAACCACGCCCGTCACGCTGCTGATCGGACCGGAAGGCGGCCTTTCCCCCGCCGAAATACGCGCCGCCGAAAGCTGCGGCTTTACCTCAGTCCGGCTCGGCCCGCGGGTGCTGCGCACCGAAACGGCGGCCCTCACCGCCCTGGCCGCAATGCAAACCCTGTGGGGAGATTTTTGAACCCGGATGAAGGTTATGCTTGCACCGGCAGGCAAAGTGCTTAAAAATCGCCGGATTACCTACTACACCACATACCGATGCCCTCGAAAAACAGCAAACTCAAGGAAGGTTTCATCAAACCTGAAATTTTTGTGGATGTGTTCGTACAGTGGTTCCGCACCGCCACGCCTTATATCCACAAATTTCGCGGCAAGACCTTCGTCATCGCTTTTGGCGGGGAAGTCGTGAGCGAGGGCCAGTTCGTCGCCCTGGCGCACGATCTCAACCTGCTCAACAGCCTCGGGGTGCGGCTGGTGCTGGTGCACGGCGCGCGCCCGCAGATCGAGGAAGAGCTGACCGAGCGCGGCGCCGAAATCCGTTACGTCAACGGCCTGCGCGTCACCGACGAAGCCGCGCTGAAGTGCGTCAAGGAAGCCGCCGGCACGGTGCGGGTCGATATCGAGGCGCTGCTTTCCATGGGGCTGGCGAATTCGCCCATGGCCGGCGCCGACATCCGCGTCGGCAGCGGCAATTTCGTCACCGCCAAGCCGATGGGGGTGCGCAATGGCGTTGACCTGATGCATACCGGTGAAGTGCGCAAAATCGACGCCGTCGGCATCCGCCGCCGCCTCGACCAGAATGACATGGTGCTGCTGTCGCCCCTTGGATATTCCCCCACCGGCGAAGTCTTCAACCTTTCGCTGGAAGATGTCGCCACCGCCACCGCCATCGCGCTGGACGCCGACAAGCTCATCTTCCTCATGAACACCAGCGGGCTCGCCGACGACAGCGGCGATCTGCTGCGCAGCCTCACCACCCAGGAGGCTGAGACGGCCCTGGCACGCCCCAAGGCGCTGATGGAGGATGCCGACTTCTACCTCCCCTGCGCCATTCGGGCCTGCCGCCATGGCGTATCGAGAGTGCACCTGATCAGCCGCCACGTGGACGGCGCCCTACTGCAGGAGCTGTTCACCCACGAGGGCATCGGCACCATGGTGGCCGAGGACATGCTGGAGACCCTGCGCCCCGCCACCATCGACGACGTGGGCGGCCTCTTGGCGCTGATCGAGCCGCTGGAGGCCGAAGGCACGCTGGTCAGGCGCTCGCGCGAACGGCTGGAAATGGAGATCGACCGCTTCACGGTGCTGGAATACGACGGCCTGATCATCGGCTGCGCCGCGCTCTACCCCTTCCCCGAGGAGCAGGCTGCGGAGCTTGCCTGCATGGCCGTGAACAAGGATTACCGCGGAGCGGGGCGGGGCGAGGCGCTGCTCGAGTACATGCAGATCGAGGCGCTGCGCAAGGGATTCGGCAAGCTCTTCGTGCTCACCACGCGCACCGCCCACTGGTTTGTCGAACGCGGCTTCACCGAAGCGGGCGTGGAAACCTTGCCCAAGGCAAAGCAGGGGCTGTACAACTACCAGCGGCGCTCCAAGGTTTTTGTAAAAACCTTATGAAAAGCTGGTTCGCCGTCCTGCCCGGCCTGCTGTTCGCCCTCGCCTCATGGACGGCCTCGGCGGCATCGACGGATGCGTTGCGCATGGGGCTATTCCCCAACCTCAGCACGCGCCTGCTGCTGGAAACCTATCAGCCGATGCGCGAATTTCTCGAACAGCGTCTTGGACGGCCGGTCATTCTCTTTACCGCACCCGACTTCAACAGCTTTGTCAGCCGCACGCAAAGCGGCGAATATGACTTGGTCGTGACCGCGCCCCACTTTGCCCGCCTGGCGCAAACCGAATCGGGCTATCAGCCCCTGTTTTCCTACCGCAACAACATCACGGCCGCAATCGTCGTGGCTAAAAACAGCCGCTTTACCGATCTCAATGCGCTGAAAGGACAGAAAATCGCCGCGCCCGACCGCATCGCCGTGGTCACGATGCTGGGCCTCAAGATGCTGCGCGACGAGGGGCTGGAAGCGAATAAAAATTACCATTTCCACTGGGCCGGCACTCACGGCAACGTCGCCCTGGCCGTGCTCAACGGCGAAGCCGCAGCAGGCATCTTAGGCATGCTGCCGCTCAAGCAATTGCCCGAAAACGTTTCACGGCAACTACACGTGCTGAGCATTAGTCCGGCCATCGATTCGCAGATGATCCTGGCTCACCAACGCGTCGAGCCAGGATCGTTGCAGCAGATCAGAGAAGCCCTGTTGCAATTCGAGCGAAGCCCGGAAGGGCAGAAATTCTTCCGGACCACCAGCCTGGCAGGCCTTAAACCCATCGGCACTGGCGATCTCAAGCAACTCGAACCCTACGCCAAGGAAGTCCGCCGCATGCTGGAACCCCCCAGGTGAGCAAGGGCACGCTCTCATTACGCGCCAAACTGGTTCTGCTCAGCGTCCTGATCCAGGCCGTCATGCTGTCGGCGCTGGCATGGAACGGCGATCGCCTGATACAGCACAGCCTGGTGCAGCAGGGCGAGCTGCGCCTCAAGGAATACGCCCTCCTGCTCAATACGGCACTCTCTCCCGCGCTGGTGGAAAAGGATTATTCCTCGCTGCAGGAAATCCTCAGCGAAAGCCGCAAGAATCAGGGTATCGCCTATTTGATCCTGACTGACATGAGCGCCCGGATCATCGCCATGGATGGCTGGAAGCGTGGCGACCCCCTCCCTGGGCTGGACAGTGATTTTGCCGCCAGCGTGCGTGAAGCTCACCCGGTTTTCAACACTGAACTGCCGATCCGCATCGCGGGACAGACTTATGGAACGCTGCGCTTCGGCATCGACACGCGCTTCATTCAGGAAGCCCAGTCGCAACTGTTGCGCGAAAGCCTGCTCATCGCCGCTGCAACCGTGGCAATCTCTTCCCTGCTGCTGACCATCATCGGTTTCTGGCTCACGCGCCACCTGGGGCGCCTGAATGAGGCCAGCCAGGCGGTGGCGGAGGGCAACTTCGATATCATGCTGCCGGTAAAAACACGTGATGAAGTGGGGCAGCTCACCACCACTTTCAATACCATGGCCTCGGCCGTGCGCGCCCGTATCGAGGAACTGGGCAAGAAAGAAGCCCGTTTTCACGCCATTGCCGACTATACCTATGGCTGGGAAAGCTGGTTCGCCCCGGATGGCAAACTGCTGTGGGTCAATCCTTCGGTGGAGCGGGTGACCGGCTACTCCCCCGAGGCGTGCCTGAACATGCCCGAATTTCCCCTGCCACTAATTGCGCAAGACGACCTGCAGGAAACCCGGAAAATGTTTTCCAGCGCTTTGTGCGGCACGGCAGGAAACGAATTTGAATTCCGCCTGCTGCGCAGGGATGGCGCAGTTATCTGGGCGGCGGCTTCTTGGCAGCCGATCTATGATGCATCCGGCAAGAGCCAGGGCATGCGCGCCAGCATTCGCGACGTGACCAGGCTCAAAAAGACGGAACTCCAACTGCGCGACAAAGTTGCCGAACTTGAATACTCACAGGAACTGCAATTGCGCTACCTGAGCCAGTCACAGGAAGAGCATGCGCGCCTGGCCTCGCTGCTCTCGGCGATGAACTTCGGCGTCCTGTTCGTCAGCCAGAAAGATGAAATCGTCTATTACAACCCAGCCTTTATCCGCACCTGGATGATCCCGGAAGACCTGGATCTGATCGGCAAACACGCCATCGAAGTGCTCAATCACTCCGCCAATGTGCTGGCAAGGCCGGACAATTTTTCCAAACATGTGCTGCGCGTCACCCGTACCCATGAAGTCAGCGACACCTTCGAACTCAGCCTTGCCGATGGCCGCACCGTGACCCAGCTCTCCTATCCGGTGCACGACCAGGAAGGCCGTTTTATAGGCCGTCTGTGGATTTACGAGGACATCACGCGCGAGCGGCAGACGGCCGAACAACTGATTTACCTGGCAGAACGCGACTCCCTGACCGGGCTGTACAACCGCCATCGCTTCCAGGAAGACCTGTCGCGCATGGTGTCGGATGCGGAGCGGAGAGGCTCTCGGCTTGCCCTGCTGTTCTTCGATCTGGATGAATTCAAGTACATCAACGACACCTTCGGCCACCGCGCCGGCGATGCGATGCTGATCCGCGTTGCGGGAGAAACGGCCACCGTGATGCGGCAAAACGAGTTGCTGGCCAGATTGGGGGGCGACGAGTTTGCCGTGCTGATTGCAGACACCAGCGAGAAGGAAGCCGAGGCCCTGGCCGAACGCATCGTGCGCGCCATCGCCCAAATCCCCCTGCGCTTCGACGGGCAGAACCTGCGCCTGACTTCCAGCCTGGGCATCGCCTTTTATCCCCAGCACGCGAACTCGACCGAGGAACTGATCGCGCACGCCGATTCCGCCATGTACCAGGCCAAGGAGGCGGGCAAGAACGGCTGGCGCACCTACCGGCCGGAGCTCGACGATTCGCGCAAGATGGTGAATCACCTGACGTGGAACGACCGCATCAGCAAGGCCATCGAACAAGGACAGTTTCAGCTCCATTTCCAGGGTATTTATCACACCCTCGACGGCTCGCTGGCCCATCTTGAAGCCTTGGTGCGCATGACTGACGTGGAGCAACCGGATCAACTCATCATGCCGGGCCATTTCATTGCCCACGCCGAGAAAAGCGGCAGGATCCGCGACATCGACCGCTGGGTGATTTCCGAATGCATCCGTTTGCTGAGCAGTTCAGAGCAGATCCCGTCCATCGCGGTCAACATCTCGGGCCGCTCTTTCGATGATCCCACGCTGCCGCAATTCATCTCGGAACAGTTGGCATTGCAGGGTGTGGCCCCCAAACGGCTGCTGGTGGAACTGACCGAAACCTCGGCCGTGACCGACTTGCACGATGCCCAGCGCTTCATCGAATCCCTGCGCCAGACCGGCTGCCAGGTGTGCCTTGACGATTTCGGCACGGGCTTTTCGTCTTTTGCTTATCTCAAGCACCTCAACGCCGATGTGCTCAAGATCGACGGCCTATTCATCCGCAACCTGACCCACGATCATGACAACCAGGTGTTCGTCAAAGCCATCGTGGACGTCGCGCGCGGCATGCGCAAAACCACCGTGGCGGAGTTTGTCGAGAATGCCGATATTCTGGACATGCTCAAGCGATTCGGTGTCGACATGGTGCAGGGCTACCACCTCGACACGCCCAAGGCGAACCACCCTGCGCTCAACATTTCACCCTAAGGCAGGTCAACAAATACCGGCGCCGGAGAACTTTTATGCGCATGCCCGGGTCTAGTGTGGTGTTGCACGCCAGTGTACTAGGCGCCAATCCACGAAAAAGGCATTCTGGATCTCAAGCGTTACGCACTTGCAATGCAACGACTTCCCGCTAGAATGGGCGGACTAAAAAATTTAACGGAGCATGGAATGAAAAAGTTTATCGCACTGATGATGGCAGCAATCTTCAGCTTTGGACTGGTGATCGGAGAAGCCGGCGCCAAACGCCTTGGCGGCAGCAAGAGCATCGGCAAGCAGCGCGAAAGCGTATCCCAACAGGCCACTCCCAAGGCGCCTGCTGCAGCGCCTGCCGCCGCGCCGACTGGTGGCAACAAGTGGCTCGGCCCCCTGGCCGGCCTGGCTGCAGGCGGCCTGCTGGCCTCGCTGTTCATGGGTGGCGCCTTTGACGGCATCAAGATGATGGACATCCTGATGATGCTGGGTATCGCCGCCGCCATTTTCTTCATTTTCCGCGCACTGCGCCGCAACAGCGCACCGCAACCCGTTCCCGCCACAGCCGGCGGCATGCAGTACAGCGGCTACAACCAGCAGCAACCTGCGCAATCTCTGGCAGGCGGCAGCGGCATGCCCGCATCAGCAGCCAGCACCCGCCCGGCATGGTTCGAGGACGAGCCCTTCCTGCGCCAGGCCAAGGCCAACTTCCTGCGCTTGCAGGACGCCAACGACAAGGGCGACATCAACGACATCCGCGAATTCACCACCCCCGAGATGTTCGCCGAAATCAGCCTGCAGATCCAGGAGCGCGGCGGTAAAGCGCAGCATACCGAAGTCGTGACGCTCAACGCAGAGATGGCGGATGTCGTCACTGAAGGCGATCACGTCATCGCCAGCGTGCGCTTCTCCGGCCTGATCCGCGAGGAAGAAGGCGCCAACGCAGAATCCTTCAACGAAATCTGGCACATCCAGAAATCCGCCAGCCAGTCCAACGGCAGCTGGTTCATTTCAGGCATTCAGCAGGCCCACTAGGTGACCCGCGGGGGAGTGGTCATTCACTCCCCCATCCTGTTCCGTAGCTTTTCCGCATGAAAATCGCCTTGATCCGCCAGCGTTACACCCCGTTTGGCGGTGCAGAGCGCTTTGTCGCCAACGCCGTGCAGGCGCTGCAGGCGGAAGGCGCTTCGCTCACCGTAGTCACGCGGCAATGGGAAAGTGGCGGCGCGGGCGAATCCCTGATCTGCAACCCGCCCTATCTCGGCAGCCTGTGGCGCGACTGGAGCTTTTCGCGCTGTGTTTGCGGCACGCTGAAAAAACATTCCTTTGACCTGGTGCAGTCGCATGAGCGCATTCCCTGCTGCGACATCTATCGCGCGGGCGATGGCGTGCATCGTGAATGGCTGAAGCAGCGCAGTCGAGTGCTGGGACCCTTCGGCAAGCTGGCTGTTGCAGTAAACCCTTACCACCGCTACACCCTCTCTGCCGAGAGGAAACTATTCCACAGCCCAAGCCTTAAAGCGGTGATCTGCAACTCCCGCATGGTGAAAGAGGAAATCCGGCACCATTTCGGGCTGGCGGAAGAAAAGCTCCATGTAATTTACAGTGGCGTGGATCTGGAAGCTTTCCATCCCGGCCTGAAATCCCAGCATAGGCGCATCATCCGCGCTCAATACAATATCCCGGAAGAAGCCGCCCTATTCCTGTTTGTAGGCTCGGGCTTCGAACGCAAGGGGCTGCGCACGCTGCTTCCGGCCATGGCGCAACTCCCTGCCGGCAGCCATCTGATGGTCGTCGGCAAGGACAAGCATCTGGAGCGTTACCGGAGCCTGTCAAAAAGCCTCGGCCTCGCCAAGAGCGTGCACTTCGCACACGGGCAGAAAGACCCAAAGCCTTTCTACGGCGCGGCAGATGCGTTCGTCTTGCCTACCCTGTACGACCCTTTCCCCAATACCGCACTGGAAGCCTTCGCCTCTGGCCTGCCGGTTATCACCAGCACCAAGAGTGGCGCAGCGGAACTGGTCAGGGAAGGAAAGAATGGCTTTGTCTGCGACGCGCTGGATCAAGACGGCCTGGCATCCGCCATGCTCAAATTAACGGATCAGGCGGCTCGATTACGGCTTGGCGCCACTGCGCGGGAAACCGTCAGCCAGCTGTCGCCGGAAATCATGGCGCGTCGATTGCTGGATTTGTACCGCAGCCTGGCCCAGCGCTAAACCATCCCAGTTTTGCCATCAACTCGCCGAAACCCGCCAAGGCTGCATCCACGCTGACGTCTTTCACATCACGGCTTTCCGGCTGCAACAATACGTAAGGCACGCCCCACGGGTGCCAGCGCGCGGCAACGGACTGGCCGAAGAAGCACAGAATCGGCTTGCCCAGTCCGGCCGCCAGATGCATCGCCCCGCCGTCACTGCACACCAGCGCATCGCACAAGGACAAGCCCGCTATCAACTCCTCCAGACGCCGGGTGGGATAAGCGAGAACCGGCACATCCCCGAGAGAGCGCATCAATTCCGCAGCCTTGCCATCATCGCCCGGGTGCAATGGATTTTTTTCATCGCCCGGCGACCAGAACAGCAGAAAGCGGGCGGCATGCTGCCCATGCAAGGAACGGATGAGTGCGGAGAAACGCTCTGACGGCCAACGCTGGCTAGGTTTGCGCGCGCTGATATGAATACCGATGGTGAGTTTGGCCCCCTCCCCGACTTGAAGCATCCGGGAACGCCCTCGCTCGGCTTCCACCTTATCGGCATAGACGGCGGCTGCAGGGGGAACACCGGACATCCCCAAGGGTTGCAGCAATCGGAAAACATCCTCCACCTCATGAAGATGAGGGAGAAATTCAAATGGGACGCAGACATCGACGTGACGGGATGCCCGTTTCGTTTTCTCGCTAAAACCGAGAATATGGCGTGGCCGGATCATGCGGGCGAGCAGCAAGGAGCGCTCCTGGAATCCCGGCGCGGCAAGGATGGCGTAATCAAAATGCATGGCCCGCAACTTGGCCAGCGTTCTCATGCGCTCAAAATAGACGCCCGGCACACTTTGCCCCATCGGGCGATGCTTGGCCTTGGTATAGGAGAAAACCTCATCGACATCCGGATTGCCCTGCAACACCGCCGCATTATAGCTATTCACCAGCGCACAAATACGGGCCGAAGGGTAGCGTTCGCGCAAGGCGCGAAACAGTGGCGTAGTGCAGACAAGGTCGCCAATGTTGTCGCGGCGAATAAGCAGAAAGCTTTGGGGGCGGCTCGGCGGCGTCATCGCGTGGACAACCCCCTTAGCCGTGCGCCATAGCCGAGAAGGATTCCGGCAAACGCCCAGAAAAGCAGCGCATCTGTGCGCCAGAACAGGTCATCGGTCATGTTTTTGGAGAAAACGGCAACCATCAGGCCGAGACCGGCGAGGCCGATTTCCCCGTGCTTATTATCCGGGAGCATCGCTATCCGCCAGAATTCCCGCGTCATTGCGCCGAACAGGAATAGCAACGCCAAGATACCTGGAATGCCCATCTGCAGGCCATAGTTGAGCACCAGATTATGGGCATGCGCAAAAAACAGGTCGGGCCATTCGGCTGGTTTCTGGAATACCAAATGAGGCAGGTCTCTCCCGAAACCAACCCCTGTCAGCGGGCGTTCACCAATCCGTTCGACCCAGAATTGCCAGATACGGTATCGCTCGCTCTGGGCAAACGTATCCATGAGATGTGAGCTACTGGATTCCGTGGCGGGCATTACGGCAGCGTCTGGCGGGCGCTGCTTGGCCACCTGGACGAAGAAAATGACGGAAATAATCATGGCGGCCAGCAGCATCACCAGAATGCGAACCTTGGCACGGCCAGTGTGTTGCCGATATGCCAGAAACCCTGCGAAGACGACCAGCACAGCCAGGAAGGAGATCCAGAACATACGGTTTGCATTCAGGTAGGCAACCCAGATAAAAACACCCGGCAGCAAGGCGCCCAGCCACCTGGAATGGCTTCTCAGCTTCCATAACCAAATCAGGAGAAAGGGTGTCACGGTTGCGAGATAAGTACTGTAACTCACGTAGCCATGCACATCATCCCACTGGTACCCAGGGTAGGACGACCAGTATCCGAACAAGCTTACGGCCAGGGTCAACGCCAACGACAGTACGATCAAGTTAAGCCACAACCGCCACTCACTCTCGCTCCGGGTGAGGATGAAGAAGGTAAAAAAAGCGAGCATCCCATAACCGACCTCTCTCTTGATCTCTTCGAGTGAAAAAACCGGATCGAGCGACCATGCCACGGAAAGCAAGGCGCAACCCATCCACGCCACGAGCGGCCATTTAATGGTGACTCGTGGCGTGGAGCGCCTTCTGAACACCCAAATCGCGACGCCAAAAGCTGCAAACAAGGCCAGCAGCCGGAGTGCCATCGCATGATTGAAAGGCAAGACCAGCAGAAAAAGCGCTGCCGGCACCAAAAGCCAGAGCCGATTTTCACGGTGGCCGTCATCTTCTGCGAGCCGCAAGGCGAGAGGAGGGGGAGTAATCATTTAATCCGGGTTAAACACCCCTAGAACTTTTTCGCAGGTAAAAACAAGCCGTGTCTCCATCCCTTAGCGTATTGAGCAATTCCGCGAATTTTTCGAATTTGCGTTTTTCCTCATCAGAAAACAGCCTATTCCCCGGCTTCCTGAATTCGTTTTTATGATCTTTGTAGGGAATGCCTCTTAAATAATGCTCGCTATTCTGGAATTGGTGGAACGTTGAGTCATACACGACTTCCGTCACTTCGAACCCGGACTGCTCCGCCAAAATATGCATGCTTTTAACGGTGTGTAGATAAATATGGCGCGGCGCATCCAGGGCCACCCAGTCGATGCCGTATTTTCTCCAGGCATAGCAATCCACGACGGGAATCCTGATCAGCACGCAGCCATCGGAATGAATCAGCTCATACAACTTTTTCAAGGTTGCCAACTGGTCTGGCATGTGTTCCAGGGAATGGTTGAGCATGATGAAATCGAATGTGCGCTTGAGTTCGCCCAGTTCCTTCTTGAAGACACGCACGCCATTGTCGTAAGCAATATCGTCCGCGATAAAAGGGTCCACGCCGCTCAGACGATGAAAACCCTCGCGTTGCAATTTAAGGAGCAGCCCTCCGGCGCCACACCCCACATCCAGTATTTCGGAGTCGAAATTCACACCCGCGCGTTTCAGCCAGTCGAAATGCTCCTGCCTGGCGGATAGCGATGCCAGAAGCCCGCCGACAAAATTGCGCCGGCCCAAAAAATGCCGGCTGCGCATTTTCCGGAGGCGCAGCAACAGCGCGCTGTATTCTTTCCGGGTCGGCTCCTGGTAAGAGTAATAGGCCTCCGGGTAGTATTTCGACAAATTCTCCGGGATTTCCGCGAGCTGCAGGCAGCCGCAATGAGCGCATTTGATGTATTCAAATTCATCGCGGAAATTGAACATCATTTCCCGCGCCAGGTAGGAAGCATTTCCCCGCTCGTTCTGGCAAATCTTGCAAGCGCTCATTTAATGATTTCTCCCGTTCCTCTAGACCGATGATTTTCCCGCCATTCCTGGATGTGGCGAAGCAGGCTCTCCGCGCGCTGCCCATAGGTATGCTCACGCATTACCCGCAGGTGGGCGGCTTCGGCAATGGCACGAGCCTCACCAGGGTGGGCGAGGTAATGGCGGATCCTGGCAACACAGTCTTCCATATCGTGGAAATCCGCCCATTCCGCGCCAGGCTCGAAATCGTCACGGGCATGGCGGCGTTCGTCGCTTAACAGAAAACCGCCGCATGCCGGCACCCCGTAGCAGCGTTCCGGCAGCCCCCAGCTTCTTTCGCCGCCATGGTCCGCCGCGGCTCCGGCGTTCAGGTTGATGCGGCTGCGCTGGATGATGTCGACCTGCTCGTTTGCGGACAGATTCTCGGCATGCCTGAACAGGTAATTTATCCCCGCACTGGACAGGCGACGCCCCAGTTCAGCGAAAAACTCGGCGCGTGCGAGGTGTTCCCGGTATCGTTTCCCATCCAGATTGCCGACGAAGGAAACATCATAGCGGAAGAAATCCGGACAGCGCATCTCTTCCAGCGTTGTGCCATGCAGATGGTAGTGCCGGGTCCAGGCCGCATTAGCCTGGTAAATCGTTTCCGGCGCAAAGCTCAGGGTCGGCTGCAGGGTGTGGGTGGCATAAATATCAAGCAGCCGCAACAGGCTGAACAGCCACAGCCGGCGGCGGCGGACACCCAAATGCCAGGGCGCATCGCGGTCGATGCCGACCAGGGGGATGCCATGCCGCTTCAGTCGCGCCTTCAGCTGCCATGTGCGCCAGGGTTGCCGCACACCCTCGTAAAAATTGATGATGCAGGCATCGGTTTCCTTGAGTTGCGCCTCGTCCGGCTCCCACACATTGTCCAGAACCCGGCAGCCATGGGCCTCCAGGCCCTCCTTGAGCGGCGCAAAGCCTTTCCTGAAGTTGAAGATCAGCTGCATGGGGCCGCTTCCAGAAGGCGGGTGGCGGCATTCATCGCACGCTCCACACGCTGCGAAAATTGCGCGAGGGAAAAACGTTCGAGATGCGCCGTTGCCCGGCGCGGGTCGGGGAATTTGCCTTCCGCGGCAAGGAGATTGCCGAGCAGCCGCGCGAAATCGCTGCCCTTATCCTGGCGCGGATCGGTGAAGAAATAGCCGGTTTCTCCTTCGAGCACGGTTTCGGTGAACGGCGGCGCATGCACTGCCAGAACGGGCGTACCGCAAGCCTGAGCCTCGATCACGTTGAGGCCGAGCGCTTCCTTTTCCGGCAGCCCGGTAATCAGAAAATCCAGTTGCGGGTAAACCGCGGCCAAGTTGTTCTGGTGCCCCCACCAGCGCACCTGGCCGGCGACAGGATAGAGGCTTTTGCGCAAATCGCGCACCGAAGCATAACCGCCGCTGCCGAAAATTTCCAGCTTGACATCGGGGAACTGCCGGATGACAGGGGCGAGGATGCCGAACATCAGCGGGAATTGCTTGATCGGCGTCAAACGCGAGACGATGCCCAGGGTCAGGCCTGTTCTTTTCTCAAAATACCTCGCGGGCCTGAGTGCGAACAGAGTGGGATAGAGATGGCTCAGAAGCCGGTCGCGCACCTTGCGGGGGTCCCAATCGTAAACCGAGGTGGCGCGGATCGCCGTTGCCTGTGCCTTCACCGGGCGTGTCAGATCGGCCACGCCGTAGAGGGGCTCTTCATGGCAGCTGTCGATGCCCGCCGCGCGCAGACTGTCGATGACATGGCCGGAAACGGCAAAAACAAGGTGGTATGGCCTGAACGGCTCCGGATTCCGGTTGTACAGCGGCATATGGGCGAAGCCGGCGAGGACGTGCTTGCCGGCGAGCGTGTCGGCCAGCCTGCCGATCGCGGGGGAATGAGTGACGAACAAGGAACGCTCCGCCGGCAGATGGGCGTGGATTTCCTCATAGCTGCCGACCGGGACCAGCGTGACGCCGGGCATGTCCAGTTTCCGCCAGAAACCGGCATTTTTGTGGACGAAAAGCCTGACTTGCCAGCCAAGCTGCTGCAGCACGTTGCTGAAGAAACGGGTATAGATTTCCCCGCCGCCGAAGCCTTGCTGCAGGTTGATTTGGTAGCAGACCCTGTTCATCTACTCGCGAATTCCCAGTTCTTCGATAGCGCGGCGCACATCAGCCACCTGGATGCCGTCCATGCACGCGCCGGCTGCGCCGCATTCACGCCGGCTGCGGCCGCAACGCCTCACCCAGCCTATGGTTCGCCTGAAAAGCACGTGTTGGTCCCGGCATGGAAAATCTTCAACCGTGACGGCCCGGTATGGGCTGTTTTTCCAGAATTCGCCCGCGCCGCAGAGCGCCGGCGAACCCGGCCCAAACAGCGTCACCGTTGGGATGCCGACAATACGGCCGAGGTGGGCCGCGCCCGTATCCGGGCAGGCCAGCAGCCTGGCGTGGGCCAGCAAGTGCCACAGTTGGGCCAGGTCCAGCCGGCCGGCAAAGGAAAGATGTTTTTTGTCCGGATCGATTTCGTCGACAATGCGCTGTTCCCCGGGGCCGCCGCTCCAGACCACCTGGAGTCCGCATTTGGCCAGGAACTCGGCCAGGGCGCGCCATTTTTCCGGGCTCCACAGCTTGAGCATGGTGCTTGCCCCCACATGCAGGACGCAATAAGGCTGCGCCGGCACCGCGAAAGGATGGCAGTCCGGCGCCGGCCAATCTTCAGGCTTGTAGGGCGCAGGCGGCAGGCCGCCTACCAGTTCTGAAACCATATCGCCCCAGGCAGCGGGTTGGCCGGGATATGGAACGAGAAGGTCGACTGGCCAATTTTTGTAGGCCGGGCGGTCACCGGCGAACGCCACGATCCAGCGCGCGCCAGCGGCCAGAGCCAGCCAGCTGTAGCGGTTGTCGCCAGGGACGATGGCGAGATCGAAGCGCCCCATATTGAGCAACATCTTGAGGGTGCCGCCATCGCGCGGGTCATAGGGCATGCAGATCACCCCGTAAGGGCGATGCTGGTAGAGAGGAACAATCGCCCTGGGGGTCGCCATGACGATCTGCGCATCCGGGTATCGCATGCGTAATTTGGCCAACAGCGGTGTCAGCATCAGCGTGTCGCCCAAGAGCAGGTGATGGGCAATGAGGATACGGCGAGGCGAAACTGGCGGCTTGCGCCGGCCCAGCATTATTAATCTGTTCCTTGCAGCGAGCGCCAATACCGTGAGGCGCGGGATTATACGGCTAGCCATGGGCCGCGTCGTAGAAGATCGCTTCCATTTTGTCGAGCATGCCCTGGAGCCCGAATTTCTCCAGCCCGTCTAGGCGAGCGTGCTCCCCCAGCGCAAGGCCAAGCCCTGGTTCCTGCAACAGGCGCTCCAGCGCTTGCTGCAGCGCTTCGGCGCTTCTGGGCTCTACAACCAGCCCATTCTTCCCATCCTGTATTGCATCGAGGATGCTGCCCACCGGCGTGGTGACAATCGGCAGGGCGCACAGCATGGCTTGCAGCAGGGCCTGGGGCACGCCTTCGTTGGCGTAGGAAGGCAGGACGAAAATATCCATGGCTTGCAGCCAGGGCAGCACGTCGCGCTGGTTGCCGGGCATGACGACACGCTCCTGCAGGCCCAGTTCAGCCACCTTCTTGCGGAGGGCATCACTCTGCGGGCCGCCGCCCACGATCAGCAGGCGGGCCGCCGGGTCTCCCAGTGCGGCGAAGGCGTCCAGCAGATAGGCGTGGCCCTTCCAGCTGCGTAGCGTGGCGACGATGCCGATGACGGCGCCTTCCTCCGGCAGCTCAAGTTGCCGGCGGGCGAGCCGTTTATCGCCTGGCACGAAGCGGCCGGTATCGATCCCCGTGGGTACGGAGGTGATCCCTTCCGGGCGGTAGCCGTTCTCTTCGATCAGTTGTTGCCGCAGCTTCTCGCCTGTCGTGACGATGTGGCGGGTCGCGCTTTGATAAAGCCAGCGCGTTGCCCGATTGTTCGGGATAGGCGCAGAAATGTGGCGGGTGCGCACGATCGGCGCCCCTGCTCCTGGCAGCAAGGAAGCCAGCGCCGCCAGCCAGGTATCCGTCGAACTGTGGGTGTTGAGGATGTCGGCGGGGTTGTTCCGCAGCCAGCGATGCAACGCCAGCACGCCACGCAGGTTCTTCCTGCCGATCGGCAGGGCGGTTGCGGGAATGCCGCGGAGCCGGGCCTCTTCATATATTTTGGCCTCCGGCGGACACAGCAGCGTCACCTGGTGGCCGCGCTGCATCATGCCGGCCGCTTCGGTGAGAATGCGGATTTCCTGGCCGCCCCACCCCAGAGAGGCCTCGGTATGGACGATATGCAATTTTGCGGCGGTCATGGCTAGAGCAGCTTCTCCTGGCTGAACTGGATGCGGTGCAGGTTGGCGTAGATGCCATCCAGGGCCAGCAATTCGCGATGGCTTCCCGTTTCCGCAACGCGCCCTTTCTGCATCACCACGATCCGGTCGGCATGTTCAATGGTGGATAGACGATGGGCGATGACGATGGTGGTACGGCCCTGCATCAGATTTTCCAGCGCTGCCTGGACGTGGCGTTCCGATTCGGTATCCAACGCCGAGGTGGCCTCATCGAGTATCAGGATGGGCGCATTCTTCAGGATGGCGCGCGCAATCGCCAGGCGCTGGCGCTGTCCGCCGGAAAGACGCACTCCGTTTTCGCCCACGAAAGTCTGCAAACCTTGCGGCATCTCGCGGATAAACTCCATCGCATGCGCGGCCTCGGCGGCGGCGATGATTTCAGCTTCGCTGGCAGCCGCCTGGCGCCCATAGGCAATATTCCCGGCGACGGTATCGTTGAACAGCACCACGTCCTGGCTCACCAGCGCGATGTTGGCGCGCAGATCGGCTAGGCTGAGGTGTTCGATATCATGCCCGTCGACCAGAATCTGTCCGCCGCTGGGATGGTAGAAACGCGGCAGGAGATTCACCAGCGTGGTTTTGCCGCTGCCGGACTGTCCCACCAGGGCCACCGTTTCTCCCGGCTTGATGGCAAGAGAAACATGGTCCATGGCCAGCTTGTCGGCGGTGTAGGAGAAACTGACATCGCGAAACTCCACCTCCCCCCTTGACCGCGCCAGCCGCTGGCGGCCCGCGTCCGGCTCCGCCTCTTCGTCAATCAGGGCAAACACGCTCTCCGCTGCGGCCAGGCCGCGCTGCAAACTCTCGTTGACGCCGGTCAGCCGCTTCAGCGGCGCCAGCAGCATCAGCATGGCGGTAAGAAAAGACACGAATCCGCCCACCGTGGTCTGGTTCGCCGCGGACTGGGCGGAAGCCATGTAAACGATCACCGCCACCGCGATGGCGGCAAAAACCTGCACGATTGGCACACTGGCGGAAGCTGCTAGCGACTGCTTGAGGTTAAAGCGGCGCAGGGCGTTGACCGCATCGTGGAAACGGCGCGCCTCGTACGCCTGCCCGCCGAAAATCTTTACCACCTTGTGGCACTCGATGGTTTCCTCCAGCACGTGGGTGATATCCCCCATGGAGCGCTGCGATCCGCGGCTCATGGCCCGCAGGCGGCCGCTGAAGGCCTTGACCACCAGCGCGATGGCCGGCGTCACTATCACCGCGACCAGGGTTAATTTCCAGTTGAGATACAGCAACCAGCCGAGCAGGCCAAGGATGGTCAGGGAATCCCGCACCATCACGGTAATCGCGCTCGTCGCCGCATCGGTCACCTGGCTGACATCGTATGAGACCTTGGAAATCAGGGCACCCGAGGTATTGTTGGCAAAATAGCCGGTAGGCAAATTCACCATGCGGGCGAACATCAATTCACGCAAATCCATCACCACCCTGCCGGAAACCCAACTGATGGCATAGGAACTGATGTAAGTGGCGATACCGCGAACCACGAATATCGCCACGATCAGGAACGGCATCCAGCGCATGGTTTCCGGATCCTTCTCGACGAAACTGCCATCCAGCATGGGCTTCAGCAAGGCGGGAAAAGCCGGCTCGGTCGCCGCCGTCACTGCCATGGCAAGAATGGAAACGAGGAATACCCGCCAGTAAGGCAAAACGTAGCGCAGCAGGCGCAGGTAAAGTTCTTTGCTACTCATTGGCAGGTTGTTTTACGCTTTATGAATCCCATGGATCGCGAACGAGGCAGGGCTTTGAATTTGCGTCTGAAGGGCATATAAATTCAGGGGGAGAAATGCGGGGTATTATAAAGCCTTAATGATGCTTTGAATGCCCTGCTGATCTATTTTCCCGACCATGGCTTCATCCTTGCAAATAATGGAATTAAACTCCATAATTGCAAGGATGATAGAAAGACTTCTTGCTTCTCAGCTTTCGGGTGCAATCGCTCATTCCCCAGCGGTGGCATTACTTGGGCCGCGTCAAGTTGGTAAGACCACGCTGGCACTGGAAGTTGGCCAACACTACCATGCGCTCTATCTTGACCTCGAATCCGAACAGGATCGCGCCAAATTAGCCCAACCCGAGCTTTACCTCGCGGACCATCGGGACAAGCTGGTTATTTTCGACGAAGTACATAGAGCCCCCGGTTTATTCCCCGTCTTGCGCGGACTAATTGACCAAGGACGCAGGGCTGGACGCAAATCCGGGCAATTTTTGCTGCTCGGTTCCGCCTCGCTCGAATTGCTCAAACAATCCGGTGAAACTTTGGCTGGCCGTATCGCTTATCTGGAACTTTCTCCTTTCAATGTACTGGAAACACAAGCATTGCCGGCAGACGATTTATGGGTGCGCGGTGGGTTTCCAGAAAGCCTCCTTGCATCCGATCCCGCACGAAGTCTGCGCTGGCGGCAGGATTTTATTCGTACTTACCTGGAACGGGATATTCCTCAGTTTGGCCCCCGTATTGCGGCTGAAACCCTGCGCCGCTTCTGGTCCATGCTGGCGCACCATCAGGGGGGCTTGCTCAACACTGCACAATTCGCCCGCAACCTTGGCGTAGATGTAAAGACTGCCGGCGGTTATCTTGACCTGCTTGTCGATCTGCTGCTTGTGCGGCGCCTGTCGCCATGGCATGCCAATCTTGGGAAACGGCTGGTCAAGTCGCCCAAGGTCTTTGTGCGTGATAGTGGCCTCGTTCATGCATTGCTTAATATCCACAATAAGGAAACTCTTCTTGCTCACCCCATCGTTGGGCAAAGCTGGGAGTGCTTCGTTATCGAAAATCTGCTCACATGTGCTGCAAACAAAGCACAGGGCTATTTTTATCGGACTAGCGGCGGAGCCGAGATAGATCTACTACTGTTATGGCCTGATGGGAGTTTGTGGGCCACTGAGATCAAGCGTAGCCTTAGCCCGAAGGTAGAGAGAGGTTTCCACGAGGCCTGTGCAGACCTTGCGCCAGTCCGGAAATTTGTGGTTTATCCCGGCGCGGAGCGTTATCCATTGGCGAGCGATATTGAAGCTATCTCTTTAGAAGGGTTGGCAAGAGAAATCGTTGTGGCGCAATGATTGTGCCCTTAATAAGCAAATCTACTCTCAATATGCGTTCTTGTTGATGAATCCCCTGAACATTGTCAACAAGATAATGCGCAAATCGAACCACAATGACCAATGCTCAATATAATAAAGATCATACTCGATGCGTTTGGACAGATCCGTATCTCCCCGCCAGCCGTTAATCTGTGCCCAGCCAGTGATGCCGGCCTTCACCAGATGCTTTTTCATATAATCCGGAATTTCATCCTTGAATTTTTCGACGAACATGGTCCGCTCGGGACGGGGGCCGACTATGGACATATCCCCCTTCAGGACATTGATGAATTGCGGCAACTCATCCAGGCTGGTCTTGCGCAGAAACGCCCCGAATTTTGTCGCCTCCTTGTTCCTCGCCCCGCCCCATTTAACGCCGTTTTTTTCCACATCCACCGGCATGGAGCGAAACTTGAGCATCATGAATGGCTTGCCATTCCAGCCCACGCGTTCCTGGCGATAAAAAATGGGGCCGGGCGAACTCAATCTCACGCCGACGGCCAGCGCCGCCATCAATGGGGCGATCAATATCAAGACCAGGGCTGACAGCAACCGGTCTTCCAAGGCCTTCAGCAGACGGCTAACGCCAACCATGGGGCTGGCCGAAAGGCTTAAAACCGGCATGCCGGCAATTTCCGACACGGAATGATTGATCAGGCGAAAGCTGGAGATGTCCGGCACCCAACGAATATCCACCGTTGAATGACGCAACAAAAACATGATCTTCTTAACGGTATCCTCTGCCTTGAGGGGCAGAGTAATCCATACCTGGTCAATATCCCTCTCGTTGACAAACGCCTCCAGATCGTCGATAGACCCCAGCAATGGCATTCTCGTTTTGCTCTCTTGCTGAACGAGATGATCGCCAAACACCCCGATCACCTGCAGGCCTGCCCATGGAGAATGCAGCAAGCGCTCAGCGACTTCCCGAGAGAGCGCATAATCCCCCGCCATGACAATCTGTCTTTGGTTAAAACCCCAGCGCCTTATTGATCGCAATACCAGACGCAGGCCGATGCGGCCGCCCAACAAAAACACCCACCCCAGAATCGCCCAGTAGCTGATCCAGCCACGGGAAAAATCAGCGCCCGATTTCGTCAGAAAAGCGAAACCAAACAGGCAAAACAGCACGGCCGCCCAGGCGATCAGGATACTGCGGGCCTCTTCGGCCAAAGAAACGCCGCGCCATATTTTATAAAGTGAAAACTGCGGAAAGATCATGCCCGCAAACAACAGGCTCACTCCGGTCAAAATCAGGTAGCCCTGCGGCAGCGACCAGCTTCCCAGATACCCGTAATGGCCCACTATCGCGGCAAGCGCAATCAATCCCCAATCGAGCGCATACATCGCAAGATGTAGAGCACTTGCATGCCCCTTGAGCACGCCTCCCGTTTTCATTTAATCTTTTCGCCAGTACGCACGATTCATACTCAAATAGGGCTTCACCCCCGCAGGAAGATGCGCCTCATGCCGACCCAATCGATAGCCGAGATACTTCACGACTGTCCGCAGTAACGCGACGGGAATCAGCCATGGCGCATTTTTCGCCAGGTAACTCAGCTCGGACAAGACGAACCCCTTGCCGCTGCCTTCAGCATTGCCAAAAGTCTCCAGCAGCCATTTCTCGCGCGCATGCAGGACGCCCGTATCAAAATAACGGCGAAACTCCTCCAGCATGCTGTAATCATGCGAGTGATAGACCATTGCCTCGGCGCAATAGGCAACATGCCAGCCTTGCATCAGCATCCGCGCGGCAACCACCATATCCTCCGCCAGGATCACATCGCCTGGAAATCCACCGGCAGCCTCAAGCGCTTCACGCCGGTAAGCGGCAAATGAATTCGACATGAAAGGGGTTTTAATGCCCAGCCTCGAAACATCAGCCAGGGTCTTGACCTGCGACTGCGGGGGGTAATTATAAAGCCTGGCATGAGCGCCCATGGTTACTGATTCGTCACGCGGAAGTTGGCGCCCATAAGCAGCTCCGATACGCTTATCCTTGAAAACACCCACCAGATTCGCCAACGAAGCCTCATCGGCCAGGATCGCATCCTGCGTCAGAAAAATAATAATTTCAGCATCCGCCAACAGCTCCACACCCAGCTGGCGGGTTCCGCCGTGGTTGAACCGGCCGGCCGGAATGACATGGACATCAAGGCCCGCCTGCCTCGCCAAGCCAGCCGTATTATCCGCGGAACTGGAATCGATCACCAGGCGCCCGCCCGGCTTGCAGGTCTGGCGGGCAAGCGCTTCCAGCCAGCGCCGCCATGGCTTGCCGGCATTATAAGTGGGCACCAGCAAACCCAGTTTTTCCACTTCAACGCATTCCTGCTTGAGCGCCATTATAATGACAAGAACATCCCGATGTTGCGGAAAAGGCCATGTTTAAAATATCCAAACCGGAGCATCTGCCAGCGCCTCGTCCAAAACCCCCGCACGGGAAATTGACAGTAAACCTTCACCAGCAAACCTTGCTCAGGCGCAAGCCTTGACGCGTAGCATTCCAGAAACAAGCACGCCTGAGATTGGGTTTCCAGCAAGGACGCCCTCATTTCGCCCAAGCCGGACAACATCTTCCTGGCCATGTATGCAATGCCGTATTTTTTTGCCCCGATATCGTTGGCGCCATGCTGCCGATACAGCATCGTTGGCTGCGGAACGCACCCGATTTTGCCAAACGCTGCCGCCACCACGGCCAGCCACCAGTCATGCATGATTGCCCCTGAAGGCACCGGGCGGGCCAGCACGGCTAGCGTCCGATTCACCATCGTCGCGCAGCCGGTCACATTGTTTTGCACCAACAACCGGCTCAATTCTTTTACATCAGGGTTCAATCCCTGATAACGCCAGAACGAGGAAGCAAGCACATTCAAATCACGGTCAGTCACTGACAAGTCGGTGTGCACCAGAAGGGGGGTTTCCATACCGAAGCGCGCTTCCATCTCCCGCATCTTGGTCAGCGTGATCTCGATCTTGTTGGGCAACCAGACATCATCTTGATCGCAAAACATCAAACAATCGGCTTCTGAAGCAAAACGCTCCAGCAGACTGAAGAAACTTCCGCTGGCTCCTTTCCGGATGCCGTCCGGTTCCAGCAGACACACGCGCTCATCCTGCGCGGCAAAGCACCGGATGGTTTCCACTGTTCCATCAGTTGAGCCATCATCACGTATCCACAGACGCCAATCAGCATAAGATTGGGCACGCAAGCTGGCCAATTGTTCGTCAATGTAAGGGCTGCCGTTATAGGTCGCCATTAAGATCAGGACCGGTTTCATTTTTCCTTCGGTAATTTTGGGAAGAGAAAGCAATGCCATGACGCAACACCCCCTCATCGCTACCCGAATTTTCTACCCGGCCCGAATACCGGGCTTCAAGAAATGAGTAAAAATAGATAGCGTCAACACATTGGCAAGCCATGGCTCAGGCGGGTCGCCTTTGCCAGATTCACCCTCGTGGCTGAATTCTCCAGCAGCGACAATAGCCAAGTCGAGCTTAAACTTACGAAACGGGTTCCGGCGCGCGTCAAGGTAGTTGTCGCCTCAGTCATGCAGCCAACGGCTGAATACCA
>CAYLMA010000041.1:1902-25555 GCA_964384915.1 uncultured Sulfuricella sp. | reverse complement strand
ACCAAAACTACACGAACGGCGTGGCATTCACCGCTGTTTCGCACGACATCGCCGGCAAGCTTCGAACCGAGTGCCTGCCCACGCCGGTGCGACTGCATGCGGAACTCATCAAGTTTCTGAACCCCGGTTTTTGGTCCGATGCGGAAAACTCCGCGCATACGCAAAACGTGGTGGTGAAATTTGGCCAATCCATGTTCACACCGAAAGATCCTGCCAGGAGCGATCTGATTCCGGACGATCGGCCTTATGCGGGCTTGCTGTACGTGGGCATGTCGTGGAACCGCCGCAAACATGAACCACAAGGCAATTCGGAAATACTCGATACACGCGAGATCACCCTGGGCGTCATCGGCCCGTTGTCTCTCGCGGAACAGTCACAAAATTGGGTTCACGATGCGATCGGTGCAGATAGGTTTCTCGGTTGGCAACACCAGTTGAAGAATGAGCCTGCGCTACAATTGGCCATGGACCGAAAATTCAAGGACTATCGCGGAACGGGCGCGATCACGCCCGGTTTCTCTGCCGATTCGATACGCTCACTGGGACTGCGGCTAGGCAACATCGAAACCTCCGCTTCCCTGGGCATCGAAGGGCGTATCGGCTGGAATCTGCCGAACGACTTCGGCACCTATCCGATCAGACCAGGCGCCGAAAATCGTCCCCCATCCGCCGACGCCGTTCATCGCAGTTCAGGCGATGCCCTTTCGTCGGTCGCCAGGCCGCGTCCAGGTGTTCACCTGTTTGGGACGATGGAAACAAAGCTCGTCGCGCATGACTTTTCGCTCGACGGCAACCTCTTTCGATCAAGCCACAGCGTCACCCGCCGACCATGGGTTGCCCAGGCTGCTGTCGGAGTCAGCGCTCATGGCCTGGTGGCTGGACACGGCGTCAAGTTGGCCGTGATGCGTGTTTACCGTTCGCGGGAATTCGAGGAGCAGGGGCCAAACCAGGCTTATGGCTCTGTCGCGCTGAGCATTGACTTCTAAAAACGCATTGCGCGCCTTTACAGCATGATCCGTGCCTGAAAATTTGAAATCACATGAAACACTGACCAAGGAAAGCAGGAAATGAGCGAACACAGGCAACGGCAGCGTGCGTGCAACCGGCGCAAAACAGGACTGAACTAACGGGCATGGCAAATTGCCGCTTTCCCTCACCCTCTGCCCCGGAGGGAGAGGGGACGAGGTCTCGCTTCGCGAGGTTTCACGTTAACTTATTGTTCTCTCAGTGTCCTCTTTGGCTTGAACTTACGGTTTCCCAGGAAATATAAGTATTTGCATGATTGTTTGTGACATCTATCTTTTACAGTATAAATATTACAACTAATACAAATAGATAATGATGTTGTAAATAATCTGTTGCAATTGTTGACAGCGGATATTCGCATCTATAAAGTAGTAATTGATTACTTAAGTCAGGCTGGAAGCAAAATTCAGGATGGATCCAATTATGAAACCCTTGTCACGCTTGCTGCTGCTCACCTTCCTTCTTGGCGCCGGGAAAGCGGCCTTTGCGGCGGAGGCATTGCCCCTGTGGGAGGCGATGGAGCGGGCCGCGCAATTCAACCCGGCGATCAGAAGCCAGCAGGTCGAGGTCGGCAGGCAAACGCTGGAGCAGGACATCGCCCGCAGCCAGCATTTGCCCAAGGTCGACCTGAACGCTGCTTACACCCGCTATGCCTACCCCACCTTCGTTACGCCGATCCGCGAGGCTGGCGTCTTCCCGCCGATGGACAGGGATATCGCCAATCTCGGCCTGGCACTGACTCTGCCCCTTTACAGCGGCGGCAAGCTGGTGGCCGGTGAGGCGCTAGCCGCGCACAACCGCGAGGCTTCCGTTCAGGCACTGCGCGCCGGCGGGCAGGACTTGCTGTTCAATGTCGCCGCCACCTACACCAAGGCGCTGCATTTCCGCCAACTTGGAAAAGTGCTGGATGCCCGCATCAAGGCACTGCAGCAGGAGGAAAAGGACATCGGATTGCGTATCCGGGAGGGGCGCGCCGCCCGGCTTGAATTGATCCGGCTCCAGACTCAGCTGTCCCAGGCGCGCTACGACAAGGTGTCCGTCACGCAGGGAGAGAAAGATGCGTTGTCGCTGCTGGCCTCTTTGCTGGGTGAGAGCGGTCCGGCACCGATTCTGTCCGAGTTGGGCGCAACCGCCCCGGTTCTGCCGGTTTCGGCCGAAGAGGCGAAGGGCCGCGCCTTGCAGCAACGCCCGGATATTCTCAGGCTCGATGCCATGGGCCGCGCGGCACAGCAAAAAACCGCCATTGCCCGCGGCGACCGGCTGCCGCAAATCAATCTGGTGGCCAAGGCGCAGGAAAGCGCCGGCGGCGACTGGAAAGGCTACGACGACTGGCAGATGGGCGTTCAGCTGTCCCTGCCCGTGTTCGATGGCGACATCCGCAAGCGCCGGGTGGAACAGGCGGGTCTTGAACAGCGGCAAAACGCCTTGCAGCAGGAAGACGCACTCAACCGGCTCGCCAGCGAGGTCGAACAGGCTTTCGGCTCTCTGACCGAATCCCGCGCCCGGCTGGAAGCGGCCACCCAGGGCGAAAGCGAAGCCAGCGAAGCGCTGCGCATCGAAACCCTGCGCTACCACAGCGGGGAGAACACCATCACCGACCTGCTCGGCGCCGAATCCGCCCTCTGGGCTGCCACCGCGAGCCGCCTCCAGGCGGGGTACGACATCAGCGTGAGCCAGGCGCGGCTGTTGCGCGCCATCGGCGAGCTCGCGCCAGACAGCTTCAGGCCGCCGGCCGCGGGCAAAAAATCGGGCGCGGAGCATTCCTCGTCCGGCATTGACCCGCATACCCTCACCCAATACCTCTCATGGCACCGCTGCAGCATGGACTGCGGCGGCGAGCCCGCGAACGTCGGCATTTCACCCCGTCAAAGGCTCACCGCAACGGGTCTTCCGGGGCACTCTACCCAGCAAGGAGCAAGGCTATGAATAAAAAGATTGTAATCGTCGGCATCCTCGCCGCAGGCATCGGCGCCGCCGCGTTGTGGAAGCTTGCGCCCTGGGAAGCACAGCCGGATAACGGCACGGTATTCGCCTCGGGCACGATGGATGCCACCGAAATCGCCGTCTCCTTCCGCATGCCCGGCATCCTGCACAGCCGGCCGGTGGAGGAAGGCAGCCGTGTCAAGCCGGGCGAGCTGCTGGCCGCCCTCGACGAGCGCGAGTCTGTCGCCCGGCTGCATCAGGCAGAAGCCGCACAACAGGCCGCCCAGGCGCGCCTCAAGGACCTGGAGCAGGGCTACCGTCCGCAGGAAATCGCCGAGGCGCGCGCCCAGGTCGAACAGGCGCGCGCCAACCTGGCCAACATGGAAGAGGAAGCCCGGCGTTCCGAAGCGCTCTTTCTTGGCGGTGCCGCCAGTGAGCAGCGGCGCGACAGGGACCGCACCGCCGCCGCCGTGTCGGCCCAGCAGCTAAATGCCACGCAGGAGCGGCTCAAGCTGCTGCAAAGCGGCTATCGCCCCGAGACCATCACCGCCGCACGCGCGCAACTCGACGAAGCGCAGGCTGCTGTCGAGGCCGCCAGTATCGCCCGTGAAGATTTGCAGGTAAAAAGTCCGGTCGATGGCGTGGTCACCCGCAAGCATGCCGAAGTGGGCGAAACCCTGGGTGCCGGGCGTCCGGTAGTGACGGTTACCGATATTTCCAGGCCCTGGGTACGGGTCTACATCCCTGAAAACCAGATCGGCAAGGTGCGTCTGGGCGCCGCCGCCAAGATCAAGGTCGACACTTTTCCCAACCGGGAATTCGATGGCCGCGTGAGCTATGTCTCGTCCCAAGCGGAATTCACCCCCAAGAACGTGCAGACCCAGGAAGAACGGGTGAAGCTGGTATTCGCCGTGAACGTGACCCTGGATAACCGCGACGGCACGCTCAAGCCCGGCATGCCGGCTGATGTTTATATTGCGGCTGAGGGTGGGGCAGCCCGGTGATTTCAGCAGCCATCCTCTTCGATCATGACAGGCAGACGTTGCAGCGCCTGCAGCGGCGCGATCGCAATATGCTGCTGCTCTACTTGATTTCTGGCACAGTGATAGTGGTGGTGGGTGAGGCAGCAGCTTTTTATCTGGACATGGTTGATCGTTTCGGATTCATGCCTCTGCTGCTGCGCGGCGCGCTTTATCTGCTGCTCAGCACGGCGTTGTGGGCGGCCCTGCTACGCGCCAATCGGCACCTTGTGATCGGCCTGATGAACGAAAAGCGGCAGGGCTATGAGTCGGTCCTGCTCGCCTACGACAGCGCCATCGCGCTCAAGGATGCCTACACCGGCGGCCACGGGCGCAGGGTGGCTCGCTACTCCCGCCTGATCGCGGAGGCCATGGGCCTGCCGGAAGCCGAGGTGAACGCGGTCAGCGAGGCAGCGCTGCTGCACGATCTGGGCAAGATCGGCATTCCCGACAACATCCTGACCAAACCGGAGCGCCTTACTATCGGGGAGTTTGCCGTGGTGCAGAAACACCCCGCCGCTGGCGCCGAAATTCTCCACTCGATTCCACCACTGCGCCGCCACGCCATGGCTGTGCGCCATCACCACGAACGCTTCGACGGCAGCGGCTACCCGGACGGGTTGCGCGGCCAGGGCATCCCCCTCGCGGCGCGCATTATCGCTGTGGCCGACGCCTTCGACGCCCTGAGCAGCAACCGCAGCTATCGCCTTGCTACCACGCTTAACAAGGCGCTGGATGAAATTGCCCAGGTCGCGGGCAGCCATTTCGACCCCGGGATTGTCGCCGCGATTACCCGCAAACCTGTTCGTGATGCCCTGTTCGCGGCGCACGGAGAAATGCCATGAACGATATTGCCATTCAGGTCAGCGGCCTTGGCCGCGTCTTCGGTGACATGTGGGCGGTGCGCGGGCTCGATCTGGAAGTGAGGCGCGGCGAAATCTTTGGCCTGGTCGGCCCGGACGGCGCCGGCAAGACCACCACCATGCGCCTGCTGACCGGCATTCTCGCCGCCAGCGAAGGCAGTGCGACAGTGGCAGGTTTTCCCATCCAGGGCGGCGAGGAAGAGATCAAATCCCGCATCAGCTATATGTCGCAACGCTTCGGCCTGTATGGCGACCTTTCCGTGGAAGAGAACCTGCGTTTCTACGCCGACCTGTACGAAGTTTCGCGGCGCGAACGCGAGCCGCTGGAAGAGCGCCTGCTTGGCTTCTCCAATCTCACGCCGTTCAGAAAACGTCTGGCGCGCGACCTTTCCGGTGGCATGAAACAGAAACTCGGCCTGGCCTGCGCCCTGATCCACAAGCCGGAAATCCTGTTCCTCGACGAACCCACCAATGGCGTCGATCCGGTATCGCGGCGCGATTTCTGGCGCATTCTCTACGCCATGCTTAAGGAAGGGGTGACGATCTTCGTCTCCACCGCCTACCTTGACGAAGCGGAGCGCTGCACCCGTGTCGGCCTGATGCACCAGGGTCGCCTGATCCAGTGCGACACGCCGCAAAAACTCAAGGAAGGCATTCCCGGCCTGCTGCTGGAACTGGAAACCGAGCAACCTCGCGTCGCACGAGAGGCACTCGCCACCCGGCTGGGCTCCAATCGCGTCAGCCTGTTCGGCGGCAAGTTGCACCTCTACGCCGCAGACAAGGGGGAGGTGGAGCAGGCCCGCACCGTGTTGCGCGAGGCCAACATCTCAGTACTGGGCGAAAATACCATCACCCCGTCGCTGGAGGACGTCTTCATTTATCAGCTTACGCGAAACAAAGAGGAGACGACGGCATGAGTGCGGAATCCGCCGTGGAAGTGCGCGACCTGACCCGGGTGTTCGGCGATTTCGTCGCCGTCGACCGTATCTCGCTCGCCGTGGAAAAGGGCCAGGTGTTCGGCTTTCTCGGGCCCAACGGCGCGGGCAAATCCACCACCATCCGCATGTTGTGCGGCCTGCTTTTGCCCAGTTCAGGCTCGGGCCGGGTAGCTGGCTTCGACGTCATGACCGAGTCCGAAACCATCAAGCGCCACATCGGCTACATGTCGCAGAAATTCTCCCTCTACGACGACCTCAGCGTGGAGGAGAACATCGACTTCTACACCGGCATTTACAACGTGCCCAGGGACAAACGCAAGGCGCGTAAGGACTGGGTGCTGGAGATGGCGGGTCTCACGGACAAGCGCAACAACCGCACCGGCTCGCTGGCCGGCGGCTGGAAACAGCGCCTGGCCTTGGGCTGCGCGGTGCTGCACGAACCGCAGATACTGTTTCTCGACGAGCCGACCTCGGGCGTGGACCCACTCTCACGGCGCCAGTTCTGGGACCTGATCGCACAGATGTCGCATGGTGGCACCACCGTTTTCATCACCACCCACTACATGGAGGAGGCCGAATACTGCGATGAGCTGGCGCTGATTTACCACGGCAAAATGATCGCCAAGGGTAAACCCGCCGAGCTCAAGACCCTGATACCCGAGGACATTCTGGAAATTCGCGTCGAACGCCCGTTCGATGCGCTGGAACAACTGGAAGGTTCGAAGCTGACACAGGAGGTCGCCCTGTTCGGCGACGCTCTGCACGCAGTGGTCAGCGATGCGGCCACTGCAACCGTAGCACTGAACGACTTCCTTGTGCAGCAAGGCTTCGCCGTGAAGGGCATCAAACAGGTTGCCCCCTCGATGGAAGACGTGTTCGTTTCCCTGATCGAACTCGATGACCGGCAGCGCGAGCAAGGAGAAAAAACATGAAAAAATCCGGGTTTTCCTGGATCCGGCTTTGGGCGCTGGTGAAAAAGGAATTCATCCATATCATCCGCGACCCGCGCTCCCTGGCGATGGCCTTCCTGATGCCGCTGATCTTGCTGGTCCTGTTCGGCTACGCCATCACCATGGATATCAAGACGCTCAACCTCGTCGTCTACGATCAGGACAAGAGCGCTGCCAGCCGCAATTACCTGGAAGGCTTCCCCGCCTCCAGCTACTTCAGCGTGGTGGCGGTAGTGGAAAACTACACTGGCGCGCGCGCGCTGCTCGACCAGGGCAAGGCACATCTGGCGCTGGTGATTCCGCCGCACTTCGCGCGCGACCTGGAGCAAGGCCGGACCACACAAGTACAACTGCTTGCCGACGGTTCGGACGCCAATACCGCGACCATTGCCATGGGCTACGCCGAAGCCATCACCAACCGCTACAGCACGACGCACCTGGGAACCAAAATCGAGCTCGCCGTGGATAACCGTCTGCGCGTCTGGTACAACCCCGAGCTCAAAAGCCGCTGGTTCATCATCCCCGGGCTGATCGCGGTAATCATGACGGTCATTACCGCGCTGCTCACCTCGCTCACCGTCTCGCGCGAGTGGGAGAGCGGCACCATGGAACAGTTGATCGCCACGCCGGTGCAGCCGATCGAACTGTTTCTCGGCAAGATGGCGCCGTATTTCGTGATTGGCGTGCTGGACGTGCTGTTCTCGGTGGCGATGGGAGTATGGGTGTTCGATGTGCCGCTCCGGGGCAGCTTTCTCTTTCTGCTCGGCGTCACCGCGATGTTCCTGGTAGGCGGCCTGAGTCTTGGCATCATGGTTTCCACCATCGCCAAATCGCAACTGGTGGCGAGCCAGCTGGCGATGGTGGTCACCTTCCTGCCGGCTTTCCTGCTCTCCGGCTTTCTTTACTCCATCGACAATATGCCGAACTTCCTGCAAGTGGTCACCCACGTGGTGCAGGCGCGCTATTTCGTCGAGGTGCTGAAGAACATCTTTCTCAAGGCCAGCCCCCCCGCTTATGTGGCGGGCGACCTGATCTTCCTTGGACTGTTCGCAGTGGTGGTGTTCGCCGTCGCCCTCGGCAAGTTCCGTAAAAAACTGGCCTGACGGGGAACATTATGTGGGAAAGAATCTATCGCATGCTGGTGAAGGAATTCATCCAGGTGCTGCGCGACCCGCGCATGAAGGCGCTGATCTTCGTCATGCCGGTGATCCAGCTGATCATGTTCGGTTATGCCGTGACTACCGACGTGGACCACATCAAAACCGCAGTGTGCGACCTCGACAAGAGTCCGCAGAGCCGCGCCCTGATCGAGCGCTTCACGGCCTCCGGCTATTTCACCGTGGTGGACAATACCAACAATCCACAAAGACTGGGCGAACTGCTCGACCGCGGCAAGGCGACCATCGGCATCCAGATCAACCGCGGCTTCGCCGACGATCTGAAATCCGGCCGCCAGGCAGTGATCCAGACGATCGTCGACGGTACCGATTCGAATACCGGCACGGTGGCGATGGACTATGCCCAGCGCATCACCCAGGAATTTTCCCGGGCGCGATCTGCCCCGGTAGAGCTGACCCAACTGGCGCAGACGCAGACCAACCCCATCGAGCTGCGCTCGCGCGCCTGGTTCAACCCCGACCTGAAAAGCCGCTATTTCAACGTGCCCGGCGTGATTGCCGTGGTGGTGCTGCTGATCTCCCTGCTGCTCACCGCCATGGCGATCGTGCGCGAGCGCGAGATCGGCACCATGGAGCAATTGATGGTGACGCCGATCCGGCCATTTGAACTGATTCTCGGCAAGACCCTGCCGTTCGTGCTGATCAGCTTCATCGACGTGCTGGTGGTCACCTTTATCGGGATCAACTGGTTCCACGTGCCGATCCACGGCAGCCTGGGGCTGCTGCTGTTCGGATCCGGGCTGTACCTGATGTCCACCATCGGCATTGGATTGTTCATCTCCACCATTTCCCAGACCCAGCAGCAGGCGCTGATGTCGTCGTTTTTCTTCTACCTGCCCGCTGTGCTGCTGTCCGGCTTCATGTTCCCGATCTCGAACATGCCGGAGCCGGCCCAGTGGCTCACCTATCTCAACCCGCTGCGCTACTTCCTGGTCATCATCCGGGACATCTTCCTCAAGGGCAGCGGCTGGGAAATCCTGTGGCCCCAGTTTGCCGCCCTGGCGGTGCTGGGAACGGCACTTTTGCTCATCAGTTCGCTTCGATTCAAGAAAAGGATGGTCTGACATGAAACAACCCCGCAAGATGATCTTCAACCTCCTCGCCTCTTCCTGCCTGCTCCTCGCCGCAAGCGGCGCGCACGCCGCCGAGCCGCTTGCCCTGCAGAAGATCATGAAGGACCTGGGCAAGAACATGCAGGTCATCACCGACGGGATTTCCCGCGGAGACTGGGAACTGGTGGAAAAAACCGCACCCCTGATCGCCGATCATCCCAAGCCACCCTTCGGAGAAAAACTGCGCATTCTGGCTTTTGTTGGCACCAACATGAGCAAGTACAAGGACCATGACGGCGAAACCCACGAGCAGGCGCAGGCGGTAGGCAAGGCGGCAAAGGCCAAGGACGGCCCGGGCGTTATTCTCGCCTTCCAGAAGCTCCAGACCAGCTGCTACAACTGCCACAGCGAATTTCGCAAGCCCTTCGTGGAACATTTCTACGGCAAGAAAGATGCCGTCCAGTAAAACGGTTGGGTGCGGTTCCTTTGCCACCGCACCCAACAGCCCTAACGGCACAGGAGGTACATCATGAATACTGGTGACACCAATAAGTTCGAGCATGCGCATTTGCAGCAATGGCTAGAAACCACGCGCCATTATTTGTTTGCCGATCAGGAAAGTTTCGCCGACGCAGCAGGGAAAGCGCTGCTCGAGTCGCAGCTGGACAGCCACGGCGCTCAGGACCGCTTCATTTCCGGTGTGCGCGGGAGCTTGCTGCGCCTCGTGAAACGCACTGTATGGCACGATCAAAACCCGCTGCAGGAACTGGAGCGCGCATTCTATTTTCAGGCTTCGTTCGTCTCCCGGCATCCTGAAGTTCCCAAGCGTCTTCTGGGGTGGTTATCGCAAGACAGCGATACCCGTATTCGCCGGCGTATCCAGATGGTCATCGGCCACTACGAATCACGCCTTTGCCGCATGATTGCCCAGGCAAAGCACCAGGGATTCATCAGGTCCGATATTGACCCGCGCATAGCTGCGGGCATATTCATCGGCATGATCCAGGGCCTCGCGCTCAGAATGAATGTCAACCTGCGCCAGCGAGATCTGTTGCTGCATGAGGCATTCGAGGTTTTTGCCCTGTACCGGGCAGGGATGGCCTCCGCGTCGAAATAACGTCAACTAAACAACCACCAGCTAAAGCTGGTGGGTTTGAATTACGGACTGAAAGTCCGGATACGCGTCGACTGAACGACGCGTCTCATGTAGGTTGGGTTAGCGGCCTTATCGCGTAACCCAACAAACCCAAACTTCAAAACCTGTTCTTGATGTCGCCTAGAGGCACCTACTTTTGGTCAGGTTTGTTGGCTTACTACATGGGACTTAGTGGCGAATTTCCGCTCCTACCTGAATTGTTATAAAGCATCAATTCAGCTAAGGCTGACCGGCTAAAGCCGGTGGTTTTAACCTTGTGATCGACAATAAATCCGCCGATTTTCAAAGGCTATTGCATGACTTGCAGCGTAACTGACGAACTCGCTGCCACGAAGAGGGGTGCCCAGCATGGGAGAGGCCGAAAGCAGGGAAGTAAAGTATGGCAGCAATACCTTCATGGCATTCGCGCCTGAAAATTTGAAATCAAACGAAACACTGACCAAGGAAAGCAGGAAATGGGTGAACACAGGCAACGGCTGTCGACGGAAGAGCGCCAGGAAGAAATCATCAAGGCTGCGGTGGAGCTTGCCGGCGAGCAGGGGGTGGATAGCGTGACGACACAGGACATGGCAAACGCAGTGGGCATCACGCAGGGCGCGATTTTCCGCCATTTCCCCACCAAGGACATGATCTGGCTGGCGGTCATCCACTGGGTGCGTGGGCGGCTGATGAGCGTGGTGGACATGGCGGCGGATCAGGGCAGCGATCCGCTCGATTCCCTGGAGAAGATGTTTTTTGCGCACCTGGGCTTCGTCGACAAGGTGCCCGCGATCCCGAAGCTGATATTTACCGATCAGCTGTTGAAAAAAAACCCCAAGATCAAGGAACTGATTCGCAGCATCCTGGCGGATTACGAGGCCAAGGTGACCGGCCTCCTTGCCCAGGCCAGGGCGCAGAACCTGGTTCGCCCGGACCTGGACGAGCACGGCGCCGCCGTCATGTTTACCGGTATCATTCAGGGCTTGGTGATGCGGGTTTCCATTATAGAAGCACGAAAATCACTGATCGCCGAGGGGAAACTGGTGTTCCCCATTTTTCTCCACGGCATCGGCAGCGTGCGTGCTAGCGGTGCAAAACAAGCCTGAACCAATCAAGGCCCTCAATTCGGAGATAAGCATGCAAGACCTGCAAGAAACCTGGATCGCCATAAAACTCGGCGGGATGATCATCCTGCCCTTGTCGCTGCTGGCGGTCATCGCCCTGGCCATCATGCTTGAGAAGGCATTTATCTACTGGCGTTATGCCCGCCTTCCACTTCACCTGCTCAGCCTCGTCGAAACCTATGGCTTCGCCTGGCTGGAACTGGAGAAAAAGCTTTATGGCTTGAATGAGCGCCACTACTTCAGGCGGTTTTTCGAGGTGGTGATCGCCAACCGGCATCATCCCGCCTGGTGGACCGAATCCCGCGCGGCGGACGAAGCCCAGTTGATCGAAACATCCCTTGCCCGCAGGCTTTGGGTGCTGGAGACCATCGTCACCGCCGCGCCCTTGCTCGGGCTCATGGGAACCATAGGCGGCATGATGGATGCCTTCAAGATCATTGGCGGCAGTGGTATCGTGAATCCAACGGGGGTGACGGGCGGCGTGGCCCAGGCGCTCATTGCAACGGCAATCGGCTTGTTGATCGCGCTGATCGCGCTGTTCGGATTCAACTATTTCTCTCGTTTGCAATCGCAGACGATGGACGAAATGGAGCGCCTCGGCACCCGGCTGATCGACCACATCCGTCTGGATCAACAGGGTGACGCCCATGAAACTGCGTAAACCCAGGACGTACCGCAAGGGGCGCATCGAAATCATCCCGATGATCGACGTGATGTTCTTCCTGCTGGCGACCTTCATGCTGTCTTCGTTGGCCATGCAGAACCTCGACTCGCTGCAAGTGAACCTGCCCCAGGGTAAAGCCGAAAAGCTCAAGACAGATACGCCGGTCACCCTGACGCTGACAGCAGAGAGCAAAATCCTGGTCAACCGCACGCCGGTGACCCTGCAAACCCTGGCCGCTACGCTCGCTCCGCTGCTGAACGATGCGCAGCCCGGCGTTATCGTGTCGGCGGACAACCTGGCGCCACAGGGCATCGTGGTGCAGGCGATGCTGCAGGCCCGGGCGGCCGGTGCCAGGAATTTTCTGATCGCGGTAAAGCATGAGTGACGCCATAAGCGCGCCAGTTTTCCGTCCGGGGGATATTCAGCAGGCCATATGCAGCCATTGTGGCGAGATCGTACGCATCCATGTGCCCAATTTCCGGCCCAGGAAGATCGGGCTGTGGTGGCCGATACCGCTGGCGCTGATCATCTGGCTGGCGCTCATCTGGAAATTCGGCTATTTCCTGAGTTCCCCCAGGGTCGAAATGGCAGCGCCTGCACCCATCGAAGCAAGCTTTGTGGAATTGCCTGAAGTGGCGCCAACCCTTCCGGCCAAAAGTCCGGAAGCTCAGTCCAAATCCCTGCCCAAGGCAGCCCGCCCGCTCAGGATAACACCTCGTCCCGATGCGTCACGTCGTGCTGACATCGCAGCCACCAAACCTGTGACCCAAGCAGATCCCGCACCCGAACCAAACTCGGCGCCACCGGCAGACTTGATGGCCTATATCAATGCCGCCAGAGAGCGTCACCGTGCCGCCGAGATGTCCGCCGAACGCGAATATGCAGAGGCAAGAGCTAAAGAACGCGGGCCCTCGGCCGACGAGATCAGGATGGCGAAAATCATGCGCAATCTCCAGCCGCAAGGCACGAACGGCGTGTTTCAGATTATCAGCGTGGGTGACCGAACAGCCAGATATTCGTTTCGCGGCTGGACAAAAGACGCGAGTAGCGCCCGTCGTGAAGTGATCGAAGTCGATGCCGGGCCAAATGGTGATGTGGAGCGTGAAATAGTGCGCAGCATGATTACGCTGATCCGCAGATATTACAAAGATTATTTTAATTGGGAATCGCTGCGCCTCGAGCGCGTGGTCGTCCTGTCTGCACGCATGGAAGATAACGCGGGACTGGAAGAATTTTTGATGCGCGAGTTTTTTGGGACGGGCACTGGCCTTCACGGGCTTGCATCACGCAATGAAACTCAGTAGCAATACGTCACGAGCCAAATAAGCTCGAACCTGCGGGTGCATGAAACGCCCCGGCATCTTGTCACAATAGGTTACAAAAAGGGGTGGTTTTGACATAAGCCGCTTACACCACTGCGGTTAAATACGCTCCGTTGCAAAACAATTAACCCCTTCTACATGGAGACTCAATGATGAAACGCACCCAGAAAATGGTATTGGCTATTATCACCACCCTCGGCATTGGCGCGGTGGCTCCCGCTTATGCAACCGACATAAGCATTGGATCGGGAGATGGATGCGCGATGCCAGATAATATAACGGCCAACGCAAATCAGGTAGATAGTCATTTTGCCCAATTAAAAAAAGATCTGAGCATTGATTCCAAACAGGAGGCAGCATGGGCAACATTCGCCAAAACTATCAAGCAGAAAAGAGTGGGAATGATGTCTGCGATGCAGGAACGGATGCAGCAATCAAACAGCGCGCAATCGACACAACCCGCGCCTGACCGGATCGGCGAGCGTATCCAGCTCATGAAGCAACGTGCGGCCAGTATGGAAATCGCGGCGGCAGCCATGAAGCAGTTATATGTTGTTTTGACGCCGCAACAGAAAGAAATATTGGACGCTCGCTTTGGCCAGGATATGCCGATGCAGTTCTGAAGATTGCTTGATGAGCAATTATTAAATACCGGTCAGTAGCACCCTGGTCGATGGTTGCTTCAAACTAAAAGGAGTACGAAAATGCACGGTAAAAAATTGATGCGGGCGGCTACAGTGGCGTTGTGCCTCATTAGCCTGAACGCTCTTGCGGCGCAGGATTTCTCCGCGCTGAGCAAGCAGGAATTGATGCAACTGAAACCCAATGAGATGGGTGAGGAAGACCGCAACGCTTTTCGGGATGAGATGCGGAAACGTACCGCAAACATGAGCCCTACGGAAAGAGAGGAATTTCGCAACCAAATGCGGGAGCAAAAAAAAAGCCAGGGGGGTGGGCAGGGAATGCAGGGAAGAGGTGGCATGGGGCGGGGGCAATGACCTACAGTTTTACATTGATGCGCACCGGGAATTCTCGGCGCCATCATGGCTGGACAAACACTGACTCTGTTTCAACAGAAACCTGATTTGGTTGCCGAGCGAGTAATAGCATTTGAAAAATTGATATTAAAACTGTACAAAAACCCGATGAAGCCCAAGCTATTATCACTTCTATTAGCAACTTTGCTTGGCGCGAGCAGTTGGGCGCAAGCCGACGATCTGCTGGAAACCTTCCGCGCCGCCCAGGCGAACGATCCGGTGTTTGCCGCCGCACGCGCCACGCTGCAAGCCGGGCAGGAAAAACTGCCGCAAGGCCGCGCGCTGCTGATGCCCAGCATCAGCCTCAGCGCGAACAGCACCTTCAACGATCAGACCACACAGTATCAGGGCACTACCCCATTCCCGGGCGGCAATAACCGCTACAACAGCCACGGTTACGGCGTGAACCTGACGCAACCGTTGTTTCGCCAGCAGAACTGGCTGACTTATACCGAGGCCGAGTTGCAGGTCGCACAGAGCGAGGCGCAATTCAGGATCGCCGAGCAGGACCTGATCCTGCGTGTCGCGCAGGCCTACTTCGACGTGCTGATCGCGCAGGACAGCGTGCAGCTCGCCGAGGCACAGAAGACCGCCATTGCCGAGCAACTGGAGCAGGCCAAGCGCAACTTCGAGGTAGGCAGTGCCACCATCACCGATACCCACGAAGCACAGGCACGTTACGACCTGACCGTGGCGCAGGAGATTGCCGCGCAAAACACGCTGGAAATCAAGAAACGCACGCTGCAGCAATTGATCAACACGATGCCGAAAGACCTCAGGCACCTCGGCAAAGGATTCAAGCTGGATGCCCCGCAGCCCGCCGACATGGAAAGGTGGGTGGACGATGCTCAGTCGAACAGCCTGCAACTGGCCATCGCACAAGCGGGCGCCGAGATTGCCGAGAAAGAAGTGGCGCGCAACCGTGGCGGACACTATCCAACGGTGGACCTGGTGGCGAACTATTCCAACAGTAATGCCAATGGTGGCAGTTTCGGCGTGGGCAGCGACAACACCAATAAGAGCATCGGCGTGCAACTGAATATGCCTTTGTTCCAGGGTGGGGCGACCCAATCCAAGTGGCGCGAAGCGGAAGCCAATCGCGAGCGCGCCAGGCAGGAGCTGGAAAACACCCGTCGCACGGTCGTCTTGCAAACCCGCCAGGCCTATCTCGGCGTGGTCAGCGGCATCGCCCAGGTCAAGGCATTGCAACAAGCGCTCGTCTCCGGCGAAAGTGTCCTGGAAGCCAGCAAGCTGGGGCAGGAGGTCGGCGTACGCACCAACCTCGACGTGCTGAACGCGCAGCAACAACTCTACTCGACACGCCGCGATCTGTACCAGGCCGAGTACAGTTACTTGTTGAGTCAGTTGCGCCTGAAAGCGGCCGTGGGTTCGCTGGGCGAGGATGGATTGGCTGAAATCAATCAGGCACTCCACTAACATATTCCTAGAAATCTTTTATCTAGCTCACATTCAGGAAAAATGATGAAAATTCCCATGATTCTGCCACGACAGATTTGGTTTTCCGCCTTCGGCATTGTGCTGCTGCTTGCCTTTGCCTGGGTGGCCTTGAAGAGTGGTCCGCTCGCACCGATACAGGTGACCGTAACCCAGGTTGCTAAGGGGAAAGTTTCCCCCGCCCTGTTCGGCATCGGCACGGTGGAGGCGCGGCGCGCTTATCTCATCGGGCCGACTATCGCCGGCCGGGTTGGGCGCGTGCTGGTTGATGTGGGTGATACGGTTCAGGCTGGGCAGTTGCTGGCAGAAATGGATCCGGTGGATCTCGATGCGCGGGTGAACTCGGCGTCTGCGGCGGTGGTTCGTGCCAGGAATACCGTAGCAACGGCACAAGCCCAGTTGCAGGATGCTCAGAGCCGCAAGGTATTGGCTGCCAGTGAGGCACGCCGTTATATTGACTTGGGGCGCAAAGGGTTCGTCAGCCAGAGCGTGGTGGATGGCAGGTTGCAGCAACAACAGTCGGCGGATGCCCAGCTTGCCGCCGCCGGGTCCACCCTGGCGAGCGCCCGGCAAGACTTGGCACGGTTGGATGCTGACCTCGAAGGGGTAAAGCAGCAACGGTTGAACATTCGCCTCGTTGCGCCTACCGACGGCGTAATAACCTCGCGCGATGCAGAATCTGGCACCACCGTCGTGGCCGGGCAGGCGGCGCTCAAACTGATGCAGCCAGACAGCCTGTGGGTAACGGTGAGGCTGGATCAGGGACGCTCCGCCGGTCTACAGACGGGACTGCCGGCTGAAATTACGCTCCGCTCAAACCCCCGTAAACTACTTGCGGGCAAAGTCGCCCGCGTCGAGCCGAACAGCGACAGCGTGACTGAAGAGCGTATCGCCCAAGTGGCTTTCGACCTCGTGCCGCAGGGGGTATCCACTGGCGAGATGGCCGAGGTGACACTGTACTTGCCCGCCATCAGCGATACACTGTTCATTCCCAATGCCAGCTTGCGCTATCGCGGTGCACAAGCCGGTGTCTGGCTGCGTGAGGACGGACAGCTGCGTTTTGCGCCGGTGAAAACGGGAGCGGAGGATCCAGACGGCAAGGTGCAAATTATCGAGGGTCTGAAAGCCGGCGATGAAATAGTGGTCTACAGCGAACGCGACCTTGATGATGATAGCCGCATCAAGGTAGTTTCTTCATTGATTGGAAAAGCAAAATGATCAGTCTGGCAGGCCGCGATATCCTGCATGCCTGGAGCAAGTTTGTCCTGACCGGCCTGGGGCTCGGGCTGCTCATCGGTGTCACCTTCACCATGGCGGGGGTTTATCGCGGCATGGTGGATGATGCCAAAGTGCTGCTCAGCAATAGCGGCGCCAATATGTGGGTGGTGCAGAAGGATACCCAAGGTCCCTATGCAGAGTCGTCCAGCATCCACGACGATGTCTATCGCAGTATCCTCGGTATGCCCGGCGTGGAGCAGGCCGCCAATGTCACTTATCTCACCATGCAGGTGCGTAAAGGCAATACCGACGTGCGCGCCATGGTGGTGGGTTTCGAGCCCGGGCAGCCGGGCGAGCCGGGCTACCTGGTGGCGGGCCGACGTATTACTCGCGGCCATTATGAGGCTGTGGCAGATGTCAAAACAGGCTTCGCCTTGGGCGACCGTATCCGCATACGCCGCCATGCTTACACCGTGGTCGGCCTGAGCCGGCGCATGGTGTCCTCCGGCGGCGACCCGATGGTGTTCATTCCGCTCAAGGATGCACAGGAAGCGCAATTTCTCAAGGATAACGACGCCATTGTCAACGATCGAGCCCGCACTGCCGCCAATCCCGCTCTCAACCGCCCCGGTGTGCCGGGCTTGCTGAACGCAATCGAGGCATCGCAGTCCAGCAATCACAACGTCAATGCCGTGCTGGTACGGGTGGCCGAGGGCCGCTCTGCAGAAACCGTGGCGCAGGACATCCGCCGCTGGAAGCATTTGCAGGTCTTTACCCAAGACCAGATGGAAGAAATTCTGGTTGCCAAGCTGATTGCCACCTCTGCCAAGCAGATCGGCATGTTCCTGGTGATTCTGACCATCGTTAGTGCGGCCATTGTCGCTTTTATCATTTACACCATGACTCTGGGCAAGATCAGGGAGATTGCTGTGCTGAAGCTGATTGGTACCCGCAACCGCACCATCGCCAGCATGATCCTGCAACAGGCACTAGGGTTGGGGCTAATCGGTTTCGCCGTCGGCAAGATTGCCGCCACCGTGTGGGCGCCGGCGTTTCCAAAATATGTCCTGCTCGAACCGGGCGACGCGGCGCGCGGCTTCGTCGCCGTGATGGTGGTTTGCACCCTTGCCAGCACGCTGGCGATACGCGCGGCGCTCAAGGTCGATCCGGCCAACGCCATAGGAGGCTGAGGTGGCTGACATGGACAAAGGCATCGGCATACACATCGAAGGCTTGAGCAAACGTTACGGCGCGGGCGATACCGCCGTCGATGCGCTCAAGGAAGTGAACATGAGCGTCGCCCCTGGCGAGGTAGTCGGCCTAGTTGGCCCCAGCGGCGCCGGCAAGAGCACGCTGCTCAAATGTCTGGGAGCGGTCATCGAACCGACACAGGGCCGCATGACCCTGGGCGGTGAGGTGATTTACGACAATGGCTGGAAAATTTCCGACCTGCGGGTGCTGCGTCGGGACCGCATCGGCTTCATCTTCCAGGCTCCCTATCTGATCCCGTTTCTGGATGCGACCGACAATGTTGCGCTGCTGCCCATGCTGGCAGGGCGACCCAACGGGGAAGCACGCGCACGAGCGATGGAGTTACTCCAGGCACTTGACGTGGCGCACCGTGCCCGGGCAGAAACCTCCGAACTTTCTGGCGGCGAGCAACAGCGGGTCTCAATTGCCCGCGCACTGGCCAACCGGCCACCGGTGATCCTCGCCGACGAACCCACCGCGCCGCTGGACAGCCAACGGGCACTGTCGGTGGTGCGCATCCTCAACCAAATGGCCCGTCAGTATCAGACTGCCATCATAGTCGTGACCCATGACGAGAAAATCATACCCACCTTCAAGCGCATCTACCATATTCGCGATGGGCGAACCTTTGAGGAGGAGGGAGAAGGACGGGTGCTTGAGTAATCATGAATACCACTCTGTATTGGTGTGATTATCAACACGGTTGGTCTTAAACCACCGACTTTAGCCGGTGACTTTGATTGTCCGGTGTTGACTCATGCGCGTTCAGCCGGAGCGATTGACGACTTTAGTCGTCGCGACGGCTGCGCTAACCCACCTTTTAGCTAGTGGTAGTCAAGTGGAGCCGGTGCTCTTGTTATAGTATGGATGTGAAGGTGAGGCCACTGTCTGATTATCGTGAGGTAGATTGTGGCCAGAAGCCGATTTAGTTCGCTCATATCCAGGCGCGCCTTGGAGCACGGAGGCTTGATGCCAGATCATCGGCCAACCTATCAGTGGCATCTATCGCCAGATTGCCCACACTAATACGGATGGCGGGTGGGCTTTGCAGGCGAAAAGGGCGCCCAGCCTGACATGCCCAACCTTTTGCCGCCAGCGCCTGCATGATGGCCGATTCGTCGGGTACCGGCAGCCACAGGTGCAGCCCCTCGCCCGCATCCAGAACATCCACATCCCGCGCGCGCAAGGCGTGGATCAACATGGAACGGCGCTCGGCATAGGCCTTGCGCGCACCGTCCAGGCCGCCACCCTGCAGGGCGTGCTGCCACAGATGTGCGGTCAGCCGCTGTAGCAACAGACTGACCCAGCGCGGCCCCAATGCCTGCTGACGGCGCATGTCCTCGATAAGCGCGGCATTGCCGCCTGCCACCGCTACGCGCAGATCGGGGCCGAGAAACTTGCTGGTTGAGAGGACATACAGCCAGTGCTCCGGCAGATCGCCAAGCTCTGGCAAGGGGCGAGCTGCCAGCGGACCCCAGTAATCGTCGAGAATCAGTAAGGTGCGGGGTCGACGCCGCAGCGCCTTGCTCAAGGCGGCGAGGCGCGCGGCGCTGAGCGTGGCCCCAGTCGGGTTGTGCGCTCGCGCAGTGAGCACCAGGGCGACGGCTTGCTCATCCGGTTCGGGGACCGTGCAGCCTTCGGCGTCCACGCGCAAGGGAGCCGGCTTGAGGCGCAGGCTGGCCAGCAATGCCAGCAGGGGCGGCCAGCAGGGGTCTTCCACCCAGACGCGCGCACCGGGGCGAGCGTGCAGCCGCAAGGCGCGCTCGATGGCATCGAGAGTGCCAGAAAATACCCCGACTGCTTCCGCTGCGACCCTCTGGCTATCCATCCAGCGGCGCGCGACGGCCAGCAGGCCGGCATCGTCACTGTCCGCGTCGTATCCGGCGAGCACCCCCTGCTCCGCCAGCCAGGCGGGATCGGGGCGCGGCAACAGGCCGCTATCCACATTGCCGCTGGCCAGATCAATCAAACCAGCGGGCACGGCCGTCATCACATCGCCGTGGGTCGGCGGAGCGGCAACGCGGGTACCCCGGCGACCATCGGTGACCAGTAATCCCGCTTCACGCAGCCGCGCATAGGCGGCTGCCACCGTGTTGGGACTGATACCCAGCTGCTGCGCCAGAGCGCGAACCGCTGGCAGCGGCTCCCCGGCAGCCAGTTTTCCCGCCCGAATCTGTGCCTCCACATCAGCGGTGATCTCGACAGCGGTCGAAGCTTTTGTATATAATGTTTGCATACGTTCATTATATTGTAATGGTACATAAATGAAAACCCTTGTTGCCATCCGCCACGTTCCTTTCGAAGACCTGGGCATCCTCGAGCCGCTGCTGCGCAGGCGCGGTTACACCATCCATTACTACGACATCGGCGTACACGAGTTGTGGACGCTGGATGTGGACAAAGTCGATCTGCTGATCGTGCTGGGTGGGCCAATCGGCGCGTATGACGAACAAAGCTACCCATTTCTGAACCAAGAACTGGATCTGATCCGCCAGCGGCTCGGTGCTCGACGCCCCCTGCTGGGTATCTGCCTGGGCGCGCAGTTGATGGCGCGAGCCTTGGGAGCGGCGGTGCGTCCGATGGGCGTCAAGGAAATTGGTTTCGCCCCGATCAGCTTGACCGACGCGGGGCGCCGCTCTGTGCTGGCGGCTCTTCCGCCGGATGTGGCGGTATTGCACTGGCATGGCGACCAGTTCGACATCCCGCCTGGCGCGGAAGTCCTGGCACGCACGGGAATCTGCCCGCACCAGGCTTTCGCTCTCGATGATCACGCGCTCGGGCTGCAATTTCATCTGGAAGCTGACGCCAAGCGTATTGAGCAGTGGCTGGTGGGGCACGCGGCCGAACTGATGAACGCAGGCATCGATCCATGCACCCTGCGCGCGCAGGCAGAGAAATACGGAGCAGCGCTCAAGGTGGCCGCCGAAGCGGTGTTCAATGCCTGGATTGATGGTGTGGAAGGCCGCTCATCATGAATCTGCTGCTCGGGTGCGTACGAACCGTGCTCACCGGCCGCGCGCTGCCCTACACCCGACCGGGCAGTTGGAGCGCCATCGCCAAGCAGCCGGTCGAGGGGCCGGTGCAAGTGCATCGCGAAGGTCTAGCGGGCGACGAGCAGGGTGATCGGCGCGTGCACGGTGGCCCGGACAAGGCCGTGCATCTGTATGCCACGGAACACTATCCCTTGTGGCGCGGCGAGCTTGGTGCGCGGCCAGTACTCGGCGCTCCAGGCGCCTTCGGCGAAAATCTCAGCACACAGGGCGTGATCGAAGCTGACGTTTGCCTTGGCGACCGGCTGCGCATCGGCGGTGCGCTGCTGGAGGTATCGCAGTCACGCCAGCCCTGCTGGAAGCTCAATGACCGCTTCGGCGTGCCTGACATGGCGCTGCGCGTGCAACAGACCTTGCGCACCGGCTGGTATTGCCGCGTGCTGGAGCCAGGCAGCTTGCAGGCGGGCGATGCCATCGCCTTGATTGCCCGCCCACACCCCGACTGGCCGCTGCTGCGTCTTATTGAACTGCTCTACCACCGTCCGCTCGACCGCGAATTGTTGACACAGGTGCGTGACTTGCCGCTGGTGCCATCCTGGCGGCGGCTGATCGAAACCCGTCTGGCGTGCGGCGAGGTCGAGAGCTGGGCGGCTCGGATCGAGGGGCCGGCGCATGATGCATAAGCTGCGATCACCTGGTTGCTGCCCTCCTTCACTTCATACCGAGGAAATCGATTGATGAGCAAACAATATCGGCTCGAGGTTTCGTTGCATGGGCGCGCATGGTGTCGTATCGAGGCGGACACGCCGTGGGCGGCGGAGACGGTGGACGACCTCATCGCGCGCTTGCCCGAGGACGCGGGCTATCGCGTGGAAATATTTGTGGCGACCGAGGAGCGCCGCATTTTCGAAAGCGGCCCCGAGGGCTTGCGGGTTTTGGCGCGCGAGCCGATTTTCCAGCCCCTGCAAGATGATCGTTGAATATCTCGAAAAGAAGAGGAAGAGGAATGGATAGCAACCACCTGATGCGAACCTATCAGCGATTGCCGGTCAGCTTTGTGCGAGGCCGCGGCTGCCACTTGTGGGACGAGCAGGGGAAGGAGTACCTGGACGCGATATCGGGCGTGGGGGTCACCAGTCTCGGCCATGCGCACCCTGATATAGCCGAGGCGATCTACGCGCAGGCAAAGACATTGATCCATACCTCCAACCTGGTCGGCATCGAATGGCAGGCACGCCTGGGAGAGCGCCTCTGCGCCCTTTCGGGCATGGACAAGGCCTTTTTCTGCAATTCCGGTTGCGAGGCCAACGAAACCGCGATAAAGCTTGCCCGCTTGCATGCGCGTGAGCGGGGCATCACGGAGCCCTCGATCGTCGTCATGGAAAACAGCTTTCATGGCCGGACGCTTGCCACCCTGGCCGCAAGTGGAAACCCCAAGGTGCAGGCAGGATTCGAGCCGCTAGTGCAAGGGTTTGTGCGTGCACCATTCGGCGACATCGAGACGCTGCGGCAGCTCGCCAGCCAAGCGCCGGATATTGTGGCGATTCTTGTCGAACCGGTACAGGGCGAGGGTGGAGTGCATCCGGCGCCACCGGGTTACCTTGCTGCTTTGCGTTCGCTCTGTGATCAGAATGACTGGCTCCTGATGCTCGACGAAGTTCAAACCGGCATCGGCCGTACCGGGCGCTGGTTCGCGCATCAGCACGAACGCATCCTGCCCGACGTCATGACGCTCGCCAAGGCTCTCGGCAATGGCGTTCCCATTGGCGCCTGCCTGGCCTCCGGCAAGGCTGCGGCACTATTCGCGCCGGGCAGCCACGGATCGACATTCGGCGGTAATCCGCTCGCATGTCGAGCCGCCTGCACCGTGCTGGACATCATTGAGCGCGATGATCTGGTGGTGCGCGCCGCCGAGCTCGGAACAGCGATGCAGCAGGCATTTACGTCCCGCCTCGCCGGCAAATCCGGGATTCGTGCGATCCGTGGATGCGGCCTGATGATCGGCATTGAACTTCAACGTCCGTGTGCCGGGCTGATGGAATCGGCACTGCTCGATGAGCGTGTCTTGATCAACATTACCCGCAATTCAACCATTCGCCTGCTTACGGCCCTGATAACCACGGACGAGGAAGCGGAAGAGATCGTCGAGCGCGTCTGCCGTAGCACGCTCGGCTGGCTTCAGGAGCTGCCTGGAGCTGATAGGCAGCCTTAGTACCCCCCCCGTTTCATCAATACGCCACGTATTATGCTGAGGATGGCTGTGCCTGGCCACGCCTTACCCCCTCGGTCACGGTGGAATTGCAACTCGACAACCGCCTGCTGGATTTGCCAGCCGACGGTATCGATCCGACCGATTTCGCCGCTATTACCATGGCGGTTGATCCCATGCGTCATCTGGCATTTCGGTACAGGTTACCTATCTCCCCGACTGTTCATATATACGAGCCCACTGCGATAACAGCCCCGACCCCGAGGCCGTAAGGAATATGGGAGAGCGTGCTTGCAAGC
>CAYLMA010000041.1:0-1802 GCA_964384915.1 uncultured Sulfuricella sp. | reverse complement strand
GATAACAGCCCCGACCCCGAGGCCGTAAGGAATATGGGAGAGCGTGCTTGCAAGCAAGGCATTTGACCCTTGCGGCCCGCTTCGCCCGAAAAAGCCCCAGCCGAACGAGGGCAGAAGAACGAACCAGGGCAGCAATGATGTAGCCAAGCCGAACAGCAGGCCGCCAAGCAAATGATTACTGGGGAGGGGCAACCCCGTGGCTTGGAAAAAGAGCGGATAGATAAGCGCTACCCCGCCGCCAACAAGAAAATGAAATACCCAGCCAGCTTTTGCTTCTTGAGGAAATGGCTTTGAATCGATGATGTTGGTATGGGTGAGCTGTCCGCGCAACAAGCCCAAGAACCAACGTCCAACCAAAGCGACATTACGCCGCTGCTAATGCCTACCTTGGCCGCATAAGTTTCGGTGACGTCCATGAGCACGGCACCGACAATGCCGCCGAGAAAAGCCCAAGCTAATATTTCCATTGGTGTCTCATATGTCCTATTGTGAGTTGGATTTACCGGGTGCGCTTGATGATGAACCCATTTTCAATTTCCTCGAAGCCGACCGTGGGGTAATACCCCATTGCTTCAGGTGCAGATAATAGAACAAGCGCCACCTCTTCCCCAATAACAGAGCGAACACGAGCAATAAGCTCACGTCCAATACCGTGTTTTTGAAAAGCCTTATCCACTGCGAGATCGGACAAGTAGCAACAATAACTAAAATCGGTTAGTGCGCGACACACTCCAACAAGCTTGCCTTCATGCCAAGCGGAGAGAATAAGGTTGGCATTGGCAAACATGCGCTCGATCCGCGCCAAATCCTTGGTGGGGCGGCGAATACCGGAGGCATCAAAAACCGCTGCCACATCAGCGACCTCAAGAGGAAAATTGTGGCGGTATTCAATCTCGAGCATATAAGCCTACCAGTTGATTAGCTAGCATTTTGCGGCAGCCGCATGTGGACAAGCGCAACCCGATTGCATTTCTTGTCCAACCGCTCCTCGATAGCGTAAGGGCGAAAGCCCAACTTCGGGTAAAGCAGCAGGCCGACAATGTTTTGATTGAAACACGACACCGTTACCTCGGCGGCCTGATGCTTTGAAAAAGCAAGGTTAATCATCTGTTCGATGAGATAGCGACCTACGCCGCGCCCACGGACTGCCGGGGAAACAATGACGTTTCCAATGGAGCAACAGCCGCCGGCTTCCCAGCGGTAGAAGTTAGCGAACCCAACAACTTCACCATCAAGCTCCACCACTATTGAATCTGACCGCTGAGCAATTGCGTCCCGCAACTGTGTGGGAGACAATGGATACGAAGCTTTTGGAAACATGAAAAACAACTCATCTTCACTCTGCGGAAAGCCGCAGACGACCGGAATGTCCTTTTCTTCTATGGGGCGGTGAGTCAATGGCATTTTCCGAGCGACCTACCATTAAGGTAAGGGGGTGCCACAATGTTATGCGTCGGTTGTAGCAGGCGGCTCAGCTCTGCAAAAACTCACTACGATGAGAAACGCCATTACCGCTCAAGCGGTGATTCGAACCGGGATAGATGTTGAGAATGAGGTTGCTCTTGCCAGCCTCTTTGAACCTTGATTCCAAAAAACGTGCAGACTCAACCGGCACACTTTCGTCCTGTTCGCCAATACCGACCAAGATGGGGATATTTAACTGAAGTGTACTCATTGCTGCGGCTTGGCATTTGTCAGTATATGCGTTAATTACAGGGAAAAAAGTAAAGTCTATGCACATGCTGAATCATACCTTTTACTTCCTCCATACAGACCACAATATCTATAGGTTTGACCATGGA
>CAYLMA010000040.1:0-27037 GCA_964384915.1 uncultured Sulfuricella sp. | reverse complement strand
CCAGGACGGCAGTTTCCTGCCAAATGACCGTTTACACAAAAATTCTTACACCCTCTTTTTATCAGTTGAGTAAAATGAATTTGGGGTCTGCAAAATACTTCCTGGCGTTGACTCCTATCAACGATTACGCAACACAGCCAATTAATTCACCACAATTGTGCAACTCAGGGCATTTTCAGCAGCTGCTTATACACACCCTCGATATGCCGGACATGCTCCTCAACAGAAAATGCCTGCAATGCATGGGCGCGCGCCGACTGCCCAACAGCCTTGCGCAGAGCTGGATCGCGGTACAGGGCGAGAATCTTTTCAGCCAGATCCGGTGCATCTCCCGCCTTGAATAGCAGCCCGGTTTTGCCGTTCTCGATCATTTCCACTGCACCGCCATGATCAGGGGCTATGATGGGCCGCGCCATGGTCATGGCTTCGATAATCATGGTGCCCAGTGGCTCTGGGGAAGTCGAAGCCGAAAGCACGATATCCAACCCGTTGTAAACCGCAGCCATATCACCCACATGGCCGGTAAATACTACCCTGCCCTTCAATCCGGGCTGCTCCACGATTTGCCGCAACTCCGCTTCATAGGCCCGGCATTCTTCAGGCGTGCCCCCTACAATTGCGAAGACGGCATCCGGCATTTCTTGCAATAGTTTTCTTGCAGCCTCGATAAAAATCATCTGGCCTTTCCAGGGTATCAGCAAGCCCACCAGGCCTACGATGAAAGCATCCTCCGGAAGCTGGTGCTGCCTGCGAAACGCTTGCCCATCCGCAGCCACATTGAGCTTATGGAGTTCAATCCCATCATAGACATAAGTGCGTTTCTCCGCTGGCACGCCTAAACGCCCGATACTGTCCGAAACCCAGCGGGACACGGCGACGAAATAATCAGGCATTTTATAGAACGATTGCATCAACATCGAGCCTTGTTGATCCCCGCGGACATGGGCAACGACGGGAACACCCATCAGTTTGCCCGCCAGCAATGCAGAGCGATTACACAATGGTTCATTGTTGGCATGAATCAGGTCGGGTTTAAAGTGCTGAACAGCCCATAGCGTTTGGATCAAGGCCGGCAGGAAATTAAATACATCATCCAGCCTTGAGAGCAACTGGTTCACCAGCCATCGCAAACCGGGCAAAATTTCAGGCCACCGTGCTGCCTGCAGCCTGCGCTTCATGGTCACCACATCCAGATGCCGGTCCGGGATATGCTTCCAATGTGCTTCGGTAGCGATCTCCCGATATTGCGGGCCGGTAAGCCCGGTAATCACCATGGGCTCGAATTTGTTCCGATCCAGGTTTCTCACCAGATGCCGCAGGCAAATAATGGCGCCGCCGTAACCGATGCCATTTTCCACGTAAAGAACACGAATTTTCTTGTTTATTTGCATAGAATTAATTAGTTTTCCAAAAACTGTTTCGTTTTCCTCGCGTATCGTATTAGTGATGAGGGCAGTCGACTCGCTGCGGCGTACACCACTGTTCTGAGCAAAGGTTTAGCCGTCAGGCTCTGGTCGAATGCGATTTGGGCAATTTCGAATCTATCGGTCGTAAAATTCCAATAGCCAAGGTCGAATAAAGCACGCGCAACGAATGCATCTGGGTCGCCACCTTGAGCGCGAAGTTCGGCGCTGCATGTGGCGCGAAGATTCTGCATTACTTTCACCAAATCACACAGCATTGGCGCAGTCGCTTGTGTGGCGTTAGCACCATGCTGACGCCGTAACATGTGGACGCGCGGCAGGCAGACGATGGGGGCACGGGCAGCGATTCTTGCCCATAGTTCCAAATCTTCTCCATATCGAATGTCAGGTTGAAATCCACCCAACTCCACCAACAAATTCTTTTTCGCAAGCACCGTCCCAGTGGGAATAAAATTTTTTTCAATGAGTCTACGCAATGCTTGTGGAACAGGCGCGCCATTCAGTGACTGGAAAAATGACAACATGCCGTGCGCCGCCAGAACTGATGATCGGATGACTTTGCCCTCTATGTCAATTTCAGACATATCCGACGCCACCAAGCCAACGTCAGGGTTTGCTCGAAACACTTCTATTTGTTCAGAGATTTTGTTCTTCGACCACACATCATCTGCATCAAGAAATGCGACCAATGATCCCGATGCCATCGCTATGCCACGATTCCTCGCCGCCGAAGGCCCAGCATTTTGCTGTCTTAAATACTTTACGTCATGCCCATGTTTAGCAACAACTTGCTCGGTGTCGTCTGTTGACCCATCATCGACAACAATAATTTCATGAACGGGGGAAGATTGTATTCGGACACTTTCAATCGCCTCCTGCAAAAAACGCGCTGAGTTGTATGCAGGAATAACGACGCTCACTCGCATGTCTTTATGCGAATCATGCATATCGTTAACTGGGGGCATCAGGCCTCCTGTGCTGCAAGCGGGTGTCTTCCGCCAGCCATTTTTCCAATATAGCGCTCATTTCGGCCATCGCCTCGGGATAAATGGCTGACACGTCTTTCAGGCACGCCGGGTCATTCCCCAGGTCGAATAGCCTGCGGGAAATTCCATCACGCATAGGGAGATGAACGAGTTTCCAGCGGACGGTGCGCACCATGCGATCCTTTGCGCTAACGATCAAATCCCGATATTCGGCTTTGATCGCCATTGTTCCATCCCGCTTGTCCGGAATCTCAAGCAGATCAGGCAGATCCGGATAAGAGATGTGATCTTCTTCCATGCTCGGGACACGGGTCACCCATATTCCGGTTTCTGCATAAGCGGCAAGGCCTGGGTCATCAATCTCACCGTCGATGCATCGTTTTAGGGAAACCCCCTGCATCTCTTTGGGTATGGGCAGCCCAACCAGATCCAGGAGCGTGGGGGCCAAATCGATGCTGCGCACGGTATGGCTGATGGTCTGGCCATTCGGTCGACGCGGATCGGCTATGATCAATGGGATGCGCGAGCTATCATCGACAATCACGCTATTGCCCTGGCCCCAGGTTTCCCGTTCGAAAAACTCCATGCCATGATCGCTATAGATCACCACAATGGTGTTGCCTGTCAGGCCGCACTGTTCAAGATGATCGAGGGTACGTGCAACCTCATTGTCAAAGTTGCTCACGCAGCCATCATACAAATTCAGCACTTGTTCAAGATCAAAAAATTCCTTGCCCTGTTTCTGGCGCTGAATCACTTCGAAAGGTTCATTGAGGCCGCTCATGACAAATTTGGAACATCCGGAATAGGCCTTGGACGCATATTGGGTGTAATAGGGGTATTCGGAACCGAAAGGCGCATGCGTGGCAGACATGAACACATTCAGAAAAAACGGGTTCCCCTCGCGAGCGCATCTGCTGATGGCGCCGCGTGTACGCCTGCCCAGCTCAGAGGTCATCGGAACACCCGCCAGATAATAAAGCTCCGGCAAAAAACGGCGACCAAAATCATTGTGAGTGAAGAGTGATAAAAACAGGCGAATATCTTTCGGGCCCTGCCGGATAAGGTACCGGATATTCCACTGATCCTGCGGCAGATCGACCTCACCAAACCCGAACGGAAACTTGCCAAGATCCGAACCGCACCAGTCGCTCACGGCAATAGTACGGTAACCGTGCGCCTGCAGGACGTGAGGAAGCGGCGCACGGCCCAGTTCGGCCTCATCCACGGTGGAGAAATTATCGCGGATCCCGTGGCTATGGGGCCACCGTCCGCTCAGCATGGAAGCAAGACTGGGCGCCGTGCGCGCGCAGGGCACGAAGCACTGCTGCAACAACACGCCACGCTTGGCCAATGCATCGAGAGTGGGAGTCAGACCGCGTGGATTGCCATTCACCCCCAGGCGATCGGAGCGCAAGGAATCTGCCCCGATCATTAAAATGTTTGGCCTGTCCGAGGCGGCCCCAGCGCGAACAGGGCGCGGCTCTTTTCCCTCACGCCACAGAACGGCGGGAATCAAAAAAGCCGCTGCCGCCGCAAGCAGCCCCAGGGCGTATTCCATCTGGCCTGCCAGCCCGGCACGCACACCACCGGCAATCGCGGCGCCCGCAAATGCAAACAGCAAAGCATACCAGGCGGCTTCGATCCGGCTGGGAGTTAGCCTTGCCCATAACGGGTAAAAGCGGCTCGTCCGATAGTTTGAAGAAGCCTCTATACTGCCCGGGATGTACAGGAGGTGACGGCAGAACTGCAAGCCCGTCGCTATCGCAACGCCCAACAGCCCAAAGGCTGCCGCAACCCCGCGATGGAAAGAAAAACCGAAGGCCGCAGCCAGGAAAAAATAGAAGGCGACACCTGCAAGCGCCATCAACAAGCACACCACGAAGACCCATAATTCAAGGCGAGATAAGGCATACAGTGAATATGGCAAGTAGTAGCGCAATATCTCCGACTTGAGTTGGGGGCCGGTCCGCGAAAAATTCAGCACCGATTTGAGCAGCAAAATAGCCACGCACAACCCAGCGACGCTGGCGGCAACAGGCAACCCTTCTGTCACCAGCGGCCTGGCCCACCAAGCTGCCAAGCTGCCAAGCGCTATAGGTGCAGCGCCGCCCACGCTTACAGGGAAGCCTCCCCTCCCGGCATTTGGCCGAGACAGCCGGGCAGAGGCATTGGCCTCAAACAGCCCTTTTATTTCCCCAAGAGCCGCAGCCGTTCGGATCATGTAGAACCGTCGCCGGTCCGCCCCCAATGAACATAGCGCTTTGATGCCATAGGTTGCGAGTTTCCGCCATACATAGGCTGGCATCTTGCCGGAACCCGGCCCAAGACGTACGGCCGCGAAAGTACGCTGATATGCAAAGCGAATGAGAAAACCCAGCTTTAGCCTTTTCGGGTCGACGTAGTGAAATTGCACCACATCAGGGCTGTACAGAATGCGCTCCTCCAAACTCAAGGCTTTTAATACGTAAGCAGTATCCTCCCCCCCACCAAGATTGTGACCTTGTGGCCCAAGTTCGGTGGAGAATTCACCGACCCTTCCGAATACTCCACTGCGCACGAACAGGTTGCCGCCAGGAGGGCAATCGTCTTCGGATATAAAATGGGCAACCAGCCCTGGCTCGTAGTGTGGAACAGGCTGGGGATAAACTTTGTACGGCCCATGATGCATCCAGGAAGGCTCTGTGCCGTCCCAATCTGGCAGCAACCTGCCACAAAACATAGAGGCATCCTGATTGCTGTCAGCCAAACCACACAGATTGACAAAAAAATCTTTTGCAACTCTTTGGTCATCGTCGATCAATGCGACCAAATCCCCCTCTATGCGCAAAATAGCACTGTTGAGCGCTACGGATTTGCCGGGAATTGGCTCCTCAAACCACTCAAGAGGCAGCCATTTATTTTCAGCTTGCTGTTCGAGGTAGGAATCAAGTGACTGATGTGTTTTATCAGTGCAGGCATTGGCGGCAACCAGGATACCGACTTCCCAATCCGCTGGCCGGTTGGCCGAATTAAGGGATTGCAGCAGTTTTTCCAGCAGATACCAGCGATTGTGTGTGCATACCAGAATGGCAAGTCGCTTCATATTCGTAGAACCATCACCCTTGGTCATCCTTTCTACCTTGGTCAGATACCGGAATCAGGGGATTCCCCCGGTTTTTCGTCTTCCAAGATGAGGGTTTCATGCTAGCAGTTTTTCTTCTTGCAGAGCACTGATCCACTCACTGGAGCCCCGCATCGCACTTGCATTCGGGCCGTCCATCATTGGGAAAACCACCGTTGGAAAACGCCGAAGTGCCCTATTTATCGGGGGTAGCTCAGAGCCAAGATCCCTTAGATAACGGCGGCAATCTCGTCAGCTTTGTTTCTAACGGAAAATTGCGGCAAATCATTTTGACTTGGAGATGATCATAACCCCTCCCCTCCACGCCATCGAGCAAAACACCCCACGATCAGCCCCCATGCATGCGTCATGTTCATTGCTTGACGCAGTGCACCGGACCGGCCCCTTGTGTACATTGTCAGAGTCTTTAGAACGTGGACTACTAACTGCGGAAATAGAAACAAGGGCACGCCAAACAATTCCCGCGGGTAGCGCGAGAACTCATGGAAGCCGGTCTTGAATCCGGAAACATAGTGCACCTTGAGAAAATATGATCGCTTTAGCCGCCAGGGCTCAACAAAGTGCGCCACAACCATGTCGGGACGATAGCGCATTTTTGTATTTTGTCTAAGCAGTGCCTGAAACATCGTGGCATCCTCCCCGCCACCTATTCCCTTGCCTTTACGGTTGTAGCGCTGGTCAAAGCGCAGGCCATTTTTGAAAAGAGCGGTTTGGTACGCAACATTGCAAGTCCAGATGGGAGTCGAATCGTCTTCTACCCAGCGCGATGATGCGCCGTAATCGACCTCAGCAAGAAATCCGAGCAGGTTGTCTTCGAGCCAGGCTGGGCGAGGGGCGGATTCAAATCGAACGCGAACCCTGCCTCCAACGCATTCCGCATTCTCATCTCGCAGTGCGGAAACTGCGGCCTGGATAAAGCCCGGCATTGGGAGTTCGTCGTCATCCATGACGACCATATAGTCGTATCCCAGCGATTCATCAATGGAGCGGTTACGCGCATGTGTGATCCCCTGTTTGACTTCACGAACACGGCGCAGCGGGACTCCGGGCTCCTGGGCAAGCCGATCGAGGACAGCAGCGGTATCGTCGGTACTATTGTTGTCGACAAACAGAATGTCGAATGGAAGGTCGCACTCCTGGGCACGCAGCGCGGCCACCAAGGCGGGCAATCGTTCTGATCGGTTGTAGGTGCAGATGGCAACGGTGAGCGTGGGCATGGAGGAAATGCCGCCTGTGCGGCCTATGGCGTAATAGGGTGTTATCGGAAGATAATTCTTCGTCTCAGAGTTTGCGGATAAGGCGACGGATAAAATGAGCAGCGCTGCGTTTCTTTTTTATTTTGGAAATATGATGCAATGGAGTAGTTGCTGTTTTTAACTTACTTGCGCGAGTAGTCAGCGAAATGTCTACGTCCATAAGTGTTTTTTCCAATAAGCTAACGCGTTCAAAATAGGCCTCCTTGAATATATCAAGTCGGGCCGGCGATAGTTTTTCAGAAATAATTTCCCTGAGAGGCATGCTTTCGGCTTCTCTTACTGATACCTTGGGAATACCAAAAAAATCAGCAATCTCCGTCACGCGCCTGTCGTCCGCCATCATGATTGCGGGAACGCCTGCCTGCAAAGCGACAATTCCGCCGTGGAGCCTGTCGCCGAGATAGAAATCGAACCCGGAAGAAAATACCCGCCACATATTGGGATCCTGAAACCAGCGGTAACTGGAAAATGGCATTTTTTCATCGTGAATAGTTTCAAGGACACTGTTCAATATCTCGCGGTGCACCTCGCCGGTCGCATCGTTGTAGATATTCTGATTCGGGTCAAGAAGACCTTGCATGTTCCAGATTGCCATTTCTTCCTGCATGACATAATGGGCGTCAAAGTCCTTGAAGAGCCAAATGATTGCGCTTGACCGTGGAACTCTTCCCTGAATGTATCCCGCCGTCACCGCAGAAGCCACTTTCGCTGGATCTGGAGCCGATATGCCAAGGGTGTTCTGGGGATAGACATACATGCTCGGGCAGCCGAGCGCCTTTGCCCTGTCAAACCCCACAGTCTTTAACCACCCTTCGGTTTCCAGCCCCCGGACCCAGAAGACTCTGGCCTTGCGGTTGCATACGTCCAATAATTCGATGAGATTCGGATGTAAGGAGTCCGTTGTAGGTGGCAGCGGGTTCTGCATACCCATTCCAACCACAATGAAATTTGTGCTCAACATATCCAGGACTTTTGCGGTGCATCCCGGGTCGAGATTGGGCCTTATGGCATTGGCAGTCGAAAAAACGACCAAATCGAAGCGGGCGTTCAGCTCTTCGCTTATTCTTTCAGGACTCCAGCCGGACTCAACGAGCGCTTGCACAGACACGTAACATGAATTTTTCCGGTCAGATTCAAAGATGCGAGCAGGGGCCTCGCCATGAATCATGTTTCCCTTGTTTCCGGTAACTTCGTAAAGTTCGAGCAGGTTTTCCAGCTTTGATCCTGTGCCTCGCGGCATTGCGTCGCACTCCTGCATGGTGCCTGAGTATGTGTATCGGCTATGACCAAAAATTCCGAAAAATGCGATTCTTTGCACAAGATTCCTCAATTACGTGTAGTTTCAATTAATAGTCAAGAAAACCAGCCAGATCAAACTTGTTTATGTGTATTCTTTTCTATCTTTGCAAATCTTGCCAACCGGTAATGACACGATACCGGCAGCATTGATAGCAATGTATATTTCCAATCTTTCGGAGTTCCATACCCCGCACGCAACATTATCAAAAAAAGATGCCGCGCGCATTTAAGTTCCCGCAGCCAGTAGCAATCATAAGCTTTTTTCAGCAAACCACCATACACCAGATCGCGCACTTTTGCTTTTCCAAGCTTAGCCTCAATTGCCGGATGCGCCTCCAAAAAACGCAGTTGAACATCCAGATTATCAATAGCCGCGCGTTCGCGATTGCGGCTTGCCTGCATTGTGGAGTGATGGTGATAAAACGCGAGAACCTCTGGAACCCGTACGACCGGACCTAAGGTGGCGATGCGCAACCACAAAGCATAGTCCTCCGCATTTTTGTATCGCCTATCAAACCCGCCGGCAGTACGTACCATCACGGATCGTGTCAATGCAGAATGGACAGGCCAAGGGCATGCTGCCAGGAAACAGGCCCATTTCTCATTCTGCTCATAGTCTGGCGGAACATATGGCTCACCCGGCTCCCCTTCCAGCCCCACATTCTGCCAACCGCAATAGGCCAGCACGGCTTCCGGCTGCCTATCCAAAGCTGCCAGCAATTTTTCAAGGAAGTCAGGCGCCCAGGTGTCATCAGCATCCAGGAAAGCCGTATATTGGCCACGAGCCTGCCTCAGAGCCGCATTACGAGCAGAGCTAACGCCCTGGTTGGCCTGAGAATGTACGCGCAAGCGCGGGTCTGTCTGTGCTTGCAGCCAAGCCAAGGTACCGTCGCTGGAACCGTCATCCACCGCGATCAATTCCCAATTGGCCATAGTCTGGGACAGCACGCTTCCCATGCTTTGGGGCAGATACGCCGCTGCATTGTAGCAAGGCATGATGATTGAAACAGTGGGAGTCATGCCCTCTATCCGCCCCAGCTGAGCATCATTTCCGGAAAGGAAATTTTTGTCCTGGCCGCGCCGATCAACTAGTCTTATCAGCGCCTGGTGCAAGGACAGCGGCAACAGCGCAGGCAGCATATACTTCCAGTCCCTTGCTCTTCCATAGCCGCGCCTCATGACAGCACGGAATATTTGCCGCGCCGCGCCAAGATCGCGACTCCAGTAACTCTCATAACCGCGCTTGAGCATTTCTCCATCGGTTAATACCCTTATCAGGGCATTGCCGAGTTTGGCTCTTATGAGTGGATTGGAGCGCAGGTATTTCTGCTGGGCGCGCCAGTGGTTGAGGGCAAGACGGGCCCGGTTTTTGGTTATTTGCTCACCACTGTGATGGTGATAGAAGGCCAGCACTTTGGGCACCCGGATCAGGCGGTGTATCGTTCCCAAACGGAGCCAGAGATCAAAGTCCATGCACGAGCTTAGACTCTCGTCAAAACAACCACAGTCATGGATCAACCGGGTACGCGCCAGCGCAGCGTGGATAGGCCAGCGACAACCTTCCAGCAAGGATTCGGTTTTACCATTGTTTTCGTATTCAGGAGGTACGAAAGGATCGTCGCGCCCCAAGCCAAGACCAATATTTTGCCAGCCACAGTAAGCCATCCCGGCGCTTGGCTCGCTATCAAGAGCGGTTTCCATGGCCTCCAGGAATTCGGGATGCCAGGTATCATCCGCATCCAGAAAGGCGGTATAAACGCCGTGCGCGTTCATCAGCGCACGGTTGCGGGCAGCCGCAGCGCCGGTGTTGGGCTGGCGGAACACCCGAATGCGTGAGTCAGTTGCGGCAAGCCGCTGCAGTTCCTGCCAGGAGGCATCAGTGGAACCGTCATCAACAATAATCAGTTCCCAACCGCTCCGCGTCTGGGCGAGCACGCTGCCTACGCTTTGCGGCAGGTGAGCCGCGGCGTTGTAGCAGGGCATGATGATGGAAGTTCGGCAAATCATTCTGTCTGTCGGCCCACTCGAAACATCGCACGCTGGAATGCATAACGCCCGACAGCTTGCCAGGAAGCTTCATTGCTGCCGAAATACAGTTTACGTGCCAAACTGCCCGCAGTATCCCTATTGAACATGGTCAGCCGTCGCAGTCGATAAGGGTCTTTATCACGCAACGCCCAGCCGGTACGGGTGGTGCAGGCAGCACGATAGTTTGCTTCACGCACCGCATTGACGCAGCGCTCATCACAGACGCCATAGGGATAAGCAAAGCTGAATATTTCGCAACCCAGAATGTCCTCCAAGACGGCTTTGGAATCGCTCAGTTCAGTCCGCAGGAGCTTGTCGTCAGCGTCCGTCAGGCAGACATGGCTGACAGTATGGGAGCCAATTTCCATTCCAGTCGCCAGCATGGCACGCAGTTCGGCCCCATTCAGCAGGCGACCGGCCGGACGTCCATCGGCGGGCCAAGCCGGCTCACGTCCAATAGAGCCGGTCACCATGAACCAGGTGGCACGCATGCCGCGTTTTTGCAGTTCTTCCCAGACACCGAGATTGTCCACGTAACCATCATCAAAGGTAATAACGGCTGTGCGGCCTGACCATTTTTCCGGGGCTGCGACAAGTTCCGCCATGGTGGGGGTAGCCCACCCACCCGCCGCAAGAAAATCGAGTTGCTTCCGGAAACGCTGCATGGATACGGCCCAGGGCCAATCCGGCGTTCCATTCCCGGCCACGACCGAGTGATACATGAGCATGACCGGGCCGTGCTGCCCCGCATCACTATGAAGATAACGGGTGACGGGATCAATCATATCAATAACCCCATTCCTTCATTTCGTCAGATAGCCAATGGTACATCCAGGCGCGCTCCCCCCATGTAAGTTCGGATGTATCATGCGTGACCCAATCCACCCTGCTGGTTTCAAGGAAGTCCTCTGGTGGAAAGGAACCAATCTCCAGATAGCCCATCACTTTGTTCCGACAAGCGGCATCGGAGATAAAGTCTTCATAGCGCAGGGCCATGCCAAAACCCGCTTCACGGAATTGGGCGGAGCGTGCCCTCCAGTGCTCCGCATAATAATGCAGAGTAGCATGCCCCGCAGGGCGCCCGATCCAGTTGCGGCGTTTGATGGAAAGTATGGCGGCTAGCGGATCGCGCACCAAGAAAATAAATTTGGCATCAGGAAAGAGCATCTGAAGAAAATGGGCGGTATCCAGATCACAACGGGTTTCCTTGATACCAAAACGTGGATAACCCAGTACTTCGGCACGTTTACCATATAAGTCGATCAACATCGCCCGCATGCTAGAAACGATTTCGGCGTAAGGCGGGGTCAGGTTGGCAATCCATTGCTGTGCATGGTCAGATTTGGTAGTGGCAATAATTTTTCTAAAAGCTTGTTCACCGTCACCCCCTGTACCATGGGTAAAACTGCGGGAGCTCTCGGCAGTGGTCTGCTCCCAGCAGGCCATGGCATCGCGTAACGAGCCCAATGCATCAACAGTTTCACCCCATACCAAGACCTCGCCAGAAGCAGTGATATATCGCTGGAGCAGGGTGCTTCCGGAACGCCAGGAAGATGAAAAGATGAAGACTGGTTTTTCGCAAGGCATCATGCAAGGCGCAACCTTAATTTCTGGAGATAGATAATTTATTTCTCCAACGTTGCCTTTCGCTTTTTAAAGAGGAGATGGGGATATATAGAAAGCAAAGCGCATATACCAAGCCACCTGCACCACCCATCAATCCGACATAGATGAGGTCATTGGAACGCAAGTTGCTGGGCAAAACGTAGTCAAACAGAAACAGGGTGAACGCCAGTATAGTATTCAGGAATGCGGCAGGGATCAAGGCATGGACATAATTCAACCACCTTGCTTTCAAACACTGTATTGCGAGCCAGAGCATATGCAAGGCGCTGTATATGGTTGCACCAACAATACCGTAGGCAACGCCTTCAATACCATGAGGCAGCCCAATTATTATGCCAAGGGCAGTGATGACGAGGGTTGAAAATTGCACGGGCAATTCACGCCCCAGCCAGTTCATCGCGGCGAGAACCGCACCCGACAAATTTTCCATCAGCCAGAATGGCCAGGCAAGTGTTAGTATGACGAGCGGGGCTGCGGCTGCGGTCCATTTAGGGCCGTACACTCCATTGATAAGTGGTTCAGCCAACCAGAAAAGCCCCACATAAAATGGCGTGGCATAAACAGCAACCAGCGAGATGCTCCGAAAAAAAAGATAACGGCATTTATCTAGATTGTCCTGTTCGGAGGCCATGGCCCGGAACAGGGCTTGGTAAACCGAATGCGTAATGAATGAATGCGGCATTCTGGCCAAACTTTCGCCTTTGTTGTACAAACCAACACTTGCCGGGCCGAGTGTACGGGAAAGAATGAAGATGGTGGCCTGATTCCGCAAGTACCCCAAAAAATCGGTAGCAGTAAACAAAAAACCATAGCGGGCAATATCCCGCCCCCGCCGAAAATCAAGCGACCAACCGGGTCGCCACTTGGCCAGAAAAGCAAACAAGAACACACCGGATAGAGAACCGGCAATCCCGCCAAAAATTAAGCTCCATACCCCATAGCCTGTATAAGCCATGCCAATGCTTACTGCACTGGAGATCAACACTGTTATGACCCCGGAAATATTAAGTACTTTGAATCGCATTTCCCGGTACAGGATACTGCTTGGCAGGTTGACAAAGGGTCGAAAAATAAAAGACAGTGCGGAGATTCGTAATAAATCGGTATATAGAGGAGTGTCATACCACTTGGCGAACCAGGGCGCGGCAATAAAGAAAACTGCGTAGATCAGGCTGCCAATGATAATCTGCAGGGTAAATACAATGTCGTAATCCTGCTTTGTCGCCTCCTTGGCGCGCACCAGCACCTGCCCCATGCCCCCCCCCGCGACAAATCCAGCGAGACCGGTAAAAACAGAAATGGTGACCAGCACGCCGAAATCTTCCGGGGCCAACAACCGTGCGAGCACGATGCCGAAAACAAAACCAAGTACCTGGCTGGCCGTACTGCCAAAAAATGACCATTTAGCGCCACTGCGGATTTTTTCTCCGAGGCTCAAGGCTATGACCTATCCGCATTACCGGCAACTGCGCCAATTATTTTAAATTTGAACATGGAATTTTTGAAAACTTGTGAATGCCGCTGACTACAGACATTTGTTATTATGCTGTGCAAATTGCGAATGCAGATTCAAACGTGAAGCATAGCACCTGTATGCTCGAAGAATACCCGATTAGGGGTTCTGAATCTATGTGGGATTTACAAATGAAACTTAAAGAAATCATTCCATGGCGCATTCGGAATCAATTTAATATCTGGCTGGAAAACCAGATTCGCCCCAAAGCCCCCAAGCTCTATAAACTCATCAAATTTGGCCGCACCAATATCAACACGCCGGGTTATTGGAACAATGAATGGGCGAATGATTCCTGCCAAAGAAATTACGAAGAATTATTTGCACTAATCTTGGATCAAATTCCAGAGCGAGCCAGGGTTATTGATGTCGGCTGCGGGGTAGGCAGGCTTTCCAAGCTGATCAAACAACAACGTAATGCGGAGCTTACTTGCCTGGATTTTTCAAGCTGGGCCTGCGATCAGTTAAAGAAAGAAGGCTTCAATACCGTCGTCAGCCAGTTGCCCCAGATGCCTTTACCTGACAACACTTTCGACGTCGCTGTCGCTACTGAAGTCTTTGAGCATCTGGATTACCCCGAAAAGACGCTACAACAGATGGCGCGTGTTGTTCGGCCCGGCGGCATTGTTATGTGTAGCGTGCCCAACGATACGATGCACCCCCATGAAGAACTGGAACATCAACAAATTTTCACTACGGAATCCGTACAAGCCATGCTCTCAAAACTGGGCGCCCAGGTCACCATTAAAACCGGGGCTTTATTTCCAGGATCGGAGCATAAATTCATATTGGGCTCTGTTATCGTCAACAAATGAGATTGTAAGCTTTTCAAGGAACGGCTGATTGTAAAGGACGGTTTAAAACCTTGTTCGATTTTCACCGTCCGCCTGTTTTTTCCCATTGCCATGCGTGGCGCACGATCGTTTTCAGTTCGTCATAACGCGGACTCCATCCTAGCTCCCTGCGCGCCAGAGCGGCATCCGCCACCAGCCGTGCCGGGTCACCCTCGCGGCGCGGCGCATCATTGACCGGAATGTCTCTGTCTGTCACCTTGCAGGCAGTGTCTATCATTTCCTGCACTGAGAAGCCGTTGCCATTGCCCAGGTTGAATGCTGCGCTTGAGCCGCCTTTCAGCAGCCGGCCCATGGCGAGCAGGTGGGCCTCACACAGGTCGGTGACGTGGACGTAATCGCGGATGCAGGTCCCATCCGGCGTGTCATAGTCACGCCCGAAAACCTGCACGCTTTCCCTGCGCCCCGAAGCGGCTTGCAATACCAGCGGTATCAAATGGGTTTCCGGTTCGTGCCGCTCACCCAGTTGCCCCTCCGGGTCGGCGCCGGCCGCATTGAAATAGCGCAGGCAGACGGATTTCAGGGCATAGGCCCGGTCATAGTCGGCCAGCATCTGCTCCACCATCCACTTGCTGCGGCCGTAGGGGTTGATCGGGTTCTTGGGATGCGCCTCATCGATTGGCATCCGGACCGGCTCGCCATACACGGCAGCGCTTGAGGAGAAGATGAAGCGCTTGACGTCATGCGCCACCATTGCATTCAGCAGGTTCAGCGTGTTGACGACATTATTTTCATAGTATTTGGCGGGGTTCTGCACAGATTCGCCCACCTGGATGAAGGAGGCGAAGTGCATCACGCCGTCGATGTTGCGATCGCTGAATAGCTTATCGAGTAGCGCTCGGTCGGCCAAATCGCCAAGGATGAATTCGCCACCCAGCACCGCATCCCGGTAGCCGGTGGAGAGGTTGTCCAGCGTTGTTACCCCATATCCGCGCCCGAGCAGCATTTTAACCATGTGCGAACCGATGTAGCCCGCGCCACCCACCACCAGTATTGTCATTTCTTTTGCGCCATCTGTCTCATTCGTAATATCCAGCACTCACACAGAAACAATAAGATGAGTGATAGTGGCCCGCCTGCCGTGACGCCGGAATCTCCTCCTGCTCAGTACAAAAAACGCCGAGGTAGCTGAACAGGCATTCTGTCAAATGCCCATTATCCTGCGCCACTCGAGAAAGCTTACCACGTTGTTGATGCGGATCGAGTGGTCCATTTTCCCCATCAAATGTTCTTCCAGCAAGGTGTTCAGGGCTTTCTTGTCGAACCACCCGTCGGTAAGCTCGTCCTGGTTAAGCGCATGGCGGAACCATTCCGGATCGACCTTCCGAATGCTATCGTCATGATGGACGTATTCACCCCGTTTATGCAAGCCCGCCCAGCCACCGGAAAGCAAGGCCAGGCCATGGCCAAAGCTTTGCAAGCCCGCATTCACCCGCCACGCCAGGGCCTGCGGCAGATAGTCCACGGCAGCCACCTGCAGGCGCGCAAACGTGATGGGCGCACGCACTACGCCGGTACGATCCGTATGCAGGAGGCTGCGCTGGGTTTTGATTTCCGGAATACGCGCCAGGTGCGGCGCAAAACGCACCATCATCCTCCGGTATGCCTTTTGCCCGACACGAAAAGCGAGCGGCACCCTGAGCCACTCATCCACAACCTGTGTGTGCGCAAAGGGCGCGCGTACATCGTATTTCAGGGACAGCGAACGAATTATGTAGTCGATGTAACGCGCCTGCCGGTCGCGTAGTTCAATGAGCACGGCTTTGTCGATAAACGACTCAGCTTCCGCCTTTTCGATGGAACGGCGCATTGTCTCAAAGGTGGCGCCTTTGACTTCCCGGTAGACTCCTGGCAGAAGAACCCGCCCCAATGCCTCGTCGCTGAATCCCATAGACTGATATCGCTTCCGCCACAGCAGTTCCAGCAGCCGCTCATTATCGTCAAGCTGATCCATGCCTGCGGGAATGTGCCCCCCAGACAGCACATCGCCCAGAAATCCGGTCAGCAGCGTTTCTCCGGGAGACCCGAAGGGCATCAGCTGCAACATGGGCAATGCCTCGATAGAAACTTCACCATCGTTCATGGCAAGACCATCCCGATGGTGGCTGCGGAAAAAATCAGGCGGGACGGTCAAGGTCTCGTGGCTGAGCCCGGCTGCGCGGGCAACATTGCGCCCGTATCGAACGTCGTAACAGTGGGCATGGCCAAATGAACAGGCACGGCCCCGTTCAAGGGCATGGCCCGGAAGAAAGGCAGCGATCGCACGGGAATCGAGCCCACCCGAGCAGGGCAGCACAAAAGGCCCCTCCCCCACTGCCCGTTCCACCGTCTGGCGCAACCCTTCTCCCAAGCGTTCAGCCCAGCCGTCCAGATCAAGAGACTCATCCGGTTCGAAGCGGGGTGTCCAGTATCGCAGTTGCGTCGTTCCGGCGCGGTTCACGGTCAACAAGGTCGCCGGAGGCAGTACGGAAATACCGCGCAGGAGGCTACGTTCGTCCAGCAAGTGGCTGGTCGTCAGGAACTGGGCAAGCGCCAACGGGTCTATTTCGATTCGCACCGCAGGGTGCACGGCAATCGCTTTGAGTGCTGAAGCGAACAACAGCAGGCCACCCTGCTGGAACAGGAACAACTTTTCCAGGCCAAGCCTGTCGTTGGCAATCGCCAGGGTTTCCGTCCGCGTATCCCACGCCAGCGCCACGTACATGCCGTCGCAACCGGTGAGCGCATCCGTTCCTCGCAGCAGGTAGTCCTGCAGCATGCGTTCCGCCGTCCAGGCTGCGTCATGCATGCGCCCGATCACCTGGAGCGCGACCCCGGTTATGGAATCCTGCGCAAACTGGGATGACGCCCATTCGCTGTATTGCACGTGCATATGCAGGTTCCGGGCGGAAAATTCATGCCCGTGCATGTTTTCCAGGGGATAGAGCGCGCCGGCCATCCGATCGAACACCGCCGGATCGATTCCACCCTCTCCCATCCAGATACCCGCTACACCATGGCTCATTACCGCTATCCCGTATATTTTTTGCTCACACCCGTGCCAAACCCAGCCAATGTTTCCAGCGTGCCGCCTCGGTTTCGGTTTCCCGCATCGGCAGATAGAGGAAAGATGCTGCGTAAACAAGCCCTCCCAGCCCCGACATGATGAACAGATAAGACGCTGAGCCAGCCTTGGCCAAACCGGCTGGCCAGAAGGAAGCGGCAAGCAGCAATGAGGCGAAGAGCAGGCCGTTCAGTATCAAGCCGGGCTTGAGCGCCCGAAGAAGTTCGACGTAGCTTACGCCCAGGCTGCCATTGGCGACAGATGCGGTGCGCAAGCAAGCATACACGGAGCCCGCCACGCTGGCCCAGGCAATGCCCGAGATCCCCCAGCGGTAGCCAAGCAGGCACCCGATCGCCAGCAACGCAAGGGTTTCCAACTGAATCCGTAGTTCCTGCGTCAGCAGGTTGCGCGCTTCCAACACAGCCCCGGCGGGGTTGTTGACGCAACGAAACAGGACGGAAATGGCAAGAATCTGCAAAGGCTGCACCACTCCCAGCCATTTGTCGCCATACACCACCGAGATAAAAGTTTCGGCCAACCAGGCCAGACCTACATTGAAGGGCAGCGTGTAGACCACCACCAGGGTCACGGTTCGCAGATAGATGTATTTTGACTGGTCCAGATTATCCTGGGTCTGCGCCAGCGCACGAAAGACCGCCTGATAGGGAGAGGTTCCGATGATGCTCATGGGCATCACATTCAGGCTTGCGGCCTTGTTGTACAGCCCGACCGCGACAGTGCCCATCAGCCGTGTGGCAACCAGGTTGGGTATCTGGCTGCGAACGTATTCAACAATGCTGTTCAGGGAAACCTTGAAACCGTAACTGCCAAACTGGCGGACAATTGCCATGTCGACGCTGAAGCGGGGAGCCCAAACCGCCACGCGAAGCAACAAAACAGCGCTCAGCAGACTGCCCAGCAGCCCGCCTAGCACAAGGCTCCAGACGCCCCAGCCATGACCAGCGAGAACGATGCTGACCATGCCTGAGACGACCGAGGCGGCAGTAGCCACAATCGCACTCGCCTTGAACCGCATTGCGCGCTGCAGGAGCGCGCCCGGCACATTGACGAACGGGCGCAGCAGAAAGCTGATGGCCGAGACCCTGAAAAGGTCAACGTAAAGGGGTTGTCCGAACCAGTCCGCAAACCACGGCGCGGCGATAAAGAAAAAACCGTAGATCAGGAAGCCGATGAGCAACTGAATAGTGAACACGACCTGGTAGTCGCGCTTTCCCACCTCCCTGGCCTGGACCAATGCCTGGCCGGTTCCACCTCCGGCGATGAAGCCTGCAAACCCGGTGAATATCTGGACCGTCACGAGCAGGCCGAAATCCGCCGGCACCAACAGGCGCGCCAGCACCACGCCAAAGGCGAACTGCAGAAGCTGGCCGCCCAAGTTGCCAGCCAAAAGCCATTTGGTGCCGCTGCGGATAGAATTGCCAAGGTTCATGTTGTACAGGAAAACGCCTGGTTCCAGGCTGTCAGGCGAAGAGCCAGCCTCCTAAATATCAATCTGGATCACCGGTCTGCTTTAATGCGTCAAGGTGAGCCGCATACTCATCGCGCACCTTGTTGACACTGAAGGCATAAAGGAAAGAATCCAGCCGGTTCCACACCATGCGGATATGCAGCGGCCGGCCGGAGATGCTCGCCCAAGCATAGCTTAAGTACCAGAGCAGCGGGTGCTTGCGCCGGTCGTAGAAGTAACGGCCGGGATTGTTCCAGTAAATCCAGTTGTTGAAGCGTTGCACTAGTGGAAGGAGCATCGCGCTCACACGACCAAGCAACCCATGCTTGCGCAGGTGGCGCAAGAATTCGGCGCGCAGCTCTGCGGTAATGGGCACATTCGGTGTGGGAAGGTGCACGATGGAAGCCAGCTTGACCTGTCCAAACATTTCTCGTGCCACACCCGCTTCTTCGGCAATGCGGCGAGGAATGGGGCGGTCATAATAAGTGCCGAGGCGCCAGGGAGTCATCTCCTGATCTTCCGTGATACGCAGAATTGAAGCCCGGTGTCTCGATCCAATAACAGGGATGGCTGCCTGAATGAGGCCCGTTTGCAGCCGCACTTCAGCGAGCCCATGCCCGGCCTGATCCCACTTCTTCAGTCCATCATCGAGACAATGCAGCCTCTGCTCCCCTGCGCTGTCGCGTGGATACCAGAATTCGCCATACTGGCCTGTCAGCAACAGCGTAGGCGTGCTGATGTACTCAGCGATTTCATGCAGGTTGAGATCCTGGTTGTTATCCAACCCGGCCCAGTAATAAAGCTCGTGGGTTAACGGCTTTTTCTCGAAACTTCGCCGGTCAATCGATGTGCATGAGAGCCCCAGGGCTTCGCAAATGGCAGTGCCATCATCGCTGGGAGCTTGCGATTCCCCCCCAAGGTAAAAACTTTGTCTATCTTTGGACTCTGGGCTGGTGAAAACCCGGTCAACCCCAAATGGAGCGGCGAGAGCGTTGACGGCGGTGGAATCGTAGCCTCTGGATTGCGTCGAGCAAACCTGTAACGGCAGGCGGCGCGCTCCGTGCCGTGCGTTGGTGAACAGTTGTCCGATGCGCAGGCGCAGATAGTCACGGTATTCATTGAATGAACCCAAGTCTGGCGCATGCGGCTTCTCAAGCAATGCAATGCCGGATGAGCCTGGGCAGACATTGTGGTGCATGACTCTGCGGACGTGGCCTTTGCAGGTGGGAATTTCGGATGTGAAATCGTGAAAACCATCCAGGATGGACATGTTGATTCGACTGTAATCCTCGCACGCGGGCTTGAGCGCATCATCCAGCCTGGCGAGCAGCAGCGGCAAGGAGTTGGAAATGACGAAGTGCTTTGCATCATCGTTGTGATAGAGGTAATCCGTTGTTGCCGTGCAACTGACGAAGGTGACCGCGCCATCGACCAGAAAGCCGCCACTCCCAAACACGGTGTCAGCATTTTGCATCTGGCCTTCAGTAAAATCACCCGCCCAGGCGCCCTCCACAAAGAAATGGGGGTTAGTCTCCACAAAGCGTCCATGCAGCACGGAAATTTTTTCCCGGTCAGGCTGGCAGGCTGCCACCCAGGCCAGCGGCGGAAAATCTTCAATTAGGCTATAAGCAAATTGCATGGATTCCCCCCGTCAGGATACACGTACCGACACATCGGCCACTTCGGCTAGGCGGCGCTTCAACTCGCGCATAAACAGGGCTGGCGGCAAGAAGGCGCCTATTTGATCGGCTGGGGTAATATTGTTTTCCAGAATGCCATGATAGCGCGCCAGGGCTTTCCCCTTGTCGAGTGGCGGAGACAAAATGCCCAGTAAGTCTGCCTGAATTTCGAAGAATGTCTTTTGCTCGATAATCCCGTCACGAAATCTAAAGTTTTCACTGCGTTGCGCGAGTTTCTTTTCTAAAACAGGTAAATATGCCAAGACTCTTTGCGCACGCCAGTGCAAGGCCCCTCGCAAAGGGGCATGCGTCAACGGCAACCCTGTTTTTCCGTAAGGCAAGGAAGCAACTACTGGCAGGTGATCCCGAATTATATGCTTGTAAAGAAGCTTGCCACTAAGGAGCTCGTAGGGAATGCGGCTTGCGAAATCCACAACATCGCGGTCGAGGAAAGGCGTAATGGCTTTGAGCTCGTATTCCAGACTTTGCGATACCGTAGCAGTGTGGCGTCTCTGGCGATGCTGAAATTCGCTCCGGTTGAGGGCGAAAAAGGGAGGGAGAGATTGCAAAGGTTTTAACGTAGCCCGAATTATCTGTTGAATCTGCTCATAAGCTTCTACCCCATGCTGATTTTGAAACAAGTCCCAGGTTTCAAGTGGCGAGGTGTACTCTTGATTGCAGGTCAAAAACACTTCCATTAACCTTGCAACAGCTTGGGGGTTGTCACCCGCTTTACGCCGATACTCACCAGGGAAGGCGCCCTCACCTAATATGAGGTCACCAAACATCCCGCTAAGAACAATATAGCCGTGGGTATCACCCAAGCCTGGGTGAGTATGACCAAAACGTGGACCCCAGTTCAGTTCGCCACTCCATTCTGCATCAAAATACCACGCAGCCTGTTCGAGGTGGCGGGTCATAAAATCCTTGGGCGTCGGGATGGTGACGTGCCGGTATCCCAGCTTGCGGGCAATGGCGCGGCCATAGCGCACGTCGCGGCTGCTGGGCTGGCCATAGCTGTAGGCCAGCACCTCGCCGGTAAAGCCGCTCTGGGCTAACAATCCAGCCATAGTACGAGAGTCCAGCCCTCCGCTGATTGGCAGCAGGATTTTATCCACTCCCCGTAACAGCCGCTTCAGGGCAGTCAGCAGATGGTCATGCAACTGGGCAGCCAATTTCGCCTCGCTGCCGGGCAAGGGCTCATTTTCGCCATAAGGGTAGTTCCAGTAGCACTTGATGCTCAGCCTGTCACCGGTTGAGCGGTATTCCAGATGGCGCGCATTGGGCAGGCACTTCACGTCTTTAAGGATGGTCAGATCGCCCAGGTGATAGCCGAAGCTCAGCATGCTGGCCAGGCCCGCAGGATCAATCTCGACGTGTTCCAGGAAAACCGCGAGCGCCTTGACCTCGCATGCAAGGTGCAGCGCCCCGGGGCGCTGCAGGGTGTAATGCCGGTTGGCGCCGAAGCGGTCGCTGACGAAGTGCAGGACGCGCTCATGCCGGTCCCATACGGCGATGTCGTAACGGCCGTTAAGGTGCTGGAGACCGTCCGCGCCATGCTTCAGAAAACGCTCAAGCAAGGCGCGGCACAGGATCTCACCGCCCCGCACCGGCTCCAGATCGTCTTCGTAAATATTGCCGTAACAAGCGAGCACGTGGTGTTCGGTGACCAGGATACGGGGCGCTTGGCAAACTTCCGGATGAGAAATGAAGGCAAGCTGAAAACCAGGCTCGCTGTACTGTTCCAGTACATGCGCCGGGTGATGCTGCACCAGTTGTAGACCCATCTGCCACTTGGACCCGATGCTCAAGTCGATGGGATCGTAAACACTGCACAGAATTCCAGGCATGGCTACCACCTCCATCGCTTTTTTAACCACACTTTAATGCTGCCATTAGCGGGATCTATTTCAACCCCCGGATGGACGGGGCGGTGAGGCTCCCCGTGTTTTTCGTCATCCAATGGGTGGGGTTGATACTATCAGTTTTCCTCGTGCTGAGCTCTGATCCAGCCATGCAAGAATAATGATTGCGGTGCTGAATGAAATACATCCAGTGCGAGAAGCCATTCCTCGTCCGATTAAGATTCCGCGCGAGCCTTGCACAGACAAGTGTTGGCTAATATTGGAGCGCCTAGATGAAATCCACATCGGCACTCAGCGAAGCTTACGGCCGAAATCATTCTGCACAATCTCGAAAATGGCAAGACGAGCGTCCGCCAAAATGCCAATGCCGCCACGGATACCGTCCCGCGAATCTACATGCTCCAAATAGTAATCAATAGCAGATAAAAAAACCCCTCGTTTTATCGAGGGGTCGAATTATTGTCTTAGTACACAATACCTAAATGCCAGGCAATCATTCCCACTCGATCATCAACAGGTCGCCTAAACCCGCGTGGTTAAAGGGATTAGCTGTGATCAACATAGGGCATTACCGTCACTTTTACCGTAAGAAGCGCGCATCTTTTGCTGGCGCGGGAGATGGAGCGATTTGCGGGGCGGCAACTCTGGGAATACCATCGTCAATCACCTCAAAGGATACAGGAGGTAGCGCACCTTGTCCTCTTTCCCCAACCATCAATCAGTTCCCCTACTTTGGCCTTAAGAGCTTCTCGATGGCGGTCGCCACCATCCCCAAGGCCGTGATGACACCGTCCATGACAAAATCAAGTGCACGTCCATAGCCTGCGTTGACGTTCGCCGTGTCGAAACCAAGCAATTGCAGGGTCGTCAAGCACTGCTCGACGGTCTCATGGGCATCGGCGATTCTGAGATCATTGTTCAAGAACAGAGGCGCCACGGCTTCATTGCGATCGTTCCAGCCCTCGGGTTCACTGCCTGAGGCAAAGGCATCGCTTGCCTCTTCATGAGCATTCAGTCTTTCAATGACGTTCAGAAGCGCCTGTAGCAGCTTGAGGCTTCCGATATCCTTGACAGCCCCTCTCGGACACCCAGCGCGCTCCAACAATGACTTGAGGTACCCGTTGGGAACACGCTGCCACACCTCGTGCAAGCTCTTGCAGCGTGCCAGGAACATCTGTTGTGTCATGTTCAACGGTGCGACTTGAGCCAACCGACTGAGAGTCGGATAAGCCAACCAACCATTGGCCGCCACCTCTGCACGATCAAAACCGGTCAGTTCCACTGCCGCTTTGTTCAGCCCCACGGTTGTGCCGAGTGTGGAAAGGCCCTCACCCAATCGAAGAAGAACATCGAGTAGCCGCTGCACTTTGGCGACCACATGCTCTTCATTCAAGTCCACATGCGCCAAGTCGGCCGGATCAACGGCGAATGATCGCGCAAGCACGATCTCGCGATCCGGCTTCGGCTTGTACAGCTCACGCATTGGCACTTGGATCAGATTTCGTCCGACCCGCCGGCATTCAGTAAAACTCCACTGCCCTCTGTATGAAGGGCTACAGTACCACTGCCCCCAAACATGAGCCGGCGTTGAGTCGTAGAAAGCGCTTTGTTCATATTTCTGGAGAAACCGGTCATCGAGATAGACCGGCGTTTGGTCCACCAGGGCGTTCGCACGCGCGTGTGTCATGGGCTGAGCATCGCCGGGCCACGGAATGCCTTCAGCAGTCTGCTCTGGGCAAAGCTCTGGCATCACCGCCTCGACAGAAGCCCATAGCTGCAAGAGAAGCCCACCCTCGTGCTCACGGATGTCCAGTTCATACCAAGCAACCCCTTCGGAAGGCTTGCGGACCACATGAGGCTCTTCTCCCATGATCGCGCGAACTTCTGGCACATCTGGCAGACGGGCTGAGTAGTAGAAGGCTCGCACACCCCGAGCGCCACGCAGCCAGAGGTAGCGACGGAGATACTCATTCGACATGCGCCAGCTGACAGCCCTCTTCAAGTTCCAGTGGTAGTCACCGGACACCTCGCCCTCGGCCACACCAAACTCCGGAAGACCCAAATCATCGTAGACCAGACGTTGGTGATCGTTGCCGACGCAGCGGGGGGTCAATCCGAGCGTCATCCAAACCTTCTCGGCCAAATTGAAGGTGTAGAACGATCCGTCACCCCACGCCGCGACAACGTAGTCATGACCCGATATTGACGGAGAAAAATCGGCCGAGCAGCCACGCTTATCGCCTACAGGAACGGAGTATTCGACCACACCATCGCCGGCTTCAGATAGAACCTCTATGGGCCCCTCCTCCGGCCCGGGAACCACGGCCATTAGCAGATGCAGGTGCTCGGCTTGCTCCCCATGTGGATCTGATTCGTACATGGAGGCTACCTCCACAACCTGGTCTGGCGACAAGCCGACAGGCTCCAGCAAACCGCGCAGCCTTGGTGGCAGGATGTGTGCCGGGATGGGAAATGTTGCCAAGTAGTCAAACGGCATGGTTCTTCTCGTAAGGTCTCAACAGTGATCACCCGGCTCCGATGCACCTTCCGGCGCTTGGACTAATAAGTTGAAACCTCTGCTGAATAGTTGCCAATGTCATAGTGCTTTGGTATCATTGGATTTCCGGAAGATGAGTTGAGGTCACCGCGATGCTGTCCCGTGTGCAACCGCAGAAACGCTTTGGCGACGAGGCCCTGGAAATGCATGTTTCCGATGAGCACTTCCTGATGCAGGTCGAGCGATTGATGGATTGGAAGCCCCTCGATTGCCTCTGGCCGCGGCTGTATTCCTCTGTCGGCGCGCCGTCGTCCGACCCGCTGGTGTGCTTCAAGATGCTGATGCTGGAGCAGTGGTACAACCTGTCCGATCCGCAATGCGAAGCCCAATGCAAGGATCGACTGTCGTTCCGGCGTTTTCTGGGGCTGTCGCTGGATGACGCGGTGCCGGACGAGACGGTGCTGGTGCGATTTCGCAAACGCCTGGTCAAAGCCGGCATCGAGGGCGAGCTGTTTGCCGAGGTGCTCGGGCAACTGGAGCAGGCGGGACTGATCGTCAAGCGCGGCACCCTGGTGGACGCCACCATTGTCCAGTCGGCGCGCAAACCGCCCGTAAAGAAAGACGACGGCACCCGTGTCGGAGGAGATGCCGACGCCGGTTGGGCGGTAAAGAACGACAAGCCGGTCGCTCACGGCTTCAAGGCCCATGTCGCCGTCGATGAGCAGAGCGAGATCGTGCGAGCGATTGAAACGACGACGGGCGAGACGCATGACGCGGTGCCGGCGGATCGGTTGATCGAGCAAGCGCCGGCCAAGGCAGTCTATGCCGACAAGGCCTACAGCAGCGAGCCGCGCCGGGCGAAGCTCCGGGGGCAAGGCATCGTGCCGCGAATTCTGTTCAAGGCGGTCAGGAACAAGCCCCTGACCAGCCGGCAGCAGTGGTTGAACCATCAATGGCGCAAGGTGCGCGCGAATGTCGAGCGCGTCTTCGCCGACTGGAAGGAGCGCCGCTCTCTGGCGCGTGCTCGCTATGTGGGACTGAAGAAGAACCGTCTTCACTTCACCTTGCTGGCGGTGGCACACAATCTGCGGCGTTGGACAGTGCTTGCGCCGTGAGGCGCGACAGGGGGAATCCGTCCGCAGTTGGGCGGAACCCCGAAAATTGGGGAAAACGACCCCGCCAAGCGCCTCGATTTGATGCGGTTGGCCGGGATTGAGAGAAAAATTCACGCTTGGAACTCGCTATGCGGCGGCGTGGCGGGATTCAGCAGAGGTTTCAAGTTAAGGATCTGCTCATACTCATCGGACCCTTGCTCTGTCGCTCCTTCCGTATGGCTCGGCGTGATCCGGCGCTTGGCCGCGAGGTCTGTCAGAAGTTCTTCCAGCTTGACACTAACCTCAATCCGACTTTCGTAGGCATCTCCCTTCTGTTCATGCCTCACGGCCTTTGCCTCAAAGCACCTGAATACACCAGCTAGTCCATCATCGTCGGTGAGAAATTCCGAGCGCATGTAGCCCCCACCTTGGCGCCCGATGTGCTCGACCTCCAGCTTGAGGCTCGCAAATCTTGATATCGCCATGATGTCAGCCAGCGCATTCTCGGCATTGAATTTTTGTGAGTCTGACTTGAATTTCATAAGCTTCTTCGCCGCTCGGTTTCCGTAGAGACAGGCGAGCATTAGCAAAACCACCGGATGCTGCCTTGCCACTGATAATGCATCTGCCTGCCTCAATATCTCTGCGGCTTTCTGAAACCTGAGCGCTGGCGATACCGGATCCTTGAGACCTAGTTGATTGTTGATGGTCTCAAGGAAGTTCAGATAGCTAGGCCGCGCGAGCTCGTGTGGGGCGCGCCTCAAGTCTCTGAGATAGCTGATCACGAAATCATCAGGCTCATATACACGGGCGTTCTTGAAGAATGTCCGTAGTGCGGCCATATCATTCAAGACTTGCTCTTCCAGTTCAGCATCGGAGGCGCTTCCCCGCGTGTCGCTTACCTTTTCAATGAGCGCACAAAGGTACGAAAAGCAATGCTGAGGTCTATCCAAGCTCTGCAGGCGTGCGACATAGTTTGCCTTACGCGTGTCGCTCTGCAGAGCAGCTACTGGGAGCTTTGTTGCGTTGACGACGCAAATATCCAGGAAATGCAGCGTGGGAATGCTCTCCGCCCACTCCTTCATGACAGCATGTTGCTCAGGAGTCAGTTGCATTTGAACCGTCATTTGCGGGCCGCGATGAAACTCTTTAGGGGCGTTGTCCTGGGTCACACGTTATCTCTTATAAGTCAGTGTTGTCGAAATGACATTCGCGGCGGTCGCGCTCTTACTATTGATCCGGAACGAATTATCCATGAACTTTAAGGCATGAATCATGTCAGAT
>CAYLMA010000039.1:0-27086 GCA_964384915.1 uncultured Sulfuricella sp. | reverse complement strand
AGGTGGCCGCCGCCGTGGCCCTGCTCGACGAAGGTTCCACCGTGCCCTTCATCTCGCGCTACCGCAAGGAGGCGACCGGCGGGCTCGACGATACCCAGCTGCGCAACCTGGACGAACGCCTGCGCTACCTGCGCGAGCTGGAGGAGCGGCGCGCGGCCATCCTCGCCAGCATCGCCGGGCAGGGCAAGCTGACGCCGGAACTGGAAAACGCCGTCAGCAATGCGGAAAGCAAGGTCGCGCTGGAAGACCTGTACCTGCCCTACAAGCAGAAGCGCCGCACCAAGGCGCAGATCGCGCGCGAGGCCGGGCTGGAGCCGCTCGCACTGGGCCTGCTGGAAAACCCCGCGCTGGTGCCCGAAGAGGCGGCAACGGCCTACCTCAACCCCGAAGGGGGCGTGCCGGACGTCAAGGCCGCGCTCGACGGCGCGCGCCACATCCTGATGGAAAAGTTCGCCGAGGACGCGGAACTGCTGGGCCGCCTGCGCGAGTCGCTGTGGCAGGATGGCATGCTGACCTCCGCGCTGGAGGAAGGGCAGGCCGAGGCGGGGGCCAAGTTCTCCGACTATTTCGAGCACCGCGAGCCGCTCAGAAGCGCGCCTTCGCACCGCGCCCTGGCCCTGCTCAGGGGACGCAACGAAGGCGTGCTGCGCCTCTCCCTGGTGGCGGGGGGCGAAGACCCGGCCGCGCCGCGCAGTGCGCCGCATCCCTACGAGGGGGTGATCGCCCGGCGCTTCGGCATCGCCGCCCAGGGCCGCGCCGCCGACCGCTGGCTGGCGGACACCGTGCGCTTCGCCTGGAAGGTCAAGATCTACCCCCACCTCGAACTGGAGCTGATTAACCGTTTAAGGGAACGCGCCGAGGCCGAGGCGATCCAGGTCTTCGCCCGCAACCTGCACGACCTCCTGCTGGCCGCGCCCGCCGGGCACAAGGCGGTGCTGGGCCTCGATCCCGGCATCCGCACCGGGGTCAAGGCGGCGCTGGTGGACGCAACGGGCATGTTGCTCGAAACCGCCACCCTCTATCCCCACGAGCCGCGCCGCGAGTGGGACAAGTCCATCGCCCTCCTCGCCGCGTTGGCCAAGAAGCATGGCGCGGAACTGGTGAGCATCGGCAACGGCACCGCCTCGCGCGAGACCGACCGCCTCGTGGCCGAGCTGATGCAGCGCCACCCCGAGCTGAAGCTGCAGAAAATCGTGGTGAGCGAGGCCGGCGCCTCGGTCTACTCCGCCTCCGAGCGCGCGGCGCGGGAGTTTCCCGAGCTGGACGTGTCGCTGCGCGGCGCGGTGTCCATCGCCCGGCGTTTGCAGGACCCGCTCGCCGAGCTGGTGAAAATCGACCCCAAGGCCATCGGCGTCGGCCAGTACCAGCACGACGTCAACCCGTCCGACCTGGCGCGCGCCCTGGACGCGGTGGTCGAGGATTGCGTCAACAAGGTCGGCGTCGATCTCAACACCGCTTCCGAGCCCCTGCTGGAGCAGGTCTCCGGCCTGAATTCAACCCTGGCGCGCAACATCGTAGAATTCCGCAACCAGAACGGCGCCTTCAGAAGCCGCAAGGACCTGAAGAAAGTGCCGCGCCTGGGGGAAAAGGCCTTCGAGCAGGCCGCCGGCTTCCTGCGCATCAGCAACGGCGACAACCTGCTTGACGCCTCGGGCGTGCATCCCGAAGCCTATCCGCTGGTGCAGAAGATACTGGACGCCAGCGGGCGCGAGATGCGGCAGCTCGTCGGCGACGGCGCCTTCCTCAAGACCCTGGACCCGCGCCGCTTCACCGACGAAAAATTCGGCCTGCCCACGGTGACCGACATCCTGGCCGAGCTGGAAAAACCCGGCCGCGACCCGCGCCCCGAATTCAGGACGGCAACCTTCCGCGAGGGCATCGAGTCGCTCAAGGACCTATTGCCCGGCATGGTGCTGGAAGGCGTGGTGACCAACGTCACCAACTTCGGTGCCTTCGTCGACATCGGCGTGCACCAGGACGGCCTGGTGCACATTTCCGCCCTGGCCGACAAATTCGTCAAGGACCCGCACAGCGTGGTCAAGGCCGGCCAGGTGGTGAAGGTCAAGGTGCTGGAAGTAAACGAAAAGCGCCGCCGCGTCGCGCTCACCATGCGCATGGGAGATGAGCCGGGACAGGCAGCAGTGCGGGACGAGAAACGGCCCGCCAGCCCCAGGCCGGCGCAGCGCCCGCAGCAACCCGGCAAAGCACCCGAGAAGCAGCCCGATGGCGCGATGGCGGCGGCATTCGCCAAGCTGAAATCGCGTTGAATTGAATTGGCAGGGAATGGCACTGATGTGCCATGAAGCGTCATAGGCGGAGAGGTAAGTCTCAACGAATGAATGTCGGCTTCTGCCAGGAGATGACATTCATCGATGCTTGGTCGTCGTCGGCAAATCGGCCTTAGCAGACGCTAACGGGTAACCTGATTCAGTCATCCAGGAATGTCTGCTTTCAACATTTTCGAACAGCCCATTTTGAGATCCAGCCATGCGCTTAAATCTGTTAGGATTCGCCGTAAGTATTGGCGCATCTGCGGCTGAGATTATGAAACAGATATTGGAAAGTTTAATGATGCAGTTCTCTGAATTTCTTAAGCGCTAACATGACAGACGCTACCCATGCCGCCAACCTGCTTTCCCAACTTGAACACCTGAACGAGCAGCAATTGCGCCGCCTGCTGGTGGAGCACCTCACCAAGCAGAAGCTGGGACTGTACTGGGAAGCGAATGCCATCGAACGCGATGCGGCGCTGAATGCCGATCTGGTGTTGCCGCATCTGGTGGAGGAATGGAGTTGCCGGCCTGAAGCCATGAGCGAAGCTCAGGCGCACCGCAATCTCATCATCGAAGGCGATAACTACGACGCCCTGCGCCTGCTGCGCGCCACCCACGCCGGAAAAATCCGCGTCATCTACATCGATCCGCCGTACAACACCGGCAACAAGGACTGGGTTTATAACGACCATTACGTCGGCAAAAACGACCGCTGGCGGCATTCACAGTGGCTGGAATTCCTGTATCGCCGTCTCACCCTCGCGCGCGACCTGCTCACAACAGACGGCGTGATTCTGGTGTCGATCAACGACGAAAACCGCGCGCGGCTGGAGTTGCTGATGGATGAGGTGTTTCCGGGAATGCGGGTCGGATCATTCGTATGGAAAACTCGTTCTGGCTCAAACGACGAATCGGGCGCACGTTTCTCGGTCGATCAAGAACATGTGCTGGTTTTTGCAAATCCCGGCTTCGCTTTCGGTGGCGTTCTAAAAGATTCTTCACAGTACAAGAATCCAGACGACGACCCGCGTGGCAGGTGGAAGACGGGTGATTTGAGCAAGTCGCATAATTATCTTGAGCGAAAAAATGGCTACTACCCGATTCAAAATCCAGATAACGGTGTGTGGTATCCGTGCAATCCGAGCCGCGTATGGGCTTTCGCGAGCGAAAAAATCATCGAGAACGCCGAATCTCTGCAAGCGAAGACGATGGAGCAATACATCCGCGAAGGAAAAGTTATTTTTCCAAAGCCCGAGGATGAGCGTGTCGAAACGTGGAAGACCAAAGACGAGCTATTGAATGCCATCGACCGTGGCGATGTTCCACTGCGTCCGAAAAACAAGACCCCGCTGATTACACGCGACTTGCCTGACTTGGATTTCTGGGTCGGTAAACCGGTCGGGTTCGGACGGCCTTGGTTCAAGCGGCATCTTTCCGATTTGCAAAGCGAAGTGCGTCCTGTTTCAAGCTGGATTCGCGGTGCCTCGGAAGAGGAAGTGCTTGATGAGTTTGCAGTTGGGTTGGTCTCGCAGCGTAGCGGAACGGGCGAGCATTCGGCTAACGAAATACTCGGCTTCAATGCTTTTCCTTTTCCCAAGCCTCTCAGCCTGCTTGTAAATCTCTTGCGCCAAGCCACCCAACCCAACGACGTCGTGCTCGACTTCTTCGCCGGTTCCGGCACCACCGGGCAGGCGGTGCTGGAACTGAATGCCGAGGATGCCGGGTCGCGCCGCTTCATCCTGTGTTCCAGCACCGAGGCCAACGCCAAGGAGCCGGACAAGAACCTGTGCCGCGACGTGTGCGCGGAACGGATGCGCCGCGTGATTCAGGGCTATGGCGGCAAACCGGGTTACACGCCCGAGCAGGGCGGCGAGTTCGCCTATCTGCAACTGGACAAGGTGGAAGCCGCCGATGCGCATTTTGATATTGATGCGGCGCACGCTTTCCAACTGCTCGCGCTGAAGCGTTTGGGCGTGGTGCACGCCGCATCGGAGGGCGCGGTGCAGCGTCTCGGGCGCGTGGAAGATTGCGAGTTGCTGGTGTGCAACGAGGTCAATGCCGCTTCGATAGAGATTCTTGCCGCTTGGCCGCAACAGCATGGCGCGGCCAGACTGGCGGTGTATTCAACCCGTCCGCAAACCCTGGGCGAACAGCTTGCCGCACGCGGGGTGGATGCAAATTGTTATAGCTTGATGGATACGCTGCTGAGCGGGCAGCGGGGGAGTGAGGCATGAGCGCCCAAGACATCATCGCCGCACAATCGGCCGCCATTGAACCGGAGGCGTTTCAAAGTGCGTTAGTGGATGGCATGACGCGCGCGTTGTTGCGTGATTCTGCGCCCCCTTGCCTGCTGCGCGCGCCCACCGGCTCGGGCAAGACATTCGTCATTTCGCGCGTGCTGGAATCGGTAAGCGCGGCACGACCCACACTGTGGCTGTGGTTCGTGCCGTTCGTGAATCTGGTGCAGCAGACCGAGGATGCGCTGAAGGCAAATTGCGCCGGGTTGACTTCGGTGATGCTGGCGCGGGGGCGCAACCAGGAAGCCCGCCCCGGCATGGTGTTGCTCTCCACCGCGCAAGGCGTGGCCAAAGCGACCGACCGCAAGGCGGGCTATGATTCGAATGCCGATGATGAAACCCGCACGCTGGCCGCATTTGTGGCGCGGGCAAAAGCGCGGGGGTTGTCTATCGGGCTGGTGGTAGACGAAGCGCACATCGGATTGGACAAGACCACGGAGTTTGGCAAATTCGCGCAATGGCTTGATCCGAAATTTTTAATCATGGCGACGGCGACGCCCAAGGATGAACGGCTGCTGGAATTTTTGCAGCAGGCGGGCAAGAGCGCATTCGAGAACTTTGCCGCCAGCCGCGACGAGGTGGTGAGCGCGCGCTTGAACAAGCGCTATATCGAGGCGGTGGTTTACGACTTGCGCCAGAGCGTGCAGACGGTTGCCGATTTGAAGCGCACGGTGTTGCGTCAGGCATGGAAACGTTCGCAGCGCATCAAGAAACAGTTGCAGGCGGCGGGCGTACCGCTGACGCCCTTGCTGCTGGTGCAGGTGGCGAACGGCGACAAGACGGTGGAAGAGGCCGAACAGGATTTGATCAAGTTGTGCGGCGTGCATCCCGCAGCTATTGGTAAACATTCTTCGGATGATCCCGACCCGGTGCTGATGGCGGCGATTGCCAACGACAGCAGCAAGGAAGTGCTGATTTTCAAGCAGTCTGCCGGTACGGGTTTCGATGCGCCGCGCGCCTTTGTGCTGGCCTCGACCAAGTCGGTGAACGATGCCGATTTCGCCATGCAGTTCATCGGGCGGGTGATGCGCGTGTCGCGCCCGATTCGAGAAGCATACCCCAAGCCGACAGCGATCCCGCCAGACCTGGATACGGCTTACGTTTATCTGGCGAATGCGGAGGCGCAACGCGGCTTCGAGGCGGCGGTACAAGCCAGCAGCGCTGTGAAAAGCCAACTGGAAGGGCAGACTGAAAAACTGGTGGTACGCAAAACTGAATCCGGCGCGGTGGTGTTGACCAACCGCGAGTCATCGCAAGCGCCTTTGATGTATGACTTGCCTTTGCCGGAGGAGACGGCAACCGATATGCCAGTGCGCGATAATGCGCCCCTCGCTTCGTCGGGGCCGCAGCAGTCGCTGTTCGGTGTTCTTCATAGCGAGGCCTATGACGGCTACAAGCTGGATGAGGTGTTGCTGGATCTCGATGCGGCGCTGGGCGCACCGGCGGCAAGTGCGCCCTCGCGCAAATCGGAGGTGCCACGCTGCGAAGCGGACTTGCTGGAATTGTTGAAGGAGAAAGGCATACGCGCCTATCCTCGCCATACCGGCATCCGCAATTTGCCGCTTGCGCTCAAGCGCGAGCAACGCCCGCAAATGCAGGATATGAGCCGGGTATCGGAGGCGGTGGCGACGCGCTTGCCGATAGCGGATGAACTGAAACGGAATGCGGTGCGAGCAGCGTTGAACCGGCTCAAGGAAAAGGAGGTGCATACCGAATTAACGCAGGGCGCTCGCCATGAGGAAGAGGTGCTGATGATTACCGATCGCAGCGCGCTGGCGCGTGAGGCCATCGGCACCCTTCGCAGCCTGCCACAGGTTGAAGACGAGGATGTACGCATCATCGTCGATGTGCTGGCGCGCCGCTTGCGGGGTGTGATCGAGGAAGAATTCGAGCAGTTTGACGAAGAAGCGCGCCCACAAGAAGCCGAGTTGAAGCGTCACGCGCGCGATGCCGCGTATTGGGTTATTCGCCGTGAAGCACAGAACATTGCGGAGCTGATGCAAAGCATTGTCGCCGAATTTACTACGCTGGAAGATGCGGCTCCGCTTCCGGATTTGATGGTGTTCCCATCCGACTTGAGCCTTGCCGCATCGCGCAAAAATATTTACGGGGTGATGCCGCCATCGGAGGATGATCTGGCGAGGATTGAAACCTTGCTGATGGTAGATGCGCGCGAGTGGCTGGCTGACCGCAAGATGCTGTTGGCTGGCGGGCAATTGACTATCGGAAAATATGACAGCTTGCTCAAGCTGAATGGCGAGGAACTTGAGTTTGCCAGGGCGCTGGATCGCGCCGATTTCGTGGAGTGGTGGCACCGTAACCCGGATCGTAAACCTTACGCCGTGCGCTTGGTGCGGGGCGAGCATCAAAACTATTTTCACCCGGACTTTGTGGTTTGCCTGTCGCATGTGCCCGGCGATGAACCGGTGATACGGCTGATCGAAACCAAGGAGAGTACCAAGGACGCCGCGCGCAAGTCACGGCGCATCCCGAAGTGCTACGGAAAAGTGCTGTTCCTTACCAAAGATCAAAGCCGCTTGCGTGTGGTGAATGATGACGGCAGCCTTGGTGAAACGGTGGATTGGGACAATTTGCTGCCGGTGCAAGATTGGCTGCGCGCTTCCAAGCCGACAATACAATAAGCGCCATGACCATCATTGACCTCAGCGAAGAACAGGCCGCGCCACGGATCAAGGTGTTGCTTACGTCCCACGAAAGTCGCACCCTCGATTTCAAACGCGTGTCCGGCAAGATGGTGGGCAAGGCGCTGGAGACATTGTGCGCTTTCGCCAATACCGAAGGCGGTATTCTGGCGCTGGGTATCGCGGATGAGCGGCAAGAGAAAGGAAATGCGCGATTATACGGCGTGCAGGAAAATCCTGAAGCACTAGATGATCTCACGCGGAAAACTCGGACACAGTTCCACCCTCCGATAGAGAGCATTCGTTTTGTGCGGTTGCCGTGTACGCTGCGCGATGGAAACGCGGGATATTTGGTATTGGTGCAGGTGATGAAGAGCGACAAGGTGCATTCCATTGTCGATGACGGAACCTGGACGCGGCTGGATGCCGGGAACCGCGAGATGACCGCTACGGAGACCACGGAACTTTCTTATCGGCGCGGCGTGCGCAGCGCGGAAAGCGAGCCTGTGGCGGTGCCTTTGTCGTTGCTGGAAACTGACACTTGGCGCAGTTTTGTCGCGGCGCGCGGCTTAAGAAGCGGCAGCTTCGCGGAGCAGTTGCAGCGCATAGGGTTGGCCGTGCAAGTCGGCGGTGAGGTGCTGCCTACCCGTGCAGCCGTTCTGCTTTTTGCCGAAGAGCCGGGGAGCTTGCTTGCCGCTCATGGTTCGCGCGCCGATATCCGTTTGATGGTGTACGACGGAAAACAGGCTGTGCCGGGCGCCACGCCCAATTTGCGCAAGACACCCAAGACGATACGCGGCCCACTGATCGAGCAGATCGATGCTGCGGTAAGCGCTGTATTGAATGAGCTTGCCCAGGGATTAACGCTTTCCGGAAGTGGCTTCAAGACGCAACATTTATATCCAGAACGGGTGATAAAAGAGGCGATAGTCAACGCTGTGATCCATCGCGATTATCGGTTGAACCGGGATATGTTCATTCGCCTGTTTGATGACCGTATCGAGGTGGATAGTCCGGGAGTGTTTCCGGGAAATATAACTCCTGCCAATATAGGCAAGGCCGGTTCAAAAGCACGCAATCCGCTGATCGCGCAAAATCTGAGGGAGTTTCCGCTACCACCCAATATCGATGCCGGCGAGGGCGTGAGAATGATGTTCGCCGAGATGGCGCTTGCAAAACTTTACCCGCCACAGTATCGGCAGAATACCGAGACAGCGGTGGAGAATGTAACGGTAACGCTGTTGAATCATGAACGTCCGACGGCGTGGGATGAGGTGAGCCACTGGATAGACGCCCACGGCGCTATCGCCAATTCAGACCTGTGCCAAATAGCTGGTGTTGATACACTGGTCGCGTCGAGAATGCTCAGGGCTTGGGTAACGCAAGGGGTATTGGAGCCATTACCCAACCGCGCCAAACGCAATATGGCATATACAAAGCCAACTCAGCCTGTTGAACAAGCTGATTTATTATCTGGCGCATTGGATAATAAACCCGAGAATAACTAAAAACCATTACAAATCATCTATTTGATTGGCGCGTTATTATCTAATTATTAGGATAGTAAGGCCGTTTGCCTCGAATTGTATTATCAGCCGCAAACGCATGAATCCATACTCCCTCACTACGCGTGCAATATAGGCAGACGACAAAAAAATAATCGGAGGCTGTACAAACATGACACCAAAGACGATCCAGATATTCCTGCCAAGTGGCGATCCTCAGGGCATCCGGATTGCCGAGATCACCACGCGCATAGTGCAGGTGATCGAAGTGCCGCGTAGCCTGTTGCCTGATTTCTTGAAGATGCAGGAAAGTGATCAGGTTGCGTTGTATTTTTTGTTTAGCGAGGAAGAAGATGGTTCTGGCCGCAAGGCGTATGTCGGGCAGACAGGCGATTTGCGTGCACGACTTGCGAAGCATCACAAGGAGAAGGAGTTCTGGGAAAAGGCGTTAGTACTTATCTCGCGCACCAATAGCTTGACCCAGACTCACGCGCTATTTCTTGAGTGGCATTCCATACAGGAAGCAAAAAAAGCCGGGCGCTATTCCACAGAAAATGGAAATGATGGCAGCAAGCCACATACACCTGCACCATTGGAGGCCGATTGTTTTGAGATATTTGAAACGGGGCATACTTTGCTGGCGACACTGGGCTACCCAATTTTTGATTCAGTTGCAAAGTCGGCTGTGTCCGCGAAGCCAGATGAGTTTTTTTATTGCAAAGCATCGGGGGCCAATGGCCGTGGCATGTACACCGAAGAAGGTTTTGTCGTATTGAAAGACTCCATTGGGCGAAAGGAAAATGTTGCCTCGCTCAAAGGCACGGCGGGAGAGAGGCTGCGAAACAGGTTGATTGAATCCGGTGTGATGCGGGTTGAGGGTGATACAGTTGTTTTCGAGAAGGACCATTTATTCAGGTCACCCAGCATGGCGGCTTTGTCGCTCATGGCTAGAACTACGAATGGTTGGATAGACTGGAAAAATAAAGACGGGAAAACGCTGGATGCGGTGAAACGGCAATGAAATGAGTAATTCAATGTCAGCTAGGTCTGGCACTCAAAATGGACAGGTCGTAAATGTTGAAAGCGGACGTCCAGCAAGCCGCACTTCCAGAAAATCCCCACAGTCCGCAATGGCCGATGAACTGCCGGCTGAAAAATTTCCGTGGCTGGCGGCAAGTGGCACGCGGCAAGTAGGTCAGTGTTCCACACTCAACAGCACTTGCCCGGGTGTCCGTTCCACGTCTACGCCATTCTCTGTGGTGATATAGCTTAGATGACAGTGAGGCCTGGGGTTGGTCAGTACAGCGGAGTTCAGGATCGCATATACAACCCCTTCGCACCTTGCTGAGATTGTCACAAGACCGGGATGACCTTCACGGTGCAGTCTTCCGCCTACTTGGTGTGTTAGCGTGTAGTTCTCCTTGTCGACAAGCATCGGGTACTTGCTTACCGCATTGCGCAGATCGATAAGAGCCGCGTCACAACGCACAAGATGCACACGGTGTTCAATGCGGATACCTGGCTCGATGAATCCAGCATCATCCAGTAATCCATAGCGCCAATGGTGAACAGTTTCGTAGATGCTCGTTTCGACTGAATCCGCGCCGTACCAGACACCAAACGACCCGTCGGAAAACCGGCTACTTGTCCACCGCCTGAAAGGGAAGCCGATCGCTTCATCCCAGGCGGCCTCCTCGAATGGGCGATGTATGACTGGGGTGTGTGAAATGTAGGTGGCAGGCTTGGTTTGAAGCTCCAAATCGATAGCAGCCTGCCAATCTTCCGACCTATCGCTCAAATCATCGAACAGATTTTCTGATACGCGAAGCGACACGATATTGCGATAAAGATCGCCGTGCGTATCTGCAAGTTTCAACCGAGTGAAAATTCCGGCAGACGTCACTGTCCGCGCATCCTGTCCAGATAGCTGCGCACCATGAGCAACCCGGCGAAGCCGTACGTGCCGATCACCTCGACGGGGGATGCACCCTCGAAAGCCTTGTTTCGGGTGCTCATCCACTTGTACGCCAAATCCCGGTTATGCGGGAACAGTAAACGCAGGTTTTTGTGGATTGCCAGAAGATGTCCAGCGCGCTCGGTAGCGTCGCGGCTTGTTGCTATAGGCGCGCCTTTTCGATACCGAGACAACGCCCCGCGATTATCGCGAGCCAGCCCCAGCAAGTCCAACTGCGCTTCTGTGCTGAGCGCCCAATGCTCAAAGAGTTGCATCAGCATTTTCGCGATTGCGCCACGGTCCGGGGTGCCAGATACTTCTGTTGTTTGTGCGTTTGTCATTTTGCTTACCTCCAATACGGGATAAGTATAACAAAAAAAGGGACAAATGCAACGCAGAATCTTAACTGGCCACACCAGTAAAGCCAACGGGAAATTTCAATTGGCCTCTTGCACCTGAAACTGCCCATTTTCAAATCCCTCGACCCTGACGATTGCATCAACAACCCGGAAGACGCAGACTCCTTATGGCGAATCCGTTCTTTTGAAAGCGACCGGCCGCAATGGCAGAGTTCCCGACCCTCAGACGATCAAATCGACCGGCAGCCTGATGGCAGAAACCCGTCATTGCTTACGCGAAGCAAACCCGATTTCAGCAAATAGCGCGTTACGGATTGCTTCGACGCTTTGCTCCTTGCGTGCGATTCCACACGAGCTGAAGCTCTTTCCTTACAGGGACAATGAAGAAAGCCGGCGTTTCCCTACGCTTGCGGCCGCTTCACCCTGAACCAGGCCGCGTACAGCGCCGGCAGGAACAGCAAGGTCAGGATGGTGGCGATGAACAGGCCGCCCATGATGGCGGAGGCCATGGGGCCGAAGAAGACGCTGCGCGACAGCGGCACCATGGCCAGGATGGCCGCCAGGGCGGTGAGCATGATGGGGCGGAAGCGGCGCACGGCGGCTTCGATGATGGCATCCCACGGCGACTGGCCTTCGCCGATGTTGCGTTCGATCTGGTCGATCAGGATCACCGAGTTGCGCATGATCATGCCGGTGAGCGCCAGCGTGCCCAGCATGGCGACGAAGCCGAACGGGCGGTTCAGGAGCAGCAGCGCCATCACCACGCCGATCAGGCCGAGCGGGGCGGTGAGCACGACCATGACCACGCGCTGGAAGCTTTGCAGCTGCATCATCAAGAGCGTGAACACCACCACGATGAAGAGCGGCATGCCGGCCTGGATGGAGAGGTTGGCCTTGGCGCTTTCTTCCACCGCGCCGCCCATTTCCAGGCGGTAGCCCAAGGGCAGCCCGGCCCGGATTTTGTCCATGGCGGGTTCCAGCTGGGCGGATACCACGGGTGCCTGGGTCTTGTTGTAGATGTCGCCGCGCACGGTGATGGTGGGGACGCGGTTGCGCTTCCAGATCAGGCCTTCTTCCAGTCCGTAGCGCAGGGTGGCGATTTGCGACAGTGGGATGGTCTTGCCGGAGGCGGTGGGCACGTTGAGGTTGGCCAGCAGGCTCAGGTGCTCGCGTTCCGGCGGGGCGCCGCGCAGCACGATTTCAATGAGCTGGTCGCGTTCCCGGTAGGTGCTCGCCTGGCTGCCCTGAATGGCGGATTGCAGCAGTTGCGAAAGGCTTTGCTGGCTGACGCCCAGCGCTTGCGCGCGGGCCGGGTCCACGTCAAGAAAGATGGCTTTGGAACGTTCGTCCCAGTCCAGCTGGACATTGCGCAGGTTGGGGTTGGCGCGCATCTCCGCAGCCATCTGCTGGGCAATTTTCCGCAGGGTTTCAAAGTCCTCGCCGGATACACGGAACTGCACCGGGAAGCCGACCGGCGGGCCGTTTTCGAGGCGCAGCACGCGGCCGCGAAGGGCTGCGAATTCGGCGCTGTCCATGGCTTCGATCAGCTGGCTTCGCAGTTGCTCGCGCGCTTCGATGTTCTTGGTGGTGATGACGAATTGCGCGAAATTGGGCGCAGGCAATTGCTGGTCCAGCGGCAGGTAGAAGCGGGGCGATCCGTTGCCGACATAGGCCACGAAATTGACGATGCCCTCCTGATGGCGGGCCAGCCATTGTTCCAGCCTGGCGACTTCGCGTTCGGTGGCGGGGAGGGAGCTGCCCTCCGCGAGCTTGAGGTCAACCAGCAGTTCCAGCCGGGTGGCATCCGGGAAGAACTGCTTCTGTACGAACTGGAAGCTGTACAGCGCGCCGATAAACACCAGCAGGGTCAGCAGGATCACGCTCTTGCGCTGCGCCACGCACCAGGTGACGACGACGCGGAAACGCGCGTAGAACGCTTCCCCCAGATTGTGCTGCCAGGCGCTGATCGCGGCCATCCTGCGGCGGATGGCGCCGAACCGCCCGGAAGCGGTCTTCTGCCGATGAGGATCGGGCAGCAATTTGTACCCCAGGTAGGGAATCACCACGACCGCGGCAATCCAGGACAGCAGCAGGGCGATGGTGACGACCTGAAACAGGGAGACGGTAAATTCGCCCACGGTAGAGCGGGCCGTGGCGATGGGAAGAAACCCGGCGGCGGTGACCAGGGTGCCGGTCAGCATGGGAAATGCGGTGGTGGCGTAGGTAAAGCTGGCGGCCTTGGCGCGGTCGAAGCCATGCTCCATTTTCACCGCCATCATTTCGACGGCGATGATGGCGTCGTCCACCAGCAGGCCCAGCGCCAGAATCAGCGCGCCGAGGGAAATCTTGTGCAGCCCGACTCCGAAAAAATTCATCACCAGGAAGGTGGCGGCCAGCACCAGCGGAATGGAAAGCGCGACGATCGTGCCGGCGCGCAGCCCGAGGCTGAAAAAACTGACCGCCAGCACGATCAGCACGGCTTCCGCGACCGAATTCTGGAATACGCGTATCGAATCGCGTACCGCCTTGGGCTGGTCGTTGACGCGGTGCAAGACCAGCCCCAGAGGCAGATGGGATTCGATGCGGAGCATGGCGGCATCCAGCTCTTTCCCCAGGGCGATGATGTCGTGGCCCGCTCTCATGGAAACGCCGATCCCGATGGCGGGCGTGCCTTCATAGCGCATGCGGGGCTGGGCCGGATCGGCGTAGCCGCGCCGGACCTCGGCGATGTCCTTCAGCAAGATGGTGCGCTTGCCTGCTTGCAGGGGCAGCTCGCCGATCTCCTGCGCAGTGGTGAAGCGTCCCGAGGGGCGCAAGTAAATGCGGTCGCTGGCGGTTTCAAAGCTGCCGGCCGGAACCATGATGTTCCATGCCTGCAGGGAGCGGATGATTTCCTGGGGATCGAAACCGAGGTTGGCAAGTTTCTGGTTGGAAAGCTCGATATAAATTCTTTCGTCCTGCACGCCGATGATGTCTACCTTCGCCACGCCGGGCACGCGCAGCAATTCCTTGCGCAGGCTGTCGGAGGTGTCGCGGAGCTGGGCGAGGCTGAAGCCGTCGCCGGTCAAGGCGAAGACATTGCCGTAAGTTTCGCCGAATTCGTCGTTGAAAAACGGCCCCTGCACGCCCTGCGGCAGGGTGTGCTGCATATCCTGCACGCGTTTGCGCACCTGGTAGAAGGTGTCCGCCATGTCCCGGGCGTGCGTTTCGTCCTTGGCATTGACGAAAATCCTGGTTTCGCCGGGGCGGGAAAAACTTTTTACCGTGTCGATGTGAGGGGATTCCAGCAGCGTCTTCTCGATCCGGTCCGCGACCAGCTGTTCCATTTCGCTTGCCGTGGCGCCCGGCCAGTAAGCCTGCACCAGCATGACCTTGAAGGTGAAGGGCGGGTCTTCCGCCTGCCCCAGCTTGCCATAGGCCATGACCCCCAGGATGGTCAGAAGGGCCATCAGGTAGAGCACGAAATTGCGGTGGGCTATGGCCCAGTCGGAGAGGTTGAAGCGGTTCACGTGCCGCCCCCGCTAACCGCAGGCGAGAAGCTCTCATGGGGCGTGGGTTTGATTTTCTGGCCGGGGTGCAGCTTGTGCGCGCCCGCCGCTACGACGCGGCTGCCGATGGGCAGGTCGCCGCGCACCAGCAGGCCGTCATCCGAAAATTGCACCACTTCGACTGGGACCGCGTTCACCTGCTGCTGGGCATCGACGCGCCATACGCTGGTTTTTTTCCCCTGCTGGATCAGCGCGCCGGGCGGGAGCGCGATGGCGGGAGCGCCCGCGGCCTGCCTGGAAAACGCCACGCTGGCCGTCATGCCGAGCCGGATCGCCTCGTCCGCCTGATGAATGGTGGCCTTCACCAGGTAGGTGCGATTTTCATCCGCCGCCGGCGCGACTTCCCTGACCGTCCCCGCATACACTTTCTGCGGCGCCGACCACAGCCTGACCTGGACAGGGGCGCCCGGCTTGAGTTGTTGCGCCTGTGCCTCGCCTACCCGGATATGCGCTTCCTTTTCCCCGGCATACGCCACGCGCACGACCGGCTGCCCCGCGCTCACCACCTGACCGGCTTCGAAATTGACGTAGGTGACCACGCCCGCCGAACTGGCGGCCAGCGCGGTGTGGTTTGACTGGCTGGTGGCGAGGCCGAGCTGGGCACGGGCGGCGGCAAGCCGGGCCTGGGCGGTGTCGTGGGCATTCACGCGGGCATCCAGCGCAGCCTGGCTGAGGAATTTCTGCGCCACCAGTTTCTGGGCGCGCGCCAGTTCCGCAGCGGCAGTGCTCGCTTCGGATTTTGCCGCGGCGACCTGGGCGCCGGCCTCCCCGACGGCAAGCTGCGCATCTTTGATATCCAGTTGCCCCAGCGCTTGGCCCGGTTTTACCGTGTCGCCCAGTTCCACCAATCGCGAAGCAACCTTCCCGCCAACGCGGAAACCCAGTTCTGCCTCGCGCCGGGCATGGACCTCGCCGGAGTAGGCGCCTGTTTGTCCGCCGGCATGCTCAACAACGGTGTAAACCAGGGCGGGGCGTATCTGCTCGGGCTGCTCAACCGTCTTGGCGCAGCCGGACAGGGAAAGCAGAATGAGGAATGGTATGGGAATGGCTCGCATGTCGGTCTCTGGGAAAAATTGTCTTTAATTTGCGTCAGCGCTGCCGGTGGATGCTTTTGACAGGTCAACATCTTAGCCAAAATTTGCTGACAGGTGCATTTCATGGCGCACGGCTCGTATTCGGTTGGATCGGATTATGGCGATTCCAGCGCCCGTGGATCGATCGCAAGGCCCGGATGCGCGCCCCGAATCAAGGCCGCGAAGCTTCAGGAAAAGCGCCATGCCGTTCTGTCCAGGCGGCCGCTTTTATAAGGCCCGCATGAACCCGGCGGTGAAGATTGTTTTGTTCTTAAACCACGCACACGCATGTTGATATCCGTGATGGACTCTTCGTATCAGGCGGAATAAAATCGGGGTTGGTCGAAGAGTTAATGATCTCGAAAATTAATAAAATGTTTGTGGGCTGGTGGGCTAACTCCGCTATTCACAGCCCCCCATGGACAGGATGCTTTGATGCCAACCATTCTGGTTGTTGATGATACGCCCGAAAACATCCTGCTGCTGAGTGAACTGCTGCTGCCGCATTATCTGGTGCGTGCCGCCAATTCGGGGCTTCGCGCCTTGCGGGTGGCGGCCAGCGAGCCACGGCCCGATCTGATCCTGCTCGACGTCATGATGCCGGAGATGGATGGCTACGAGGTCATCAGGCAGTTGCAGGCGGATGCGCGCACCGCCGACATCCCGGTGATCTTCGTCACCGCACTGGAAAGCAGCATTGACGAAGAGCGCGGTTTGGAGCTGGGGGCGGTCGACTACATCACCAAGCCCATCAAGCCGGCCATCGTGCTGGCACGAATCAAGACGCACCTGGAACTGAAAGCGGCCCGCGTGTGGCTGCAGGACCGCAACGCCGTCCTGGAGGCCGAGGTGGCGCGCCGCATGGAGGAAAACCTCCTCATCCAGGATGCCGGCATCCGCGCCCTGGCTTATCTGGCCGAAACCCGCGATCCGGAAACCGGAAACCACCTGCGCCGCACGCAGCAATATGTGGAGGTGCTATGCAGGCAGCTGCGGACAAACCCGCGCTTTGCCGGATTTCTGACCGATCACAATATCCAGGTGCTGATCAAATCCACCCCGCTGCACGATATCGGCAAGGTAGGCATTCCCGACCATATCCTGCTCAAGCCCGGCAAGCTGGACCCGGACGAGTGGGAGATCATGAAGTACCATGCCCGCTATGGCAGCGACGCCATCGAACTGGCCGAGAAAGATGCGAAGAAACCGCTCGAATTTCTGAGCATGGCCAAGGAGATTGCCCGCTACCACCATGAAAAGTGGGATGGGTCCGGCTATCCTGATGGACTCATCGGCGAAGCTATTCCCATTTCTGCGCGCCTGATGGCCCTGGCCGACGTTTTCGATGCCCTGATCTCCCAGCGCGTCTACAAGCCGCCCTTTTCCATGGAAAAATCCGTTTCCATTATTCAGGACGGCTGTGGCAGCCACTTCGATCCGGATGTCGTCGATGCCTTTCTTGCCCGTCAGAAAGAATTCCTAACCATCGCCTTGCTGCACGCGGACAGCGAAGCGGACAGCTTGTGCAAGATTGAACAGTTGCAAGGCAAGGTGCGCTAGACGCATTGCCCGTCTTCCGGAACAGGAAACGCATGTTGAAAAGACTCACCATCTCGCAGCATTTTTTGTTCTGGGCGGCCTTTACCACCCTGCTGTTCTATATCGCCGTTTTCCTCGGCTGGACGGGACTGGGCACGGCGCGGGACAGCCTGAAGACCGTGCACGACGAACACATGGTGCGGACCGTGCAGCTGGTCGAGATGGCGAATGAACTCAATGAGAACCGCACGCTGGTGATTCGCGCCTTCCAGCATGACCCAAAGGATTCGCTCTCGAGTTTCCACGACCATCCGGTTTCCGAGCATCTGGATACCATCAAGGCCAACAGGGAGCTGATCACCCGGCTCTGGGCGGCCTATGCGGCGGGCGAGCATGCCGACGACGAGAAGCGCCTCATGGAGAATTTCGTGGTCAAGCGGGGCGCATGGCTGAACCGGCTCAATGAGGCAGTCGCGGCAATCGAGCGCGGCGACTTCAGCGACAAAACCAAGTTGAATTTCCTGGTTGCAGGCCGGGAGGAAGGCGAGGCGGCTTTTGCCGCCTTGACGGCCTTGCGCAACTACCAGGAGAAAAGAGTGGCGGCCGCCTCCCTGGAGGCGGAAGCGCACTTCGACCAGGGGCGCGCTGCTTTCATGCTCCTCCTTATCCTCGGCGCCGTGGTTACCTCCTGGACCGCCGTGACCACACTGAGGCGGCTCCGGGATGGCTTCGCCACCGCGCAAGCGGCGGCCCAGGCCATCGCCGAGGGTGATCTTGCCCGCCCGGTACCGAAGGGCGGGCAAGATGAAGTCGGCCAGTTGCTCGCGCAAATGGCCGTCATGCGCGAGAAACTGCAAGCCATGGTCGACGATCTGCGCCGCAGCGAGGCTCACGCCGTGAAGCTCGGGCGCACTTATGCCTTGCTGAGCGAAGTCAACCAGTCCATCGTGCGAGTGCCGGAGCCGTCAGCCCTGTTCGACGAGGCCTGCCGCATCGCCGTGGACCTTGGCGGCTTCCGCATGGCCTGGATCGGGCTGCTCGATCCCGTCAGCAAAACCGTCAGGCCTGTCGCCTATGCGGGCGAAGCCGGCGACTATTGGGAAAGCCTGGCTATCGTGCTCGATGACGGCCCGCGCGGCCGCGGCCCCACCGCCAGCGCCCTTGGCGCCGGCGAGCCCATGGTCGCGAACGACATCGAGCATGATCCGCGTATGGCCCCCTGGCGCGAGAACGCCCTGCGGCACGGCTACCGTGCTTCCGCCGCCTTTCCGCTGGTCGTCGCCGGAAAAGTCAGGGGGGCCTTCAATCTGTATGCCGCTGAAACAAATTTTTTCGATGTGGATGAAATCGAATTGTTCAACGAGCTGGCGAAGAACCTCGCTTTTGCGCTGGACTTCGCCGATCAGGCCGAAATGCGCCGTGAAGCGGAGCAAGAGCTGAATGCGGCCAACCAGTCGCTGCAGGAAAACATGGCGCGCACGCAGATGCTGGTGGATTCGGCCCTGGATGGGGTCATCAGCATGGATCACGAGGGCAGGGTGATCGGCTGGAACCCCCAGGCCGAGCATATTTTCGGCTATACGAGCAAGCAGGCGCTGGGGCGGGAAGTCGCCGAACTGATCGTGCCGCCTTCGCACCGTGAAGCGCATCGGCAAGGCATGGCCCGGTTCTTGAAAACCGGCGCATCAACCGTCATCGGCAAGCGCATGGAGGTATTGGGATTGCGCGCCGACGGTTCGGAATTCCCCGTTGAATTGACGATCGCGACACTTAACCGGAAAGGGCTGGTTTTTTTCAGCGCCTACGCGCGCGACATCACCGAGCGCAAACAGGCAGAGGAAACCTTGCTGAAGCTCTCCCTTGCCGTCGAGCAAAGCCCCCACTCGATCGTCATCACCGACCTTAATGCCAGAATCGAGTATGTCAACGAGGCTTTCGTCAAGGTGACCGGCTACAGCCGCGAAGAGGTGATCGGCCAGAATTCCCGCAAACTGCAATCCGGCAAGACCCCCCCGGCGACCTACGGCGCCATGTGGGCCAGCCTGAGCCGTGGCGAGGTGTGGCGAGGGGAATTCATCAACCGCTGCAAGGGCGGCAACGAGTATGTGGAGCAAGTCATCATCTCGCCGGTGCGCCAGCCCGATGGGCGCATCACCAACTACCTCGCCATCAAGGAAGACATCACCGAGCGCAAGCAGATTGCCGAAGAGCTGGAGCAGCACCGCCATCACCTGGAGGAGCTGGTGCAAACGCGCACGCTCGAACTGGCTCACGCCAAGGACGCGGCCGAGGCGGCCAGCCGGGCCAAGAGCACTTTTCTGGCCAACATGAGCCACGAAATCCGCACCCCGATGAACGCCATCATCGGCTTGAACCACCTGCTGCAAAAGGAAATCACCGCGCCCAAGCCGCATGGCCAGCTCGTCAAGATCGGCAAAGCCGCGCAGCATTTGCTGCACATCATCAACAACATCCTGGACCTGTCCAAGATCGAGGCCAACAAAGTCACCCTGGAAGCAACCGATTTTGCGCTGGCGCGGGTGATCGACCATACCCTCAGCATGCTGGGCGAACGGGCCGCCAGCAAAGACCTGCGGCTGGTCACGGAGATCGATCCCGCCGTGCCCCGGCAACTGCACGGCGACCCCCTGCGCCTGGGGCAAATCCTGTTGAATTTTGTAAGCAATGCCATCAAGTTCTCCGGGCACGGAAAAATCACCATACGCGCCAAGGTGGCCGAGGACGAAGCGGAGCGCATCCTGCTGCGCCTCGAAGTGGAGGACCAGGGGATCGGCCTGGAGCCGGAGCAGCAGGCGCTGCTGTTCCAGCCTTTTACCCAGGCGGACGATTCGACCACCCGCAAATATGGCGGCACCGGCCTGGGCCTGGCGATTTCCCGGCGCCTGGCCACCCTGATGGGCGGCGAGGCCGGAGTGGAAAGCCGGCCCGGCACCGGCAGCACCTTCTGGGTGACTGCCCGCCTGGGCAAGATTGCGGACAACGGCGCATTGCCCGACAGCGGCGAATCGGCATTGCCGGCGCATCTGGAACGGATACTGCTGCGGCGCTACCCCGGCGTCCGCGTGCTTCTGGCGGAAGACGACCCGGTCAATCAGGAAGTCGCCCTCGAACTGCTGAGCGAGACCGGCCTGCTTGTCGACGTGGCGGGTGACGGCGAGGAGGCGGTGGAGCGGGTGCGCACGGGCGGCTACGCGCTGGTGTTGATGGATGTGCAAATGCCGGTCATGGATGGCCTGGCCGCCACGCGCGCCATTCGCCTGCTGCCCGGCAAGGAAAGCCTGCCGATCCTGGCCATGACCGCCAATGCTTTCGACGAGGACAGGCGGCACTGCCTGGAAGCCGGCATGAACGACCATATCGGCAAGCCGGTGGAACCGGACAAGCTCTACGCAGCATTGCTGCGCTGGCTGCCAGAACCCGCCGAGGCTGCGCCGGGTGCGGAATCGGGCAATATCGCGCAAGCGGATGACGGCGCGCAGCGAACCGCCCTGGAGGGCATCGCCGGCCTGGATGTCGAAAGCGGCCTGAAAAGGGTGCTTGGCAAACGGGCCAGCTACGTCCGTCTGCTGGAAATGTTCGCCCGCGACCATGCGGACGACGTGGCGCAACTGCGCAGGTATTTCGAGTCGGGCGCAATGGACGAGGCGCAACGCCTGGCGCACACGCTGAAAGGGTCGGCGGCGACGCTGGGGGCGATGGCGCTGAGCCAGTGCGCGCTGGACCTGGAGCTGGCGCTGCGGGAGCTGGAGGCGCAGGACATCGAGGCGCGGATGGCGGCTGTCGAGGCATCGCTGGCGCCGCTGCTGGCGGGCATTCAACGCATGGCCGACGGCGGGGCGCCCGCGCCGCCGCCCGTGGAAGTGGATAGCGGGCGGGCAAGGGAAGTGCTGGCGCAACTGGCGGTTCTGCTGGCGGAAGACAATACGCGGGCCAGCCAGCTGTGGATCGAATCGGCGCCCCTCATGCAGGCGGTCCTGGGCCCCGCGTTCGCTGCGCTGGGAAAGGAAATCGAGCGCTATGAATACGACAAGGCGCTGCAAATGCTGCGTTCCGCAGCGACGGCAAGGTCTGTGTAATGGACATCATTTTTCTCGTCTACGGCCTTGCCTTCCTGGCGATGGGCTTGGTCATCGTCATACGCCAGGGGCAAGAGAGCCGGCTGGAGCTGTCGGGCATTCTCTGGCTGCTGGCCGCCTTCGGCTTTACCCACGGCTTCCTGGAATGGACGGACCTGTGGAAAATCATCCGTGGCGACACCCCGGGATTGGCCGCGGCCCGTCCCGCCCTTCTCCTTCTCTCCTACCTGTTGCTGTTCGAGTTCGGCCGCCGCCTGGTGCTGATATCCCTGCCGGCGGCCAGCAAGGCAAAACCGGCCTGCCGGTTATTGAGCGCCTGGATCTACATTCCCCTGCTGGGCGGGATCATGGGGGGCATGGCGCTCTCCGGTCAGCCCGCGCTGGCGATGGCCATTTGGTCGCGCTACCTCGCCGGCTTTTTCGGCTCTGCCCTGGCCGGGGCAGGTTTTTACCTCTACTGGCGCAACCGGCTCGAACCGACGATACCTGATTCTGACCTTCGTGCGATCCGCATTGGCAGCCAGGTTGCCGCTGCCAGTTTGATCGCCTACGCCATCCTGGGCGGCCTGGTGGTGCCGCGGGCAGACTGGTTCCCGGCTTCGGCGGTCAACCAGGAGAACTTCCTCGCGATCTTTGGCGTTCCCGTGCAATTGCTGCGCGCGGCCTGTGCCGTTCTGGTGGCTGTTTCCGTTGGGGTTTTGCTCCGGGTCTTTTATCTGGAAGATTTCCACCGTCTGCAGAATGCCTTGCAGGCCACGCAGCAGGCCCTTGCCGAGCTGCGCAAGCTGAGCCGCCAGAACGAACTGATCCTTCGCTCGGCGGCAGAAGGGGTTTTAGGCACGGATATCGACGGCAAGGTCGTGTTCGTCAATGACGCTGCCCTGAGCATGCTGGGCTTCCAGCGGGAAGAATTGATCGGCAGCGCGATTCATCCTCGCACCCGGCACACCGCTGCAGCGGGCAAGCCCTGTTCCATCGACGATTGCCCAATCCACCGCACGATGCATGACCATGCCATGCACCGTGTGAGCAACGACTCGTTCTGGCGCAGGGACGGCTCGCACTTCCCCGTGGAATACGTGACAGCGCCCCTTCTGGATGCGGACAGGGCCACTGGGGTTGTCATGGTGTTTCAAGACATCACCGTGCGCAAGCAGGCGGAGGATTCCCTGCGCGCCAGCACTGAGCGCTTGAACGATGCGCAGCACATCGCGCATGTGGGTAGCTGGATGCTGGATCTGTTGAGCGGCGAACTGAGCTGGAGCGATGAAATTTTCCGTTTGTTCGAGATCGACCCAAACCAGTTTCCCGCCACTTACGAAGCCTTCCTCAATGCCATTCACCCTGAAGACCGCGACGTGGTGAACCGCGCCTACACGGAATCGCTCGCGAACCGAGCGCCCTATGAAATTACCCACCGGCTGCTCATGGGCGATGGGCGGATCAAGTGGGTGCTCGAGCGCTGCACGTCGGAATTCGATGCGGCGGGCAGAGCGCTGCGATCACAAGGCACCGTGCAGGACATCACCGAGCGCAAGCAGACCGAGGCGGAACTCGAAAATTACCGGCAGCATCTTGAGGAACTGGTGCAAACACGCACCGTCGAACTGGCTCAGGCCAGGGACGCAGCCGAGGCGGCCAGCCGCGCCAAAAGCGCCTTCCTGGCCAATATGAGCCACGAAATCCGCACCCCGATGAACGCCATCATCGGCCTCACCCATCTGCTGCGGCGTTCCGGACCGACGCCAGAACAGGCGGAACGGCTGGGCAAGGTCGAAGCCGCAGCCACTCATCTGCTGTCCATCATCAACGACATTCTCGACATCTCCAAAATCGAAGCGGGCCGGCTGGAAATCGAACACACGGATTTTGCCCTGGAATCCATCCTGGACCACGTCCGCTCGCTGATCGCCGACCAGGCCAAGGCCAAAGGCGTGGCCATTGAGGAAAATACGGACGATGTTCCGCTCTGGCTGCGGGGAGATCCGACCCGGCTGCGGCAGGCGCTGCTCAACTATGCCAGCAATGCCATCAAATTCACCGAGAACGGTTCCGTTGCCCTGCGCGCCCGCCTGCTCGAAGAACAGGACGGGGAAGTCCTGGTGCGCTTCGAGGTTCAGGACACGGGAATCGGCATCTCCCCCGAGAAACTGCCCGGCCTGTTCCTGCCGTTTGAGCAGGCCGATGTCTCAACCACGCGCAAATACGGCGGCACCGGACTGGGACTTGCCATCACCCGTCACCTGGCGCAGCTCATGGGCGGAGAAGCGGGCGCGGAAAGCGAAATTGGCGGAGGCAGCACTTTCTGGTTTACCGCCCGGCTCAGGCGCGGCCACGGCATCATGCCTGCCGCCCCTGCCGCCAGCATGGCGCGGGCCCAAGAGGAGCTGCGCCGCAGCCATGTCGGCGCCCGCCTGCTGCTGGCCGAAGACAACGCCGTCAACCGGGAGGTCGCCCTCGAATTGCTGCACGGCGCGGGCCTGGCCGTGGACATCGCCGAAGATGGCTGCCAGGCCGTGGACATGGCCCGCGCCACGGCCTATGACCTGATCCTGATGGATATGCAGATGCCGGAGATGGATGGCTTCGAGGCGACCCGCCTGATCCGCTGCCTGCCTGGCCGCGCGGCAACCCCCATTCTGGCCATGACCGCCAATGTTTTTGCTGAAGACCGGCGCGCCTGCCTGGAAGCGGGTATGAATGACTTTGTGCCCAAGCCGGTAGATCCGGACATGCTCTACGCCACATTGCTGCGCTGGTTGCCAAAACTCGCCGGCAAGGCGCCCGCCGCGCCGCCAGGCAAGGCGGATCAGGCCGATGCTGCCGCGCTGCGGGCAGCCCTGGACGGCATCGCCGGGCTGGATGTCGAGTGCGGCCTGAAAAGGGTGCGTGGCAAGCTGGCCAGCTACGTCCGCTTGCTGGAAATATTCGCGCGTGACCATGCGGACGACGTGAGGATGCTACGCACGCTCTTGGCGGGCGGAGAGACGGCGGATGCGCAGCGTTTGGCCCACACGCTCAAGGGATCGTCCGCAACCCTGGGAGCCATGGCGCTGAGCCAGTGCGCCCTGGACCTGGAGCTGGCGCTGCGGGAGCAGAGGCCCCGGGAAGACATCGAAGCCTGCATCGGCGCCGTCGATGCCTTGCTGGCCTCGCAACTGGCGGGCATTCAAGGCATGATGGATGCCGGGGCGCCGCGCTGCACGGGGAAGTGAGCGCGGGCGGAATGCAACACCCTTTGGACTGTTAGACCGTATGAGGAAACAAGATGGACTCGTTTGAATTTGAAGCGGATGGCGTGCCGGAAAAAAAAGGCAAGATCTTGATTGTGGACGACGATGCCGCCGCTGCCGGCATGCTGGAAGCCTTCCTGGAGGATGAATTCGAGGTGCGCGTGGCAAGCTCGGGGGAAGCCTGCCTGCAAGTGGTTGCGGACTTCAGCCCCGACCTTGTCCTGCTCGATATCGAAATGCCGGGCATGAACGGTTACGAAACCTGCAGGCACCTGCAGAAGGATCTGGAGGGCCAGGTGATGCCGGTCATCTTCATTTCTTCCCATGACACCCTGAACGAACGCCTGAAGGCCTATGAATCGGGCGGCATGGATTTCGTCACCAAGCCTTTCGACCCGGACGAACTGATGCTCAAGGCTGAAAAGGTCATCAGCCTGGAATCCGAGCGCAGGCAACTGGCGCTGGAAAAGAATTCGATGCAGCAGATGGCCATGGGCTTTCTCACCAGCATGGGAGAAATGGGCGCCGTGCTCCAGTTTCTGCGCAACTGCTTCACTTGCAACGATTATCCGTCACTGGCGAAAATGGCGATGGAGACCATGCAGCAATATGGTTTGAATTGCCATCTGCAAGTGCGCGTTCCCTCCGGCACATTGACCTTTACCCTGGAAGGGCCGGCTTCGCCGCTTGAAGAGTCGGTGCTGGAAAAGGTTCGAAATCTCGACCGGATTTTCCAGTTCAAGACACGCATGGTCATCAACTATGAGCATGTCTCAGTCCTGGTGAACAACATGCCGCTAGCCGACCCGGATTTGTGCGGCCGGATTCGCGATAACGCGGCAATCATTGCCGAGGGCGCTGAAGCAAGCGCGGCAGCCATTTCCCGGCGCGAAGAAGCCGAGGCCAGAGCGATGCAGCTGCAGCTGGTCACGGACCGCACCCGCGAAGCGCTTGAACGGCTGCGTGAGCAATACCGCTTACAGAAATTGAATACGGGCAATATCCTCCATAACCTGGCCGGCAGGATGGATGAGATGTATATGTCTCTCGGGTTGACCGAAAGCCAGGAGGCCGAGGTGGACAACACGGTTAAAAGCTCGGTGGCCGAAGCCCTGATGCTGTTTGACCGCGGCCTGGATTTCGATGGGCAATTCGCCTCTGTGCTTGAAGAGTTGAAGAAACTCACTTGAGCTTAGATCCCCCATCCCTTTGTGGCCGCCCATGAGCCGAATATTCGGGCGCCAAGGGCGTTCCGGCAGGCAGTTTGTGGTCTGCCGCTTGTTCGTTGTTCATGTGGGACTATGGTTTCCAGGTTTATAAAGGCCATGGCTTTCCCCCAGACGGCCCCAATCGGCCTCGCCATCATCCCGCGTCCAAATGGCTTATCTAGGTTAAAATTGATCCATCTATGTGAAAAATCGCCAAGAGGCAGACATGAGCATCCATAACATCGCCACCACCCCGTTCAACGACCAGAAGCCCGGCACCTCGGGCCTGCGCAAGAAGGTGAGCGCTTTCCAGGCTGCGCATTACCTGGAAAACTTCGTCCAAGCCATTTTCGATACCATCGCCGCCCCGGCGGGCAGCACCCTGGTGGTCGGCGGCGACGGGCGCTACTACAACCGCGAAGCCATCCAGATCATCCTCAGAATCGCGGCGGCCAACGGCTTCGGCAAGGTGCTGGTGGGGCAGGGCGGGATTCTGTCCACCCCGGCGGCCTCCTGCGTGATCCGCAAATACCGGACCTACGGCGGCATCATCCTCTCCGCCAGCCATAACCCGGGCGGCCCGGACGGCGACTTCGGCATCAAGTACAACACCGCCAACGGCGGACCCGCGCCGGAGAAGATCACCGACGCGATTTTCGCGCGCAGCAAGGCGCTGGAGAGCTACCGCATGGCCGATGCGCCCGACGTGGCGCTGGACCGGCAGGGCAGTTTCAGCCTCGGCGGCATGATGGTGGAAGTGATCGATCCGGTGGCGGACTATGCCGACCTGATGGAATCCCTGTTCGATTTCGCCGCCATCCGCAAGCTGCTTTCCGGCGGTTTCCGCATCTGTTTCGATGCCATGCACGCGGTGACCGGCCCCTATGCCAGGGAGATCATCGAGCGGCGCCTCGGTGCGCCTGCCGGAACGGTGATCAACGGTGTTCCCCTGCCGGATTTCGGCCAGGGCCACCCCGATCCCAACCTGACTTATGCGCACGAGCTGGTCGAGATCATGTATGGCGATCATGCGCCCGACTTCGGCGCGGCTTCGGATGGCGATGGCGACCGCAACATGATTCTGGGCCGGCATTTCTTCGTCAATCCTTCTGACAGCCTCGCCGTGATCGCCGCCAACGCGGCGCTGGCGCCGGGTTATTCGAAAGGCCTGGCGGGTGTGGCGCGCTCCATGCCGACCAGCGGGGCGGCGGACCGCGTGGCCGCGAAGCTCGGCATTCCCTGCTATGAGACGCCGACCGGCTGGAAGTTTTTCGGCAACCTGATGGATGCGGGCAAGGTCAACCTGTGCGGCGAGGAAAGCTTCGGCACCGGCTCCGACCACGTGCGCGAGAAGGACG
>CAYLMA010000038.1:0-31562 GCA_964384915.1 uncultured Sulfuricella sp. | reverse complement strand
TGCGGCGCTTGGCCTTTTCGCGGCTGATCTGGGCCGGCCCGTCCACGACGCGGATGTTGGCCAGGCTTTCCAACGCCACCATGGCGCCGTTGGGAGAGTTGACCAGCATGGCGCGTATGGTTTCCACGTCGCCGCGGAATTCTTCCGGCAGGCGCACTACCGCGCCGAAGCGGCGCTCGCCCTCGTAGATCTCGGTGGCCTGGCGGCCGCCGATGGCGGCCTCGATCACGTCGTGGACGTCCGACACGTTGAGGCCATGGCGGGCAATGGCCTGGCGGTCAATCTCGATGGACAGGTACTGCTGGCCGGTCACCCGCTCGACTTTCATATCCTGAGCGCCCTTGATCGAAGAGGCCACCTTGGCGATAGCGTCCGCCTTCTGCTTGAGCAGATCCATGTCGTCGCCGAACAGCTTGATCGCCACATCGGAGCGCACCCCGGTGACCATCTCGTCCACCCGGTCGGAGATCGGCTGCGCCATGACGATCTGCACGCCCGGCAGGGTCAGCAGTTTTTCGCGGATGCCGGCGGCGATGTCGTCCTGGGTCCAGCCCTTGGGCCACTCATCGCGGTCTTTCAGGCTGACGATGGGGGTGGATTCGTTCTGCCCCTGCGAATCGGCGGGGCTTTCGCCGCGTCCGACCCCGGAGAAGGCGGATTTCACCCCGGGCACCTGCATCACCAGGCGCATGGCCTCCATTTCCAGCTTGATGGATTCCTCCAGCGAGATGTTGGGCACGCGGTTGATGCCCGGCACGATCGAGCCCTCCTTCATTTCGGGAATGAAAGCCGTGCCGAGGAAAGGCAGCAGCACGAGAGTGCCGACGAACACCGCGGATGCGGCCGTGATGGTCTTCTTGCCGTTGGCCAGCGACCAGTTGAGCAGACGCAGGTAAGGTTTCTTGGCCATGGCGACCAGGCGCGTGTCGTGCTCGTCCTTGCCCACCAGCATGTAGGAACACAGCACCGGCGTGAGCGTGAGCGACAGCACCAGCGACACGAACAGCGCGATGGCGATGGTGAAAGCCAGCGGGGCGAACATCTTGCCCTCCATGCCTTCAAGCGTCATCAGCGGCAGGAACACCAGGATGATGATGGAAACGCCGAAGATCACCGGCGTGGCCACTTCCGTCGCCGCATCCAGCACCACCCGTACCTTGCTCAAGCCCTTGTCCTTGTTCTCGGCCAGGCGCTGGAAAGTGTTCTCCACTACCACCACCGCGCCGTCCACGATCAGGCCGGTGGCGATTGCCAGGCCGCCCAGGGACATCAGGTTGGCGGACAGGCCGTAATGGTTCATCACCATGAAGGTGATCAGCGGCGTCAGGATCAGGCTGGCAACCACCACCAGCGACGAACGCACGTCGCCGAGGAACAGGAACAACACGATGATCACCAGTACCACGCCCTCGATCAGCACCTTCACCACGGTTTCAAGCGCGGCATCCACCAGTTCGCTGCGGTCATAGTAGGGGACGATCTTGAGGCCGTCGGGCAGCATGCCCTTGGCGTTGATCTCCGCCACCCGGTCCTTGATGCGCGACACCACTTCCTTGGCGTTGCCGGCGCGGATCATCATCACGATTCCGCCCACCGATTCGGTGACGCCGTTCTTCAAGAGCGCGCCATAGCGCACCTCGTGGCCGATGGTGATTTCCGCCACGTCGCGCACCAGCACCGGCACGCCGTCCTGTTCCTTGAGCACGATGCTGCGGATGTCGTCGAGATCCTTGACCAGGCCGACGCCGCGGATCAGGTACTGCTCGGCATAATGCGGCAGCACGCCGCCGCCGGAGTTGGCGTTGTTGCGCGCCAGCGCCTGGTAGACGTCCTGCAGCGTGACCTTGTAGTGGCGCATGCGGTCGGGGTTGACCAGCGCCTGGTACTGCTTGACGTAGCCGCCCTGCGAGTTGATCTCCGCCACGCCGGGGATGCCGCGCAGCAACGGGCGCACCACCCAGTCCTGGGCGATGCGGCGCTTGGTGAGTTCTTCCACCGAGAGGACTTTATCCCCATCGTCGGGCCGCTCCAGGGTGAACTGGTACACCTCGCCCAGGCCGGTGGACAAAGGCCCCAGCGTCGGCGTGACGCCCTGCGGCATGCGCCCGCCCACCTCGATCAGGCGCTCCATCACCAGCTGGCGCGCAAAATAGACATCGGTGGCGTCGGTGAACACCAGGGTGATCAGGGATAGCCCCGGCTTGTTGAGCGAGCGCATCTCCTCCAACCCCGGCAGGCCGGTCATGGCCATTTCCAGCGGCACGGTGACGAAGCGCTCGACCTCCTCGGGCGAACGGCCGCGGGCCTCGGTGGCGATCTGCACCTGGACGTTGGTGACGTCCGGAAAGGCGTCCACCGACAGCTTGCGCGTTGCGTCCAGCCCGAACGCCACCAGGCATATCGCCACCACGACCAGCACCAGGCGCTGCTTGAGCGCCGCGCGTATCAATGATTCAAGCATGTTGTTTCCGTTTCTGTCTGAACAGCGATTAACCGCAAAGGACGCGAAGGTTCGCGAAGGAAAAGCGAAAAGAAAAGATTTTCATGAGATGTCATGAATTTGATTTCCTTTGCGAACCTTCGCGTCCATTGCGGTGAAAGGTCTTTATGAAAGTGCCGTGACGGCAAACCAAAATCATCCTTCCAGCTCCTTGCGCTTGCGCTCGTTGTTGAGGTGGAATGCGCCTTCGGTGACGATCGGCTCGCCGCTCTTCAGCCCTTTCTGCACCGGGACGTAGCCATTGCTCTCCTGCCCCAGGGTAACGGAGCGCAACTGGAAGCGCGTGCCATCCAGCTGGACGAAGACATGATCCTTGTTGTCCTCGCGCACCACGGCAGAGGCCGGGACGACCAGACGGCGCTGCGGGGACCCCTGGATCAGCATGGAGGCGAGCATTTCCGGCTTGAGCATGCGGTCGGCGTTGTCCACGTCCATGCGAACAGTCACCGTGCGCCTATCCGGGTCGACAATGTCGGCAACGTAAATCAGCCGCCCCTCTATACGTTTTCCGTTCAATGCCGGAATTTCGGCCTGCGCGGCTTCGCCCTTCTTGATCAGGGCGGCCTGCTGCTCTGGCACCTCGGCCACCAGCCAGACATGCGACAGATCGGCCACGGTAAAGAGCGCGTCCGCCGGCTGCACCACCTGGCCCGGCGTCACCTTGCGCTCGATGACCACCCCATCCAGCGTTGCGGTAATCGAGGAAAGAGAATGCACGGCGCGGCTCGCCGCCAGCTTGGCCATGGCGCTATCGCTCATGCCCAGCACGCCGAGCTGGCCCTGCGATGCCTGCATTTCAGCCTGGGCCTGGGCCAGCTCGCTTTCACGCTTTTGCAGTTCGGCTGCGCCGATCACATCGGAAGCGAACAGCAGCTTTGCGCGCTCCACGGCGCGGCGCTGCAATTCCGCCTGGGACAGCGCCTTGAGGTAGGCCAGCTGGGCTGCGGACAGCTCGGTGCTATGCAGCGTGGCGAGCTGCTCGCCACGCTTCACCCGCTGGCCCAGGGTGGCGTGAATCTGGGTCACGCGCCCGGTCACGGTGGCGCCGATGCGCGCCACGCGCTGCTCGTCGACTTCGATACGGGCCGGCACGCGCAGGGTTTCCGTAGCTTCGCCTTCACCGGCGGGGGCAACCCTCAGGCGCTGGAGGAAATCAGCCGGCACCGTTACCAGCGAAGGATCGGCGGGTGCGACGGCGGCAGGGGGCGCCTCCTTGTCCTGGCATCCGCTCAAGGCTGCGGTGAGCAACACGGCAATAAGGATGGGTAACAGCGGGCGCTTCATGATTTTTCTCCAGTAATAGGGGTGGCGCGCAAGCGCTCGATCTCGATCAGCGCAGCTTGCAATTCATAACGGGCATTGAGGAAATCCACGCGGGTGTTGCGCAGCACGCGCTGCGCGTCAAGGTAATCGAGAATGCCGCGCTCGCCGAAGCGGTAGGCCGCCTCAGCCACTTTCATGGCGTTTTCCGCTTCCTTCATCAGGCCGGATTCGAAGGTCTTCACCTGGCGCCTGGCAATCTGGTAACGGCTGTAGGCCTGATCCAGTTCCGCCAGCAGGCCGAGATGGATCTGCCGCGCTTCGGCCTCTGCGCGGTGCATGCCTGCCACGGCCTCGCCGATGGGGCCCGCGCGGCGGTTCCACAGCGGCAGCGGCAAGGCCACGCCGACGCGCCACTGGTTCATGTCAGGATCGCGTTCGGAGCTTAACTTGAGCGTGGGCTGCGGCAGGCGCGCGGCGCGTTCCTGCTCCACCCGTGCCTGGGCGCGGCGCGTCTCGGCCTCGGCCACCTTGAGCAGAGGCTGGCGCGCCAGCAAATCCCGGCGCAGCTCATCCAGTTCCGGCAGCTCGGCGGCCAGTGGCGGCTCGGCCACCACCTCGAAGTCTTCCGCAAGCGGTGCGCCGATCAGGGCCCGCAGCCGGTCGCGCGCCTGGGTCACGCGAAACTCGGCACTCCTGGCTGCACTTTCAGCGGCCATCGCTTCGGCTTCAGATTTCACCAGCTCGTAGCGCGGCGATTCGCCGACTTCCACCTTGATCTTCACCCGGTTGCGGATCAGCAGCAGCAGGGCGTGGTTTTCCGCCGCCAGGCCGGCTTCTTCCTGGCGGCGCAGCACATCGTAGTATGCCTGCTTCACTGCGGTACGCTGGTTTAGTTGCGCGTCCCCCAGCCCCGCCGTCCCGGAGACGATGCCGGCTTCAGCGCCTTCCCGCCGAGCGGCGCGCAAGGAGGGCAACTCAAGCTGCTGGGACAATCCCAGCAGCTCGTTGCGCCCGCTGCTGCCACCCGGCTGGCGTGGACGCGAGGTGCCGGAGGCCAGCTCCAGCTCGGGATTGGGATAGGCCAGCGCCGTGTTCAGGGCTGCCTGCGCGCCCTGCTCCCGGGCTTTTGCGGCGGCAAGCGCCGGGCTGTGCTCGGCGGCAAGACGCAAGGCTTCACCCAGGGTCAGCGGCGCAGCATGGCTCGCGGGTGCCGAGAACATGGCCAGCGCCAGCATCAAGGCGCCGGCCGGCAGTGAAAACTGGTGAATAAAGGCTGATGTCATGTTCAATTTTGCTCAGGTTGAGGGCAACGCCTCCCCTACGGCTGAAAACAGCCGCAAGGAAGTACAGGTTTCAGGGTTGATAAAGCTGGGGCTAAAGCATGGATTCCAGGCCACGTTAATCCCTCTCCTTGAGGTGCCGCAGCATCTCGATACGCTCGTCCAGCGGCGGATGGGTCATGAACAGGCGCTTCAGGCCCGAACCCACCCCGCCGGAAATACCGAAGGCGGCCAGTTTTTCCGGCAGCGGTTCCGCTGCCACTCCGTGCTGGGCCTTGAGGCGCTCCAGCGCGGAGATCATGGCCGCCTTGCCGGCCAGCGCCGCGCCGCCCGAGTCGGCGATGAATTCGCGCCGGCGTGAGAACCACATGACGATGATCGAAGCGAGGACGCCCAGCACCATCTCGGCGATGATCATGGTCACAAAGAACGCCGGACCGTTGCCCCGCTCGGTCTTGAACACGATCTTGTCCACCAGATAGCCGATGACGCGCGACAGGAACATCACGAAAGTGTTGACCACGCCCTGGATCAGCGCCAGCGTCACCATGTCGCCGTTGGCCACGTGGGAAACCTCGTGCCCCAGCACCGCTTCCGCTTCAGACTTGGTCATGGCTTGCAGCAGGCCGGTGGAAACCGCCACCAGGGCATTGTTCTTGTTCCATCCGGTGGCAAAGGCATTGACGTCGGGCGAATCGAAAATCGCCACTTCCGGCATGCCGATGCCGGCGATCTGCGCCTGACGCCGCACGGTTTCCACCAGCCAGACTTCTCCGGGGGTGGAGGGATTTTCGATCACCCTGGCCCCCGTCGCGCGCTTGGCCATCCACTTGGAGATGGCGAGCGAGATGAAGGAGCCGCCCATGCCCATCACGGCGGCGAAAATCAGCAGGCTGCCGAGATTCAGGCCGTTCTCGTTAAGATAAGGCTCCACGCCGAGTATTTTCATAGTGAGTGAAAGCACCAGCACGATGGCCAGGTTGGTGCCGAGGAAGAGCAGGATGCGTTTCATGGCGAGTTTCTCCTTGGGTTATCTAAAATCTTTATTGCTGCGTGGTCTCGATGCGTACGCCAACGCTTTCATTGGGCTTATGACTCAGCATGAGGGCGAAACGTTCGCGGCCTTTCGTATATTCGTGCATCTCCGTGACCTTTGTTGCGGATTGCACGGCCTGGACGAATCCCTGCGCGGCAAAGCCCTTCGCGTAGTGGTCGAGCACCGCAGCATAATCGGCCCGGCCTTCGTATTCCACCGACACCTGGCCGCCTTCCCGCTGCCAGTAGGTGCGCGCCAGGCCAGGGTAGCGCGCCACCGGGCCCAGATCCGTGCCGCTCACATCGCGTTGCGGCTGCGTTGCCGGCTTGAGGGCGGGGACGATACCGCCCAGCGCGCCAAGCGCGCCGGGCACGGCCTGCTCCACCTGCTGCAGCGCTCCGCGCACCACTGCCGGAGCAGCACCCATCCAGCTCTGCCCCTGCCCCAGCAGCCAGCCCAGCAGGGCCATGGCCGCCCAGACAAAAAGGCCGAACAGCACCAGCACGCCTGCGCCCGCCGCGATCCAGGTACCGCGGCGCACCTGGAAGAAACGGGGTGCGAACTGGGCGGCGACTGCTAACAGTCCGAGTTTGTTCATGGCAATTCCCTCAATGACCTTTTGGTTTACCCGACGTGAGCCGGTCCATCACGGCAAACAGCACGCCCGAGACGACAAAAGCCATGTGCAGTCCGACTTTCCAGGCCAACTGCTCGTTGGTGTAGGCATCGACGTTGACGAAAGCCTTCAGGAGTTCAATGCCGGAGATGGCGACAATGGAGCCGATGACCTTGATTTTCAGGTCGGAGAAGCTCACGTGCCCCATCCATTCGGGCCGGTCCTCGTGCTCCCTGGTATCGATCTTGGAAACGAAGTTCTCATAACCGGCGAAAATGATGATGAGCAGCAGGTTGGCCACCAGCGCCACGTCCACCAGGGTTAGCACGCCCACCATGACCTGCCCGCCCTCTCCCGTCACCACCAGCGGCAGAAGGCCGACGAATTCCTTGATGAATTTGACCAGCAGCAGCACGATGGCGCCAACCAACCCAATATAGAACGGCGCCAGCAGCCAGCGGCTGGCGAAGATGAAACGTTCCAGATAGTGTTCAATTTTTTGCATCACAACTCCAATAAGGCTTAATGCGGATTACTGTTCGGCATCGCCGCTGTCTTCCACCAGCTTCACGCCGGGCGCTTCCCGCTGGCTGCGCGCCAGGCGCCGGGCCAGCGTCCGTCCGGCACGCTCGACCGCGCGGTCGATGGCCACGTAAAGGTCGGCCTGGGTATCCTCGATCACCACCTCCGGCAGCCCTTTCAAGCGCACTTCGACGTGGCAGCGCTTGTCCTCGCCGCCGCGCGGGCCGTTGATGTCGGAAAGCCGCACGATCACCCGCCCGATATGCGCGTCGCCATGGCTCAGGCTGTAGGCCAGGCGCTTCCGCGCATAATCGCGCAAACCATCGGTCAGCTCGAAACCGCGGCACTGGATGTCCATCTGCATGACTGTCTCCTGAATAATAGAAAGTGCAACTCGATAGCGGCATGATAGCGATCTATTTGTATCAAGAAAATTCGTTTATTATGTGCATATCGTTCGTTTTTACCGAAGTATTGGAGCATCATGTTCAACTACCGGCAACTGCATTACTTCTGGTCTGTGGCCAAGGCGGGCGGCATCGCGCGCGGCGCGGAACAACTCCACCTCACGCCGCAGACCGTCTCCGGGCAAATCTCCCTGCTGGAAGAAAAACTGGGCGTGGCCCTGTTCCGGCGCGCCGGGCGGCGGCTGGAGCTGACCGAGGCCGGGCGCCTGGCCCTGTCGTATGCGGACGAAATCTTCCAGGTTGGAAACGAGCTCGAAGAAACCCTGCGCAACCGCCACGAGGAGCGCACCTTCCTGTTCCGGGTAGGCATCGCCGACGTGGTGCCCAAGGCCATTGCCTACCGGCTGATGGCGCCGGCCCTGGAATTGCCCGAGCCGGTGCGCCTGGTGTGCCGGGAGGACAAGTTCGAACTGCTGCTGGCCGAGCTCGCCATCCACCGCCTCGACATGGTGCTGGCTGACCGCCCCCTGCCGCCGGGCATGGACGTAAAAGGCTACAGCCACCGGCTGGGGGAATGCGGGATCACGTTTCTTGCCACGCCAGCCCTGGCCGCAAGGCTGGAAGGCAAATTCCCGCACCTGCTCAACGGGGCGCCGCTGCTGATCCCCGGCGAGGACAGCGTGGTGCACGCCCCGCTGCTGCGCTGGCTGCGTGGACAGGACATCCACCCGCGCATCGTCGGAGAATTCGACGATGGCGCGCTCATGAAATCCTTCGGCCAAGCGGGCGCGGGCACCTTTCCCGTACCGACCGCCATCGCCGCCGAGGTAGCGGCACAATATGGCCTGGTGCCCCTGGGCAGCACCGAAGTCATCAAAGACCGCTTTTTCCTCATCACGGTGGAGCGCAAACTCAGCCACCCTGCAGCGCTGGCGGTGAGCGAAGCCGCGCAAAAAGGGCTCTTCAACACGCCTGACAGCGCCTGAGGCCCGCGCCAAGCCCGCTCCAGCGCTGGGCAAGGCGCGCAGGCGCAGCGCTGAATGGACAATTCCATTTCAGTCCCGCAGAATTTCCTGCATTGGTTCAAACTTGGAATATTTATGGAAAACTCGGCGGGTGTTGCGCTGCTGGCCATCGGCCTGGTCCTGGGGCCTGGATATTACGTGTACAGCCATTTTCTCGGCGGCAAGGTGGCATCCACCCATCCGCTAACGGTAAAACCTGAGGCGGCAGGCAATCGCTTCGATCCGGTACAGCTCGAACTGAACCCCGCCATGGGAAAAATCGGCCTGATACTCCGCTTCCAGACCGAACACGGCCCGGTGATGGCGCCGACCCAGATGCCGCGTAATCCCTACCGTGCCATATTGAAATCCGGCAGCCGGACAGTTTTCGACCAGCCCTTCATGCTGTCATCCACCTCGCTTGAGCACGAATCATTGTTGAACTTCAGCGAGGCCATGCCTGTATTCCAGGCCGATTCCAGCGGCCTCTACCAACTGGAAATCAGCCAGACAGGCGAAGCAGGCATGAACCTGATCGGCGCCGACATGCAGGTCCGCCAAGGCGTCGTGGAGCCAGACAACACGCTGCTAACGGCCGGATTCGGCTTGCTGGCGCTGGGGGTGGCAATGCTGTTGTTTTAGAAGCGATTCTAAGAATCAGTGTTCGTTGTTGCTGGAGCGCTCACGGTGCCGGCCCAGCAGATGCATCGTGGCAGCGATGAGCACAATCGCGAGGAACAAGGCATAGGGTGCGAACTGGTTGAAGGTTGCCGCCCAGACGTTGAGCTCGTTCAACAACAGCGCCCAGACGCCAATGGCGATATAGGTCGCTATCAGCACCACGGCCAGATTCACCCACGGGCGCAAGCCGATCAGAAAGCCGATGATCGCCCCCACCACCGGGCCGGTCATCCAGAACGGGGCAAACACGAAGACAAACAGACCGGCGATGCCGAACTTTCGCACCATGCCATCGCGAGACTCCGCGGCATGGTGGATGCGCGTGATGAAGGGCTGCAGGCGGGGCGCCCGGATCAGTTGCCGCGTGCTCAGCACGAATAGCGGGTACACCACAAGCACCTGGATGGTCTCGATCAGGATGTTGAGGGGCACCACGTGGGCATGATCGAAACCGCTCGCATAGCCGAAGGACATCCCGGCTTCCCGGCCGATGATCAGGTTCAGCCCGGTCATGACCGCGTAGGGAAGAACACTGTCCGGATAGAGGTGCCAACCGATCCCGAACGCCAGCAGCGCCAGGCCTGCCAGCGCCAGGCCGACGCCCAGCAGACGGCCTTCGGTGCTGGCGAAAAGTGCTACATGCATTCTGGCCCCTTGGTAACCTCGATATGAGTGGAAACTGTGCTCTAACCCCAGTTCTTCCTAGAAAATAAAAAAAAGCTGACCCCGTCAAACACTCGAAACTGCCCCATTTAACCTGCTAGGTTTTGCCCTTCAATTTATCCTTCAACCCGGCAAACGGATTAAACGTCGCAGGCGACGCGGTGTTTCCGGTATCGACGCGCCCTGCTGAATCCTTCACCTTTGAATGCTCATTCTCATGGCAATAGGTGCACAGCAGTTCCCAATTACTGCCGTCAGCCGGGTTGTCGTCGTGGTTGTTGTTCTTGTGGTGCACCTCCAGCAACTGGAGATTCTGTCGTGTAAAGGTACGGGCGCAGCGCCCGCAAACCCAGGGATACAGCTTCAGCGCCTGCTCGCGATAAGTCTTCGCGCGGCTGTCTGCATTGCGCCTTGCTTCAAGAATGATTTTGTCCATTTTGCTGCTGTCTTGCGTCGGACTCATAGCTGCTCTCCAGTTTCAGGCGTGCCTAGGTCACCCAATATCTCCCTGAACTGCTCCAGCGCAGCCTCCAAATCCTCCACGATCTCCGCCGCGATCACTTCCGGCGCGGGGAGGTTGTCGGAATCGGACAGCGACTCATCCTTGAGCCAGAAGATGTCGAGGCTGGCCTTGTCGCGCTTGATCAGTTCGTCGTAATCGTAAGCGCGCCAGCGGCCGTCGGGGCCTGTCCCGAGCGAAGGCGAGGGATATTGCGACCATGTCGCTTTGCGGTCGTGCCGGTTTTCCGGATGGTAGCACTGCACGAACTCGTCCAGGTCCGCCCGCTTCAGCGTGCTGGTCTTGAGGGTGAAGTGCATATTGGTGCGCAGGTCATAGATCCACAGCTTCCTGGTCCACGGGGTTTCGGCGGCGGGCTTTTTGTCGAAGAACAGCACGTTCGCCTTCACGCCCTGGGCGTAGAACAGGCCGGTGGGTAGGCGCAGCAGGGTGTGGACGTCGCAGTCGTGCAGCAGTTTGCGGCGGATGGTCTCCCCCGCCCCGCCTTCGAACAGGACGTTGTCCGGCAGCACCAGGGCGGCGCGGCCGTTCTGCTTGAGCAGCGTTTTCACGTGCTGGACGAAGTTGAGCTGCTTGTTCGAGGTGGTGGCCCAGAAGTCGTCGCGCTCGACGCTGTCGCGCTCCTTGCTGACCTTGCCTTCCTCGCCCACGATGGTGGTGCTGCTCTTCTTGCCGAAGGGTGGATTGGTCAGCACCACGTCAAAGCGCTCGCCGGGGTCGGCGGCCAGCGAATCCCCCACCGCAATCGGCTCGAACTCCTGGCTGCCGATGCCGTGCAGCAGCATGTTCATGGCGCACAGCCGCGCCGTGGCCTGTACCAGCTCCCAGCCCTTGAAGCTTTCCCCGCGCAGTTTCTTCTTCTCCGCCGAGGTCATGTTGGGGTAGTGCTTCACCACATAGTCGTGCGCCGCCAGCAGAAAGCCGCCGGTGCCGCAGGCCGGGTCGGAGATGGTCTCGCCGGGCCGGGGCGCCATGACATCGACAATCGCCTGGATCAGCGGGCGCGGCGTGAAGTACTGGCCCGCGCCGGACTTGGTATCCTGCGCGTTCTTCTCCAGCAGGCCCTCGTAGGCGTCTCCCTTCACGTCGGCACTCATCGACACCCAGGTTTCCTTGTAGCTTCGGTCGGCGCCATGCGCCTTAACGTTCGCGTTGCTCACGTTAGCCTGCACTGAAACTCCGTTTTCGATCAGGTCCACGATCAGCCGCCGCAACTTGGCCGGGTCCTGACAATCTCCACTGGAGATTGGACGCCGACAGGCGCCCGCAGGGTGAGCGCCGCAACAAAGCGGCGCGAATCAAACTTGTTCTGCGACTTGGTGAAGATCAGGCCGAGCAAGCCTTTCTGCTTGCCCAACTCCTCCAGCGTGTGGCGATAGTGGTCGAACAGCTCGTCGCCGTCCTTCTTCACCAGGCTGGGCCAGTCGTAGCCGGCGGGCACCGGGCTTGCCTGGCTGTAGGGCGGCCGGCTGCGCTCGTCGGCCATCTTCAGGAACAGCAGATAGGTGAGCTGCTCAACGTAATCGCCATAGCTCATGCCGTCGTCGCGCAGGACGTTGCAGTAGTTCCAGAGCTTCTGGACGATGGTGGCGCTATTCATGGCTTATCCTGCTTTTCTTCGTTCGAGTGTGTTGTTCGCTACCGTGTAGCAATGCAGGCTGCTGGGCGTAAATTCCACCGTCACACCCATCATCTCCTTGATCCCGCTCTTGGTCCGGGTCGTGACCAGCGGAGCCCGGTTCAGCGCATGCTTCTTGGAGAAATCGAGCAGACCTTTAATCTGCTTGGGATCATCAAAGGGGCAGTCCGACCATTTCACTTCCACCGCAAAACGCGGCCGCTGCTGCGGGTCGAGACTGACCAAATCCACTTCGCCGCTTTTCCATCGAGCGTAATACAGCGAATCCACAAAAGCGGCATTGTGCAGCCACTGGCTGAACACCGCAGTTTCCACCAGTTGCCCGATGGCTTCGTGATTCTCATCCACCGGGCCAAATAGCGCCGCGCGCATGGTAGGGTTGGTCAGATACACCTTGAACGTGGCAGCGCGCTTGAAATGGGCCGCATCCTGGTCCACGCGCCGCACACGCCGGAGCAGGAACGCCGCCTCCAGATATTCCAGATATTTGACCAGCGTATTTTTCGCCACATGCGAAGTCTGGGACAAATCCTCCAGGCTCAATTCCTGCCCGGTGTTATAGGCCAAGGTGTTGAATAGGCTATTGAGCTCCTGGATATCGGTGATGCCATAAAGAATCGGCAAATCCCGCAGCAGCACCTTGTCGATAATATCGCTCTTGATGTAGCGGCGGGGGTTCTGCCGTACCAGCTCCGAGAACACCGCTTCCGGGTAGCCGCCAAAATTCAGGTAGTCGATGAAAGCCTCGTTCAGCCCATGCAAATCATCCGCTGCATACTGCAATGCCCCGCGTTCCTCCCCCGCCTCGCGAATCAGCTCCGCCTCGCGCCCGATGAAACGCAAATACTCGGCGAACGTGAGCGGCGGCAGCACAAATTCGGTAAACCGCCCTGCGCCGGATTCCACGCTTTTTGCCTTGAGCGCCGCAGCAGCCGAGCCGGTCGCGACAAACCGAATCCCGCGATAAGTATCCACCAATGACTTGAGGTGGACCTCCCAGCCCTTGAGATACTGGATTTCATCGAAAAACACATACAGCCGCGTGCCTTCCGGACGGTGAAACAGCTTCTGGAAGCGGTTCACCACCCCCTCAAGCGAAAGCCCGGTATAAAGCGGCGTTTCCAGCGAAACGTAGAGCACATCCCGGCCACTGACGCCATGCGCATCCAGCAAATCCTGGATCGTATGAAATACCAGAATCGTCTTGCCAACCCGGCGCGGGCCGAGCAGCACCACGGCCCGGTTCACTTCAGACTGGTTCACCAGGCGCGAAAAATCGTCCAGATAAGCCCGGCGTGGAAATGCCTGATAATCAGCCTCGATTCCACCCCCCGCCTGCCACCATGGGTTATCCAGGCGCAAGCGATCTTCTATTTCTTTTTCAGACACCTGAAGCATAATCAAAGCTTAGAATCAGAGTTGTGATACAAAATTATATCAAATAAGATCAATCCAATGATCTTATTTTTACTTACGCGATATATTCTTGTTTTATCAATTGGTTAAACGTGATTTTAATTTCCAAGACCCTGCAAGCGCGCCACCACCTCCAGCATCGCCCTGTCCGGCCAGACCGGCTTCCCGTGAACCGTTGCGGGGCGCTCGTTGAGCCAACAGGACATGGCAAGCGGGTCCAGGTCCATCACGTTGGGCACCTGATACAACCACGCTTCCAGGTCCTGCTTGGCCACGCGCAACGAACCCTGCACCGAGCGGTCGGTGGCCGTATCGAAATGCATCGGCCCCAGGGCCAACTCCACCTTGCGGAGTTGCGCGGCCGAACAGCCCATGGCCGCCAGCGTCGCCAGGTAAAGCGGGCGAAACCACTTCTCGCCCAACTCGGCGAAATGATCCTTGCGCAGGCCGGGCAGGAACAACACGTAGCGCGAAGCATCATGGCAGAACATGGCGCACTGGCGCCGGTCCAGGGTGAACAGATGGCCGTGCCAACTACCGAGGGGGCTGGTTTCTTCCAGCGGGGCCGGTGAGACACCCGGCAGTTTAGCGGCGAGCTTTTGGGAGCAGTGGAGGATCATGCGGCAGGGTGCCAGAAGCTGGTCACAAACAATTCGACTGGCACTTTTCCTCATCCGGTATCAGCAAATTGTTAGCCACTAGCCCTTACTAGCGGCGGAATAAAACCCTTCTGCTCCAGCGCATGGATCACCCCTCTCAACAAATAACTGTTTGTGAAATTGATGGTATAGCTACGCGCGCCTTCTCGTACCGGGCGAATCATGTGCGCATCCAGCAGCTTCGAGAGCTGGTATGAACGTTGGCGGGGAGTCAACGCGTGGAGCACACCATCCAGGTCTGCCGCCTTGAACTCCCTCTTGGAAATCGCCATCGCCAACACAGCCTCTTCCTGATCGGTCACCAATTTTCTCGACTTGCCATGGACCAAAGCAGGCTTGAGGATTTCATCTTTCAAATAGTCATACCGGGTAAGGCGGTCCACCTTCTGCAACTCGTCGCGAATACCGCTCAGCACATACAGACACCAAGCCTCCAGCCCCTCATCCGTGCCCGCATCCGCTTTTGACAGCATCGCGTAATAAGCATCGCGATCATTGCAAAACACTGCAGTCGGGTTAAGCACCCGCCCTCCCGTCTGCACATTGAAGCCGTACTTGATCATCATGGCATAGCTCAACAACCGCACCACGCGGCCATTGCCGTTGCCAAACGGATGTATCCAGCAGAATCTGTGATGCACCAACGCCATTTTGAGTAGGTCATATTTGTGCGCATCATCTCGATTGCTGAACTCGACCAACTCCTGCATATATCCCGGCACCGCCGCCACATCCGGCGGCAAATGCGCCGCGCCGGCGATCTGCACATTTCCGTCGCGGTAGCGCCCCGGCGTCTTGTCGCCTTCACGCATCAACCCGTCCACCGTCATCTGGTGAAGCTCGCGGATCAACTGCTCGCTGATCGCGCTGCCGACTTGCACCACTTCTTCCACATAATCCATCGCCCGCTCGATGTTCTGCACCTCCCGGAGATTTTCGGCAGGGTTGGCCGGCGCATCAATTTTGCTTTCGATGTAATCGGCCAGCGTGGTGTGATTGCCCTCGATGCGCGCGGACCCCAGGCTTTCCAGCGTATGAAAGATCGTCTTAAGCTGGAAGAACACTGCCGCCGGCGTATCCCCCTCAAGCTGAAGCCGGCGCAAATGCTCCAGCTCCATCACCACATCGGTCAGCGGTGAGGTAAAGTCCGGCGCAACAATGCGCAATGGAAAATCGACAAAGGCAGGCGGCATGGAATTACAATAATCTCACTCATCAATTACAAAATATATTTGCATTTATATGCAAATACAGATCGTTAAACGATAGCACAGATTCCACAAAACAACACTTTCACCCGCAAACAACCGCAAAGCACCCCCAATTTATCTACACCGGAACGCGCCCTGCAAAATGGATTGGCGCAGGCGCTCGGCACGCTGGAGGTTGGCATCCACCTGGGCCTCGGTTTCGCGCAGGAGGGAGAGGCGGCGCTCGACTTCAACGACGATGCGGTTTTGTTGGTCTTCAGGCGCTTTCGGCAATTCGAATTTCTTCAGGAACTGGAAGTGCCGGCTGTATCCCCGACTAGGAACCCTTAGGGAGCGCAGCAAGTAATAAAAGTATTCGGATCGAAGCCATCTGCGGGTTTCAATACTTTGACGCCCTCAGCGCCTACCACGAATGGTCTATCGACGTATTTTATTGAGCGCGTGTGGTCGCCAAAAAGAACAACAGGCAGTTCACCATCGAAAACCATTCCTTCGTCATCTGTGTATCCCCCGAAGAAGTCCTGCCCTTGATCAATGACGGGGACCTTGCCGCTCGGCAAATACGCGCTCTGCTTAATGCGTTTCCCTTGATCCGGTACAACATTGGCGGCCTGAGTAAACGGGACAACATCCCAACCCGCAGGCACCGCCGGCCGGCCCGGCTCAAAGACATCGTCAGTTTTACTATGCATGCCGCCATGCTTTCATTCAATTGCTCAATGACGTCACCGTAGAGCCGATACACCTTGCCCAGGTGTGCATTGTCATTTCGACCTCTGTCCCGAGCATAGCGAGGGAGCTTGGGAGAAATCCTTTGTGCGGGCGCCATCAAGATTCCTCACTTCGTTCGGAATGACAAATGGGGTCCGGGATGGCCCCTTGCTTCAATTCGTCCGGCCCCAACAGTTCATCCAACCCGACCTTGATCGTGGGTTGGTACTGACACGCTCTGACGATCTTGACCAGGGCGCTATCGTCCTGCCTTTCAAGCATGGCTTCGTGCTTGTCGGCGGCGGTCTTGCCCTTGCTCACCCGTACACCTCGTCATGGCTGCCGATGTCGATCAGGAGGATTTCGTGTTCGGTGACTTGTACAGTCAGGGTGATGCGGTAGCTGTAGGTGAGGCTGACGGCCTGCATGCCCTGGAGTTTGCCGGTCAGGGGGTGCAAGCGCAGGCTGGGTTCGAAGGGGTCGGCGCGCAATTGCGCCATGGTTTCAACGAAGCGGGGCCGGAGGTCGGGATGTTTGGCCAGGAACTTGCGCACACGGCGGTCGAAAAAGGCCGTGGTGGCCAGGGTCCAGCTCATGCCGCAGGTTCACTGTCCAGGTGTTGCATGAGGGCTTCGACGCTGTTGTGCCGGGTGATGCGACCGGCCTTGGCATCCTCCAGCGAGGCCTTGATGCGGGCCAGGGCGGCTTCTTCCTGGGCCTCGATCAGTTCGCTGTAGCGCTCTTCGGTCAGCACCACGTATTGCGGGCGGTTGTTCTTGATAACGTGCACCGGGCCTTGGGCCAGGGCTTCATCCACGGCGGCGATGCCGCGGCGCTTGATCTCCTGGGCAGGGATAATATTCATGTCTCAACTCCAGTACTTGAATTAGCACACATTAAAGCACCATTACAGGTATTCATCAAGCCGCCAAGTTCTCGTTGAGTTGTTCAATGAGGGTGTTCAGCTCATCGCCGAAGAGCTGATAGACCTTGCCCAAACCGCCTTCCTGGGCGAAGGGCGCGCATTCGAAGTCGTCCGGCTCTATTCCTAGATTCGCGGCAATGTGGTCGCGGATCATTTCCAGCCATTTCATTTGTTCGGGGGTGAAGCCCGTAGAAGCGGCATCTTGCCGCTTTGTTTCAGCCAAGCGCCGGGACGCCGCTTCCACCCATGCCTTGAAGTTGGCGTTGACCCGCTCGGGGAAGGGCACGAGTTCGTTGTCCTGATGGATGGTGAAGCGCACCAGGGAGACCAGATCGGTGAGGATACGGCGGCCCGCCGGCGCCTTTGACCTTGCTGGCTTCCAGCGCGGCGTAGGCTTGCCAGAGTTGGGATTCGTTCCACAGGTAGGGCGGTTTTTCGATGGCGTCGTCGAGTTCTTTCACCGCCTCGAAGGTGAGGCGCTGTTTGTAGGGCTTGCTGTAGAGGATTTGCAGGGCGGTGATTTCGTCCTTGTGGTCGGCGATGAATTGTTCGAAGGATTGCACCAGGCGGGCGCGGTCGAGGGCGGCCTGGCTGAAGCCGGCTTCGATGCCCTGGTCCTGGCTGACGTGGTCGATGGTGAGTTCGTTTTTGGCTTTGATGTCCAGAATCAACTGGCGCGGGGCTGGGTCGCAAAGGGGTTTGGCGGCGGTGGTGCGTGCGGCAGCCGCTGTGCCCTCTCCCCCGGCCCCTCTCCCGCTGGCGGGCGAGGGGAGTGAATCCAGATCGGGCGAGAGTGACTGAACTAGCTGATGGGCGAGGTCTTTCAGGCCGAGGCCGCCGCTGGCGGCGCGGATTTTGGCGTCATCTTCGGCGCTGATGCGGTGTTCCATTCTTGCCAGGCGGCCGGCGATGCTGGTGATGACGTCGTCTTCGGTGTTGCCGAAGGCGACGGCCTGCAGCAGGCGCTCGAAGCTGACGCTGAGCTTTTTCTCCATGGGGCGGGCGTCGGTTTTGTCCTGCTCGCACACGCCGACGGCGTCGATGATGACGAAGTGGTCCTTGGCCTTGGCGTCGGGGGTGACGGCGACCCTTGGGTGGTAGCTGTTGCGGAAGGCCTTGATAAGGTTCTGCGGGGTGTCGCCGGTGGTGCGGTAAGTGATCTTCTGGGCGAATTCGTTGCCCTTGCCGAATTCCTCGCGCAGGATTTCGACGATGTTTTCGGCGTGGTTGTCGTCCTTGGCGAATGATGAGGGTTTTGGGCACTTCGCTGCGGCCGGGGAAGATTTCGCTGAACAATTTATCCCGGAAGGTGTGTACGATGGTGCGGATCTGGTCCGGGGTGACCACGTCGCGGTCGAGCTGGCTGGGGTCGTAAGCGAAGTCGTCGTCGAGTTCTTCCCAGCGGGTCTTGCGGGTGTCGCGTTCCTGCTTTTCCACGAAGTAGCCGGCTTCGACCTTGCTGCCCGCCTCGGTGATGGCGGTCTTGATGCGGTAGACGTCGTAGTTGACGTTGACACCGTCGGCCACGGCCATTTCGTGGTTGTATTCCATCACCAGGTTCTGGTGGAAGAAGCCGAAGGTCTGCTTGCCGGGCGTGGCGGTGAGGCCGACGAGGTAGGCGTCGAAGTATTCCAGCACCTGCGCCCACAGGTTGTAGATGGAGCGGTGGGCTTCGTCGGTGACGATGATGTCGAAGGTCTCGATGGGGATGCCGGGATTGTATTCGATGGGCTCGGGCTGCTTGAACAGCGCGCCGAGCTGGTCAATGGATTCTTCTTCCAGGTCGGGCGGCAGGTCTTTCCCTTGAGGGATTGTTCGAGGTTGCGGATCGCCGTGATCTGGGCGGGCCAGAGGCCTGCTTCCTGCAGCGGCGGCATGGACTGCAGCCGGGCGAGGAAGGTTTTGCCTACCGCGCCATAGGCGGCCAGGGGCTGGGCAGCGGTTTTGTGCGTGCTTTCCAGCCAGTCGGCCAGCAGTTCAGGTTTATGGAAGGCAAACACCGGGCGGGCCCGAGGCGTGGGGTCGAGGCCATTGGTGAAACGCGTTTCCACGCCGGTGGATTGGTACGAGAAAGGCAGCGGATTGCCCCAGCGCGGCAGGCCGGCTGGCAGACCCTGGGTGTATTTGTCGGATTGAGTTTCTACGCCGCTGAGGGTGACGCCTTCTTTCTTGGCTTCGATCACGCCGGCGGCCTTGCCATCCACATACAGCAGATAGTCGGCAAAGCCATGGCCGGGGAGCGGGAATTCGCGGATCGCCACGCCGCGCGCGGCATGGATGTTGGCGGCGGATGCATCGCAGACGAGCCAGCCTGCCGCTTGCAGCAATCGGACGATATTCTTACGGGCAGTGGCTTCTGGAGACATTATTTAATGATAGGGTTTTCAGCATCCTAGCATATTTGCCTTAAACCGGCCCGCACGAACAAAGGAAGCCGCCCTGTTCGAGACACGCGAAATCCGGCGTTTCTTGAACATATCCTCCGCAAGGCAGTAAGAAAATGCGATTATTAATTTTTTCATCAAGATCAGCGCGGGCAGCACTGCCCTGAAGACCAAAGCAATATGGAAACCGTAGCCGTCATCGACTTTGAAACAACCGGCCTTTCGCCGGCCATGGGGGATCGGGCGACCGAGGTGGCGGTGGTCATCGTGGAGGGCGGCAGGATTCTTGACCGCTTCCAGAGCCTGATGAATTCCGGGGTGCGCATTCCTGCATTTATCGAGGCGCTGACCGGCATATCCAACGCCATGATACGCAAAGCGCCGCCGGCGGCGGAGGTGATGGCCGCGCTGGCGGAGTTTGTCGGCGACGTGCCACTGGTGGCGCACAATGCCGCATTCGACAGCAAGTTCCTGGATGCCGAGTGGCTGCGGATCAGGCAGCAGCGGCGGCAGGAGTTTGCCTGCTCGCTGTTGCTGGCGCGCCGGGTGTATCCATCCGCACCGGATCACAAGCTGGGAACGCTGGTCCGGCACCTGGGCCTGCCCTCGGCGGCCCGCCATCACCGCGCCCTGGCCGACGCGGAAATGACCGCCCATCTATGGGTAAAAATGGTGTTGGATATCCAGCAGAAATTTGGCCTGAGCGCCGTTCCGCACGAGTTTCTGCGGGCATTGCAGAAGGCGCCGAAAGCGCAGATGGATCGCTGCGCTGAACGCGCCAAATGCCGTCTCGGCCTGTAAAATTTGCCGTAACGATGAATCAGCCTTAAAAAAACACTCTAACCATGGGGATCACGGGGGAATTCAATGGGTTACATCACACAATGGGCGCCCCCCACTAAACCCCTTCAAAGCCTTTGTTTTCCCCGTGATCCCCGTGTGCCCCGTGGTTCAAATAAGGTTTTTAGGATTAGTGGACCCCGACCGAACGTGCCTGGCAATCCTGCATGGTGGTGATGACATCGCACATCCAGTGATGCGGCCCGCGGTCCCCACAGATTTTCAGGCCGGTTTTCCAGATCTGGGTGTTTGCCCTGCATTGCCCTTCCCAGTAGGCAGGGTGGAATTCCTTGGCGACTTTTTCATCCGTGAGGTCGCGCAGGAATTCAACTGTGCGCTCGGCCTCGGTTTTGGGCTTGCTCTCGCAGGCGGAGAGCAGGAAAAGGGCCATCAAGAGGGTGATGGCTAATGCAGCGGGAAAGGGTGATTTTTTTCTCATCCATACTTCCTGATCAAGTTGTTTTAATATTTTATCCGGGAAGCGGCTATTTCTGGCGTTCCATGCTTTTTTGCTCCGTATGAGAAGGCGATTATGGGTTGTTAAGCGACTTGTCAGCAAGACCAATCATATCAAATCCGCCCCACCCATCCGGGAGCGAACCCATTCTAAAGTTGTCTTATCATCAGTTATGATAGACGGTCATTCATGTCATTTGCGGGAGGTATTTCCATGCGCTCCGCCTTGCGAACACTCACATTGCTGATTCTGACACTTGGACTGGCTGCTTGTGCCAGCCCGCGCTACCAGTCAACCTATCGCTACGAGGCGCCTACCGATGCGGCAGGCCGCGCTTGCCTGGAAAAATGCGAGCAGAAAATGGCCGCATGCCGCGAACAGTGCACCACGAAAACCCAGGCTTGCCTGAAAGATCTGGAACCATTGGTGGATGAACGTTACAACGCCGTCTTGAACCGCTATGAGATAGAGCTGAATCGTTACCGTCAGGATCTGATTCATTATGACTTGCAGATGTCGCTGAATTGGGGCTTTCCCTCACCGTGGTGGCGCCCCGGCATGTTGCCTTATTACCCTTATTCCCCTTGGGCGACGCCATACAATCTCTCTCCCATCCCTCCCGCCCCTCCTTTCAAACCCAGCCGCAGCGCTGAGTTCGAGCGGCTCCGGAAGGAACGCTGCGATGTGGACTGTGGCTGCCAGTCTGTTTACGATGCCTGTTTCCTTGCCTGTGGCGGAAAGAAAATTCCGGAGACACGATGCATCAGCAATTGCCCCCCTTAATGGAGTAACACAGTTTGTCTTCCAAACATTTTCGCATGCCGGTCAGCACTGTCATTTTTGGCATTTTCGGCCTGATCGCTTTAATACTCGGATTTGCCGCAATGGCGGGACTGATGCACAGGCTGCATCCGCTGCTCAATAGCGATGGTGGCCTGGCGCTGGTGGTCTCCGGCATTGCCCTGATCCTCTCCGGGGCATTCCCGCTGGGGCTGGCCTTGCTCGCCACCCAAAAAAGCACCACCGATTGAGTTCATTCGATGTCATCGTGATCGGCGCCGGTGCCGCCGGCATGATGTGCGCGGCGCAGGCGGGCATGCGCGGGCAGCGCGTGTTGCTGCTCGACCATGGCGCAAAGCTCGGCGAGCGCATCCGCATTTCGGGCGGCGGGCGCTGCAATTTCAGCAACCGCAGCGTGGGCTCTGAGAATTACCTGTCGCAGAATGCGCACTTCTGCCGCTCGGCCCTGGCGCGCTTTTCGCAGCACGATTTCATAAAGATGGTCGAGCGCCGCCGCATCCCTTACCACGAGCGCGAGCACGGCCAGCTTTTCTGCGACGAGTCGGCGCAGGACATCATCGACATGCTGAAGGACGCCTGCGATGATGCCGGGGTGCAATGGGCCATGCCCTGCGCCGTGCGGCAGGTGGCACGGGTCGAGGGCAAGGACGGCCTGCGCTTTTCCGTGGCCACGGAACGCGGCACTTTCCTCTGCCAGTCGCTGGTGGTCGCAACGGGCGGCCTGGCCGTGCCGCTAATCGGCGCCAGCCCTTTCGGCTACAAACTGGCGGAGCAGTTCGGCCTGGCCGTGGTGCCGCCGAAGCCGGCGCTGGTGCCGCTGGCCCTGGCGCCGGAAACACTAGTGCCCTTGAAGCCGTTGGCAGGCTCCACGCTCGATGCCGCCACCCAGTGCAATGGCGGCTCATTCCGCGAGAACGTCTTGCTCACCCACCGCGGGCTTTCCGGGCCGGCCATTCTGCAAATCTCCAGTTACTGGCAGATGCAGGAATACAGCGGCGGCAAGCGCCAACCCATCGAGATCGACCTGCTGCCCGATGTGGACGCGGCGGCCTGGCTGGCCGAGCATCGCCAGAGCAAGGCGCTGCTCTCCAACCTGCTGGCGGAACACCTGCCACGCCGCTTCGCGCATGAATGGTGCGCGCTGTTCGGCTGGGGGCGGCCGCTCAACGCACTCTCCAAGCGCGATCTCGGCGCCATAGCCGAAGCGCTCAAGGGCTGGGCCCTGATGCCCTCAGGCACCTTGGGCTATGCCAAGGCGGAAGTGACGCTGGGCGGGGTGGATACCAATGAACTCTCGTCCAAGACCATGGAAGCCAAGGCGCTCCCGGGGCTCTTTTTCATCGGCGAAGTGGTGGATGTCACCGGCTGGCTGGGCGGCTACAACTTCCAGTGGGCGTGGTCGTCCGGCTGGGTTGCAGGTCAGTCAGCCTGAGCCAGTCTGGATTTGGCCAGCGGTGGGTTCTTGGCGAAGTAGTTGCGGATACCGGATAAAATGGCTTTGGCCATTTTATCCTGGTAGGCATCGTCATTGAGGCGGCGCTCTTCTTCCGGGTTGGAGATGAAAGCCGTCTCAACCAGGATGGAGGGGATATCGGGCGACTTCAGAACTGCGAAGCTTGCCTGTTCCACTGCGGCCTTGTGCAGTGAATTGATGCCGCCCAACTCGCCCAGCACCGCCTTGCCCAGTTTCAGGCTGTCGTTAATCGTCGCGGTCTGCGATAGATCAAGCAGGGTACGCGCCAGATAAGGGTCTTTAACGTCCAGATTCACGCCGCCGATCAGATCCGCGTCATTCTCTTTCTTTGCCAGCCAGCGAGCTGCAGCCGAGGTGGCGCCGCGTTCCGAAAGCGCGAAGACCGACGAACCTCGGGCTTCAGGGCGGATAAAGGCATCCGCATGAATGGACACGAACAGGTCCGCGCTGACTTTACGCGCCTTGAGCACCCGACCTTGGAGCGGAATGAAGTAATCGCCATCCCGGATCAGCACGCCTCGCATATTCGGCTCATCATCCACGAACGCCTTGAGCCGCTTGGCAATCGAGAGCGTCACGTCTTTTTCGTTGGTGCCGCGCGCCCCGCGTGCGCCTGGATCTTCACCGCCATGGCCGGCATCGATGGCAATCGTGACCAACCGGGTGACCTGCAATTCGGATTTGCGTTTTTCAAGCTTGGCGGTTTTTGACGCACTATCTTTCCTGCTCTCTGGCACGAAGGCTTTCGCCAACTCGGTTGCTTCCGGAACTGGAGGAGCGGCTGCAGAAGGCGTAGATGCTGCCATTTTTTCGTCCCCCTGCACCGCCTCCGCCATGCCACCCGCAGCCTGGCGAGGTGAATTCACGAGAGCCATCAGGGGGTCAATTGCCTGCAATGGATAAATATCGACGACCAGTCGATTGCCATACTCGCCGACAGGCGCAAGTGTAAATACCGAAGGATTGACCTCATTCTTGAGATCCAGCACCACTCGGACCACATTGGGTTTGAAACGCCCGACACGAACCTGCTTTACATAGGGATCGGACTCGCCAATTTTGGCCGAAAGGCCGGCCAGCACGTCATTGGGCTCGATGCCTTCAAGATCGAGAATCATGCGTTCCGGGTTCTTGATGGTGGAGAAGGAAAACTTGACGGGCTGCGAAAGCTCAAGGGTAATGCGCGTATATTCGGCGGCAGGCCAAACCCGCGAGGCGGTAACCACGGGGGCCGCACTGGCTGTATTCACTGTAAACAAGCCCAGCAGAAACGCCACCCACAAAACCCCCAGGCCAAGCAGCGCGAACAGGCTGCGCCGGGAAGGCGTCAGCACATTCAGATCACGTGCATATTCTGAAGCCGGTTTATACATTGCCTGCCTGCCTCCGTTATCGCTACCAGCGTCACACCCCGTCCGTCATCCTGAATCTGGAGCTGAATCTCCACATCCGCCGGGGGCAAAAAGCCTGAGGCTTTCTCCGGCCATTCCACCAGACATACGGTGGCCGGATTGAAATATTCCCGAAACCCTGACCCTTCCCATTCTTCCGGATCGGCGAATCGATATAAATCAAAGTGGTATAAGTTTAAACTAGAAACAACATAAAGCTCAACCAGTGTATAGGTTGGACTTTTTACTTTTCCCTCATAACCCAGGCCGCGTAGAATGGCGCGGACCAGGGTGGTTTTCCCCGCGCCGAGGTCTCCGGAGAGATAGATGACCAGCCCCGGATGCAGCGCCAGAGCCAGTTCCGCACCCAACTTTAGGGTGCTGTTTTCATCCGCGAGGAATCGCGATATTTCCATATTGGATGCTTGTGCAGGTTTCATGTTCAGACTCTGATTACGGCAAACTGAGCGAAGATATTAAGACATGGGGCTTGGAATTAGGTTTCCAGGCTGTCGCCATCAGTGCGCCACAACTTGCGCAGGCCGAAACGCGTCTGCTGGAATGGCTCTCTCATGGTTACCATGGCGAAATGCATTATATGGCAAGCCATGGCGTGAAGCGCAGCCGCCCTGCCGAATTGGTGCCTGGCACGGTGACCGTAATCAGCGTGAGGCTTGGTTACCTGCCGCCGGGCGCCCACGACAGCGAAGTCGTCCTCGCCAGCGCGGACAAGGCCTTCATTTCACGCTATGCGCTGGGTCGCGACTACCATAAGACACTGCGCAACAGGCTGCAAAAACTGGCCAACCGGATTCAGGAAGCCATCGGCCCTTTCGGCTATCGTGTTTTCACCGACAGCGCACCCGCGATGGAAGTCGAACTGGCAGCCCAGGCCGGCCTGGGCTGGCGCGGCAAACACAGCCTGCTTTTATCCCGGGAACATGGCTCATGGTTCTTTCTCGGCGAAATTTTCACCGACCTGCCCCTGCCGCCCGATCCACCCCAATCAAGCCATTGCGGCACCTGCACCCGTTGCATCAGCGTCTGCCCCACTCAAGCGATTGTCGCCCCTTATCAGGTGGATGCACGGCGCTGTATTTCCTACCTCACCATAGAACTCAAAGGCAGCATTCCCCAGGACCTGCGTCCGCTGATGGGCAACCGCATCTATGGCTGCGACGACTGTCAACTGATCTGCCCCTGGAACCGCCATGCACAATCGAGCATGGAGAAGGATTTCTTGGTACGCCACGGCCTCGACGCCCCCGACTTGGTGGCGCTATTCCGCTGGAGCGAAGAAACCTTCCTGGAAAGAACCGCAGGCAGCGCCATCCACCGTATCGGCTTCGAACGCTGGTTGCGCAATATCGCGGTCGCGCTGGGAAATGCTCCGGCCAGTGACTCAGTATTGCAGGCGCTACATGACCGGCTGAATCATCCTTCAGAACTGGTGCGGGAACATGTTGCATGGGCTCTGGCGAAACATGCCCAATCATGCGATGATTGGGCCCATTCAGAAAACTGACGCGATAAAAAACATGCAACAGAAAGTGCATAAGCTGTTAGCCGATATTGTTGATGTCCGTTACCCAAAGCCCGCCTGCTCTGCCTGCGATCTGCGCGACCTGTGGTGTCTTCCCACCGGGCTCAAGGGACAACAATCCACGCAACTGGATAACATCATCAATCGCCGCAAACGCGTCAAGCGCGGCGAACACCTTTATCGTTCTGGCGATGCCTTCCGCTCACTCTACGCTTTGCGCACAGGTTTTTTCAAGACAGTCCTGAGCAGCGAGAACGGCCAGGATCTTGTCACTGGCTTCCATATGAATGGCGAGTTAATGGGTCTGGATGCAATCTGCGACGACAGCCATTGTTGCAATGCCATTGCCCTGGAAGACAGCGAAATCTGCGAGATCCCCTACGCCGCACTGGAAACCCTGTGCCGCGAAATCCCCACTCTGCAGCGCCAGTTCCACAAAATCATGAGCCGCGAGATCGCGCGCGATCATAACCTGATGGCTCTTCTTTCCAGCATGAACGCGGATGAGCGGATTGCAGCTTTTCTGATCAACCTGTCCCAGCGTTTCGAAGCGCGCGGCTATTCGCCGGTTCAATTTCAACTTCGCATGACGCGTGGAGAAATCGGCAGCTACCTCGGGCTAAAACTGGAAACTGTAAGCAGAACCTTATCAAAGTTCCAGGACGAGGGCGTAATTAGCGTACAGAACCGACTTCTCGTTCTCAACGACTTGCCCCGCCTGAAGCAAACCGTTGAGCGCACACGACCAAGCGGCCCACTCTGCAAGAACTGAAGATTACATGCTCTTTTATCAGGCGTTCGGGTCGCCCGATTTCTTGATAAACCAAAAAATGAAGAACACTGCCATCAACAGCACAAAGCCAATCGTGAACATGCTGAGCAGACCCGTCTCCGTTTTAAAGAGCAAATCCATAATTACCATTTCACCCTCCCTTTTGCTTCGTTGAAAAGACTATTCGTTGGCTTGCATCGCGATGACATTATCCTTAGGTAGATGCAATTTACCGGTCAGGCGCCATTGGCTGTCCGCATCTTCCAGAACCAGCCGCCACCGCGTAGGTTCCAGCGCCTTGAGTTGGCCCTCGTAGTAACCCGAAGCGCCCTGTTCCAGCGTCACCACCCGATCCAGGTCGGAGCGGGTTGGGTGCAGCACTTTAAGTATCAGTGTTGATGGCAGCGCCACGGAATCTGCGGCCTGCAGCAACACGCGCAACTGTGTGGCATCGCCGCCCACCATCAGTTGCGCCTTGAGGCGAAGGGTTTGAGCCAACTCATCGCGAGCGATGGTTTGGTTAATGGTCAAACCTTTCTTGTAATAATCATCCTCCACCAGGCCATCATCCGTCGCAACAGCGATCCAGGCAGTTGCAATGCCAGCCAGAACCACCGCTGTCGGACCCGCCATCAGGATCCAGGGCCATGGTTCACGGTACCAGGGTTTGTTGGTTTCAGTCATGGTTGTCATCATCATCTCACAATAAAACTGGTTTTTTCGTTGACAAAAAATGTTGGATTATCAATATCCTGGACCTTGATATGAACCTGGGTAGAGCCTGGTTTCACATCATTCGGATCTACCCGCAGGCTGATCGAAATTGTATGCGACTCGGCCGCATGCACTTCCAGAGGAAGCTTCTCGTCCATCACCACTTTCAGCCCTTCCAGGCCGGAAGCAGTCAGCATGTAGCGATGCGGCTTTTCATCCATGTTAATGATCTGCATGCGATAAACGTTCTCCAGCAGCCCGTCTTCGGCCTCCCTCACCAGGGTCATGCGGTCGCGCATGATGTTGGCTTTGAGCGGCGTGCGCACATACAGCGCAACACCCAGCGCCACCGTGATTGCGCCAAGAATGGCGGCATACAGCAACACTCGCGGCCGGAAGACATGTGCCATCATGGTGCGCTCGGAAAACTTGCCGAGCATGACATTTTCCGTCGAATAGCGGATCAGTCCGCGCGCATAACCCATCTTGTCCATGACCTGGTTGCAGCCATCGATACAAGCGGCACAACCGATGCACTCATATTGCAAGCCCTTGCGAATATCGATGCCAGTCGGGCAAACCTGGACACAGATCCCACAATCCACGCAGTCGCCCTTACCTTCGGCACGGAAGTCAGACCCTTTTTTGCGCTGCCCCCGCGGGTCGCCACGTTTCTCATCGTAGGTGATAACAAGCGTATCCGGGTCGAACATCACGCTCTGGAAACGTGCATAGGGGCACATGTAAAGGCACACCTGCTCCTTCATCCAACCGGCGTTGCCGTAAGTAGCGAAACCATAAAAAAACACCCAGAAGGTTTCCCACGGCCCCATGCCAAAACTGACGAATGAAACGGCCAGTTCCCTGATGGGCGTGAAATAGCCTACAAAGGTAAATCCGGTCCACAGCGATACCACGATCCAGGCGGTGTGCTTGGCGCTTCGGAGAAAAATCTTGCGCGCACCCCATGCCGCCTTGTCCAGCTTGATTCGCTTCTGGCGGTCACCTTCGATGAACTGTTCGATCCACATGAAAAGCTCGGTATAAACCGTCTGTGGACATGCATAACCACACCAGATGCGTCCCGCCACTGCAGTAAAAAGAAACAGCCCCAATGCAGAAATCACCAGCAGGCCGGTGAGGTAAATAAAATCCTGGGGAAAAAACACTGTGCCAAAAACGTAGAACCTGCGCGTCAACAGATCAAACAACACTGCCGGCCGATCATTCCAGGTCAACCATGGCAAGCCATAGAAAACCAATTGAGTCAGCACCACACCCCACACGCGCAAACTCGCGAAAATACCGCTCACTGAACGTGGCTGGATTTTCCTTCTTACCGCGTACAGCTCATCGCCTTCACCTTCAACCGGGGAAGCCGAAGTCTTTCTTGCCTGATTCAAATCCGACTCCTGAAGAAACCCCTGCATCGACTCTAGATTAGAACTGATGCAGGAATTCCCTGACAAAACCGGGCCGAATGACTACTACCCAATCGGCCCGGCCTGACTACAACAATTTACTTGCCTTGCGACAAGCCATACACATAGGCGGCTAGCAAGTGAACCTTGGCTTCACCCAGGAAATCCTTCCATGCCGGCATCACACCGTTACGGCCCTTGGCAATCGTTTCCGTGACCGCAGCCTCGGAACTGCCATATAACCATACTTTGTCAGTCAGGTTGGGCGCACCAAGAGCTTGCATGCCTGTGCCTTCAGGCATATGGCAGGCAGCACAGATCTGCTCGAACTTGGGCTTGCCGGCGGCCGCCAGGCTGGCATCGTGCTTGTGGCCGGACAACGAGAACACATAGTTTGCCACTTCTTTCACGCCCGCATCGCCCAGCACAGGGGCATGTGGAGGCATGATGCCAGTGCGGCCGTTCAAGATGCTGGCCTTGATGGCTTCAGGATCGCCGCCATAGAGCCAGTCCTTGTCGCTCAGGCTGGGGAACCCTCTTGAACCTCCCGCATCGGAACCATGGCACTGGGAACAGTACGTCACAAACAAGCGTTGCCCCATCTGTTTGGCTTCCGGATCGGCAGCTACTGTCTTCAGATCCTGCTGCAGGAACTTGTTGAAGATCGGGTCATAGGTTTCCGCCGCATGCTTCATTTCACTTTCCCACTGCCCTGCCGAGCTCCAGCCCCAGATACCCTTGAAACTACCAAGGCCAGGGTACAGCACCAGATAGACCAGCGAGAACACCACTGTGATATAGAACAGCCAACTCCACCATGCCGGAAGTGGATTATTCCATTCCGCCAGATCGCCGTCCCACACATGGCCAGTCGTATCCACCTGTCCCGAGGTTCGCTTGATACTCACCGCCTTGAGGAATACCGCGCAGCCGATAATGCTGACGAGGGTTATCCCCGCGACCCACAAGTTCCAAAAGTCGCTCACAAAATCACTCATCATTTCCTCCTTAGCGTTCCGCTGCCCGGGGCACGGAATTCACATTAACGCGTTCGTATTCATCATCTTCCATCGGCAGCCGGGCTGCCTCATCGAAAGCCGACTTGCGGCCCCCGCTGAAGGCCCAGGCAACGATGCCGAGGAAGGTAATGAACGACACCACCGTCACAATTGACCTTAGATCGTTGATGTCCATGGCTTTACCTCGTGCTCTTGATAGCGGTGCCCAGATTCTGCAGATAGGCGATCAGGGCGTCCTGCTCGGTCTTGCCCTTCAGCTCACCATTGGCCTTGGCGATCTCTTCGTCGCTGTAAGGCAGGCCCAGAGTACGCAGCACACGCATGTTGGCGGCAATGTCCTTGCCTTCCACCATGGCGGTCCTGAGCCAGGGGTAAGCCGGCATATTGGACTCCGGCACCACGTCACGCGGGTTATCGAGGTGGGTGCGGTGCCAGTCGTCCGAATAGCGCCCGCCGACACGATGCAGGTCCGGACCGGTGCGCTTGGAACCCCACTGGAACGGGTGGTCATAGACAAACTCGCCCGCCACCGAGTAGTGGCCGTAGCGCTCGGTTTCGGCGCGGAACGGACGGATCATCTGCGAATGGCAGTTGTAGCAGCCTTCGCGCTGATAGATGTCACGCCCCGCCAGTTGCAGCGCGGTATACGGCTTGAGGCCCGCCACCGGCTGGGTGGTGGACTTCTGGAAGAACAGCGGCACGATTTCCACCAGCCCCCCCACGCTCACCACCAGCAGTATCAGCACGATCATCAGGCCAATGTTTTTTTCCAGAAACTCATGCGATGAAGATGCACTCATTATTTTCTCCTTCCCTGTACTTTAAGCGTGAGCGCCGGCGACAGCGGGAATAGCCGCATCATTCACCGCCTTGGCGCCTGCAACCGTTTTGAACACGTTGTAGGCCATGATCAGCATACCGCTGAGGAACATCAGGCCGCCCAGCAAACGGATGGTCAGGAACGGGTAGGTCATTTTCACCGCTTCGGCAAAGCTGTAGGTCAACGTGCCATCCGGGTTGACCGCGCGCCACATCAGGCCTTCCGCCACACCGGCGATCCACATCGCGGCGATATACAGCACTACGCCTATGGTTGCGATCCAGAAGTGCGCCGTAATAAGCTTGATGCTGTACATCTGCTCCCGGCCGAAAAGCCGCGGAATCAGGTAGTAGATACAGCCAATCGACACCATCGCCACCCAGCCCAACGCACCCGAGTGCACGTGGCCCACGGTCCAGTCGGTGTAGTGGGACAGCGCATTCACACTCTTGATAGCCATCATCGGGCCTTCGAAGGTGGACATGCCGTAGAAGGACAGCGAAGTCACCAGGAACTTCAGGATCGGATCGGTGCGCAGTTTATGCCAGGCACCGGACAAGGTCATGATGCCGTTGATCATGCCGCCCCACGAAGGCGCCAGCAGAATCAGCGAGAACAGCATGCCGATGGACTGTGTCCAGTCTGGCAGGGCGGTGTAGTGCAGATGGTGCGGGCCCGCCCACATGTAGGTGAAGATCAGGGCCCAGAAGTGCACTACGGAGAGCCGGTAGGAATACACCGGGCGGCCTGCCTGCTTGGGCACGAAGTAGTACATCATGCCAAGGAAGCCGGCAGTCAGGAAGAAGCCCACCGCGTTATGGCCGTACCACCATTGCACCATGGCATCCTGCACACCGGCATAAGCGGAGTAGG
>CAYLMA010000037.1:0-32419 GCA_964384915.1 uncultured Sulfuricella sp. | reverse complement strand
CAATCTGACATGATTCATGCCTTAAAGTTCATGGATAATTCGTTCCGGATCAATAATCGCAAGTGCAACCGATGCCCAGCCTGGAGCAGTAACGGTGCCGACTGTAACCGCTGCCGCCGTTCCAGCCACTCCGGAAATTTGCGGTGAAATTCGTGCGAGCGTGTTGCCAAATCTTGGATCATTAGCAGCAAAACCACGAGTGCGAAAGCCATCTTGAAGCACCCCTGAAACCGCACGAGATACCTTGCTTGGGTCAGGAGCAGGCAAGGCTTCAGCCAATGTTTGATGAGGAAGCAATAAAATGAAACAAAGCTTGAGTAACAGCCATTTTTTCAGGAATTTCATTCCAACCCCTTGATAAGCGCCCATGAACAGGCAATGCCCCATGCAAAGATGAATAAGTACCAAAGTTGAGAAGATGTCATGTCAATCCCTTTGAAAATGACGGGGTGGCCAGCCCCGCCAGAAACAAGCAAAAAATATAACGATTAACCGCCACGAATCCAGCGAAGAGCCATTTTGGCTGCTGTCATGGTGGCGTAAATTGCAGCCAGCACACCAGCAACAGCCAGCACGGCGGTAATCACATCAGAAGCCGTGAAAGCACCAGTGATGGGAGTAAGATCAATCGCCGCATTGGCAGAGCCTGAAAAGAGAGAAAACATAAAAGCAAAAAATGCCAGGAGTTTGGTATACATCGTTTGATTTCCTTTCAATGAAGATAAAAGCGGGAACCGCCCGCCACGGTTTGGCCTATCCACGACGGATAAGGCTCAACACGGAACCCACGGCGCGTCCAACAAGAAAAAAGAACACGACGAAGGAAAAAGCGAATGAAAAAACGGTTGCTACAGATGAAGCGTCAATAGGCTCCAGCGCCATGTCCAGAAATGAAGAGTTTGCTGGGTCAATCACATAAACAGACGTCATGACTGGCTTGTGCCTAACTCCACCAACGGTTTGACACGGTGAGACCGTTGAACCAGAAGTAACAGGCACACACACGATGATGTTCTGAAGCGATCCGAGAGCCATGGTTTACTCCTGACCAACGTTGCATAAGCCACAACATTCCGAAAACTTGCAGCCGCACCGAGAGCAATTTTCGTTACTCGTAACGGAAATTGATTTCTTGGCGCGGTGCTTACGGACACGTTCTGCAACAGTCATAGCATTTGCCTTACGTGGACGACCTGGCCGATTGCCAAACATTTCGGAGGTGAATTTGTCATCCTTGGTTTTCATCAACCACTCAGGCGGCCCGGACCGGTACTTTGCAGGGGCGCAGATCGATGACGATCTGTTTGCTGGTGTTGCCGTCCGTGACTGTTTCCATGTCGATTTCGAACTCGCCTGGAAGCTCGATTTTTTCCCACCGGGCATACACGTCAGAAGTGCCGCATGGGTAGTCCTGAGAGGCATAGCCGCGACGATTGCCTGCCTTGTCATAGAGGCGGGTTTCCACATAAACCGTGGTGCTGTCGTAGTGCTTGCCTTCAACGTCACCCTTGAAGCGTTTCATGCCGGTTACTTTGGCTTTCATGGTCTGAATCATGGTTGTTACTCCTATTTTAAAAACGAGCTGTTGAATCCCATTCACCCCTTACAGCCCAAAATCGGGAGGGAAATTTTCAGTGAGTGCCGTAGCGATAAAGCGTTATGAAATTCGAGCAGCGGCACCGTTCGCAATGGTCAGGAAAGGCCCGTGGCCGATATACGACATACTCAAGGCCGCACCGTGAGTTGACGCACTTCAGGACCGTGATCTGGTTCCGTGCTTCCGGATCGTGCCAGTCGAGTTTGTTTTTAAGTTGCTCCTGGATATTCATGATCCGGTCAGCTCCCAGTACCATTCGGGCGCGATGGCCGATGTAATCGTGATTTCCTTGTGCTTGATGCGCGTGGTCAGATCAACAACGTTGCAGGGACGGGATATGTCAATGCCGTAAATAAGCAGTGCCTTGCGGTGTTTGTAGTATTGGGATTTTTTGAGTTTGGTCGTAATGTCGATCCCCTGACGCCACATGGCAGCAGTCGCGCAGTAAGGCGCGGGAATTTCATTGAAGTCGTCAATGGACAGCTTTTCAGCGGTGATAACCTCAGCGCGGAGGTTGTAAACGTCACAGAGTTTTTTCATGGTAAGGGCCCCCAGAAAACGGAGATTGTTCTGTGTAAGGAAGCGGGATTTGAGCGTCACCTCATGGCGCAGCAGGCCAAACTTTTCCACCCAAGAGAGAACTTCCGGAATTGGCTTGTGTTTCTGCGAACGGCTGGACCATTGCAGGAATTTGTCGTAGGCCTTGTGATAAACGTATTTCGAACCCCGGCCATAATCCACGGTCGCCCCATCAGGGAACACGCCGGTTTTAACCCGTGGCGCTGATTTCGATGCCAGGTGATTCATGAACAGCTTGAGGTTGTCCCGGTTGCCCAAGATGTAATTCTTGGTCAGGTCGAGTCGGGTAATGACGGCCCCTGTCCATTGCGGGAATTCCTGACCGTACACCAGCTGGCAATGACCAGCCGAGAATGGAGGAAGGCCAAGGCCGGAGAGGATGAACCCGGCTTTTTCTATAGTTCTATCGAGATCGAAGCCGAAAAGATTGTCCGGGCGATTGAAGCGGGAGACGTTGCCGGAGAGGCGAACCATGTAGCCATCAGACTGGATGTGGATCCGGGATTCGAACGAGCCTTCATGGGAGAAGGCTTTTTCTACCTGCCATTCGATGGATCCGTCAGAATCGACAGAGAAGACCTGACCGCGATTGATTACGGGTAAACCACCGTCAGGGTAATACTGGTGAATTGTGATCCAATCGAGGAACAGGGGATTATGCATTTTTCGACCCGCTTGCCCGGCTCTGAAAGCTGCTTAAATTTTGTGCAATTTTCCGTTTAAACGGACTTACTTTACGTGTTACTAGCACGTAAAGTTTTTCTTCCCCGGTTCCGGCTGTCCTCGCTTCGCTCCGGGCAGGCGGAACCAGGGAAGAATTGTTTGAAGCGTAAATCATTCGAAATCCTTGGCAGCGCACTGTCTACGCAACACTTCAATGTTAATAAAAACGCGGCGACCATAATGGACTGTAGGCAGCAAGCCGCGATCCGTCATGGAAAAAATGGTCGCAGGTGTCAATCCGACAGCGGCTGCAAAAGCTTCTCGGCTCATGATAGGCAGCGAAATTGCTAAAGTTTGCCCACTGGAGGCCAGGCTTTGCGATATCTGAATTTGCGAAAAAGCTTCTGATGCGCTCATAATATAATCCTGTACTCTACGTAGTACTTATGGTACGAATTAGAGTACAAATAATTATTCATGTCAAGCAGGAGGACAAAATGAGTGAAATTAACGAACGATTCAAAGAGCTGATCGAGTTAAAAACATCCAGTAATAGGCGATACAAAGAGCTTGAGGAATTTTCAACAATCCCCGCAGTGAGTTGGCGAAAAGCTTTTAACGGAAAACAAAGGCCCACATCCGAAATGCTTGAATCACTTGCAAAGAAATGGCCAGAACATGCATTCTGGTTGCTTACAGGTGCCACGGATAATGAATTTAGTCACACCAGCCCAAAAGCTGAGAGCCATTTGGATGCCCCATATCAGTCTCGTCCAGCTGGCGAGGAATACTTGAGATTGAGAGTGGCTCTATCTGATGCATGTAAAGTTGATAAGACTCAAAGTTTCCGTGAAATGTTTGAAGATTGGCTGACAGAACACCAAGAACTCGGACAAAAGCGATGGCCTTGGATTTACACCGTTCACCCTAAGTTGGCCGCAAGAAAAGCGGCGAAGGAAAAACTAACTGTTCAACAGTCGCAGCTTATAGAAGATGCAATCACCAAATTAAACTCAACCAGAAACAAGCGAATAGCAGAGTTCAAAGCTATCAATGACGATCAAGCAAGTTAAGACAGGCTGGCAAGTCAATATTCAACCTGGTGGCCGAGGTGCAAAGCGGCTAAAAAAGACGTTCCCGACCAAGGCGGAAGCATTGGCATGGGAACGGCACATTCGCGTCAAGGTGCAAGAAGTACCCGACTGGGCACCGCCAAAGAAAGATGCGCGTCGGCTAACTGATCTATGCGAACTCTGGTTCAGGCATCACGGGTCGGGATTACGAGCTGGCGCAGATACTCACCGCCGACTAATTGCCATGAGCGAAGCAATGGGCAACCCACGTGCCGAGACATTCACGACCGATGTTTTTGCTGAATACCGGACAAAGCGCATTGCTGATGGAATAACGGCCAACAACATGAACCGTGAGCAAGCCTACCTACGAGCCGTATTCAATGAGCTAATTCGTCTTGAGCATTGGAAAAAGGAAAATCCACTCAAGAAGCTGAGAGCGTTCAAGATTCAGGAGCGTGAGCTTTCTTACCTGACAGTAGAACAAATCAAGAATTTAATTGAAGAGTTGCGGAAGGGAAAAAACAAGCACGTCACCCTGATTGCGAAAGTTTGCCTGGCAACTGGTTCACGGTGGGGAGAGGCGGAAAGTCTGCGAACTACACAGATTAGAAATGGAATGATTCAGTTTGTGCAGACGAAATCAAGCAAGACGAGATCAGTACCCATCACGCCAGCCATTGAAACAGAATTAAAAAACCATTTTATTGAGCACGGAGAAGGTGAACGCTTGTTCACAAGCGCTTGGGCGGCATTCCGGGAGGGAGTAGAGAGGGCAAAACTAACTCTGCCAGAAGGTCAAATGACACACATCCTGCGGCACACCTTTGCCAGTCACTTCATGATGAACGGAGGAAATATATTGGCTTTGCAGAAAGTGCTTGGACACCAAAGCCTGACCATGACCATGCGTTACGCGCACCTTTCACCCGATCATTTGGCAGAAACTCGTCAGTTGAACCCGCTGGCTTCGCTGAATCTGTGTTGAACTTCCGTTGAACCTTTTGGAAGAACCAAAGAAAAAAGCACTTAGACGTTTAATCTAAGTGCTTAATTCTTATTCTAATTCTGGCTCCCCGACCTGGACTCGAACCAGGGACCTGCGGATTAACAGTCCGTCGCTCTACCGACTGAGCTATCAGGGAATTGACAAGCCAGCATTCTAAGCAGTTGCCGCCCCCAGGTCAACCCATTGACAGTAAAAATCTCGCTCCGGCGCTTGTAGAGCGGGTCTGCACGAGGTGGCATTTTCGGCTAGAATTCACATCCCTGATCAACCTTAGCATTTAACGATGAGCCATAACCCTTCCCTGATTATTGACGTCAACCTCCATGACTTTGAACAACGAGTGATCGAAGCCTCCAGAACCCTGCCTGTGCTGGTGGATTTCTGGGCCGACTGGTGCCCGCCCTGCCTGGCGCTGTCCCCGGTGCTGGACCGCGTGGTGAAGTCCTATGCGGGCAAATTCACGCTCGCCAAGGTGGAAGTGGACGAGGGCGACAACATGAAGCTTGCGGGCCGCTACGGCCTGCGCGGCTTCCCTACTGTGCTGATGTTCGTCAACGGCGAGGAAGTCGGCCGTTTCGCCAGCTCTAAACCCGAGCACTGGGTGCGCGAATTCGTTGAACAGCACTGCGGCTGCTGAACCCGGCAGCATGAGCGCCTTATGCCCATGCGGGTCCGGGGCAAGTTTTGAAGATTGCTGCGCGCCTTACCTGAAGGGCGCGGCATCCGCACCCACCGCTGAAGCCTTGATGCGCTCCCGCTACAGCGCTTTTGTGGCGCGGGACTGGGAGTATCTGAATCGCACCCGGCAGACGCGGGACAATGACCCGCCCACGCCGGACATGGTGTGGCTGGGGCTGGAAGTTTTGGCCACACAGGCGGGCGGTACTGAAGATAAGGCAGGCACGGTCGAGTTCGTTGCGCGCTACAGCCACCAGGGCAGCGATGCGGCGCTTCATGAGGTCAGCCGCTTTGAGAAAGCGGATGGCGAGTGGCTTTATGTGGATGGCACGTTTCCCCGCCCGGACAAAAAACCCAAGCCGCGCCGTAACGACCCCTACCCCTGCGGGAGCGGGCTTAAACTCAAGAAATGTTGCGGAAAACGCTAAAACCAGATTCAGTGTTTGACTGAGGCTGCAGCCGGTTTGGCAGAGGGCTGAGGAACAGCCGGTTTGGCGCCACTGGAGGGCGGGGGTAGCGGACGTTCATTTTCCAGCACCTGGAAAAACACTTCATCCTGCTTGATCATCCCCAGTTCGCTGCGCGCCCGTTCCTCGATTGCGCCGTAACCCTGTTTCAGGTCGCGCACCTCGGCATCGAGGGAGGCATTGCGCGCTCTCAGGCCCTGATTGACCTGTTTCTGCGCGGCAATTTTCTGGTCCACTTCCCATACGCGCAACCAGCTCCCCTTCCCAAGCCACAGCGGATACTGCAACGCGGCGATGACAAGCACCAGAAACAGCGTCAGCCAGCGCATGGGAAGGAATTAGAGCTCCGGATCAGCGGTTGAGCTGGTAGAAGGCGTCGCGCCCGGCGTAGCTGGCGCCGTCGCCCAGCTCTTCCTCGATGCGCAACAGCTGGTTGTACTTGGAGATGCGGTCGGAACGGCTGAGGGAGCCGGTCTTGATCTGCAGGGCGTTGGTGGCCACGGCGATGTCCGCGATGGTGGTGTCTTCGGTTTCGCCAGAGCGGTGCGAAATCACGGCGGTGTAGCCGGCGCGCTTGGCCATCTCGACCGCGGCGAAGGTTTCGCTCAGGGTGCCGATCTGGTTCACCTTGATCAGGATGGAGTTGCACACGCCTTTCTGGATGCCCTCGCGCAGGATCTTGGTGTTGGTCACGAAGAGATCGTCGCCGACCAGCTGGATCGATTTGCCGAGGCGGTCGGTGAGCAGCTTCCAGCCGTCCCAGTCGAATTCGCTCATGCCGTCCTCGATGCTGATGATGGGGTATTTGTCCACCCAGGTCGCGTACAGGTCGATGATCTGCGCGGAGCTGAGGGTCAGTCCGTCCGCTTTCAGATGATACTGGCCGTCCTTGTAGAACTCGGAAGCGGCGCAATCCAGGCCGATGGCCACGTCGGCGCCCGGCAGGTAGCCGGCCGCCTCGATTGCCTCGACGATGACCTGCAGCGCGCCTTCGTTGGAGCCCAGTGCCGGCGCGAAACCGCCTTCATCGCCCACGGTGGTGGCGAAACCCTTGGAATGCAGGATTTTTTGCAGATGATGGAATATCTCCGCACCGCAGCGCAGCGCTTCGCGGAAGCTTTGCGCGCCCAGGGGGATGATCATGAATTCCTGGATGTCCGAACCGCCGGTAGCATGGGCGCCCCCGTTGATGATGTTCATCATCGGCACCGGCAGTTGCATCGGGCCGGAACCGCCGAGGTAGCGATACAGCGGCAGGCCGGACTGTTCGGCTGCGGCCTTGGCCACGGCCATGGAGACCGCGAGAATGGCGTTGGCGCCAAGGCGGCCCTTGTTGTCGGTGCCGTCCAGTTCGATCAGCATCTTGTCGATGAAGCTTTGCTCTTCGGCATCCAGGCCGATAATGGCTTCGCAGATTTCGGTGTTGACGTTTTCCACCGCCTGCAGCACGCCCTTGCCCAGGTAGCGGGCCTTGTCGCCATCACGCAACTCAACGGCTTCCTTGGTGCCGGTAGAGGCGCCGGAAGGCACGGCGGCACGGCCAATCACGCCGGATTCAAGCAGCACATCGGCCTCCACCGTGGGGTTGCCACGGGAGTCCAGGATTTCACGGGCAATCACATCAACAATAGCACTCATTAGTTTTCCTTACTTTTTCAGTTATCGATCACAATTTCATTTCGGCAAAGCCTTGCTGCTTCACCAGCTCATCCAGCTGCTTGAGGGTGCTCAGCAATTCTCGAATCTTTCCCAGGGGCCAGGCATTGGGGCCGTCCGACAGGGCTTTTGCCGGGTCGGGGTGGGTTTCCATGAAAATCCCGGCGATCCCGCTTGCCACGGCCGCACGCGCCAGCACCGGCACGAATTCGCGCTGGCCGCCGCTCTTGTCGCCCTGCCCGCCCGGCAACTGCACCGAGTGGGTGGCATCGAATACCACCGGGCAGTTCGTATCGCGCATCACCGCCAGCGAACGCATGTCGGACACCAGATTGTTGTAGCCGAAGGACACGCCGCGCTCGCACACCATGATGTTGTCCTGTCCTCCATTGGCTTCACGCGCCTTTTCGACCACGTTTTTCATGTCCCATGGGGCAAGAAACTGGCCCTTCTTGATGTTCACCGGCTTGCCGCAGCTCGCCACGGCGTGGATGAAATCGGTCTGGCGGCACAGGAAGGCGGGGGTTTGCAACACGTCCACCACCGCTGCCGCAACCGGGATTTCTTCCTCGGTATGCACGTCGGTCAGGACAGGCACGCCGATCTGGCGTTTGACTTCAGCCAGAATGCGCAAACCTTCGTCCATGCCAAAGCCGCGGAATGATTTTCCGGAACTGCGGTTGGCCTTGTCGTAGGAAGATTTGTAAATGAAGTTTATACCCACCTGGTTACAGATTTCTTTCAGTTGCCCGGCGGTATCCAGCGCCAATTGCTCGGACTCGATCACGCAGGGGCCGGCTATCAGGAATAGCGGGTGTTGCAGGCCCGCTTCAAAACCACAGAGTTTCATCGTTATGCCTTTACCTTGGAGTGCGCCAGCGCTGCTTCAATGAAAGCCTTGAAAAGTGGGTGGCCAGCACGCGGCGTAGAAGTGAACTCGGGATGGAACTGGCACGCCATGAACCAGGGGTGGTCAGGCAGCTCGATCATCTCGCACAGGTCTTCCCCCCCCATGGAACGGCCGCTCACGCGCAAGCCCGCCTGCTCCAGGCGCGGAAGATATTCGTTATTGACCTCGTAGCGGTGGCGGTGGCGTTCGATAACGGCATCCGCGCCATACACCTTGCGCGCCAGCGAACCTTCCGCGAGCAGGGCCTCCTGCCCGCCCAGGCGCATGGTGCCGCCGAGATCGGATTGGCTGCTGCGGGTTTCCAGCGCGCCTTCCTTGGTGCGCCACTCGGTGATCAGCGCCACCACCGGATAGGGCGTATCCGGATTGAACTCGGTGCTGTGCGCATCTTCCATCTGCGCCTTGTGGCGCGCATATTCGATCACCGCCAGTTGCATGCCGAGGCAGATGCCCAGATAGGGTATGCGCTTCTCACGTGCATAACGGATCGCCGCGATCTTTCCTTCCACGCCGCGCTTGCCGAAACCACCGGGCACCAGGATGGCATCCATGCCATTCAGGAAATCGGTATTGCCGGTTTCCAGCGTTTCGGAGTCGATATAGTGGATATTGATCTTGCTGCGCGTATGAATGCCCGCGTGGATCAGGGCTTCGGAAAGCGACTTGTAAGATTCGGTCAAATCCACGTACTTGCCGACCAGCGCGATGTCCACCGTATGCTGGGGATGTTCCAGCGCAAAAACCAGTTTTTCCCAGGTGCTCAGGTCAGCAGGCGGCGGCGTGAGTTCCAGCTTGCGGCACACGATCTGGTCCAGGCCCTGAAGATGCAGCAGGCCGGGAATCTTGTAGATGCTGTCCACGTCCACGGCGGAAATCACCGCCTCTTCCTGCACGTTGGTGAAGAGCGCGATCTTGCGCCGCTCGTCGTCCGGCAGCGGGCGGTCGGCGCGGCACAGCAGCACGTCTGGCTGGATGCCGATCTCGCGCAACTCCTTGACCGAGTGCTGGGTCGGCTTGGTCTTGATTTCGCCGGCGGAAGCGATGTACGGCACCAGCGTCAGGTGGATGTAGCAGGTATTGCTGCGGCCAAGCTGCACGCCCATCTGGCGGATTGCCTCGAGGAAGGGCAGCGATTCGATATCGCCCACCGTGCCGCCAATCTCGACAATCGCCACTTCGGCATTGCCGGCCCCGGCGCGGATGAAGTTCTTGATCTCGTCCGTAATGTGGGGAATCACCTGCACCGTGCCGCCCAGGTAATCGCCGCGCCGCTCTTTCTTGATCACGCTCTCGTAGATCTGGCCGGTGGTGAAGTTGTTGGACTTCTTCATCTTGGCGCTGATGTAGCGCTCGTAATGGCCGAGGTCCAGATCCGTTTCGGCACCGTCTTCGGTGACGAAAACTTCGCCGTGCTGGAATGGGCTCATGGTGCCGGGATCCACATTGATGTAGGGATCCAGCTTGAGCATGGTGACTTTGATGCCGCGTGATTCGAGGATGGCGGCCAGGGAAGCTGCTGCGATACCCTTGCCAAGTGAAGAAACAACCCCGCCCGTTACGAAGATATATTTTGTCATGAAAATCTGAGGATCATGAAGATTGGACGGGTTCACATCATACCCTAAACCCCCTGCACCCACAATTGAGTCTCGGTTAAACCCCGCGCAATCGGCTTAAGCCGGTAGGTTTGAATTACGGCCTGAACTACTCCACCAAATAGAGGGCTCTCCAGGGTTTCCCCTGCTGCTGCGGCAGGGTGAACGCGTCATGCTGAATAAGGGATACGCTAATGACAGGCTGCCCATGGTGTATTATTTACACCCTTGCAGGCTCCTGTTTAACGACCATTTACGACCATGATGAAAAATACCGCCACGCTCCTGATAAGCTGCCCAGACCGCAAAGGCCTGGTGGCGACCATTGCCGAATTCCTGTACCGCCATAACGCCAACATCCTGCATGCCGACCAGCATCAGGACAGCGAAAACAAGCTTTTCCTGATGCGTGTGGAGTGGGATCTGGAAGAATTCAATCTCGAGATCTCCGATTTCGAACGGCTGTTCGCGCCCATCGCCGCCCAGTTCGAGATGCAATGGCGGCTGGCCTTGTCCGGCCACCGCCCCAAGGTGGCGATTTTCGTATCGCGCTACGACCACTGCCTGGCCGACCTGCTCTACCGCCATCAGGCCGGCGAGCTGCACTGCGACATCCCCCTCATCATCAGCAACCACGCCGACAACAAGTGGCTGGCGGATGCCTACCGCATTCCCTTCCAGCACATCGAGGTGCTCAAGGACGCCAAGGCGGAGGCCGAGAAAACCCAGCTCGCCCTGCTGCGCCACCATCATGTGGAACTGGTGGTGCTGGCCCGCTACATGCAGGTGCTGTCGCACGACTTCATCCGCCACTACCCCAACCGCATCATCAATATCCACCATTCTTTCCTGCCCGCCTTCAACGGCGCCAAGCCCTACCACCGGGCGTTCGAAAGGGGCGTGAAGCTGATCGGGGCGACCAGCCATTACGTCACGGAAGTGCTGGACGACGGCCCGATCATCGAGCAGGACGTGGCGCGGGTTTCGCACCGCGACTCGCTCGACTACCTGATCCGCAAAGGCGCGGACCTGGAAAAGATCGTGCTCTCGCGCGCCGTGCGCTGGCACATCGAAAACCGCGTGCTGGTCTATGCCAACAAGACGGTGGTGTTTGATTGATTCATAGCTGTCAGCGGTCAGCTGTCAGCAAAACCTGACCGCTAACAGCTAACCGTTTCCAGATACCGCTCCCACGCGAACAGCGGCCCCGGATCAGTCTTGCGGTCGGGCGCGATGTTGTGGTGGCCGGTGATGTCCTCGATGGGGTAGGCCTGTTTCAGCGCTTTGGTCAGTTCGGCCAGTTTCCCGTACTGGATATCCTCATAGGGATCGAAGTCGCTGCCTTCCAGCTCGATGCCGATGGAAAAATCATTGCAGCGCTCGCGCCCTTTCCACCTGGAAATCCCCGCATGCCAGGCGCGCAGGTTGCAGGAAACGAACTGGATGATTTCGCCATCGCGGCGGATGAGGAAATGGCTGGACACGCGCAGATCGGCTATGGCGCGGAAATATTCGTGCGCATTGGGATCGAGGCGGTTGGTGAAGAACTCGATCACACCATCCCCGCCGTATTCGCGCGGCGGCAGGCTGATATTGTGGATCACCAGCAGGGTGACCGGCTCTTCCGGGGGCCGCTCATCGAAGTTGGGGGAAGGGATGAAGCGCACCCCTTTCAAAAAACCTGACCGATCTATTTCCACTATTCACACCCTTTCAAGGTTCATCCTGCGGCGGAGCGGCCAGGGCCTGCTCCAGCGCCTGCTTCATCTTCAGCGCCGTCACTTCGCTTTCGAACGGCGCGTGATAACGTCCATCCACAAACAGAAACAGCGCAGGCAGATGAAACACCTCGTAAGCCCGCGCCAATCCCATGCTCTGCTGCACATCCACTTTATACAGGCCGCTTACCAGCCCTGCCGCCGCGCCGGGCAGCAGCTTCTCCACCTTGCGGCATGTAGCGCAGCCGGGCGCGCCGAACAGCACCAGCACCGGCCCCTCGCTCTGCGCCAGCCGGTGGTGAAAATCGAATTCGGTGAGCGACGTGAAGGTCAACATTCGGGCGCATTATATCCCGCCCGGCCAATGTTATAATCGCGCCACTTTAAACTATCGGATTTGCCCTCCCCATGATTTTCGCCGAACTTTTTCTTATGCTCGTCATCATTCTGATCGCGGCGGAAGTATTCACCAACGCGCTCGAACATCTGGGGGAAAAGCTGAAAATCTCGGAAGGCGTCACCGGCTCGCTGTTCGCCGCGGTGGGCACGGCCCTGCCGGAAACGCTGGTGCCGCTGCTGGCGATTTTCGCCGGCACCACCAGCGCCCACGTCAACGAGGAAATCGGTGTCGGCGCGATTCTCGGTGCTCCGCTGATGCTCTCCACGCTATCCATTTTCCTGATGGCCATGGCGGTGCTGAAGAAACGCGGCTGGCAGGGCCATCTCACCCCGGAACACACCGGCCTGACGCGCGACCTCAATTTCTTCCTCGCCGCCTTTTCGCTTTCCGCCGTCGCCCTGTTCGTGCCCCACGAAACCCCGCTGTTCCGCGCCCTGCTGGCCTTCGGCATGGTGATGATCTATTTCATCTACATCATGCTCACGCTGCGCGCCTCGGCGCACCTGGTGAAGGAAGGCCACGGCACGGAAGCGGAAGGCAAGATGATGCTGTGCAAGCTCGGCCTGCCGGAGAAAATGCCGGTGATCCTGATCCAGATGGCGCTGGGCCTGGGGCTGCTGGTTGCAGGCGCCAAGGGCTTCATTCATGGCGTGGACGGCGCCTCGCAAATCCTCGGCATCTCTCCCCTGCTGCTGTCGCTGCTGATCATTCCGATCGCCACCGAGCTGCCGGAAAAGGTCAACAGCATCCTGTGGATTCGCCGCCACAAGGACACCCTGGCCTTCGGCAACATCACCGGCGCCATGGTGTTCCAGGGCACGCTGCTGCCGGCCATCGGCATCATGCTTACCCCCTGGGCGCCGCAGCGCGAGGTGCTGGCCGGCATCGTCATCACCCTGGTCGCCGCCTCCTGGCTGCGCTGGATGTCCTCGCGCGGCCAGTTGCGGGTCTGGCACCTGGCCATTAACGGCGCGCTGTATGTGACTTACCTTGCTATCGTGCTGGCCTGAATATGGTGATGGGTGATGGGTAAGCGGTAATGAGCCCATCACCCATCACCCCCAAACCCTTTACCCTCGGCCCTGCTCGCGTTATGCTGCAACTTCCCCTCTCAGGAGAATGCGCCGTGCCCCAAACGCTCCAACCCCGCGATGAACATGCGCCACTGAATCTCAGCCTCAACTCGGTCAAACAGTCCCTCACCAACCACCTCATTTTTTCCATCGGCAAGGACCCCATTACCGCCACCGATCGCGACTGGTTCTTCACTCTTGCCAACGTGGTGCGCGACCGCCTGATCGAGGGCTGGATGGAAACCATGCGGCGCTACTATGACCACGATGCCAAGCGCGTGTACTACCTGTCGATGGAATTCCTCATCGGGCGCAGCCTGATGAACAGCGTGCTCAATATCGGCTTTCTCGACGAAGTCCGCCAGGCCTGCATTGACGCGGGCATCCAGCTGGACAAGGCCACCGAACTGGAATTCGACGCGGCACTGGGCAACGGCGGCCTGGGCCGCCTGGCGGCATGTTTCCTCGACTCCATGGCGACCATAGGCTTGCCCGGCTATGGCATGGGCATCCGCTACGAATACGGCATGTTCAACCAGAAAATCGAGAACGGCTGGCAGGTGGAGCACCCGGACAACTGGCTGCGTTACGGCAATCCGTGGGAGTTCCCCCGCCCCGAGGTGCTGTATCCGGTCAAATTCGGCGGCCGGGTGGTGGAATACTGCGACGAACGCGGTCAGGCATGCCACCACTGGGTTGATACCGATGACGTGATGGCGATGGCCTATGACACGCCCACGCCCGGATTCGGCGCAAACACGGTCAACAACATGCGGCTGTGGTCGGCCAAGGCCTCTCGCGATTTCGACCTCAAATACTTCAACGAGGGCAACTACATCAAGGCGGTAGAAGACAAGAATGAATCGGAGAACCTGTCCAAGGTGCTATATCCCGACGACACTACCGCCATGGGCCGCGAACTGCGCCTCAAGCAGCAGTATTTCTTCGTCAGCGCCTCGCTGCAGGACATTGTCTACCGCTTCCGCAAACACCACGATTCCCTGGACGAACTGCCGGACAAGGTGGCGATCCAGCTCAACGACACCCATCCGTCCATCGCCATTCCAGAGCTGATGCGCCTCTTGGTCGACACCCATGGGATGGAGTGGCACCGCGCCTGGGATATCACCACCCGCACCTTCGCCTATACCAACCACACCCTCATGCCGGAAGCGCTGGAAACCTGGCCGGTAAGCCTGTTCGAGGCCGTGCTGCCGCGCCATTTGCAACTTATTTACGAAATCAACCACCGCTTCCTGCAAGGGGTCATGCACCATTTCCCCGGCGACACCGGCCTGCTCAAGCGCATGTCGATCATCGACGAAAGCCGCGGCCGCCGCGTACGCATGGCCCACCTTGCCATCGTCGGCAGCCACCACGTCAACGGCGTGGCGCAAATCCATTCCGATTTGATGAAGGCCACCATATTTTCAGACTTCAACCGTTACTACCCGGGCAAGCTGATCAACATCACCAACGGCATTACCCCGCGCCTGTGGCTGAATCAGGCCAACCCGGAACTGGCACAGCTCATCACCCGCAGTATCGGCAAGGGCTGGATTACCGATCTGGCGCAGCTGCGCAAGCTGGCCCCCCTCGCCGACGACCCTTCCTTCCAGCGCGAATTCTGCGCCGTGAAACGCGCCAACAAGGAAAAACTGGCCGCCATCATCGCGCACAAACTGAAACTCGAAATCAACCCGGACAGCCTGTTCGACGTGCAGGTCAAGCGCATCCACGAATACAAGCGCCAACTCCTCAACCTGCTGCATGTCGTCACCCTGTACAACCGCATCCGCTCCAACCCGGCGCTGGAAGTGGTGCCGCGTACCGTGATCATCGCCGGCAAGGCGGCCCCGGGCTACGCCATGGCCAAGCTGATCATCAAGCTGATCAACAGCGTGGGGGATATCATCAACAACGATCCCGCCGTGCGCGGCCTGCTGAAACTGGTTTTTATCCCCAATTACGATGTTTCCACCGCCTGCGTCATTATTCCCGCCGCCGACCTGTCGCAGCAAATCTCCACCGCCGGGACCGAAGCCTCCGGCACCGGCAACATGAAGCTCGCGCTCAATGGCGCACTCACCATCGGCACGCTTGATGGCGCCAATATCGAAATCATGGAAGAGGTCGGAAAAGACAACATTTTTATCTTTGGCCTCAACACCGGGGAAGTCTCCGCACTGAACGCCGGTTATAACCCCTGGGACTATTACCATGCCAATGCCGAGCTCAAATGGGCGCTGGACATGATTGCATCAGGCTATTTCTCGCCTGAACAGGCAGACCTCTTCCAACCCATCGTCCACAGCCTTACCCACGGCGGCGACCATTACCTGCTGCTGGCAGACTTTTCCGCCTACATTGCCGCGCAGGAACAAGTGGATGCCCACTACCGCGACCCGAAACAATGGGCGCGCAGCGCCATTCTTAACGTGGCCGGCATGGGGAAATTCTCCAGCGACCGCACCATAGGCGAATATGCTGAAAAAATCTGGGGCGCGCATCCCGTGCTGTAGATGCTTAATCCAGCTGATTCTGAGTTGAATTCCGGAAAAACCGATTACATGAACAGAATAGCCACTTCACCCTTGATCCTGGCCCTGGCCCTCAGCCACGCGGCAGGGGCACAGGAAATTTCCTCTTCCTACCTGCTTGATGACCTGGGCGACCAGACCAGCATCGCCACGCGCACCAAGCTGCGCGTCGATTACGCGCCGGGCACCATCAACATCCTGCACAGCGACGACCTCATGACCCAGGGCGCGCGCACGGTATGGGAAGCGCTGGCGCAGGTGCCGGGTTTCGAACAATCCATCGATGAAACCGGCACGCGTCAGATCATCGTGCGCGGCGTGGGAAAAGCATACTCCTCCGGCGCCATCAAGATCCTGGTGAACGGCATCGCCCTCAATTCGGAACTGATGAGCCTTGCCAACCCGGTGCTCAACATGCCGGTGGAGCAGGTGGAACGCATCGAAGTGATCCGCGGCCCGGGTTCCGTCATGTATGGCGAATCCGCCTACATGGGCGTGGTCAACGTCATCACCCGCAAACAGGGGCAGCGCCTGTTTGCGGGATTCGGCAGTGACGTGATGATGGCCGGCGGTGGCGTAATGTCTTACGACAATGCGCAAACCGGCCTTAATTTCAATCTCAACCTGGCTGGATGGAAGGCGCAAGGTGGCGGCCGGGCCGGACAGGATCAGCTCTACCGGGAAGACCTGGGCGACTTGTCCTATGCGCCGGGGCCGATCAACGACAAGCAGAATAACCGCTCCGCCCTGTTCGGCCTGAATTACCGGAACACCTCCCTCTCCGCCCTGTGGCTCGAGGATGGCGCTGGCGACCACTACGGCATCAACAACGTCCTGCCGCCGGACGAGAAACGCATCGTCACCCGCCACCGCCACCGCGCCCTGGAAATCAAGCAGGGGATGGAATTCACGCCCGCCCTGCAGGGCGAGTTCAAACTGGGCTGGCAGGATTTCACGCACACCCGCGACCGGCTTTATCTTGATCCAGGCGCCTACTATGACCCATCCCTAAACTACCCGATCTGGCTGAGCCGCGATTACCGGGAAAAACGCCTGACGGCTGGCGCCGACCTGGCCTTGGAGCATGCCCGGCACACCCTGCTGCTGGGCTGGGCTTTCAACCAAAGCGAAATCATCACGGGCAGCTGGAACTGGAATTTTCCCTATTACGATATCGGCACAAGCTTTATCGATGCCGGCATGAAACGCACTGCCAACAGCTTCACCATCCAGGACGAATTTCGTGTCAACCCGCATTTCACCCTGACTGCCGGCCTGCGCCACGACCATTACAACGACCTTGGCAGCAGCACCACGCCACGCCTGGCGGCAGTCTGGCAAATGGCGCCGCAGCACATCATCAAGGCCCAATACGCCGAGGCTTTTCGCGCCCCGACCTTCTATGAGCTATACAACGGCGGTCAGCCTGCCGACATCCACCCTGAAACCGTCGCCACCAGCGAACTGGGCTATATCTACAAAGGAGATAGCAACCGCGGCGCAATCACCCTGTTCCATTCCGATCTCAGAAACCTGATCGTCTTCGTGGACTCCAATGCCTACATCGGCTACAGCAATAGCAGCAGCGGCATGTCCCAGGGAGTGGAACTGGAAGGAGAACACTGGGTGACGAAAGACCTGAAATTTTCCGGCAACCTGACCTGGCTGGAAACCCATGACAATACCACCAGGCAGGCCATCCCTGGCGCCGGCCGCTGGCTTGCCAATGCCGGCCTGGAATATCGCGCCAGCCAGAACCTGGCTTTTGGCATCAGGCTACGCGAAGTGGGAGAGCGGAGCCGTGAAGCGGGTGACAGCCGTCCCGTCCTCGGCGGCTACAACGTAACGGACATTTCAGCCCGCTTGTTCAATGTCGCAGGCATGCGGGGGCTGACCCTGAGGGCAGGCATCCGCAACGTGTTCGACCAGGATGTGCGCTATCCCTCGATGAGCATGCAGCAAGGCATTTACCCCGATGACTACCCGCGTGGGTCGCGGCAATGGTGGACGCTGCTGACTTACAGCTTCTAGGGCCTGTTAACGCGGCCCTAGTCTATCCCCAGCCGCGCCAGACGGTATCTCAAGGCGCGGAAAGTAATCCCCAGCAGCTTCGCGGCGGCGGTCTTGTTGTAGCGGGTTTTCTCCAGCGCTTCCTGCAGCGCTTCCTTTTCCACCCGGTCGAGATAATCGGGCAACGGCCATTTGGCACCCGGCTCGTGGCTAACGGGATCATCTCCCGCCGCGGGCTCGGTCAGGTAAAGGTCATCCTTGTGAATATTGGCGCCGCCACACAAGGCTAGCGCACGTTCCAGAATATTTTCCAGTTCGCGCACGTTGCCGGGAAAATCGTAACGTTGCAGCGCCTCGACCGCGTCCGGCGCCAGTTCCGGCTCTGTTCCACCGGCCTGGAGCGCCAGCCTGGCGAGGATGTTGCCGGCGATCAGCGGCACATCATCGTGCATTTCTCGCAAGGGCGGCATTTTGAGCTCGATCACATTGAGGCGGTAGTAGAGATCCTGGCGGAATTTTCCGCTCTCCACGCAATCCGCCAGCTTCTGATGGGTCGCGCTGATAATGCGCACGTCCACCGGGTCTTCCTGCGTGGCGCCCACCTTGCGCACCTTTTTTTCCTGGATGGCGCGCAGCAGCTTGACCTGCATGGTCAGGGGCAGATCTGCCACTTCATCGAGGAACAGGGTGCCGCCGCTGGCCGCCTGAAAAAATCCGTCCCGGTCCTGCTCGGCACCGGTAAAAGCGCCCTTGCGGTAGCCGAAAAACTCGCTTTCCATGAGGTTTTCCGGGATCGCACCGCAGTTCACCGGCACGAAGGGTTTCTCGCGCCGCGCGCTCTTTTCATGAATCAGGCGCGCAGCCAGTTCCTTGCCGCTGCCCGATTCGCCCGTGACATACACCGGCGCCTGGCTGCGCGCCAGCTTGTCGATCAGGCTGCGCACCTGTTCCATGGCTTGAGACTGCCCGAGCAAGGCGTAGCCTTCCGCTGCCGTTGGCTCGACTACCGAAGGCAGCTTGAGCGCGGATTTGACCACGGCGCGCAATTGATCGAGCGCAACCGGCTTGGACAGGTAATCGAACGCACCCGCCTTGAGGGCCGCAACCGCATTCTCGGTGCTGCCGTGCGCGGTGATCACGGCCACCGGCAAATTCGGGCAGTTGGCGCCGATATAGCGCACGATCTCCAGGCCTTCGCCATCCGGCAAGCGCATATCGGTCAGGCACAGGTCGAACTCCCGTTCCTGCACCTTCTGCAAGGCCGCCTTGACCGTGGATGCCCGCTCCACTTGCAGCCCCATTTTCAGCAGGGTCAGCTCCAGCAGTTCGAGAATATCGGCTTCGTCATCCACGATCAGGGCAAGATAGCTTGCCGCATTTGCTCTGCTACGTTTCAACAGGGACCCCCTTTGCAACAAATCCTGAACTGCCCGCCCGGCGCCACCTCGATATAATCCAGGCTGGCATCGTTAGCCTCGCACACTTCACGGGCAATATACAAGCCCAGCCCGGTGCCGCTGCTGAAAGTAGTGAAAAAAGGCTCGAACAATTGCCCGGCCAGCGCCTTGTCAACGCCCGGCCCATCGTCGATGACGTCGATCTGCACCACATTGTCCAGATGCGCGGCGGAAACGTACAGCCGGATGCTGGAGTCGGATTGCCGGCTATGGCGCCAGGCATTGCGGCACAGGTTCCATAACACCTGATGCAGGTGCGAGCGGTCGAAACAGATAACGGGGTGCGTCTCCATTTCCAATGAAAAAGCGCTGGCCGGGATTTTTTCCGCCAGGCAGAACTGCTCGATGAAACCGCCCAGAAAAACATCCAGGTTCAGGGTTTCGCGCTGCGCCCGGTCGCGCCGGTTGAGCTGCAGCACGTCCTGCACCATGCGGTCCAGGCGCAGCGTGTTGTCGCGAATGATCTGCAACAGGCGTGTTTCGGTTTTATCGTGCTCCTCTTCCTGCAACAGCTGCGTGGCATGGCCAATGGCGGAAAGCGGATTGCGGATTTCATGCGCAATATTCGCGGTCAGGCGGCCCAGCGCGGCCAGCTTGATCTGCTGCGATTGGGCCTGTTGCCGGCTGACATCCTCGAGGAAAATAACCGCCCCGAGTTCTGCGCCGCTTTCAATCGGGCTGAAACGGGTGTTGATCTGCTTCCCTGTCGCCGACACGCCCAGCGGCGGAAAATTGAGTGTCCGGTCGCCCCGCCAGCGCGCCAGGCGTTCCGCGATGGCCGGGGCATAATCATAAAGGCGCAGATCGCGCCTGAAGCGTGGGGGCGAACCCAGCAGCCGCTCGCACTGGATGTTATGGCTGCGCACCCGGTCCTGGTCATCCACCACCATCACCCCGTCCTGCATGGACTGGATCACCAGCGCATTGACCTGGGAGAGATTCTCCAGATCGATGCTCTTCTGCTCGACCAGGCGCTCGCTTTCCACCACCTGCCTGGCGAGATAATAGCCCATGCCCGCCGTGGCAAAAAAACCCATGCTCAACAGCGCGGCCTGGAAATAGTCATCCTGCACCCCGAGCACGAACAATTGGTAGCTCTGTTCCAGCAGCACGGCGATGCTTGCCATGGCCGCAAAAAACATCGCCTGCCGCCCCTTGCTGATCAGGCTGCTGGCCGCCAGCGCCACCACCAGCAGGAGGCCAAGGCCGCTCTTGATGCCGCCGCTGGCATGCATCAGCAGGATGATGAATACCACGTCACCCAGTGTCTGCGCGCTCAACTGGAGGTTAAACGCGGGCCAGCGCGCGCTGATGGGTAGGGTCATGAGCGTGCTGAACAGCACGTACAAACTGCTGACAATCAAAAACATCCCCGGGTGCTGGTCGCCGTAAACCGGCATTGCGCCGAAGAAAACGAATACCGTCACGAACAGGCCGGATACAGTGAGCCGGTAAAGATTGAAGTAGTGAAGCGACTTCCAGTAAGCATCCGGCGAGGGGGAGCCGTGCCTGAAAAAGGCCCATAAAGAGCCAAGATTGCGAAGCAGGGAGTCTCTCATCAGACTAGTTAAGCGCGTCAATCCGGATGACGCAGGCGGCGATGCTCTTCGCAGCAGAAAATCTCCTCCCGTGACAGGATCGCCTCGCTACGCGGCAAATGAACGCCGCATTGCACGCAACGCACCATATCCTCCTCTATCTGCGCCGGTGGAGCGGCTTCATCTTGCTCCAGGCTGCGGCTGTATTTTTTCAGCAAGGAGTAGATCAGCCAGACACCCACAACCAGCAATAAAATCTTGATCAAGCGTTTCCCCGATTGATGGCTTTAATGGGTTGGATTATCAGGCTGCCGGTCTCGCTTGTCCACATCCCCAAGCTCGCTGAAGGAACGCCACAGCGCCAGATCATAAGCAATCTTGAGCACGCCGCAGGCCACCAGCGGGGCTGCCAGCCAGCCGGCGGCGAATAGCGCGCCGCCCAGGGAGGGGCTGAGCGCTGAAGCAAGACTGCGCGGCACAGCGGTGAAGCTGGCCGCGGCAGCCCGCTCGGGCGGCGTCACCACCGCCATCACAAAAGCCGACCGGGTCGGCACGTCCATCTGCGACAGGGCCGCGCGCAGCAGCAGCAAGCCCAGCGCCAGGGGCAGGCTGGATGCCAGCGCGGCCAAAATCAGGCAGACATTGGCCGGAATGTGGGTGAACACCATGGTGTTGAGCAGGCCGATGCGCCGGGCCAAGAGCGGCGCGGCCAGTTGCGAGGCGGCGGTCAGCAGGCCTGCCCAGAAAAAGAAGGCCCCGGCAGCGGAGAGCGACAGGCCAAAACGCTGGAACAGCCACAAGGCCAGCAGCGAATTGACCACCAGACCACCGGCAAAGGCATCGACCGAGAACAGGGCCGCGAGGCGCAGCACGATGCCACGTGAAGCGGCCAGTGGCGCCGGTGGGGCCGGAAGCTCATGGTGCGGCGGTTGCGGCAAGCGCAGGTAGAGCAGCCAGACAGTAAGACCAACCATGGCATAAAGCACGAACATGCCACGCAAAGCAGGAAGGCGCTCAACTCCGTAAACCGCCAGCCCGTCCGGCACGGCGGCGGCCAGCGCGCCCAGCGCGGCACACAGGGCGCCGGTCAGGCTGTAACGCGCAAACAGGGCGGTGCGGGCGTCGCTCTGTGCCGCCTCCGCCAGACGGGCATGCTCCAGCGGCAGGAAAACGCTGACATCGCCTGAACTGGGGTTGAGTGTGCCGACAAAGGCAACCAGGAGTAGCGGCCAGAACGCCGAAAGACTGGCAAATCCGGCCCCGGTTGCCGCCATCAGCAAGGCAGCTGCAAGCAGCAGCCGGCGGGAATGGAAACGATGGCCCCAGGCGCCCACCGCCAGGGTGGCAAGCGCCGAGCCCAGCAAGGTCGCGGTGCTGAGCAGGCCCACCGTCCAGACATCGAGGCCCAGCGCCAGCAAATAGGCGGGCAGGAGCACCGCCACATAGCCATCCGTGAATGCGCGCAGGGCGCGGGCCAGCAGCAGGGAAAGCACTGAACGGTCCACGCCCGCCGGCAGGATGAGGCGCGCGATCATTTCAATCCGGCGAACCCGAACGGGCGTCTTCACCTAATCAGCAGACAAGGTCACTCGCGTATTCACCGTATCGCCCCCCGCCGCCTTCCAGCCTTCGATACCGCCTTCAATGAAGCGGGCGCGGAAGCCTTTAGCCTGCAGGGCATCCACCACGGCATCGCTGATCGCGCGGCCGCGCATGCAGTAAAGCACCACTTCGCGGTTCATGGGGATCTTACCGGCCCATGTCTCGATTGAATCCGGGTCGCACCAGTTGGCGCCCAGGATTTTTTCGTGAGAGGCATCGAAGTCGCTTTTGCGGCGCACGTCGAGCAATGCCACGGCAGTTGAAGTTCTCAGTTTTTTGAAATCGGCAGGGGAAATCGTGCGGTCCATGCTCAAACTCCTTCAGGAAACAGCCAAAGTGTAAATCAATCCCAGCACCGCGCAAGCGCCGATCACCTTCATGATGTCGGCCTTGTATTTCCACAGGGCCACGAAGGAGGCGATCGCGATGACCACCGAAAGCCAATCAAAGGGGCCGGAGAACGGCGCTTCCGCCGTGCCCTGCGGCCAGAAGGCGTGCCAGGCGAAGAATACCGCCAGGTTGACGATCACGCCTACCACGGCGGCCGTGATGCCGGTGAGCGGCGCGGTGAACTTGATTTCGCCGCGTGTTGCCTCCACCAGCGGCCCGCCCGCCAGAATGAACATGAAGGAAGGCAGGAAGGTGAAGAAGGTCGCCACCGCCGCCCCGGCCAGGCCGCCGGCAATGGCGTTGCCGCCGAATACGCCCTTGGCCACGCCGCCCAGGTAGCCGACCCAGGTCACGATCATGATCAAGGGCCCCGGCGTGGTTTCGCCCAGCGCCAGGCCGTCCATCATCTGCGGTCCGGTGAGCCAGCCGAAATGCTCCACCCCGCCCTGGTACACGTAGGGCAGCACCGCGTAGGCGCCGCCTATGGTGAGGAAGGCGGCCTTGGTGAAGAACTCGCCCATGTCGTAGAGGTCGGGCACGCCTTGCAGCGCCAGCATGGCTGCCAGCCAGACCAGCACGAAAGCGCCGACGATGGCGGCCAGCCTGCCCCAGGTGAAGTGGGCATGGGCGGGCGGAGGCGTGTCGTCGTCGATGATGGCCGGGCCGTATTTCTTGCCGGATGCGCCATGGCCGCCGCCGGCCTTGAATTTGCCCGGCATCAGCTTGCCGCCGATGGTGCCCAGGATCGCTGCCGCCAGCACGATCCACGGGAAATCGATCTTGAAGTACAGAATGCCGATGAAGGACAAGGCCGCCATGCCCCACAGCACTTCGTTCTTGAGCGCCCGGCTGCCGATGCGCCAGGCGGCGAACAGCACCACCGCCACCACGGCGGGCTTGATGGCGTAAAACACCCCCTGCACCGCGGGCACGTGGCCATAGTTGAGATACAGCCCCGCCAAGAGCGAGAGCAGCACGAAGGCCGGGAGGAAGAACAGCACCCCGGCGACGATGGCGCCGCGCACCCCGTGCATCAGCCAGCTGATGTAGATGGCGAGCTGGATGGCTTCCGGGCCGGGCAGCAGCATGCAGTAGTTGAGCGCGTGCAGATAGCGGTGCTCGGAAATCCAGCGGCGTTTTTCCACCAGTTCCTGGTGCATCATGGCAATCTGCCCGGCCGGGCCGCCGAAACTGATGAAGCCGAGTTTCAGCCAGTATTTGAAAGCCTCGCCGAGCGACACCGGCGCGGGGGGAGACAGGTTTTCCTTGTTTTCAGGCATTTGTTTTTTCCTCTTCAGCGTAAGCCGCATACAAATCATCGAATATCTTGGCGGCATCGGTCAGCAGCGCATCGTCGTCCGCGCAACGCTTGCGCAAGCCGCCCAGCACCATTTCCACCCCCGCCGCTTCCGCCACTGGCAGGCCGCCCACATCCAGGCAATGCACCAGCGCCCCCAGCTTGGCCAGCGCGGGATCGGATTCCAGCGCGAAACTCGCCAGCAGCACCTCGAAGCTCACCCGATTGCCGACATGGGTGAACGCCGCGCCATCGAAATCGAAGCCCAAGGCGTCCGGCGGGCAATCCTCGGGCTTATCCAGCCACAGGAAGCGCGCCTCGGGATCGACGAAGCGGCGCACCAGCCAGGCGCTGGCCATGCGATCCACCCACAGGTGCTTGCGCGTGGCCCACAGGCGCCGCCGGAACCCGGCCAAGTCATGCCGCTTCACCTCGCCCTCCCCGCCCTGCGGCTCGCCCGCGGCCAGGCTGGCGAAAAACGCCGCCTCCGCCTGCGCCAGCATGGCGTCGGTTTCGACCTTGCCGCTGCGCGGGAAATAATCCAGCGCCACCAGGGCCTCGAAATCCCGCCACAAGCCTTTAAGCTGGCGCCGCCCGGCAGCGGCATCCAGCGTCCCGAGGGCGGCCATGAATTCGTCAATGCGCTCCATCAGCTTGCGGTACTCCTCGCTGCGGTCGAACAGGCCCTGAAAATCGGTCTTTTCCTCGGCCGAGGGATTGGCGACATTCAGCAAATAGGCGCTGCCGCCACCCTGCTTGATTTCCTCCGCATGCATGCGCAGCGCCTGGCGCAAACCGCGCCCGGCCGGCAGCAGATAGACGCCGTCGCGCAGCACGGCGCAGCCCAAGGCCTTGGCGGCGCGCCAGATGCGCATGCGCAGCGTGGCATTGGCGGCCGGCAGGCTGACCACCAGGACCAGCCATTTGTCGCTACTGTAGACAGCTTTCATAACCTGGACAATGAGTAACTAATGTAGCGATTGTTACATAATTAAGTCACGATGTGAACACATATTAAATCATTTAGCTTTCATGGCGCGAATAACTGCCTGTAAAATCAGCACCCTTTTCAGGCTGTAGAAATTCAACTGTTAGACCAGGTTTTGGGTCATCTCCAAAACACTTATAGGATTCCCCATGGAAAACTGCCCTTCCTGCAAGCTCTGGCTGTTTCGTGTCTTCCCCTTTCTGCGCTGGTGGCCCATGGTCGACCGCGACACCACCAAGGCGGACCTGATCGCCGGCATCACCGGCGCGATGATCGTGCTGCCGCAAGGCGTGGCCTTCGCCACCATCGCCGGGCTGCCGCCCGAATACGGCCTTTATGCCGCCATGGTGCCGGCCGTCATCGCCGCCCTGTTCGGCTCAAGCTGGCACCTGGTTTCCGGCCCCACCACGGCGATTTCGATCGCGGTGTTTGCAGCGGTGAACCATCTGGCCGAACCCGGCTCACCCCAATTCGTCAGCATGGTGCTGACCCTGACCTTCCTCACCGGCCTGTTCCAGCTCATTCTCGGGCTGGCGCGCATGGGGGTGCTGGTCAACTTCATTTCCCACACCGTGGTGATCGGTTTCACCGCCGGCGCGGCGCTGCTCATCGCCGCCAGCCAGGTCAAGAATTTTTTCGGCATCAGCATCGAACGCGGCGCGCATTTTCACGTGGTGATCGAGCAACTGTTCCTGCAGATCGGCAACATCAATCCCTACGTCACAACCGTGGGCGCGTTCACCCTGGTGGTGGGCATGCTGGCGAAGCGCTACATCCCCAAGCTGCCCTACATGATCGTGGCCATGGTGGCCGGCAGCTTCCTGGCTTATTTCATGAACCTGGAATTCGGCGCGGCGGTCACCCACATCAAGACCGTGGGCGCCCTGCCGTCCCATTTGCCACCGCTTTCCATGCCCGACTTCTCTTACGCCACCATCCACAAGGTGCTCTTTCCGGCCCTGGTGGTCACCATGCTGGCCCTCACCGAGGCGGTGTCCATCGGCCGCTCCATCGCGGTCAAGTCGGAGCAGCGCATCGACGGCAACCAGGAATTCATCGGCCAGGGTCTGTCCAACCTGATTGGCAGCTTTTTCTCCGGCTACGCTTCCGCCGGCTCCTTCAACCGCAGCGGCGTGAATTACGCCTCCGGCGCGAGAACCCCGCTGGCCACGGTGTTTGCCGCGACCTTCCTGCTCCTCATCCTGCTCCTGGTGGCGCCGCTCGCCTCCTACCTGCCGACCGCCGCCATGGCAGGCATCCTGTTCCTGGTCGCCTGGGGGCTGATCGACTTCCACCACATTGCGTCCATCGGCAAGACCAGCAAGGCGGAAACCGTGGTGCTGTGGGTGACGCTGCTCGGCACCCTGGTGGACCTGGAGAAGGGGATTTTCTTCGGCATCCTGCTTTCGCTTACGCTCTACCTGTATCGCGTTTCACGCCCGGCGATTGATCCGGTGGTGCCCGCCAAGGAAGAGGGCGCCTATCACTTCGTGGATGCCCACGGCCAGCACGAATGCCCCCAGTTCCGCATCGTGCGCATCAACGGCTCGATTTTCTTCGGCGCGGTGGATCATGTGCAGAGCAGCCTGGTGCAAATCGACGAATCCAACCCGGACCAAAAAACCGTGATGATCGTCGCCAGCGGCATCAATTTCGTGGATGTGGCGGGCGCTGAAATGCTGGCCCAGGAAGCCAGAAGAAGAAGAAAACTGGGCGGCGGCCTGTATTTCTACCGCTGCAAGGACTCCATCTACAAGTTCCTGCGCAAGTCCGACAAACTGGACGACATCGGCGAAGGCGGCTTCTTCCCCGCCATGTCGAACTGGATCAAGCCGATCTACAGCACCCTCGATCCGGAAATCTGCCGCAACTGCAAATACCGCATTTTCCCCGAGTGCCACGTGGCCCTGCCGGACGGCGAGCCGCGGACCAATTGAGCGCTAGGCGTCGTGCGGCAAGTGCCCTTGAAACGAGCGGCGCGCCGGGGTGCGGCGGCCGATGGCGGAGAAGGCAGGGGCGCTAGTGGATATCGTTGTAGGCAATGATGATTTTTTCCACCAGCTCGTCCAGCTCGATGGGCTTGAGGCAGTAGTCGCTGGCGCCGTGTTCCAGGCCCAGCAGGCTGGTATGCATGGAGGCGTGACCGGTGAGCATGATGACGGGCAGTTTGGGCGCCTGCTGCTTGATGCGGCTCAGGCACTCCATGCCGTCGGTGTCCGGCAGCATCACGTCCAGCACCACCACATGGGGCCAGCCTGCGGCCACCTCGGGCATGGCGCCGGCGCAGCGCGTCGCCGTCTTGACCTCGAACTCGCGGCGCCTGAGCCGGCGAGAAGTGGTTTCGAGGAAATCTTCCTCGTCGTCTATCAGCAGGATATTGCGCGGTTGTTTCATTGAATCGTATTCCCTGTTGCTTGGCGCAGATTCCAGTTCCGGCAGCACGCCCGCTCAAGCGGGCATTCGCTTTCCCTGAAACCACAACTCTAATCTAACAAGTTTTCCCGGATCATCTGGATATCCGCATGGATTTTTTCCAGGTAGCCGCTGATAAAGCCTTCCTCATCCATGACCATGTCCACCTGGCGGGTGTGGATGAGCAGGTAACCCAGCACCACCAGCCGCTCCCTGAGATAGGGCACCGGCCGCTTCTCGATCCGGGCGGTGAGCGAATCCCCCTTGATGTCCACGCGAAAGTCGATTTCGCGCAGCATGTCACCCAAGAGGCGCACCCGGCGGCGGCGCCTGCGCTCGTCGGCGGCGCCGCCCTGGAACCGGAAGTTCACGTAGGATTCGGTGAGCAGTTCGGAGAAGCTGGCCTCCGCCAGGGCGAAATGATAGCCGAGGCGCACGCTCAGGTTGCAATAATTCTTCGACAGCAGGAAATAATTTCGCCCCGACATGTTGGAGCGGACTGCGGGATCGAGCTGGGGATTCATGGCTGACTGGGCGATGATGGCCCCCAGGCCGCGCAGGCTGACCGGCGGCGGCCCTTGCCACGGCACGGCGTTCATGCCCTTCCAGATGGCCAGCATCGGCGCGGAAACGATGTCCTCGATCTGGATGAAGGGCGTCGACAGGTCGGCCCCCTCGCGGAAGCCGTTGTCCAGGTTGATGACCCACCACTGCGAAGGCATGCCGACCACGTAAAGCTGTTTGGCGGATTTGTCGCGCGCGCCATAGCGGTGGCCGAAGTTGAACATTTCCGCCAGCGCCTTCTCGTGGCAGAAGCGGGTGATGTCATGCAGCGTGCGGCACGAGGCGGGCTTGAAAAAAGGCGAGTCGGGCGCCGTCAGGTGCAGCGGGGTGATGTGGGTGAGCGCTTCCTTGAGCAGCGTTTGCACCGGGCTGCCTTCCATGAGATTGGGGCGATGGGGGGAGGCCTGCAGCAGCGCCTCGACACGGCCCTCGTAGACCCGGCGCCCGGTGGCATCCACCGTCACGGTCTGGCCGTTCTCGAACTGGGCAGCCACGCCCGGCAGGTCGAACAGGGCGGGCACGCCGAACTCCCGCGCCACGGTGGCGAGGTGGGTGGCGATCTGGCCGGACTCGCTGATCACCGCCGAAGCCCGGTTCATGAGCACGGCCCATTCCGGGTAGGGGGTCTCCACGACCATGACCGCGTCCTTGGGAAATTGCAGCACATCCAGGGCGCAGTTGACCTTGAACACTTCCCCGGCGGCCACGCCGCGGCTGGCCGTGACGCCACCGGAAAGCAGCGGCGCCTGGCCCACCTGGCTGCCCGCCAGCTCGGCGTCGGGCTGGGGCAGGACCGCCGCCTGGCCGATGGGCCGGGCCTGCAGGATGAAAAGCGCGCCGCCGGCATCGATGGCCCACTCGATGTCCTGGGGCGCGCCGAAATGCTGTTCTATCGCGATCGAATGGCGGGTCAGCTCCCGCACTTGTTCGTCCGTCAGGCAGGCCCGGCCGCCTTGCGGGTCGGCCAAATGGCGCTCGGCGATGTCATGCGGAGCTTCCCGCGCGACGCGCAGCATGTCGTAGGCGGAGCTGCCATCCACGATCCGGGTGCCCAGCCCGGATGCGGCGTGGATGACCACCCACGGCCCTCGCGGGTCGTCGGGCGGCCTGGAATAGGCCACGCCGCTGGCGGCCGAATCGACCATGACGAGGCAGCCGACGCACATGAGCACGTCCTGGTGGCGGTAGCCGCGCTGCTGGCGGTAGACGATGGCCTGGCTCTGGTACTTGCCCGCCACGATGTCCTTGTACATGTCCGGGATGGCCGCCTCCTCCACGTTGAGGCGGGTGCGGTACTGGCCGGCGAAGGACCCCTGCAGGGTATCCTCGCCGAGGGCGCTGGAACGCAGCGACACCAGGACCGGCCGGCCTTCGCTTGCGGCGAGGCGGGCGTAGTGCTGGCGGATCATGTGGTCGAGGTCGTCCGGCAGCGGGGCGGCCCGGATCAGGTCCTGGATGTCCGAGCTCACCAGATACAGGGCCTCCAGGTTGTCGATGTCCAGGGTCTTGAGGCGGCGGTTGATCTCGTCCTGGACCAGGCTGGTTTCCATGAAGTGCTTCGCTGCGGCGGCCGTGATGGCGAAGCCGTCCGGCACGCGCAAGCCGAGATGCTTGCGGATCTCGCCCAGGTTGGCCATCTTGGCCCCCACCTGGTCCACGACGCTGCGGTCGATCTCGTCCATGGTGAACACCGAAGCGGTGCCGCTGACCTCGGGCTGCCTGGATAGGATGTGCTCGATCTCGTCGGTGATGATCTTGAAGCGGTTCTCCAGGTCCTTGTAGCGGCCGTCCGAGAGCGCGATGAGGTTGTGCACCATCTTGTAGACGTTCACCGTGAGCGCCGTCAGGTCGCCGCGGACGAAAGCCATGCCGAAGGGTTTGCCCGAATGCAGCATCTCCTCGACCGAGGACATGAGCTCCAGGGCATTGTTGTTGGCCGTGAGCAGGGCGCGGAAGTTGCGGTAATGCTCGCGAAAGGCAGACTGAATGGCTTCGGGTCCGAATTTCTGGCGTGGCCGGAACAGGCGTTTAAGGAATTCGATCATAAAAGGGATGATACATCACCGGGGCGGCATGCCCGCCCCGGTGACGGCAGGTGGATAAGGCTTGGAAGCAGCGTGAACGGCTACTGCACGAGTTTTTCCCAGAGCGCCGGCTAGTGGTCGAGCTTGAGCCCCCAGCCTTCGAACAGGAAGAGGATGGCGAAGCCGTACCAGATCGTATAAATCACATAGCCGACCAGGGACGCCAGCGCGACCCACAGCATGCTGCTCATGGGGATGGCCTTGACGCCGTAGTAATTGTAGGCCGGCTCCACCGCCTTGGTCTGCACGTCGCGGCTGGCCTTGGCCTCCTTGAAGCGTTCCTGCTTGTTGAGGTCCTTGGTCATGCTCGTCAGCGCCTGGTGCCAGTCGTAGAGGACGCGCTTTTCCTCGAAGCCGTACTTGGCGGAAACCGCCGCGCCCTCATTCTTGAACATGAGGTCGGCATCGGCCAGGATGGCCGCGAAGATTTTGCCGAGGTCGCCGCTGACGCTCAGCTTCGCGCCATCCATGACCATGGTGGCGCCTGAACTCGCGAACAGTTTCTCCATCCGGGCAGCCTGGCCCGCGTCGGCGGCCTTGAGATTGAGCGTGACCATCGTGCCCTCATGCTTCTTGACCTTCTCGCCCACGCCCGGAATGTAGTAAGCCGAGTCCTTGGAAATGGAGTTGAACATCCCGTCCAGGTAGTCCAGGGTATTCCGCCCACCCTCCAGGAGCGGACTGACGATGGCGAACAGGGTCATGAAGAAGGCCACGATGAGCAGCAGCCCGGTGCTGAATTCTTTCTTGTTGTGAATCATGATTATTCCTCCTCGACTTTCAAGGTCTTGATGTTAGAGATAAAAGTCCACACCACCCAGACGGCGAAGCTTCCCAGCGCGATGAAGAAGATGACGATGCCGACATTCTCGATGATGGCGGCGGCATCCTTGGTCAGGGGGATCAAGTCCATGGCGGAGAGCTTCCCGGGCAGGGCGAAAACCCGATTGACGAAGGCGGACATCACAGCCAGGGCGAAAAAGCCGCGGATGGTCACGCCGGACACGACCTTGGTCACCAGGGTGCCGATCTGGATGCCGATCAGGGAACCGAGCAGCATGCCCATCGCCAGGGTGTAGAAGATGAAACCGTAGATGGCGTACTGGCTGATGCCGGCGTAACCGGCGGTGAACACGATCTGCAGGATGTCCGTGCCGACCGTGGTGGATGCGGAGACGCCGAGCACGTAGACGAAGATCGGGAAGGTGAGGAAGCCCCCGCCCACGCCCATGATGGCGGCGGCGATGCCGACGACGAAGCCGGAAAGGACGAGGAAGATCGACGAGATCTTGCGCCCGCCGGGCACCACGCCTTCATCGAAGTGGATCATGGGCGGCAGGGTGACGGCCTGGATCTTCCGCGCCAGTCCGGTCATGTCCTCCACCACGGCCTTGGGAGACGCCTTGGCGGCCTTGGCCGGGGCGGCGGCAGCCTTGCGCGACTTGAAGTAGTCGGCCATGCCATAGAAACCGAGAAAGCCCAGGATGAAAACATAGATGGTGGTGATGAAGGCGTCCGACAGCACCGGATTGATCTCATAGAGCGTGCGGTTGATGTAGCCGCCCACGGTGGCGCCGGCGATGGAGCCGACCAGGAAGGTGACGGCCAGGGCGACCGAGATGTTGCCGAGCTTGCGATGCAGCACGCTGCCCATGATGGCCTTGGCGAAGATGTGGAACAGGTCGGTCCCCACGGCGAGGATACCCTTCACGCCCGCGCTCATCAGCGCCGGGGCGATGATGAAGCCGCCGCCCGCGCCGATGGCCCCGGTGATGAGCCCGGCGATGACGCCGACGGCGATGGAGGCAAGGAAGATGGTGGTGGTGTAGTAGGCCGGGCCGTAAGCCTGCTTGCCGCCAAGGACGCCGGGAAGGGCTTGTCCAACCTCATCGGCGAAGGCGATGCCGATCACCGCGATGGGAATGAGCGACAGGAACAGGAACATCATGCGTCGTCGGTCGTGAAGTATGCGGAGAGAGGTTTCGATATCCCATCGCGCATAGCTGCTCGCGCCAACCATCATCAAGTCGTATATCTGCCTGGGCAAACTCATGATCCTCACTCCTTATTGATCCGGCCTGAATTATCCGTGAATCAGGCTGCATACTTGACTCGTGCA
>CAYLMA010000036.1:0-33783 GCA_964384915.1 uncultured Sulfuricella sp. | reverse complement strand
TCGACCTTCAGGTTTTAGCTTGCGTGCATCAATCTTTTCCATGACAAAATTATATCATTTCTCGCTTATTTAAGGGCCGGATTAATAATAATGGAAGACAACATGAAACCGACTCGCCGTCAATTCCTCAAGATGGGCGGCGCCGCAATCGCCATGGTGCCGGTGCTGGCGGTTAGCCGTAATGCGTTTGCCGCTACCAATGCGCAGATGCGGACCACTCTCAAGTATCAGGACAAGCCGGTGGGCGATCAGGATTGCTCCAACTGCATTCAATTCGTACCCGGCAAGAAAGCGAGTGATATGGGCGGTTGCAAGATTATCCCCGGTGATACGGAAATTTCGCCCAAGGGTCACTGCGTCGCATGGGCCAAAATCCCATAAGCCGTTCCGTTTGCCAGTGACTTTGAACAAATGCAAGGGTCATTGCGTTTGGCTCCACCCCCGATGATGAAAGAGACTACGGGGTGGACGCCTACGGAAAGTAGTGCGCCGCACTATTAAACCGCAAGATCATGAGTTGACAGCACGAAACGCTGATGGTCAAGCCATCTCACTTCGTAGTGGAGAAGCCAGGTGAAGAGAAAAGTTTTGCTGCAAGGTCTTATTGTCCCGACCGTCGCGTGCGCGCTCACAGTGCCATCGGCAGCGATGTCCAAAGAGTTCGGCGACATTGTAATGAACAGAACCGCGGACAGCATGGCCAAGGCCGGCGTCGGGGCGGCCACGTTCCCGCATTGGTTCCATCGCATACGCTACAAATGCAAGGTGTGTCATGAGGAGGTCTTCGTGATGAAAGCCGGGGCGAACAATGTCAATATGCGTGACATGATGGATGGTAAGTCGTGTGGCGTCTGCCACAACGGGCAAGTTGCCTGGGAGATGACCTTTTGCGACAAATGCCACTCCACTGAAAAGGATGTCGTGGGCATTCAGGGGGCAATCAAATGAAAGCCAGGGAGGATGCCATCCGCATGACAGAACACAATACAGCCACAATCCTCTCTTCGCTGGGCATTCTCGCGCTGCTCATCGCGCTTACGGGATGCCAGGTAACGCCCACGATTGCCGAAAGCGCGGTTGCCGCGCCTGACAAGGCCGTCATGAGCACTACCGAGGCGGCGATCGATGCCACACCCCAGCCGGCGGCGAAACCTGAGCCCCCGCCACAGCCGGACCCGGCGGCAGCTGTGGTGGATGCGTTGGTAGTGCAGCAAAGTCCCGCTCCAAGCAAAGAACTGGATCCGAAGCCGAAAGTGCAGCCTATTCCCGTCACGCCGGTGAAGATCAATCCAAATGATCCGAAAAGCACCATCTATCTGGGCAGCGACGGAAAGCCGGCCGGGACCGGCGATGTGAACAAACCGGCAAGTGCCGCCTACAATTTTGGAGGGGGTGCGCACCCTCCCGCCTTACAGGCGGCAACCACTCCAAAAGACAAATTCGGCCTGGCCAACTGGGTCGCCATGGTTAACCAAGGCTTGATTCAGCCCAAGGGGTCGCTTGACCCGGCGGCAATAGAGATTCCGGCATTGGATCTCGACGTCGTGATCCCGTCCAAGGGCGACTTTGTCAAGGATGTCCTGTTCACCCATCGCGTTCACAACTACTGGTTTAATTGCGACAGCTGCCATCCCAGGTTCTTTGAAATGGCCAAGGGCACGACCAAGATGAGCATGAAGGAGATTGGAGAGGGCAAGTGGTGTGGCGCATGCCACGGCAAGGTGGCCTTTCCGCTGACTGATTGCGCGCGTTGCCATTCCCAAGCAAAAGCGGCTGTCGGCAAGAAGTGATATGAAACTTTGCCGTTCGCGCTACACGGCGTATTTTGCGCCGTTGGCGATCCTGCTGGGGCTGGCAATGCCCTGCCTCAGCCATTCTGCCGACGAAGTGAAGCTGGACGACACTTTTTCGACGAATCTGGCCTGGGACCCGAATAGCCGAAACGACTGCTTGGCGGCTCTTCGGTCGAATTGCAATGCCCCCCAGGAAGATTTCATAAGAGCGTTACGGCGGGACTTCAACCTGTCCCAGGTTGCCAGTCCCTCCAATCAGCCAGTCCCTCCCGCCCTGGCTGCCCTGCCCAGGGACAAAAACGGCATCGTCCACTGGACCAAGGCCGTGGCCGAAGGGATGATCAAACCCAAGGACGATATCTACGGCCCCAAATCCACCAATATCGCGGATTCATTCGTGAGGGCAGGCCTTGCCGAGTCGAAGGATGAGTTCACGGGATTACTGGGCGGCCTGGACGGCGAGCACTTTAAAAGGCTGATCGTGATGCAGGTGAAAAATCATTTTATGGCTGATGTTCTGTTCCCGCATGGCATGCATACCTACTGGGTGGGTTGCTCCAGCTGCCATCCGAAGCCGTTCATCCCGAAGATCGGCGCTAATGGCATCAAGATGAAGGCCATCCTGGAAGGCGATTTTTGCGGCAAGTGCCATGGCAAGGTTGCCTTTCCCATTGTGTCGTTCGAAAACTGCGTGCGTTGCCACGTGGTCAGCAAAAAAACGGGCTTTTGAAGGATTCGCCCCGAAAACCTCGGCTGGGCGTGGTGGAGTAAGTGATTTTTAGGGAGCGTGGCAAGGTGCATCGAGGCGGAATATTCCCCTGTCCGGCTCCTGATTGCGAGGCTCCGCGCCATTCTGGCGGGGGAGGCGGGATAATGGAATGGTGGCCGCATCGCCTCACCCTGCGGCGCTTCGCCTCTTTCAAGCGCAACTCTTCCCGCCAGGCCGTGGGCGCAGATCCGGCCATCCGCGGTTTTGTGGGCGGTACGCTGGATACAGCCACTAAGGGCAGCGTGCATCAGGTGCTGGGCAGCTTTTTCTTCGGGCGTGAAAACGTTATTCCAGGCAGGTTCCGGAGCTTGCCGGCACATTGGTAGATGGATGAAAAAGAGGCGCCGATGTTCGTGTATTACCTCAATCGCCATATTGAGCTCGACGGCGACAGTCATGGCCCGGCGGCCTGGAAAATTATTGGAGAACTGGCTGGAGATGATCCACTGGCCATCGAACAGCTCAAATCGGCGGCAGAGGAAGCCATCAGTGCGCGCCACGGCTTATGGGACGGCCTGGCGCAAGCGTTAGCCAATCCCACGGCCAATGGGCGCAAAGCGGCGTAGCGGGCCGGGAGTCCTTGCCGCCGATGAGGGGCTCCAGAATGCGGCCCGATGCAGTCAGCCTGGCAACGCCCATGAGGCGCCGGGCCGTTCAAGGCCGTGATGCTGGAACGGTATTTGCTAATGCTTCCGGGCATGCACACAACAAATATACATTTTATGAATACCCCGCATGCCAATACGGGTTTTCGGCCCGGCGCCCTGGATGTGATCGAGAACTCGGTACGCACCGAATCAGGGCGTGCGGTCAGTTTTTACCGGAATTTCAAGCTGAATAGCGCGTTCCAGCCCATCTTCAGCCTGGCGCATCGCCGGCCGGTTGGCTATGAAGCGCTGCTGCGTGCTTATGCTCCCGATGGATTGCCGGTGCCGCCGCCGCAAGTATTCGATATGGCGGATCAATATGGGGAGGTGACCTTCCTGGATCGATTGTGCCGCACCATTCATGTACGCAATTACATCAATGACTCGAACAGCGACAACTGGATATTTCTCAATATCAATCCCGAGGTGGTGGCCGACGGCAAGCGCCACGGCTTGTTCTTTGCGGAATTTCTGGAGCAGTACCGGGTGGCGCCTCACCGTATTGTGGTGGAGATTCTTGAAGGCAGCATCCGTGATGAAGGCCTGCTTGCCGACGCGGTAGGCTATTACCGTGAGCTGGGCTGCCTGATCGCCATCGATGACTTCGGTGCCGGGCATTCCAATTTCGACCGTATCTGGCGCATCGCCCCGCAGATCGTCAAGCTTGACCGTTCCATGATTGCACGTGCGGCACAGCAGCCCAAGGTGCGGCGCCTGATTCCAAACCTGGTTTCCCTGATTCACGAATCGGGCAGCCTGGCGCTGATGGAGGGAATTGAAACCGAGGAGGAAGCGCTGATTGCCATGGATTCCGGTATAGATTTCGTGCAGGGGTACTATTTTGCAAGGCCTGCCGAGCGTATTTCAGATGAAGCGCCTTGCCAGAACCTGCTGGTGGGCCTGTGTGACAGGTTCAGGCAGTTTTCGGCAACAGAGCAGGAGCAATATCATCAGGGGCTGAGGCCGTACATCGAGCATTTTGTGGCGGCGGCACGGAAGCTCGAACAGGGCGTGAGCATGAAGGCGGCGTGCATCGCGTTGCTGGCAATGCCACATGGAGAGCGCTGTTTCATGCTTGATGAAGAGGGGCGTCAGGTCGGCGCCAATATGCTTCCGGCTGCGCGCAGCGATATCATGGATCCACGTTTTGCTCCGCTGGCCTCGGCCAGCGGAGCAATCTGGTCTCGGCGCCACTATTTTCGCCGCGCCATGGCACAGCCGGGCGTGGTTCAGACTTCGCGCCCTTACCTTTCCATCGTTGGCGCCAACATGTGCGTCACGCTTTCCATCGCCATCAGATGCGCAGGAAAAACCCGCGTGTTCTGCTGCGATGTGAAGTGGTCATGAACCTCGCGGCTTGGTTGTGAGCGCGGATATGATCGCCCGGAATTTCAAAGGAACTGAGAAAAGATTGCCATCTGATTATCCTCGCCTTCTCCGCCTCTTTATTGTGTCGCTAGCTTTCGCCATGTCTGGTTGCTCCACACTTGAACGCGCGGCGCATATGTACGGCAGCGAAGCGCCCCTTCCTCGAACATTTCAATTCAAGGATGGTGGCTCTAGCATTTACTACTCGTTCAGCGTCGGAGATGCGCCGCAACCTGATGCCGCAGTCTTTTTCTACGGCGCAACAGGCTGCCCCAGCTGGAAATCCGTCATGCCCGGTTACGTAAGCGGCTTAACGGTCGCTGCCCGTGTTTTTGTTCTCAACAAACGATTTGTGCCCGACCGCTCCACCGGGCTGTTCGACTGCGGCCGAGACTTTCATCTCGCAAACAACCCCGATCAGTGGGTGGCCGACTATTCGGAATTTATCGCCGCGCAAATAAGCGCCATCACGCCTAGGCCCAGCAATGTCATCTTGGTTGGCGTCTCTGAAGGTGCGCTGCCTGCCGCCAAAGTCGCCGGGCGACTCCCCGAAATTACCCATCTTGCAATCATAGGCAGCGGCGCTTATTCAATGCGAAAATCGCTGGACACTCTCAAGCAGAGGGGCGCCATTTTGTTCGATGTCGAGTCCGGCTGGAAGAAGATTGCCGCCGATCCTCGCAGCATCGAGAACAATTGGTACGGCAACCCCTATCGCTGGTGGTCGGACATGTTGGACATCGAGCCCCTACCTGACTTTCTCAGCTTGAATATTCCCATCCTTGTTGGCATCGGCGAGCAAGACGAAAGTGTGCCCGTTGAATCTGCGCGTTTTCTGGCATCGCAATTCAAAGAGGCCGGCAAGAGTAATCTCATTCTCAACGTCTATCCAGGTGCGGATCACCGCTTGAACGGCACTGGCATTTCCCATCGCAGCGAATTCTTTGCGGAGTTGAGTCGCCTGTTACAAGCGCAGCATGCTATTTCGGTCAGGAGGGGCGCGCCGTAAGCTGCGCGCCCCTAGCCTTGGAAGATGAATGTCCGCTCTCTATGAGATCGAGCCGCCAGAACAGGGTGTTTCAGCGGACCCCGAGGTGTCGGGCGGCTTACGGCATGCATTAGCCGGGCGCTACAGAATGGGTGACGATAATCTGCCTTACGAACATGAGCGGAAGAAGGTAACATTTGCCCTTTTCCAGCCCGGAAAATCCATCAGGGCGCGGGCGCTGGTTCGCTGAGCCGCCTGATGGGGTATCCGGGTTCATCCAAGCAAGAGAGCAAGCAATGAGTATTCTGGTAAATATCGTCAGCGCGGACGAGGACGATGTCGAGGCCATCGGGGAGTCGCAGCATCCTGTCGCCGAGTGGAGCGGCATCGAGGCAAGAGATATCGATACGGCTAAAATCGTCACGCTGCACTGCCTCCTGACCGGCGAAGGGCTGGAAGATGCTTTCTATGCCTACGAGCCGGTTTACGTGTCTGGCGACGAAGGCCCCATCGTTCTCCGAATTCCGGATGTGATGATGGAAAAGCTTGCCGGCCTTGAGGAGGACGCGCTTGAGATCGTGGGAGAGGAGCTGGCCGCCACCGAAGAATTCGAGCTGAACAACTGGCCCCTCGAAGAGGTTCAATCCCTGGTCGAAGAGCTTGCCGCACTAGCCCGGCTCGCCGAATCCCAGGACCAGGCCCTGTTCGTCTGGATGCACCCGCTGCTGACCTGACTGGGTGCCGCATCGTTGCCTCGAGCGGCAACAACCCTTTGTCCAGAATGATGACTGCACGAAAAGAGCCGAAGCAATGAACATGATCGCGACCCCACGCCTTCTGGCCGCCAGCCTCTTGCTGGCCTCCTTTTCCGCCAACGCCGACAACGTCGGCTGCGTCACCACCACATGGAAACTCATCGGCGCCAACCACAAGGTTTGTGTCGAAGCCTTCCACGACCCCAGGGTGCCGGGCGTCACCTGTCATGTCAGCCAGGCCAGGACGGGGGGCGTGTCGGGAGCGCTGGGGCTGGCGCAGGACCCGTCGCAGTTTTCCCTGGCCTGCCGCCAGACTGGGCCGATTGCCCTGCCGGCCAAAATGCCCAGGGAAGAAACCGTTTTTACCGAGGACACGTCCATCCTCTTCAAGGAAACACGCATCATGCGCCTGTGGGATGAGGCGAACCGAACTCTGGTCTATGTGGCCATCAGCCGCAAGCTGATCGAAGGGGCGCCCGCGAACAGCATATCCACGGTGCCCGTCATGCCCTGGGGAGGAAAGCCGTAGTCATGGCTTCCAAGCGACCCGCGTCCGAACCGGGCGCGGGCAGCGAAGCGGCGAAAGTCAAGGGCTACGGGATGAACCCGGTTGGCTTGTCGGCAGGCGATGTGGAGATGTAAAAATAATGCGGCTCTTCGTCGATGAAGCGGTCGATCTCGGCGGACTGGGAACGGCTTTCTCCGGGAGCAATGTCCACCCGGCCGGGGACTTCGGCGCTGCCGATCTGGACGCCGTAGCGGTCAAATACAAATATCCTGACCTCGGGATGGACCGTTCTGGGCGTGCCGTTTTCCATCACCAGCTTGTATTCGTAGCTCTTCGCGCCGTTTTTATTCAGTACCGTAAAGACAATGTTCTTGAGGTAGGAGCCATCGATCTTGATCACCTTGTCCGGCACCAGGTCGCTCAGGTGCGGAAGCCGCCCCTTCGCCATCTCCGACACGATCTTCCTGCTCCGCTCCAGTTCAGGCGCCGCCTTGCTCAGCTCCTGCCGGGCGTTGTCGAGCTCGGCTTGCAGCACGTCGTTTTCCCTGGCAAGGCCGTTGATGCGCACGACGGAGAATATAATCACCACAAGCAGCGCCAACAGGGAAACGGAAAGGGCGATCGTCAGCAGCAGTCTGCGGCTCACCTTGTGAAGGTCCGAGTTCGATCGGTGTGAATGGCCGTGCGCAGAGTAGTGCACGGAATCGTCGAGTGTTTTTTCGTCCATTGCCCAGCCTTAAACCCTTAAAAACCCTTGTTCTCGCCTGCTCTGCCTGCGAAGCGGCCTGAAAATTACCGATTGATTCAACGCACAACGCACGGCGTGTTTTAGTTTAGCACATGCCATGCCGATGTTCCTGCCCCGCCCCTGCTAACTGAATCATCCCGGAACACGCGGGTTTCTTTCAAACGTGCCGCAGAGTAGGCGATTAAGGCACACATGCCGTGTCGGGAACCTTTCTTGCTAGCCTGATTCAGGAGCGCCATTTTCCTGACAATCATGGAGGACTTATGCCGATCTACGACTACCATTGCAAGGATTGCGACAAAACCTTTGAATTGCTGCTGAGGCCATCCGGCATTCCGGCTTGCCCGGCGTGCGGCAACCAGCAACTGGAAAAGCTGCTATCGCGCACGTCACCGCCTGGCCAGACGGCTGGCATCATTTCACAGGCGCGCTCCCAGGCCGCCCGCGAGGGGCATTTCAGCAACTACAAGGCGTCGGAGCGGCCGAAGAAGTAGGGCGCCAAATTTCTGTCAAGCTTGTCGAACATTGCATGTTGCCTTAATGTCTTTGGAGCCCTTCAACACGGAGCAAGCATCATGGCGAAACAATCCTTTCCCCTGTCCGATGTCTACGGCCTGCTCGAACCCGGCCCGGTGGTGCTGCTCAGCACCGCGCGCGCGGGGCGTGCGAACGTGATGGCGCTGTCGTGGCACACCATGATCGAATTCGAGCCGCCGCTGGTGGGTTGCGTGCTCAGCAACCGCGACTACAGTTTCGACATCCTGCGCGAAACCGGAGAATGTGCGATCAACATCCCCACGGCGGAACTGGCGCAGCAGGTGGTGGCTTGCGGCAACTCCTCCGGGCGCGAGGTGGACAAGTTCGCGGCCTTCGGCCTCACTCCGGTGGATGCCGGACTGGTCAAGGCGCCCTTGGTCGGCGAGTGCTATGCCAACCTCGAATGCAGGGTGTTCGACGACGGGATGGTGGAGCGCTATGGGTTTTTCATTCTCGAAGTCGTCAAGGCGTGGATCGACCCGCAGGTGGAAAATCCGCGCACGCTGCATCATCGCGGCCAGGGCGCCTTCATGCTGGCCGGCGAAACCATCCGGCTGCCCTCAAAAATGAAGTGATGCGGGGTTCGCCGGCTTTCCCGATCCTGGGCTGTCCGGCAAATTCCCGCCCGTTTCCGGGCGCTTCGCGCCCCGTTTCGTGCGCTTCGTCGCATTCCGATCCCCTGTCCGGTATCGCACTGTTTACAGTGCGTTCTTTCACATTTGGAAAGGGGCACCCATGAAACCACAGGCGCCGATACTGATGCTGCGCAACGTGCGCCGCCGCTTCCTGCTGGGCGAGACGGCCATCGACGCGCTGCACGGCATTTCGCTGGACATCCATGCCGGGGAATTCCTCGCGGTATGGGGGCCTTCCGGCAGCGGAAAATCAACCCTGATGAACATCGTCGGGCTGATCGACTCGCCGACCGAGGGCGAGGTGCATTTCGACCAACAGGATACGCTGGCGCTGGCGGACGATGCGCTCACCGATTTCCGCGCCCGGAAGATCGGTTTCGTGTTCCAGAATTTCAACCTCGTGCCGGTGCTTTCCGCGCTGGAGAACGTGATGCTGCCCTTGCAGATCCATGGCGTGGCGGAACACGCGGCGCGCGAACGCGCCGCCGTCGCGCTGGTGGATGTCGGGCTGGAGCGGTTCAGGAATTCGTTGCCGGACAAGCTTTCCGGCGGCCAGCGCCAGCGCGTTGCGATTGCCCGCGCGCTGGTGGTCGAGCCCAAGCTGGTTATCGCCGACGAGCCGACGGCGAACCTGGATTCTGAGAACAGCCGCATGGTGGTGGACCTGATGCGCGAGATGAACCGCGCGCGCAAGGTGACTTTCGTATTCACTACCCACGATCCGCGCCTGCTCGATCATGTGGACAGAAAGATATTGCTGCGTGACGGCAACATCGAAAGCGATGAGGCGATGGCATGAATAATCTATTCAAACTGGCCTTGCGCGGACTCACGCGCAACCGCCGCCGTTCACTGGTGACACTGCTCGCCATCGCCTTCGGATTCTCCGCCATCGCGCTGTTCGCCGGTTACACGCACAACGTCTATGACGGTCTCGCGCGCCAGTCCATCCACGGCGAGATGCTGGGGCACCTGACCCTGAGCAAGCGCGGCATGCGCAAGGAAGGCAAGCTCGATCCGGAACGTTATCTGCTCACCGCGCAGGAAGTCGAGACCATCGCCAGGTTGCTGAAGGATGAACCGCATGTCGAGATGGTCGCGCCGAGACTGGCTTTGAGCGGGCTGGTCAGCAACGGCCGGGCCAGCACCATTTTCATCGCCGAGGGCATCGAGCCGGCGGCGATGGAACGCATGCAGGAGAACGTGCTGAGCGAACGGGAAAAGAAGAGCGGCTTGTATGGCAACACCAAAAAGCAACTCGACCCGGCGCGCCCGGAAGTGGCGGAGCTGAGCGAGGGCCTGGTCGAGATGCTGCATCTTTCCGCCGGCGCACAGGCGGCGCTGCTGGTGAATACGCTCACCGGCCAGGCCAATGCGCTGGACATCACGGTGGGGCACGTCTTCAATACCGGCAATGCCGGCAGCAACGACAAGTTCGCCTTCGTCTCGCTGGCTCTGGCGCGCACCTTGCTGGATGCGGAAGGGCGCGCGGATCGCCTGACCGTCCTGCTCGACGACGTGAATCAGACCGAAGCGGTGCGCGACCGCTTGCTGCCGAAACTCCAAACTGCCGGATTCGATGTCGAGATCCAGACCTGGCAGGACCTGTCCGATTTTTACAATCAGGTGCACGGCATGTTCGACATGATCTTCGGCTTCATCTTCTCCATCGTGCTGACCGTGGTGGTGATGAGCGTGGCCAATTCGATGGGCATGACCGTGGTGGAGCGCACCCGCGAGATCGGCACCTTGCGCGCCATCGGCCTGAAACAGGGCGGCGTGATGCGGTTGTTCACCACCGAGTCGATGCTGCTCTCCTTGATCGGCTGCGTCGCCGGCCTGCTCATCACGCTGGGCGTGCGCTGGGGCATCAACGTGGCCAACATCTCCTACGTTCCGCCCAACAGCGCCGGCGCGGTGCCGCTGCTGGTGGACATGGATATCGGGCGCGTGGCGTTCACCTTCGTGTTGATGGGCGTGGTGGGAACCCTGGCCGCCTATCTTCCGGCGCGGCGCGCGGCGAAGAAAGACATCATCGATGCGCTCGGCCATGTGTGAGGGAATAGGCATGAACCATTTTATTGGCATATTGGCGCTTGGGGCGCTGTGCTTGGGCAATCCGGCCTTCGCCGCCCCCGATGCGCAAACCATCCTGAGAAATTCCGATCAGGCGCGCGGCGGCGGGCTGGGTGGTATCGCATGGGAGATCAGGCTGGTGTCGCGCGACGGCGAGCGCGTGGATGAAGCGCAACGGCTATCGGTCAAGGCGGTAAACGACTCAAGCCTGGCGGAAACGCTCGAACCCGCGCGCTTCAAGGGCTCCAGGCTGTTGCAGGTGGAGCGCAACATGTGGCTCACGCGCCCCGGCCTGTCCAAGCCCATCCCCATCTCGCCGCGCCAGCGCATGAGCGGACAGGCCTCCAACGGCGACATCGCCGCGACCAACTACGCGGGCGATTACGATGCTCAACTGAACGGAACCGAGATGCTGGACGGCGAGGCTTGCCACGTGCTCGATCTTGCCGCGAAGCACAAGCGCGCCACCTACGACCGCATCCGCTACTGGGTGTCGGTCAAGAGGGCGGTGGGGCTCCAGGCGGAGTTCTATTCGCTGAGCGGAAAACTGCTCAAGAGCGCGCGCTTCGAATATGGCAACACCATCGAGCACGAGGGTAGGCGCATCCCCTTCGTCAGCAGGATGACTATCCGCGATGCGCTGATCGACGCCGAAACCACCATGGAATTCGGCACGGTCAAGGTGAAGAAGATCGCGGCTGCAGAATTCGACCTGGGGCAGATGCAGTGAACGTGGTCTTGGCCGCCTGCCCTTCTCCGCGGCTCAACCCCCCTCAGTCCCCCCTTATCAGGGGGGAAGCCGCTGGCCCCTCCCCTGATAAGGGGAGGCCGGGAGGGGTTGAGCGGTCGTGCGGAATGCCCAAGAAAACGATATGGACCCCAGCCATCATTTTACGAAGGAGGGCTGGGGAATATTTGCTTTTCGCCTTGCTCCTGTTCATCGGCTCGGCGACTGCTTCGGCCACCGAGTCCGAATGGCGCGCTTCGTGGGACGGCACACTCTATGGATACGCCAACCGCAGCGCCTTGCGCGGCGACAGCATCCTCAATCCAGACAACCGGTTTGCCGGGCTGGCGCAACGCAGCGAGGTTGTGGAACTGCGCCTCAACTTCAAGACCGAGAATGAAACCCTGCGGCTGACGGCGCGCCCCATCGTCTCGACGCGCAACGCCTCCGGCGCGGGTCAGCGCGATGAAGCGTATCTCAGCCAGTGGCAAGTCCGGCTGCGGGCTGCCGAGAGCTGGAACGTCGCGGCGGGGCGCGAGGTGTTGAACTGGGGGCCGGCGCAGTTCCGCTCGCCTTCCAGCCCATTCTACTTCGACAACGGGCGCAGCGACCCGATGCGCGAACTGGCCGGCATGGATGCGCTGAAGCTTTCCTGGACCCCGGACATGCAAAGCAGCGCCAGTCTGGCGCGCATCGTGCGCTCCGGCCATGGCGCGGCGCAGCCGGATGCGTGGCGCGATAGCTGGCTGGCGAAATTCGACCGGCGCGGCGACGCTTGGGCCTATGGCCTGGCCGCGCTCAAGGCGCCGGGCCTGCCCGCCTTCTACGGCGCGCATGGGCAGCTTACGCTGAGCGACGCGCTGATGCTGTACGGCGAATTCGGCTCTTCCTCCCGGCCGCTGGCGCTGCAATCCGCAGCCGACGCCGCGCAGCCGTTCACCTTGCAAGCGCCATCGTCGCGCCGCGCCACGGCCCTGGCGGGGGTATCCTACACCTTCGAGGGCGGCAACTCCCTCGCCGCCGAGTATCTGCGCGAAGGCCAGGGCTACACTGAGGCACAGGAGGACGCCTATTTCCAGCGCGCCGTCTCTTCGCCGGACATGGCCCTGGGACTGGCGCCGCGCCTGTTGGGACGCGATTATCTGCATCTGGTGTGGCAGAGCAACCCGATGGACGACAAGGGCTATTGGCGCCTGATGGCAACGCGCAACCTCAGCGGCGGCAACGAGCTCGCCGGCTATGGCGAAGCCGTTCTCAGCAGCAAAATCAGCGCCTTCCTGCTGGCGGTGCTGCCGCAGGGCAACGCGCGCCAGGAGTTCTCCAGCCTGCTCCAGCGCAGCGTGACGCTGGGATTGAAGATTGCGCTGCCGTGAACGCGCACGGATAATCCGCCCATGAAAAAGATGCTGTCCTATCTGGCCGCCACGTTCATTTTCAACACCGCCATCGCCGGCGTGTTGAGCATGTTGCTGCCGGACATCCCGTTCCGGCACAACTTCGTCTTTACGCAATGCATCGGCCTGGCCATCGCGCTGCTCAATCTCTCTATCATTGTGAAAATGCCACGCGATATCAAGAGAGTGGCAGCGCTGGCGCTCTCCCTTCCGATCAGTGTGGCGATAGGTGCCTCGCTGGCTTTTTCCCTTACCGGGTTTGGCAGTTGGGGCGATCCGCGTGCCTGGCAGCCCTTGGTGATCGGTTTGTTTTTCGGTTTCATCGGTGTCGTCGCGGTGCTTCTTTCCGAGCGCATCGAGGCGGAAGTGAAGCAACAACAGCTCATCAAGAGCGAAAGCGAAAAGCGCGCGATCGAGGCGCATCTCAAGCTGCTGCAAGCGCAGATCGAGCCGCATTTCCTGTTCAACACCCTGGCCAACGTCGGTAGCCTTATCGATAGCGATCCGGCCTTGGCGAAACAACTGCTGGAACGCCTCAACGACTGGCTGCGCGTGGCCCTGGCGCGTGCGCGCAGCGACAGCGCGACCTTGGGAGACGAGCTGGACATGCTGGAAAATTACCTGCAAATCATGAAAATCCGTTTCGGCGAACGCCTGAACTGGCATATCCAGGTGCCAGAAGATGCCCGTCGTTCGGCCTTCCCGCCGATGCTGCTGCAACCGCTGGTGGAAAATGCGGTGCGCCACGGCATCGAACCGAAACTGGGCGGCGGCGGGATCGGCATCCGCGCGCGCATAGAGCGCGCAAGCTTGCATGTCGAGGTCAGCGACAGCGGCATGGGGCTGCAAGATAACAATGGCGCGGGGATGGGGCTGGCGAACGTGCGCGCACGCCTGGCGAGCCTGTTCGGCGATGCCGGGCGCCTGACCTTGCAAGGCGCTGCTGGGGGTGGTGTGACTGCGACACTGGAGTTGCCGCGATGAAAGCCATCATCGCCGACGACGAACGGCACCTGGCGCACGACCTGCAACGCAGGCTGCTGCGCCTGTGGCCGGAATTGCAGATCGCAACGGTGGTGCATGACGGCGTGGCGGCCGCTGCGGCACTGGCGGAGATCAAGCCCGACTTCGCCTTCCTCGACATCCGCATGCCGGGGCAAAGCGGCCTGGATGCGGCACGTTCCGCGCCAACCGGGTGTCGCGTGGTATTCGTCACCGCCTACGACGACCACGCGGTGCAGGCCTTCGAACAGGCGGCGGTGGACTATCTGCTCAAGCCGGTCTCCGGCGAGCGTCTGGCGCGCTGTGTGGAACGGCTGAAACGGCATGCCGCAGAGGCGCCGGATGAATTGCTGGCGCGCCTGCAACGCCTGCTCGCCGCGCCGCCCAAGCCGGAACCCTTGCGCTGGCTGCGCGCGCAAGCGGGCCAAACGGTACGCATGGTGGCGGTGGAGGACGCCTGTTACTTTCAGTCCGCGGACAAATACACGCTGTTGCTGACGCGCGACGCAGAACTGTTGCTGCGCACGCCGCTCAAGGAACTGCTTGCGCAACTCGATCCGCAGCAGTTCTGGCAGGTGCATCGCGGCACCGTGGTCAACGTGCGCCAGATCGTCTCCGCGCATCACGACATGCTGGGCAAAGCCGCGCTCACCCTGCGCGACCGGACGGAGAAGGTCGCGGTGAGCCGCAGTTATGCGCATTTGTTCCGGCAGATGTGACCGGTGCGCATCGGTAGCGTGGCGCTATTGATCCGGCACATTTTATTCCGGACTGTAGGTCGGCCTTTAGGCCGACATGTCGGGCTGAAGCCCGACCTACATTCACGGAAAATTCGTTCCATATCAATAGGCTGATCGAGCGCCTTGCGAACGACAGAGTGACTTTATTGATCTATGTGGCTGGTGCTGAACTGCGCAATGAGTTACGTGTTGATCTTCGAGCGCTACAAATCCCTATCCTGAATGATAAGAATTACCACCAAATATTGCCTCGGATAGTGTCGGAGATTTGGCGCAGTTTTGCGGATGCCGCAATCGTTGCGGGCAATCCAGAATGAAAAGGTTCAGGGCAATTCCGCGCACCAGTCTTCCACCCGTAAACCCGGCACACGGCTGAATTCGTTCACGTTGTGGGTCACCAGGGTTGCGTCCAGGGCCAGGGCATGGGCGGCGATCAGCATGTCGAGCGCGCCGATGGAGCGGCCCTGGCGCTCCAGTTCGGCGCGTAGCGGGCCATAGGCGCGGGCGGCTGCTTTGTCGAAAGGGACAATTTCAAGCGCTTCGCCAATCGCGGAGACGGCTTCCAGCGCCTTGGCGGGCTGCTGGCTTTTGGCCGCGCCGAACAGCAGTTCGGACAAGGATATGGAAGACAGGCACAGTTCGCCCGCCTGCCGCTCGGCGAATCGTGCCGCCACTTGCGGGGGGCGGCGCTTGATGGTGTAGATGACGATGTTGGTGTCGAGCAGGTAGCGCATCAGAGCCCCTCGCGCGTTTCGGCGGGGGCGTCGGCGATGTCGTCGGGAAAGTCCTCCGGCAGTTCGATGCGCACCAGCGCCTCGAATACCTCGCTGCCGCCTTGGCGCGGTTTGCGCAGCACGATTTCATCACCACGGCGGAAAATTTCCACTTCGCTTACGTCGAAATTGAAGTCCTTGGGCAGGCGCACCGCCTGGGAATTCCCGCTTTTGAATACCTTGGTGTGCAGCATGGCGTGCTCCTATCGAGTGTTTACATAAGTATATACTCTGGCATGGCGCTGGCAAGCATGGCTCGCAGGCGCTTTGTCTGTGTTTGTCGCAAACACGACAAACACATCAGGCAAACCCTGGTACAGAATTACAAAACCCAGCATTGACAAGCTTTCCGCACCAGTTGCGCGACGTGGCACGGGATTTGCAAGGATCACGGCAAGAGAAACTTTTGTCGGGATGTTCGCCATGAGCGCACTAAGCAGCAAGGTCGAGGCGGTGTTCGACGAGCCCGCGTGCAACGTCAACCAGGGCAAATCGGACCAGGAGCGCAAGAAGGGCTGCGCCAAGCAGCTCACGCCTGGCGCGGCGGCGGGCGGTTGCGCCTTCGACGGCGCGAAGATCGCGCTGCAGCCCATCGTCGACGTGGCGCACCTGGTGCACGGTCCTATCGCCTGCGAGGGCAATTCCTGGGACAACCGCCATGCCGCGTCGAGCGGCCCAAAACTCTACCGCACCGGCTTCACCACCGACATCGGCGATCTCGACGTGGTCTACGGCGGGGAAAAGCGCCTGTTCCGGGCGATCCGCGAAATCATCGAAAAATACGACCCGCCCGCGGTATTCGTCTACCAGACCTGCGTCACCGCGATGATAGGCGACGACATCGAGGCGGTGTGCAAGGCCGCCAGCGCCAAATTCGCCAAGCCGGTGATCCCGGTCAACGCGCCGGGCTTCGCCGGCGGCAAGAACCTGGGCAACAAGCTGGGCGGCGAGGCGCTGCTGGACTACGTGGTCGGCACCGAGGAGCCCGAATTCACCACGCCCTACGACATCAACATCTACGGCGAATACAACCTGGCCGGCGAATTGTGGCAGGTGAAACCGCTCTTCGATGCGCTCGGCATCCGCGTGCTGGCCAACATTTCCGGCGACGCGCGCTACGCGGACGTGGCCCGCTCCCATCGCGCCAGGGCGGCGATGATGGTGTGCTCCCGCGCCCTGATCAACGTCGCCCGCAAGATGGAGGAACGCTATGGCATCCCTTATTTCGAGGGTTCTTTCTATGGCATTTCCGACACCTCGGAATCCCTCAGGAACATCGCCAGGCTGCTGGTCCAGCAGGGTGCGCCGCAAGAGTTGCTGGCACGCACGGAATCCCTGATCGCCAGGGAAGAAGCGCGCGCCTGGGCGCGCATCGAGCCTTACCGGGCGCGGCTTTCCGGCAAGCGCGTGCTGCTCATCACCGGCGGGGTCAAATCCTGGTCGGTGGTGTCGGCGCTACAGGAAATCGGCATCGAGGTGATGGGCACCAGCACCAAGAAATCGACCAGGGAAGACAAGGCGCGCATCAAGGAAATCATGGGCGGCGAATCGCACATGTTCGACGACCTGCCGCCGCGCGAGATGTACCGCATCCTCAAGAATTCCGAGGCCGACATCATGCTCTCCGGCGGCCGCTCCCAGTTCGTCGCGCTCAAGGCCAAGACCCCGTGGATGGACATCAACCAGGAACGCCACCACGCCTATGCCGGCTACGAAGGCATGGTGGAGCTGATGAAGCAGATCGACCGGCTGCTCTATAACCCGGTCTGGGAACAGGTAAGGCGCCCAGCGCCGTGGGAATGTCAGGAAACGGAGATGTAGGTTGGCGCTGAGGCCCACGGCCGAAGCCCAACATTTGCGACGATTCGCGTTGGGCTACGTTAATACAGGAGCATTATATGGCAACCGTAACCCACAGCAAGAAAGCCTGCGCGGTCAACCCGCTCAAGATGAGCGCGCCGATCGGCGCGGCGCTGGCCTTTCTCGGCCTGGACAAGTGCCTGCCGCTGATGCACGGCTCGCAGGGCTGCACCGCCTTCGGCCTGGTGCTGTTCGTGCGCCATTTCCGCGAGACCATTCCGCTCCAGACCACGGCCATGAACGAGGTCACCACCATCCTGGGCGGGCTGGACAACCTGGAACAGGCGATCGTGAACATCAAGAAGCGCGCCAATCCGGAGGTGATCGGCATCTGCTCCACCGGTCTGACCGAAACCAAGGGCGACGACGTGGACGGCTATCTGAAATTGATTAGGAAGCGCCACCCGGAATTGGACGGCACCGCGCTGGTTTACGTTTCCACCCCCGATTACCAGGGCGCGTTCCAGGACGGCTGGGGCAAGGCGGCGGCGCGCATCGTGGCAACCCTGTGCGAGCCGCGTCCGCGCACCGCCTGGCAGGTCAACGTGCTGCCCGGCTGCCACCTGACCGTGGCCGACATCGAGGAAATCCGCGACATCATCGAGTCCTTCGGGCTCTATCCCATCGTCGCGCCGGACCTGTCCGGCTCGCTCGACGGCCATATCCCGGAAACCTTCCTGCCCACCACGCTGGGCGGCGCCAGCGTGGAAAAGATCAAGACGATGGGCGGTTCCGCCGTCACCATCGCCATCGGCGAGCAGATGCGCCCGGCCGCCGAGACCTTGCAGGAGCAGACCGGCGTGCCCTTCCGGCTGTTCGACCGGCTTACCGGCCTCGAAGCCAACGACGAATTCCTGCAATTCCTGTCCGAACTGAGCAAGGACGAAATCCCGCTCAAATACCGCCGCCAGCGCAGCCAACTGGTGGACGCGATGCTCGACGCGCATTTCTTCTGCGGCGGCAAGAAGGTGGCCATCGGCGCCGAACCGGACCTGCTGTGGCAGGTCGGCTCTCTGTTGACGGAAATGGGCTGCGAGATCGAAGCGGCGGTGACCACCACCCACTCCGTGCTGCTGGAGCGCATGGCGGCGGAAGAAGTCCTGATCGGCGACCTGGAGGACCTGGAGCGGCGCGCAGCCGGCTGCGACCTGCTGATCACCCATTCCCACGGGCGGCAGGCCGCCGAGCGGCTCGGCATCCCCTTCCTGCGCATGGGCATCCCGATGTTCGACCTCCTCGGCGCGGCGCACAAGCTGTCCGTGGGCTATCGCGGCACGCGCGAGCTGGTGTTCGAAATCGGCAATATCTTTCTCGCCAACCTGCACCAGAACCAGCCCGATTCCTGGCCCTTGCCGCCGGAGAACGAACATGCGCAAGCTGAAACTCATCACTAACCGCAAACCAGGAGCGCACCCGATGAAAGTCGCTTTCACCACCCAGGACATGAAACATGTCGATGCCCACTTCGGCTGGGCCAAGAACCTCGCGATTTACGAGATTTCGCCCGATGGCTACCAGTTCCTGGAAGCCATCCAGTTCGAAGGCGAGCTCAAGGAGGACGGCAACGAGGACAAGCTGGCGCCCAAGATCGACGCGGTGCGCGACTGCGCCATCCTCTACGTGGCGGCCATCGGCGGCTCGGCGGCGGCCAAGGTGGTCAATGCGCGGGTGCACCCGGTCAAGGTGCCGGAGCCGGAAGCGATCGGCGCCATTCTCGACAAGCTGCAAAAGGTGTTGCAGGGCACGCCGCCGCCCTGGCTGCGCAAGGTCATGATGAAAGGGCAGGAACGCAAGCTGGATTTCGATAGCGATGAGGAGGTTGAATGCCATGTCTGAGGTAATGGAGAAATTTGATGTCGGGTCATCGCCTTTCCTGGTGGAGCTGGTCAAGCAGTGGCGCGCACAGGATGCCTACGGCGCGTGGGAGGGCAAATCCGACGAGGAATTGCTGGAGCCCTACGTGATCGACAAGGAGAAGCGCAAGGAGATTCCCATCATCGGCGATCCCGACCCGGAAACGCTGTGGCGCCTGGAACTGTTCTACAACGCGGTGGGGCTCGCCATCGAGCGCCAGACCGGGGTGATGGTGTCGCCGATGATGAAGATGTCGCACGAGGGCTTCGGCCGCATGGTGCTGCTGGCAGGGCGCCTGGTGGCGGTCAACAAGCAGTTGCGCGACGTGCACCGTTTCGGCTTCCTCACGCTGGCAAAACTGGCCGAAGAAGGCGGCAAGCTGGTCGCGGGCGGGGTGGAGATGGTGAAGAAGTTTCCTGATGTGGCGAATTACAGTTGAGGCTGGATCAGTCATTGCGAGCGTAGCGAAGCAATCTCGCTTTTCGGGAAATTGCAGATTGCTTCGTCGCTTCGCTCCTCGCAATGACGCTTGAATGGAGGAAGAAATGGATGATATGGAAGAGCTCAAGGCTCAGGTGAAAAAGCTCAACGCCCAGGCCACCCAGCTCAAGATGGACCTGCACGACCTGTCCGAGGATCTGCCCATCGGATGGGAAAAAATACCCGAGGTGGCTGAGCGTACCTTCGCCGCCTACCAGGCGCTGGCCGAGGCGCGCGCCAGACTCAAGTAAAAGGGAGGCAGTCATGTCATTTGCAAGCGTGGTGATGCCGGACGGGCGCAGCTGGATTCCCAGGTTCGTCAAGGAAATCAACAAGGAGAAGTGCATCGGCTGCGGCCGCTGCTTCAAGGTATGCGGCCGCGACGTGCTGCAACTGATGGGCATGGACGACGAGGGCGGGCTGATCGCCGTGGATGCGGACGAGGACGACGAGTACGAGAAGAAGGTCATGACCGTCGCCAATGAAACCAACTGTGTCGGCTGCGAGGCCTGCGCCAGGATCTGCCCCAAGAAATGTTACACCCACGAGTCCATGGCGGCCTGAAACGGAGGATTAAACCTAGATTCCTCAGTTGATCACTCCATGGAACACATAACGTAATGAACATAATTCATTTCTTCACAACCCTCGGATTCGCCCGTTTGGTGTCTCCGTTACGAGGTGAATTGCACGGTTCTGGCAGCGCATGGCGGCGTTGCAACTCCTTGGAATGGGACAACCATTCCGCGTCGTCGCGCCTTGCCCTGCACTCCCATAACCGCGCACTCCACCCCGTCCAACAGAGGAGTCTAGGTTAAATGGAAATCCTGAGCTACGAATGGCTGATGGCGCATGCCAGAAACCCGGCCGACCACCTGACCCAGGCATTCGCCGGGGTGATTCACAACTCGCGCGGCAAAAAGTGCCTGGATACGCCGGATATGCTGGGCCTGGCGGAAGAGCACTTCGAGGGGCTGATGGAAAGCTATTTCCCGGGCGCTCTGCAGAATGCCGGCATGGCGCTGCCGAGCGGGGCGGCTCCAGGCTGCGAGGCCCTGCGTGGCGAAGAGTTCGGCGACCTGCTCGATCTCCTGCTGGAGCATCGCGCCCGCCCGGACAAGGAGTCGGAGTGGCTGGCGTTCGCCATCGCCACCGCCTGCATGGGCAACGACCACCTCTACCAGGACATGGGCCTGTCCAGCCGGCAAATCCTGTCCGCCTTGCTGGAGGAGCATTTTCCGGTCCTGTTTGCCCGCAACAGCGGCAACATGAAGTGGAAGAAATTCTTCTACAAGCAGCTCTGCGGCCGCTCCGGTGTCAATGCCTGCCGCGCCCCAAGCTGCGCGGTATGCGGCGACTACCTGAAATGCTTCGGCCCGGAGGAAGGCCCGGCGAACTAAGCATGGTTGCACGGGCAGGCTATCGACCCCTCTTGAAACGAGGTTAATCCGTTCCCATCTAGTCTCCAGTTTTTATCATCAAAGGAGAACGAGCACCATGACCGTTGAAGCACATAAGGAAACCCTGGGCTTTCAGGCCGAAGTCAAGCAACTGCTGAAATTGATGATTCACTCCTTGTACAGCAACAAGGAGATTTTCCTGCGCGAGCTGATTTCCAACGCCTCCGACGCGTCGGACAAGCTGCGCTTCGAGGCGCTGTCCGACGACGCGCTGTGGGAAACCGATCCCGATCTGAAAATCCGCGTGAGCTTCGACAAGGCCGCGCGCACCGTCACCATTTCCGACAACGGCATCGGCATGAACCGCCAGGAAGTGATCGAGCACATCGGCACCATCGCCAAGTCCGGCACGCGCCAGTTCTTCGAATCCCTCACCGGAGACCAGGCGCGCGACGCGCACCTGATCGGCCAGTTCGGCGTGGGCTTCTATTCCGCCTTTATCGTCGCCGACAAGGTGACCCTGGTCACGCGCCGCGCCGGCCTCACCGCCGAACATGGCGTGAAGTGGGAATCGGCCGGCGAGGGCGACTACACCCTGGAGACCGTGGACAAGCCAGGCCGCGGCACCGAGGTGACCCTGCACCTGCGCGAGGGCGAGGACGAACTGCTGTCGAGCTGGCAGTTGAAATCCATCATCCGCAAGTATTCCGACCACATCACCCTGCCCATCATGATGAACAAGGAAGAGTGGGACGAGGAGAAGAAGGAAACCGTGACCCGGGACGAGCAGGAAGCCGTCAACCAGGCGTCAGCGCTGTGGGCGCGCCCCAAGGGCGAGATCGCCCAGGAGCAGTACGACGAGTTCTACAAGCACGTGGCGCACGACTTCGAGCCGCCGCTGGCCCATGTCCATGCCAGGGTGGAAGGCCGCCAGGAATACACCCAGCTGCTCTACATCCCGGCGCGCGCCCCGTTCGACCTGTGGGACCGAGAGCAGCGCCATGGCATCAAGCTCTACGTGCGCCGCGTCTTCATCATGGACGACGCCAAGCAGCTCATGCCTTACTACCTGCGCTTCGTGCGCGGGGTGATCGATTCCAGCAACCTGCCCTTGAACGTGTCGCGCGAGATCCTGCAGGAGAGCAAGGACATCGAGGCGATCCGCGGCGGTTCGGTGAAGAAGGTGCTGGGCATGCTGGAAGACCTGGCCGAGAATCAGCCGGAAAAATACGCGACTTTCTGGAAGGAATTCGGCCGCGTGATCAAGGAAGGCGTGGGCGAGGATTTCGCCAACAAGGAACGCATCGCCAAGCTGATCCGCTTTGCTTCCACGCATGGTGACACGGAAGAGCAGACCGCATCGCTGGCCGACTATCTCGGCCGCATGAAGGAAGGCCAGGACAAGATCTACTACGTCACCGCCGATACCTTTGCCGCCGCCAGGAACAGCCCGCATCTCGAATTCTTCCGCGCCAAGGGCGTTGAAGTGCTGCTGCTGTCGGACCGAGTGGACGAGTGGATGATCTCCCACCTCACCGAGTTCGAGGGCAAGAAGCTGCAATCCGTGGCCAAGGGCGACCTCGACCTCGACAAGCTGGCCGGCGAGGAAGAGAAGAAGGAGCAGGAGCAGGAAGCCGACGCCTTCAAGGATCTGGCCGGGAAGATCAAGGAAGCCCTGGCCGACAAGGTCAGGGAAGTGCGCGTTACGCACCGCCTCACCTCATCGCCGGCCTGCCTGGTGGCGGGCGAGCATGACATGAGCGGCAACCTGGAGCGCCTCCTCAAGGCTGCCGGCCAGAACGTGCCGATGTCCAAGCCCATCCTGGAAATCAACCCCAAGCACGCGCTGGTGCAGCGCCTGAAGGGCCAGGCCGACAGCGAGAAATTCGGCGACTGGAGCCACATCCTGTTCGACCAGGCCTTGCTGGCCGAAGGCGGTCAACTGGAAGACCCGGCGACTTTCGTGCGGCGCCTGAACGAGCTGTGGGTGGCCTTGTAATTCGCATGCAGCATTGAAAAAGGGCGCTGCGGCGCCCTTTTTCATATGCCTCAACTTTCAGACCCTCGCGCTTTAAGTGCGACATCTCTATCGAGATAATACTCCGCCGAGTGCAAGTTTACATGCAGCGGCACTGCGTTGCCCCGCTGGCGGTATTGCTCCTCACAGTAGTCTTGCCCCTGACTCAAGGCCACGCCAACACTTGGACAGGGATGCTCCAATGGCAAATCGGCCTTCGCCAGCGCGATATTCCACATCGCCGCAGTAGCACACTCGCAGTGTGTTTCTTCTCAACGCCTTGCGGCCCTCGGGCCGAGTACTTCGCTAAAAACGAGGTGAGGCACCAGCCGGAGAAGCCGGATTGATATTCCGGCCCTACTGCCAACCAAAGCGGCGGGTGTAATAACGTTTCATGGTTTGTGTCAGCACCATGTACCCGGCCAGGATTGCCGCCAGGATAGGGAAATAACCAAGTGGCAGCGCCTGTAGCTTGAAGTAGTGAGCTAACGGACCCATCGGAATGAATATGCCGATAGCCATAATCAGGCAGGTCATCGCCAGTAAGGTGGTGCCCGGGCGACTCTCGATGAAGGGGATTTTCTGGGTGCGGATCATATGCACGACCAGTGTTTGGGTCATCAGCCCCTCAATGAACCAGCCAGATTGGAACAACGTCTGGTGTTCGGGCGAGTCGGCCCCGAAAACGAACCACATGACGCAATAAGTGGTGATGTCGAAGACCGAGCTGACCGGGCCGAAGAACAGCATGAAACGGCCAATCTCGCTTGGGTTCCACCGTTGAGGTTTCTTCACGAGTTCCTCGTCCACATTGTCGAACGGGATCGCGATCTGGGAAATGTCGTAGAGCAGGTTCTGTACCAGCAAGTGCATCGGCAACATAGGCAGGAAGGGGATGAATGCACCCGCCACCAGCACCGAGAACACGTTGCCGAAGTTGGAGCTAGCAGTCATTTTGATGTATTTGAGCATGTTGGCGAAGGTCTTGCGGCCCTCGATTACGCCCTCTTCCAATACCATGAGGCTCTTTTCGAGCAGGATGATGTCGGCTGCTTCCTTGGCAATATCCACCGCCGTGTCCACCGAAATTCCAATATCGGCGGCTCTTAGCGCCGGGGCATCGTTGATGCCGTCACCCATGAAGCCCACCACATGGCCGTTGGCCTTGAGAAGCCGGACGATGCGTTCCTTGTGGGACGGCGTCAGTTTGGCGAAGATGTTGTGGGTTTCCACGGCCAAGGAAAGCTCGGCGTCGTTCATCCGTTCCACGTTGGAGCCGAGTAGCACGGTGCCGGCGTCCAGCCCCACCTCCCGGCAAATTTTTGCGGTCACCAGTTCGTTGTCGCCAGTCAACACCTTCACCGTGACGCCATGCGCGGCCAAAGCCTTGAGCGCCGGTTCGGCGGACTCCTTGGGCGGGTCGAGAAAGGCGACATAACCGATCAGGGTCAGCCCGGATTCGTCGGCAACGCCATAAGCCTCCTGGGTCGGCGGCATTTCCTTGGAGGCCACCGCCACAACGCGCAAGCCGTCCTCGTTGAGTGCTGTGGTGACGGCGCAAATACGAGCCAGTAATTCCGGCGTCAGTTGCTCATCTACCTCGCCATGGCGTACTTTGCCGCAGACACTGAGGATTTCTTCGACGGCCCCCTTGCAGATGAGCAGATGATGCTCGGCGTGCTCGGCCACCACCACCGACATGCGGCGGCGCTGAAAATCGAAGGGGATTTCGTCCACCTTGCGAAAGTTAACCGCGGGGTTGAGTTCACTGTGCACCTCGACATGTTCCAGCACCGCCACATCCAGCAGGTTCTTCAGGCCAGTCTGGTAATAGCTGTTGAGGTAGGCGGATTCCAGCACATCATCGGATTCGACGCCCCAAACGTCGGTATGGTGCGCTAGAAAAATTTTGTCCTGGGTCAGCGTCCCCGTCTTGTCGGTGCATAGGACATCCATAGCGCCGAAATTTTGGATAGCGTCCAAGCGTTTGACGATCACTTTCTGGCGCGACAGGATTACGGCGCCCTTGGCCAAAGTTGAAGTGACGATCATCGGCAGCATTTCCGGGGTCAGCCCGACAGCGACGGACATCGCGAACAGGAATGCCTCCGTCCAGTCGCCCTTGGTGAAGCCGTTGATGAAGAGCACCAGCGGTGTCATCACGAACATAAAGCGGATCAGCAGCCAAGCCACCTTATTGACGCCAGCCTGGAACTGCGTGGGTGTTCTATCGGTGGTGGTAACACGCTGCGCCAGCGCACCGAAGTAGGTCCGATTGCCGGTTGTGACCACCATCGCCATGGACGTGCCGGAAACGACGTTGGTGCCCATGAACAGGATGTTCTCCAGTTCCAGGATATTTACTGTGTCGGCGTTCCGTTGACGGACGAATTTCTCCACCGGCAGCGACTCTCCCGTCATCGCCGCCTGGCTCACGAACAAATCCTTGGCCGAGAGCACGCGGCAGTCGGCAGGAATCATGTCGCCGGCGGACAGCACCACCAGATCGCCTGGGACAAGCAGCTTGATCGGCACCTCCGTCTTGCGCGGCTCCTTCGGGTGCAGTTGGACATTGAAATAGCGCCGTGCGTCATCCGCCGCGTCCTCGGCAGGATCGTGCCGAATGACGGTGGCAGTGTTGCTTACCAGCGCCTTCAACTGGTCGGCGGCGCGGTTGGATTTGCGCTCCTGCCAGAAACGGATCATCACCGAGAGCACCACCATGGAGCCGATGACGATGGTCGCCTTCATGTCCTCGGTGATATAGGAGATCGCTGCCAACAGAGTCAGCAACAGGTCGAATGGGGTCTTATAGCAGTGCCAGAGGTGCAGCCACCAAGGCAACGGTTTCTCCTGCTCAACCTCGTTCAGTCCGAAGCGCGCACGGGCGGCGTCGGCTTGGGCCTCGCTCAGGCCGTGGGGATGGGAATCAAGTTGTTTGAACAGTGAATCGGGGTCGCTCTTGGCGGCAGCGGCCAGCGCCTGGGACAGGGATGGCGGCACCTCGCGACTGGCGCCGGTTCTGGTCAGGCTGTCAAGCGTGACGAGACGGCGGAAGTGGCGGCCGATGGCTCGGGTGCGAACGAAGCCCGCGAAAATTTCTTTCAGGATGGTTGGTTTCATGGTGCCACCTCCTCATTAATCAGAATTCAGCGTGGAAACGGAAAGCGTAGACGTTCATCGGCCCCCGATCCGCGTTGTAGGCAGGGTTCTGGATGCGCTGGTAGTCAGCCGTCAGCCAAACGCGCTTGCTGGCGGCGAAGTTGTAATAGCTCTCGAAGATCGTTTCCGGGCGATAGTTCAGCGCGCCATCGCCGATGAAGTACGAGATTCCTCCTGCTTCGAGGAAGCGGCGGCGGTCGTCGGAAAGCGTGTTGCGGGCGAAAGAGATGCCAACTGTGTCCTCGGCGCGGCCCCAGGAGACGCCCCTCATGACAATGCCAGTGGAAAGAGAACCATCGACCTCGGTGAAAGCATGGGTTTCCGTGCGTCCGTCGGTATTCATTGCGCGCAGGAATAAGCCTGCCTGGCCGTTTATCGCCTGCTCGACGTTGATGCCGATGCCGTACTTGATCTTCTCGGTGTTGCGGGCCTCGAAGAGTGCGGTCGGATCGGAATACTGCCCCGGATGCGCATTGAGCCAATCGAGCGCATCCTTAAAACTGGCAAGGCGGGCACGGTTGCGCCAAGCCAGCACGCGCACCTTGCCGGGCTGATCTGCCAGCGTGTGGGCATGTTCGACTTCGATCTGGTCGCCATAGTGCTTGCCGATGGCGTAATCAATGGGGAGGCCGTTGGGTTCCTTTGGTCCGGTCATGCGGCCGAAGCGCAGCACCCAATCGTCCCGATACCACTCCGCCGCGAAACCCCAGCCGAAGCCACGCGCATCGGCGGCGTAGTCGTAGGCGGCATAAGTCCAATTGCCCCAGTTCATGAACTGGGTGCGGGGGTCTTTGGCGTAGGTGTTCGGGTCGAAGACATCGAGGGTGGAAAAGTTCCCGAAGGTCAAGACGAAGCGATTCTTGTCAACCGAGCCGGAAAGCTGGTTGAGGCCGGATTCGACATGTTCGCTGCCACCGCCGTTGTTCCAGGTTTGGCGCAGAAATAGCCGTTGGCGGTAGATCGTGGGGCTGGTCCCCGCAGCGCGAGTGATCTCGCCGTTGGTGAAGCCGCCGAGGCCAACCAGATTGGTGGAAAACGGCACGCCCAGCGCCATCTCGGGATTGAAATAGACTTCCCCTCCCTGCCAAGGTCGAAAACCCAGGAACGCCGTTGCGGTGAGCGTGTACATTTTTTCGGCACCGTCGATAACGCTGTTCGGCCCGGAGTAGGCGGCCGTATAGGCCGGATGCTTCTGCCAGTTGTAGGTGATTTGTGCTCGTGCTGACGTATCCTCGACAACTGGCGTATCGGCATTGCAAACGATGGGCAGCACCGTGCCGGCCAAAGCCACTACGTGAATAAGCGCCAGAGCGCGCGGTTTTCTGAATTCAAAACGCATACTTCCTCCTGTCGGTGCATTGTTGCACCAGACAAAATCTTGGTCGCCAGGGCGACCTACAACAGATCAAATGGGAAGCAGATGGAGCAGCCGAGAACCGGCTGTTGCTATGCTGCTACCCGCCAAATGCGGCAGGGTAGCAGTAGAAGATGGGCCTACTGTTACCTTGCCAGTTTGTGGCCGATGCAAGATCGACTACTGGGACTGTCCACAGGTAAAGCTCCGTAAATAAAGACAGGCGCACTTTAGCACCATCAAACAGCATTTGCAATATCCTATGGAGGGGGATAGGATGTGCGTACTATGACAACACATACAGCCCACCCCGACATTCTCAAACGCCTGAAGCGCGCCCAAGGCCATCTCAAAAGCATCGTCACCATGCTGGAAGAAGGGCGAGGTTGCCTGGAGATTGCCCAGCAACTGCAAGCCGTCGAGAAAGCCATAACCAACGCCAAGAAAGTCCTGGTGCACGACCATATCGACCATTGCCTTGAACATACCGTGCGCGAGGGAATCCTCGCGGCGGATGACGCCATCCGCGAGTTCAAGGAAATCACCAAATACCTGTAAGGCGGCAAACCATGAACACCCAAGACCTGTCCGCGTGGACGCACGATCACGTCTTCGACGAAGGCAACCACGTAGCGGAACGAGGCACCCGCGCCGTCATGTGGATCACCGCCGCCATGATGGTGGTGGAAATCGCCGCTGGCTGGTGGTTCAACTCCATGGCATTGCTCGCCGATGGCTGGCACATGAGTTCGCACGCCATCGCCATCGGTCTCTCCGCATTTGCCTATGCAGCCGCGCGCCGCTACGCCCATGATCCCCGTTTTGCTTTTGGAACCTGGAAGATAGAAATTCTCGGCGGCTTTGCGAGCGCCATTTTCCTGCTGGGGATTGCGGCTTTGATGGTGTTTGGATCGGTCGAGCGGATATTCTCGCCCCAGCCTATTCACTATCAAGAAGCGATAGTCATCGCCATCGTCGGCCTGTTGGTCAACATCTTGTGCGCGATGATTCTGAACGGCGCGCATGACCATCACGGCGGACACACGCACGATGACCGCCACGACCATCACCATGACTTGAATTTGAAATCCGCCTACGTGCACGTCATCGCCGATGCCGCCACTTCGGTTCTGGCGATTGTTGCACTGGCTGGCGGCTGGCTCTATGGCTGGTCTTGGCTTGATCCCGCCATGGGAATTGTGGGCGCCATACTGGTGGCCGTCTGGGCAAAGAATCTCATTGCCCAAACCGGCAAGGTGCTGCTTGACCGTGAAATGGATCATCCGGTGGTTGAGGAAATTCGTGCCGCCATCGAAGCCGAACCCGGCGCCGGGCAAACCCGCATCACCGACCTGCATGTCTGGCGTGTCGGCAAGCGCGCCTATGCCTGCGCCATCAGCGTCGTCACTCATGACAACACGCTGACCGCGAATCGTGTTCGCGAGCAACTGGCAGAGCATGGGGAAATCGTCCATGCGACGGTGGAGATACATCTAGTGTAGTGCTTCGTTCTTCTTTACGTGGACAAGGGCGATCTCGATCTCGACAAGCTGGCCGGCGAGGAAGAGAAGAAGGAACAGGAGCAGGAAGCCGATGCCTTCAAGGATCTGGCCGGGAAGATCAAGGAAGCTCTGGCCGACAAGGTCAAGGAAGTGCGTGTTACGCATCGCCTCACCTCACCTCACCTCATCGCCGGCCTGTCTGGTGGCGGGCGAGCCTGACATGAGCGGCAACCTGGAGCGCCTCCTCAAGGCTGCCGGCCAGAACGTGCCGATGTCCAAGCCCATCCTGGAAATCAACCCCAAGCACGCGCTGGTGCAGCGCCTGAAGGGCCAGGCCGACAGCGAGAAATTCGGCGACTGGAGCCACATCCTGTTCGACCAGGCCTTGCTGGCCGAAGGCGGTCAACTGGAAGACCCGGCGACTTTCGTGCGGCGCCTGAACGAGCTGTGGGTGGCCTTGTAATTCGCATGCAGCATTGAAAAAGGGCGCTGCGGCGCCCTTTTCTTTGGGCTGAAAACCGGATGATTGAATTTATATTTGTGTTATTGGGAAAATGGGTGCATAGTATGCGTCTGCGATCTTCAAGTCGTGTCGTTGTTGTTTGATTCAGTACCCTGAATTCTCAGGTATTTCTCCTTCATCATCCCGCTGTCTTGGTCTTCGCCTTTTAAGGGCATTTCCCTTTTTTTATTTTACGTTTTTAAGGATATCAAGACATGGCAACAGGTACAGTCAAATGGTTCAACGATGCAAAAGGCTTTGGATTCGTTACCCCTGATGGTGGCGGCGACGATCTTTTCGTGCATTTTTCGGCAATCCAGGGGCAAGGTTTCAAGACCCTGCAGGAAAATCAGCGCGTGAGCTTCGATGCCACGACAGGCCCTAAGGGACCGCAAGCCTCAAATATTCGTGCTGCTGAATAAATTATCAGCGCTCTTGGGATTGAGACTTCAATCTCACCGGAAAGAGCCCGGCATCCCGGGCTTTTTTCATTCCTGCCTTTCTCTGGAGACATAAACTTGGCGAAAGAAGAACTTATTGAAATGAATGGCGTGGTAGACGAAGTGCTGCCTGATTCGCGTTTTCGCGTTACGCTCGAAAATGGCCATAAACTGGTCGCCTATACAGCCGGCAAGATGCGCAAGAACCATATTCGCATTATCGCGGGCGACAAGATCACCATCGAACTTTCACCTTACGACATCAGCAATGGACGGATCACTTTCCGCCACATTGAAGGCCGTGGCGCTCCTGCACCCCGCCGCCGCGCCTATTGAGAACAAGGGCGTTGTCTGCCAAAGGCGGCTAGTTGAATTGTGTGCGTTGCCTGAACAAATGCAGGCAAGCAACTAAGGAACCCCTACCCAAACATGAAAAGGCGCTTCGGTGCCCTTTTTTATGGCCGTTGCGCTGCTACGTGTTTACCATGCTTCCCGGTAAATCTGCCGATACAGCCTGCGCATGACTTCCAGGCTGGCCGCATCGGGCGGACTCGCACCGTAGCGCACATCCTCGAACAGGCCGGTCAAATTTCCAAGCTCCGGGCCCAGGTCGCCGCGTAGGGCGCACAACTGGGCGAAGTATTCGCGCAGCCCGCTGAATTCGTCTGCCCCGACTCCCTCCGGCAGCAGGTAACCCGCCGTGATGGATCTCGTCGTTGAGCAGGATGTGGGTAAACACTGGGCCGGGGCGGAATTCGGATTCGCCGGTCTTCTGGTACGCCGGTGATGAAGGCATTTGATCCGTGGTCTGCCTGGCAGGGGAACTTGATTCGTCAAGTGGCGTTCAAACGACTACGTGCATGGGCTTGCAGATATATTGCCATGAACGCCGGATAGACAATGCGGCAGCTGAAGCTTGCGGCCATCGACTGATTCATGCCTTGAGCCAAGGAGAACAATCATGAGCATCGTGGATTTTCTGATTCACCTGAAACCCGATCTTCCTCTGAATGAGCGCGCCCGTCTGGAATCTGAACTGGGCGACATGGACGGCGTGATGTCTGCCCATTTCAGTCCGAATCATCCCCACATGATGGAAGTTGCTTACGACCCGGATGTTGTAACTGCGCAGGTGCTCATGGGGCGCGTCGGTGAGCACGGCATCGAGGCGCACAAAATAGGTCTGTAAGCTTCCTGTTTTAAGTCCTAATGCGCCTTGCCGCCAAGCGCGCGCAACTGCTCATACAACTCGCGCTCCTGGCGGGACAGGCGCTCCGGCACCCGTACCCCGATGCGCAGGTAGAGATCGCCGTGATGCGCGCCGCCGAATGCCGGCAAGCCCTTTCCTTTCACCCGCAGCACCGCATCCGGCTGAGTGCCTGGCGGCACGGTCACGCTGACCGAGCCGTCCAGGGTCGGCACGTCCAGCGTTGCGCCGAGCACGGCGTCGGTGAGCGCGATGGTTTCCAGCCGCAGCAGGTCTGAGCCGGCGCGCTCGAAGCGCGGGTCGCGCCGGGAATAAACGACCACGAACAAATCCCCGGCGCTGCCGCCTGCTTCTGGACTCGGCATGCCCTTGCCGGGAATGCGCAGCGCCATGCCTTCGTCGGCGCCTTGCGGGATTTTTACCGTCAGCGATTCTTCCAGCGCCACTTCACCCCGGCCATGGCATTCCGGGCAGGGGTGCTCGATGGTGTTGCCTTGGCCGTGGCAATCGGGGCAGACGGTGATCTGCTGGATCAGGACGTGTTCCTTGTCGTCCCGCCGGCTGCGCGTCAGTCGGCCTGTGCCGTCGCAGGTCTTGCACTTGAGCGGCGCGGTGCCGGCCTTGGCGCCCGTGCCGTGGCAGGCAGGGCAACTGGCCGGTCGGTTGAGGCGGATTTTCTCCTCGCCCCCAGTGGCGATCCGTTCCAGGGAGGCAAACACTTCCATTTCGATGTTCTCTCCCCGCCGCGGACCCGTGCGGCGGCGGTGGAAAAACCCTTCGAACGGGCTGCCGCCGCCGAAATCGAAATTGAGCCCGCCGAAAATATCCTCGAAATTGATGCCGCCGAACAGATCCTCGCGGCTGAATCCGGCCACCCCGGCAAAGCCACGGCTGTCATATTCCTGGCGTTTTTTCGGATCGGAGAGGACGGCATAGGCTTCGGCGATTTCCTTGAAGCGCTCCTCGGCGCCTGGCTCCTTGTTGCGGTCGGGGTGGTATTTCAGGGCGAGGCTTCGGAAGGCGTCCTTGATCGCCTTCTGGTCGGCGTCCTTGGCGACGCCAAGCACCTCGTAGTAATCGCGCTGCGTGGTTTCTGGAATGATGGCGCTCCTGGATTAGCAAAAAACAAGTTAACCATGGGGCACACGGGGAGCACGGGGTAAGAACAATAAACTTTATGGTTCCGTTCAAGCACAAGCCGGGTAATCAAATTAAATCGTTTTCCCCGTGTGCCCCGTGTGCCCCGTGGTGAATGCATCTCAGGGGTTAACGGTTCTCCTTGTACTCGGCATCCACTACCTTGCCGCGCGGACCAGCCCCGCTGGGGCGTGCTTCCCCGCCCGGCGCCCCGACGTTGGGCGGAGGCTCAGGGCCTTCCCAGCGGGTTTCGGAGTAAGGCTTGCCTTTCGCTTCTTGCCCCGACTGGGTGTAGATGACCGCGCCGGCTTCCTGGATGATTTTTTTCAGCGCTTCCGCCCGCTCCGTGGCGAGAGGGGCGTCTTTCTTGAAGAGGGCTTCCTTGGTCTCGCGCAGGGCGGCCTCGATGCGTTTCTTCAGCTCGTCAGTGAGCTTGTCGCCGAAGTTGGCGAGCATCTTTTCCGCTTCGTAGCAGGTGGCGTCCGCAGTATTGAGTTTTTCCGCATCCTCGCGCCGCTTCTTGTCGGCCTCGGCGTATTTTTCCGCGTCTTCCACCATGCGTTTCTTGGCATCTTCCGAAAGGCGGGCCGATCCGGTGATGCTGATGGACTGGGATTTGCCGCTCGCCGTGTCCCTGGCGGAAACGCTGAGGATGCCGTTGGAGTCGATGTCGAAGGTGACCTCGATCTTGGGGATGCCGCGCGGCGCAGGCGGCAGGCCGTCCAGGTTGAATTCGCCCAGGCTGGTGTTGTCGCCCGCCATCGGGCGTTCGCCCTGGAAAACGTGGATGGTGACGCTGGTCTGCATGTCGGCGGCGGTGGTGAAGGTCTCCGTGCGCTTGACCGGGATCGGGGTGTTGCGCGCGATCAGCGAGGTGGCGATGCCGCCCAGCGTTTCCACACCCAGGGTGAGCGGCGTGACGTCCACCAGCACGATGCCGCCCACCTCGCCCGCCAGCACCCCGGCCTGGACCGCGGCGCCGGCGGCGACGCATTCCATCGGGTCCACGCCCATCTCGGCCTTGCGCCCGAACAGCTCCTCGAAAAAGGCGCGCACCACCGGCATGCGCGTCGGGCCGCCGACGAACACCACCCGGTCCACCTCTTTCGGGCTGATTCCCGCGTCATGCAGGGCCTGCTCCACCGGGGCGCGGCAGCGCTCGATGACCGGGCGCACCAAGCGCTCCAGTTCGGTGCGGTTGAGGTCCAGTTCGAGGTGGCGCGGCTCGCCGTTGACGGCGGCGAGGTAGGGCAGGCTGAGGTGGGTGGTGACGCTGGTGCTGAGCTCGATCTTGGCGTTTTCGGCGGCTTCGATGAGGCGCGCGGCGGCCTTCTGGTCGCCGCGCACGTCCACGCCGGTGGACATCTGGAAGCGCTCGGCGAGGTGCTCGAAAATGCGCTGGTTCATG
>CAYLMA010000035.1:0-36637 GCA_964384915.1 uncultured Sulfuricella sp. | reverse complement strand
AATCTGACATGATTCATGCCTTAAAGTTCATGGATAATTCGTTCCGGATCAATAGCATCTGAAGTCGAAAAAACTTGACGTGCATCAAGGTTCGCTCCGTTTCCTTGGAACATGATGCGCCCATAGGGTTTTTGACCCTGTGGTGTTCATGGACTTAAATAAATCTTAAAGGAGGTGTCAAATGAAGAAGCCGTATTTCGCTGCATCGGTGCTTGCCATGTCGGTCGCTGGTGTTTTCAATGTTGCGTCTGCTGCTGAAGAGCCTACGCTGACGGCGGAGCAGAAGGCATCCGCTTCCAAGATTTATTTCGAGCGTTGTGCCGGCTGCCACGGCATTCTGCGCAAGGGCGCCACGGGCAAGAACCTGGAGCCGGTCAATACGCTCAAGCTGGGCCATGCACGGCTGGAAAAAATTATCAGCTATGGCACCGAAGGCGGGATGGTGAACTTTGACGACATCCTGACCAAGGACGAGCTTTCCATGATGGCGAAATACATCCAGATGACACCGGATACGCCGCCTGAGTGGGGCATGAAGGAGATGATGAACAGCTGGAAGCTGGTCATCAAGCCGGAAGACCGTCCCAAGAAGCAGATGAACAAGATCAACCTGAAGAACGTGTTCTCCGTGACCTTGCGTGATTCCGGCGAAGTGGCGCTGATCGACGGCGACACCAAGCAGATCTGGGGTATCGTGAAAACCGGCTATGCCGTGCATATTTCCCGCGTATCCAAGTCCGGCCGTTACGTTTATGTGATTGGCCGCGACGGCAAGCTGGACCTGATCGACATGTGGTTCGAGCAGCCTACAGTGGTGGCCACTCTCAAGATCGGCATCGAGGCGCGCTCGGTTGAAACCTCCAAGTACAAAGGCTACGAGGACAAATACGCGATTGCCGGCTCTTACTGGCCGCCTCAGTATGTGATCACCGAGGGCGATACCCTCAAGCCGCTGAAAATCATGTCCACCCGCGGCATGACCGTGGATGGCGAGTATCACCCCGAGCCGCGCGTAGCTTCGATCGTGGCGACCGAGGACAAGCCGGAATGGGTAGTGAATATCAAGGAAACCGGCATGATCAGGCTGGTGGATTATTCCGATATCAAGAACCTCAAGGAAACCACCATCGAATCCGCCAAGTTCCTGCATGACGGCGGATGGGATTCGACCAAGCGCTACTTCCTGGTGGCGGCCAATGCTTCCGACAAGGTGGCAGTGGTGGATACCAAGACCGGCAAGCTGGCCGCGCTGGTAAATACCAAGCCCAAGCCGCACCCTGGTCGTGGCGCAAACTTCGTGCATCCCAAGTTCGGTCCGGTTTGGGCGACTTCCCATCTCGGTGCGGACGTGATTTCCCTGATCGGCACCGATCCGGCCAAGCACAAGCAGTATGCCTGGAAGGTGGTGGCCGAGCTGAAGAATCATGGTGCTGGCTCGCTGTTCGTCAAGACCCATCCCAAGTCCAAGAACCTGTGGGCCGATGCGCCGCTGAATCCGGATAAGGAAGTGGCAGAGTCGGTGACGGTGTATGACATCAGGAACCTGGACAAGGCGCCGGAAATCATCAATATCGCCAAGCTGGCTGATCTGCCAGAATCCAAGGCAGTCAAGCGCGCGGTGCATGCAGAGTACAATGCGACCGGTGATGAAGTCTGGTTCTCCCTGTGGGCCGGCAAGACCGAGCCTTCCGCGATCGTGATCATGGATGACAAGACCCGCAAGCTGAAGCACGTGATCAAGGATCCCAAGCTGATCACGCCGACCGGCAAGTTCAACATCCTGAATACACAGCACGATATTTACTAAGACCTGACCCGGCGGGCGGAGGAAAGTCTCCGGCCCGCCGCAAAATTATTTAGTTGAGGGGGAACATATGGCGGAAAAGCAAGGATGGTGGGCGAAATTGCGCTCGCCCAGCGCGAAATATTCTCTCCTCACCCTGCTCGGCGGTGGCTTTATCGCCGGGATTCTGTTCTGGGGTGGTTTCAACACTGGCATGGAAGCCACCAATACCCTCGAATTCTGCATCGGCTGCCATGAGATGCGGGACAATGTCTACCAGGAATACAAGCAGACCATCCACTATTCCAACCGTACCGGCGTGCGCGCGGCGTGCTCCGACTGCCACGTGCCCAAGGACTGGAAGCACAAGATGATCCGCAAGATCCAGGCTTCCGGCGAGGTGTGGGGAAGGATCACCGGCAGCATCGACACCAAGGAAAAATTCGAGGCCAAGCGGCTGACACTGGCGCGCCATGAGTGGGCGCGGATGAAAGCCTCGGATTCGCGCGAGTGCCGCAACTGCCATACTTTCGACGGCATGGATGTGGAAAAGCAGAAAAGCCGGGCGGCAAAACAGCATGAAAATGCCAGGAAAGACAATATGACCTGCATCGACTGCCACAAGGGTATCGCGCACAAGAAGCCAGAAGGAATGACGGAAGAGGAAGCTGGCGGTTAAACACAGCGCATCGCCGCATGAATTGAAATCGCACCACATATTTCGATAGGAGCTTGAACATGAATAAGACTTTGATTGCCACTTCCGCCTTGGGCTTGGTGCTGGCCGGCATGGCTGGGTCCGCCGTGGCTGCCGCCCCGGACTGGAGCAAGGTGCCGTCACGCAATGTGACCGTGTTTCACCCCGGCACTTCGGGCCTGGAATGGATCATGAAGGGCACTGATCACGGTGGTGCCAAGGGAATTTCAAAAGGCGAAACCTGTATTGGCTGTCACGAGGATGAAAAGAAACACACCATCGATATCGCCGCTGACAAGATTCTCAAGGGCGAGAAGCTCGAACCCAAGCCAATCACCGGGCATACGCCAACTTTCCCGGTGACTGTGCAGGCGGCCAATGACGGTGCCAACCTTTATCTGCACTTTACCTGGAAAGAGCCCAAGAGCGGTGCGGAAAAAATGGACAAGGACAACCCTGTCAAGCTGGCTGTCATGCTTGAAGATAACAAAGTGGTCATCAAAGATTCCAAGGGCAAGGATGTGCAAATGGGTCTGGCTGGCGGATGCTGGGGCACTTGCCACACTGACGCACGCACCATGCCTGGCGCGGACGACAAGAAAACCAAGTATGTCAAAGGGGGGGCTCTGGCGAATGGACAGTATTACGACTTGATGCAGTGGAAAAGTGGCAAGGGCGCCAAGCCGGTTGACGGCTACGTGGCCGACAAGCGCGTGATGGAAGGCGGCAAGGCGCTGGTAAGCGCGGAAGGCAAGAAGGAAGGTGATACCTGGAGCGTGACCTTTACCCGCAAGCTGACCGGTGGAGAGGGTGATATCGCCCTGGCTTCCGGTAAGACCTACAACATGGGTTTTGCCATCCATAACGATCATTCCGCAGGCCGTTTCCACCACGTTTCCTTCGGCTACACCTTGGGGATCGATGCCAAGGCCGACATTACGGCTGCCAAATAGCCATGGATGAGGGTAATCAAGGGTGCGGCTTATGGCGCTTGAGGTAAATTGCCTTCCTGGTCTGGCGCAAAGGGGGCTGCATGGCCCCCTTTTTTATGGCCTGCTGTGCTGGATGGCGCTAGGCGTGCTGGGCGGCGTGAAATGTGTTCAGGCGGCAGAGTCTCCGGGCTTGCAGCGGCAAAGTGAACTGGTGCGGCTGGTACGCCAGGATTGCGGTTCCTGCCACGGCATGACATTGGCTGGGGGGCTTGGCCCGGGGTTGTTGCCCGCGCTGCTGCGCGGCAAACCACCCGAGAGCCTGGTCGCGACCATTCTCTATGGCCGTCCGGGTACGCCGATGCCGCCGTGGGGCGCCTTCCTGAACGAAAATGAGGCCACGTGGATTGTGGACAACTTGCTGAAAGGATTTCCTGATGAGCATTAAAGCCGTGATGGCGGTGCTTGCAATCTCCCTGCTCTCCGCCTGTGCTGCGCCTCAACTGCGCGGCACGGGCGACCTGGGGGTGGTGATCGAGCGTGCCAAAGGCCGGGTGGAAATCGTAGAGACCAGTGGGCGCTCAGTGCTTGGAAGGGTGCCTGGCCTGGGTGACCTCTCTCACGCCTCCTTGAATTACTCCCGTGATGGGCGCTTTGCTTATGTGTTTGGCCGTGACGGAGGCCTGAGCAAGGTCGATCTGCTGGAAATGCGCATCGTCAAGCGTGTGATGCAATCCGGCAACAGCATCGGCGGCGCAATTTCCCAGGACGGCAAGCTGGTCGCGGTTGCCAACTACACGCCGGGTGGCGTCAAGGTATTCGATGCCGAAACGCTGGATCTGGTGGCGGATATCCCTTCGCTGGACGAGGCAGGTAAACCCTCCAAGGTGGTGGGGCTGGTGGATGCGCCGGGCAATCGCTTCGTTTGGAGCCTGTTCGAAGCAGGGGAAATCTGGCTGGCGGACATGAAAACACCGGCCTCTCCCGTGTTGCAGAAATTCAGGAATATCGGCAAGGAGCCCTATGACGCCATGATCACCGCCGATGGTCGTTATTACCTGGCAGGTCTGTTTGGCGAGGACGGGCTCGCCATGCTCGACCTGTGGAATATTCCAGCCGGGGTGAAGCGTGTCCTGGATGGCTATGGCCGGGGCGAGCAAAAACTGCCGGTATTCAAGATGCCGCACCTCGAAGGCTGGGCTGCCACGGGGAATGAACTGCTGGTGCCGGCGGTGGGGCGTCACGAAGTGCTGGTGGTGGACCAGGGCCTCTGGCAGGAAGTGGGGCGAATTCCAGTGCATGGCCAGCCGGTGTTCGTGGTGGCGCGGCCGGATAACCGCCAGGTGTGGGTGAATTTCGCTTTCCCACACAACGATACGGTGCAGGTGATCGATGTGCCGAGCCGAAAGGTTGTTCACACTTTCAAGCCCGGCAAGGGTGTGCTGCACATCGAATTCACGCCGCGCGGCGAGCATGCCTGGCTTTCGCTGCGCGATGAAAACCGTGTCGAAATTTACCATAGCGAGAGCTTTGCCAAGCTGGGCGATCTGCAGGCGGATAGCCCGAGCGGCATTTTCTTTACCCACCGCGCGCACCGGACCGGCCTATGAATACCCTACTGGAAAACCGTCTGCTCAACGACTACCAGCATGATTTCCCCTTGCTGGCGGCGCCGTTCGAAGCGATTGCCCGGGAATTGGGTGTTGCCGAAGGTGATGTGCTGCTTACGCTGACCCGGCTGCAGCAGCAGGGCGTGGTCAGCCGGGTCGGCGCCGTGTTCCGGCCGCGCAGCATTGGCGCCAGCACGCTGGCGGCGCTGGCCGTTCCGGAGGAGCGCCTGGAAGAAGTGGCCGCGATGGTCAGCAGTTATGCGGAAGTGAATCACAACTACCAGCGCGAGCACCATTACAACCTGTGGTTTGTGGTGGCGGCACCGGATGAAGTGGCGCTGCAGCGGGTGCTGAAGGAAATCGAGGAACGCTCGGGGTGCCGGGTGCTGTTTCTGCCGCTGGTGGAGGATTATCACATCGACCTGGGTTTCGACATGACTGGCAACCGGCGCAAAAACGCTTCTTTTGTGGCGGCCCATGCGGGTTCTCCGCGCCAGCCTTACCTGCCCAGCCCGGATGAGAGCCGCGTGATCGCCGCCATCCAGTCCGGATTGCCGCTGGTGGCGCGTCCCTACGCGGTGGTGGCCGAGGACCTGGGCGTATCCGAGGCCACGGTGACAGGATGCCTGCAAAGCCTGGTCAGTCAGGGCGTGATCAAGCGCATGGGAGTCGTCGTGCGCCACCACGAGCTGGGCTATCGCGCCAATGCCATGGTGGTGTGGGACATTCCGGATGAGGAAGTCAGTTCGCTCGGCCACTGCCTTGGAAAACTGGAGTTTGTCACCCTGTGTTACCGCCGTCCGCGCCGACTGCCGGCCTGGCGCTATAACCTGTTTTGCATGATTCACGGCCACGACCGGGAAGAAGTACTGGCGCGCGTGGAAGAAATGCGCCAGGGCTGCGGGCTTCAGCATATCGCCTGCGAAGTTTTGTTTAGCACCCGCCGTTTCAAGCAGTGCGGCGCCCGTTATGCCAGAGCGGCGGCATGATAGAATTGGATGCGTTAGATCGCGCCATAATAAATCGCTTACAGGATGGTTTTCCCCTTTGTGAACGTCCTTATGCGGCAGTTGCTGAAGAGTTGGGCATGGGCGAGCAGGATCTGCTGGACCGCCTCGGACGCTTGCTGCATGATCGGGTGCTCACCCGTTTTGGCCCGATGTACCATGCCGAGCGTTTGGGCGGCGGCCTGAGCCTGGCGGCGCTGAAAGTTCCCCCTGAAGATTTTGAGCGGGTTGCCGGAATCGTCAATCAGATGCCTGAAGTGGCGCACAACTATGCCCGTGACCATGCCCTAAACATGTGGTTCGTGCTCGCCACGGAAACCCCGGAGGGGCAGCAGAAAGCTATTGCCGCGATAGAGCGGAATACTGGCTATCCAGTGTTTAACATGCCGAAAACAAAAGAATATTTTGTTGGTTTGAAATTTAGGGTGTAGACGGAGAGTAATGAGTATGAATAAATTGGCAACACTGGTATTCAGCATGATTCTGGGACTTGGTTTCATGGCGCCTTCATATGCAAATGCGGCCAACTCCCCCCAGATTACCTTGGCTTCTGCGATCAACAAGGCCGGCCGCCAGCGCATGCTGACCCAACGCATGGTCAAATTGTATTGCCAGGTTGGGCAGCAGATTCTGGAGGAAAAATCCAAAAAACAATTGGCTGTATCGATTGATCTGTTTGAGGCGCAGTTGGCAGAACTAAAACACGCCGCTCCAAATCAGGAGATTCAGGCCTCGGTAACAAAAATGGAAGCCTTGTGGGGTCCGTTCAAGGAAATTGTTTCCGGAACCTCGACGAAAGAGGGCGGCAAGAAGCTGATCGGGATGAGCGAAGAATTGCTCCTGGCGGCCCAAAAAACCACCATGCTGCTGCAGGAGGCGGCAGGCACGCAGTCCGGCCGCCTGGTTAATATTTCAGGCCGGCAGCGCATGCTGTCGCAGCGCATGGCCAAGTTCTACATGCAGAAGCGGCGCGGCTTCAATACCAGTGAAGTGACGGATGGGCTGGAGCAGGCTCGCAATGAATTCAAGGGTGGCCTGGAGGAATTGCTTGCCGCGCCGCAGAACACTCCGGCGATCAGGAAAGAACTCGAACTGGCTAAAATGCAGTGGGTGTTCTTCGAGAATGCGCTGGCTCAGGATGGCGGCCAGGACGCCACTTTCGCCGTCAACGTTGCAACTTCAAGCGAGAGAATACTGGAAGTCATGGATAGGGTGACGGGGATGTACGAAAAAATCTAACAGAGCGGTGGATAATCCAGTGAAGGGTTTTCTTTGCATGGTTTCCAGAGAATGTGCTGCAACAGCAGGAAGTGGCCGGCGGGCGGTTTGGGCAATCGACTGGTCGGTGTGTGTAGGCAATGCTGTGCACACTTTGATATTCATCAAAGTGTGCACAGATCTTGATGGATAAGTCGGAGCACATCCCCTAAACTCGACACCTTTATCTACAATTAGTGGCGACACTGATAAGAGATCAAGGGAATCCATGACAACGAAGCGATTCTGTGCCGGCATTCTGGCCGGTATTTTTGCCAGCGGCCTTGCCGCAGCCGCTGAGTCAAGAGGGGGGGCAAAAGTCAGCCTGGAGGAACGCCTTGGCGCCGTAATGCATGATGCCTCGGCTACTCAGGCCGCGATCAAGGCGGGCAAGAAGGTGACCCTGTTCTGTGCCAATTGCCATGGCGAGGGCGGAAACAGCAACAAGCCAGACATTCCCAATCTGGCCGGCCAGAATCCGGCTTACTTGCTGGAGCAGGTGTCGAAATTCACAGACGGCCGCCGCCGCAACGATTTCATGCAGGGCATGATCAAAGCCATGAGCGATGAGGAAAAGGTGAACGCGGTGATGTATTTTTCCAGCCAGACGGTCAAGGTCCATGCTTCTTCCAACCCGGCTTTGGCCGGCCGCGGCAAGGAGCTTTTTTTCAAGGTCTGCCAGCGCTGCCATGGCGAACAGGGGCGTGGCAATGAGAAAATCCCGCGCATTGCCGGCCAGCAGTCCGAATATCTGACATTTTCCCTGAAACGCTACCGCGATGGCACGGGGGAACGCGTTGACCCGCAAATGGCGGCCAACACCCAAAACCTGAGCGATGCCGACATCGATTCCCTGGCGGCGTATGTTTCCGGCATGAAATGAGAGCCATGGACGCCGTAGACCGAGCCATCATACTCGCCACCCAGGAAGGCTTGCCCTTGGTGCCGCAACCTTATCATGCAGTGGCAGAGCAGGTCGGGATTGCGCCCGGCGAGGTGATAAAGCGCCTGGCCGCCATGCAGGAAAGTGGCGTCATTCGCCGCGTTGGCGCGGTGCCGAATCATTATGCATTGGGCTACACGGCCAACGGGATGACGGTTTGGAATGTGGCGGACGAGCGCATCGACGAACTGGGCGAGCGCATCGGCCAGCTGGACTCGGTCAGCCACTGCTATCAGCGCCCGCGCCATCTTCCGGACTGGCCGTACAACCTGTTTGCCATGGTGCATGGCCATGACCGGGCCGAAGTGGAGCTGAAGACGCGGCAGATTGAAGAAATTCTGGGCGATGCCTGCCAGGAACATGAAATTCTTTACAGCACGAGGATACTGAAAAAAACCGGCTTGCGGATAATTTGATCAATTAGAAAATTGGAGGCTTTATGTTCGAGTTCTTGTGGAAAAGGAAAAAACCGGCAACCCAGGAAGAGGCGAGACAGCCTGAGCAGGCTTCCACGGCCGCTGAGCAGCCGGTAGCGAGCGGAACGCAGTTGCATTACGATCCTAATCTGGTGCCCAGCCTGATTTCAGATCATCATGCCCTGCTCGGTATCTTTGGCGAAATCGCCGCTGCGATGGAGCAGAAGAACATGGCGCGGACCAAGGATAAGCTGGGCGAATTCGGCGATGCGCTACGTGGTCATCTACTCAAGGAGAACGTGCGTTTTTACGTCTATCTTCAGCATAGCCTGGAAGGCGATGTCGAGAATGCCGCGATCATGCACGAATTCCGCAGGGAAATGCAGCATATCGGTAAAGCGGTGGCTGATTTCCTGCATAAATATACCGCCGAGGGCGAATGGGATGAACAGATGTGGCTGAGCTTCCAGCAGGAAGTCGGCGGCATCGGCAAAGTTCTGACCAAGCGCATCCAAACCGAAGAAAATGTTCTTTATCCGCTCTACCTGCCTCAGCAGGAGTACCATTAATTTTTCAGAAACACGCGCGCCTTTGATTTAAATCATTCCCGGCGCATGTCGGGCCGGGTACAGTCGCCTCATCAATTCAAGGCGGCATTCCGGAGCGTTTAATGTTTCGCATTTCCCAGTTCATGCAGGAAATCTCCCATCCCACTCCACTTGGCCCCAAGCGCAATCCGCCCGGTCCGGTGGTGATCTGGAACCTGATCCGCCGCTGCAACCTGACCTGCAAGCATTGCTATTCGATCTCCGCAGACAAGGACTTCCCCGGCGAGTTGAGCACGCAGGAAGTATTCGGCGTGATGGATGATCTCAAACGTTTCCGTGTTCCGGTGCTGATTCTCTCGGGCGGTGAGCCCTTGCTGCGAGCGGATATTTTCGATATCGCCCGCCGCGCCAAGGAAATGGGTTTTTATGTGGGACTATCGTCCAATGGGACGCTGATTGACGAATCGAATATTGATCGCATCTCCGCCATCGGCTTCGATTATGTCGGCGTCAGCCTGGATGGCATACAGGCCACGCACGACAAGTTCCGCCGCATGGCGGGCGCTTTCGACAAGTCCATGCACGGCATCCGCCTGTGCAAGCAACGCGGCATCAAGGTCGGCATCCGCTTCACCCTGACCCAGGATAATGCCCATGACCTACCGGCGCTGCTGCAGTTGATGGAGGACGAAGGGCTGGACAAGTTTTACCTTTCCCATCTCAACTATGCCGGACGCGGCAACAAGAACCGCAAGGATGACGCCTTTCACCAGACCACCCGGCAGGCCATGGACCTGCTTCTGGATACCTGCTGGCGCGACCAGCAGGCGGGCAGGCCGAAGGAATTCGTGACCGGCAACAACGATGCCGATGGCGTGTACCTGCTTCTATGGGTGAGGGCAAACTTCCCGCATCTGGAATCGCATATCCGCGCCAAACTGGTGCAATGGGGCGGCAACTCCTCCGGCGTGAACGTGGCGAATATCGACAACCTGGGCAATGTCCATCCTGACACCATGTGGTGGAACTACACCTTGGGCAATGTGCGCGAGCGCCCTTTCTCGGACATCTGGATGGATACCTCCGACCCCATCATGGCTGGGCTGAAAGCGCAGCCGAGAAGCGTGGGCGGACGCTGCGGAGCGTGTGCTTACTTTGCTATATGTGGTGGAAATACAAGAGTGCGTGCGTGGCAGGTTACGGGTGATCCGTGGGCTGAAGACCCCGCCTGTTATCTGGACGACGATGAAATCGGAGTTGGCGTAAATGGATAAAATGAAATTTCACCGCAATGGACGCAAAGGTACGCAAGGGAAAGCAATTCATTTTTTGGGGCTTCCCTTTGCTGTTCCTTTGCGTACCTTTGCGGCCTTCGCGGTTAAAGGTGTTGTTTTGCTATCGGCAGTGCTTTCGTTTACAGCCCAGGCCGCGCCGGACGTTAATAAACTCTACACAGAGCATTGCGCCTCCTGCCACGGAACGGATCGTCTGGGTGGCATTGGCCCGGCACTTCTGCCGGAGAATCTTGCGCGCTTGCGCCGCCCGGAAGCGGTCAAAACCATCGCCAGTGGACGCGCTGCCAGCCAGATGGCGGGGTTTGGCGACAAGCTGGGCAAGGAGGAGATCGAGGCGCTGGTGGGCTTGATCTACAGCAAACTGCCGCAGGCGCCGGCATGGGGCGAGAATGAAATCATCACTTCCCATATTCAGCATGTGCCTGCCGGCAGCCTTCCGGATAAGCCGGTATTCAGTGCAGACCCGCTGAATTTGTTCGTGGTGGTGGAACTGGGCGACCATCATGCGACCATTTTGGACGGTGACAAACTGGAGCCTATTCATCGCTTTTCCACCCGATTCGCCTTGCACGGCGGGCCGAAGTTTTCTCCCGATGGGCGTTTTGTCTATTTCGCTTCGCGCGATGGCTGGGTGAGCAAGTTCGATATCTACAATCTGGAAACCGTGGCGGAAGTGCGCGCCGGCATCAATACCCGCAATCTTGCAGTATCCGGCGATGGCAAGACGGTGTTAGTGGGCAATTACTTGCCGCATAGCCTGGTGCTGCTGGATGCTGAGGATCTTTCCTTGCTCAAGGTGATTCCGGCAATCGGGCAGGATGGCAAGAGTTCGCGAGTCTCCGCCGTGTATCAGGCAGAGCCGCGCGGCAGTTTCGTGGCGGCATTGAAAGACACGCGCGAAGTATGGGAGATCGCCTATCGCGAGAAGGATTTTCCGATCCGCCGCATCGCGGTGGATGATTATCTCGACGATTTCTTTTTCGACCAAAGCTATAAACTTCTGATCGGCACCGCGCGTGATAGCCACAAAGGACAGGTTATCGACCTCGATACCGGCAAGATGCTGGCGCAACTGGAACTGCCCGGCATGCCGCATCTCGGTTCGGGCATTACATGGGAATATCAGGGGCGGCTGGTGATGGCCACGCCCAACATGAAAGACGGCGTGGTGAGCGTGATCGACATGCAGAGCTGGAAGACGGTGAAAGAGATCAAGACGCTGGGGCCGGGCTTCTTCATGCGCAGCCACGAGAATACGCGTTATGCCTGGACGGATGGCTTTGCCACCGGCAATCCGGCGAGCAATGACGTGATGCACCTGATCGACAAGGAAACCCTGGAAGTTGCCCGCATCCTGCGGCCCGAGCCGGGCAAGACGGCGGCGCATGTGGAATTTACGCGCGATGGAAAATTCGCGCTGGTGAGCATCTGGGAAATGGACGGCGCGCTGGTGATCTACGACACCGAGACGCTGAAGGAAGTGAAGCGCATCCCGATGAAGAAGCCATCGGGAAAGTACAACGTGTATAACAAGACCACCCGCTCAGCGGGCACCAGCCACTAAGCCTGGGCGCGATATCGCAGGGGCTTACTGGCGTACCTTGATGATGGCCGTGCCGATCTCGTACCCCTTGTTGTCGCCCATCTGGCTGCAACGTCGAACCTGGACCAGCGCCTTGAAGGGTTTGGCGTTGGCGCCGAGCGGCGATTGTAGCTGGATCTCCATCAGTTCGCCATAACGGGGTACATACTGGGCGATGAAGGCAAGGCCGTCCACGCTCAGGTTCTTGCTCATGGCATAGAACACCTCGCCGCTTTCCGTCAACCTGACCTTGACATAGCATTCCATCGGGATGCGGCGCGAGCAGCGCATTTCCCCGCGTGCTTCATTGTTGCGCTGGCCGCCATTGATAATGCGCAAATGAACCTGATGGGCGCGGCGTGTTTCGGATCGATTTTGCTGCTGGAGAGCTTTGGCGAACGGCATGAAATCCTCCTCCCAATATATGCAATTGTGAGGAGGATTATATCAACATGTTGTGGTTATTTGTAAAGCATAAACACTATAGATGGTGTTTTTTTATGCGAGCAAACGCGTCCTGAGTTTGCCAAACAGATGCGCGGGCAGAAGGCTGCGAAAATCCAGTGGCGGCAGTTCCATTCCATCCAGGGTGTTTTTTACCAGCAGCCCCAGTTCGGTGTCGCCTTCCATGACCAGCCGGCGGGAGAAAAACAGGGTGTCTGGATCTTCCTTCCTCAGCGCCAGCAGCACGAAATCCTGAGCGCTGGCGCTGATGGCCAGGTCGGGTTGGGCGGTGGCTTGGCGGGCGACGAGGCCATTCTGGTCAAGCGTGAAGTGGAAGGCGATACCGGCATCCCGCACCCGTATGCTGATCCGCTTCCCATGCAGCGGTTCCCAGACCGAATCCTGGAGTTTGCTGCCCAGGGCCAGGTTGATTGCACGGGAGAAAATCAGTGAATGAGGGTACTGAGGCAGCCGGGAAAGTACGGCGCTGACTTGCAGGGGAATGAAAAATGGACGCATGGTGTTCCTTTCAGGCGCTTCTGGCGAGTGCGGGTTGTGGGACGAAATCCAGGCCGGGTTTGCCGTGCCAGTATCCGTTGCAGGGCAGTTCGGGCATCAATTTTTCCATCTGGGCCAATGCCAGGCTGGGAGGGATTCTCTGTTCCAGGGTTTCGTGGAACAGGTGCAGGATTTTCTCGCTGTGGTATGCCTGCGGGCTGACGCGCACCACGTCCACGCCGCTTGCCCGCAATTCCTCAAGATCGCCCAACAGGTTGTATACCCGTGCGGACATCGTCTGTATCCCGTTGAGCGTAAGGAAGGGCTGGCCTTCGCGGGTTTTGAGCGTGAGGCCGTTCTCGTAATCGAGGCAGCGGAACTGGCAGTCATCCTTCTGCAGGTTGTGATGGCGTGCGGTGAAGCAGCGCGCAGAGAACGCCAGCGGCAGCCGCCCATAGGCGAAGACCTCGGTTTCCATGCCGTCCGGACGGCTTTGCTGCATGTCTGCAAGCGCTGCCCCGGACATCTCCACCGGCATGACCCAGCGCGTGGCGCCCATTCCGGCCAGAAGCTGCAATGTTTGCGGGTTATAGATATTCAGGGTGGTGCCGGCCACGAAAGGCACCCGGTTTGCCAGCAGGCGCACTGCGCCCATGTCGTTGGCTTCGACGCGGAAATCCGGATTGGCGGTGATCTTGCGCAGGGTTTTGAGATCGGACTCGGATTCGATCAGGGTCTGGGTGGAGAGCACGACTTCCTTGCCCGCGTCGTTGAGCTTTTCCGCAACTTCAAGCCAGTCATCCAGGCGCAGAAGATGGCGGCGCGAGCACACCGTTTCGCCGAGGTAGACGATATCCACCGGGGCGCGCGCCACGGTGTCGTAAAAGGCGTTTACCTTTTCGCTATCCCAGTAATAGAGGAGGGGGCCGAGAGCAAGTTTCATGTTCTTATTTCCATGGACGATAATAGGCGCCCAGCGTCTGTTGCTGGCCTTCCGAGACCTTGCCCAGTTCCGCCATCCACGCTGGTTTAACGGAAAAGCTCTGGCCCTCGCGACGGCAGGCATCGATTGCCTGGCGCCAAACCTTGGTGACCTGCGCCACGTAAGCAGGGCTGCGCTGGCGCCCTTCAATTTTGATTGCGGCGACACCCATGCGCATCAGTTCCGGCAGCAATTCCAGCGTATTGAGGCTGGTGGGCTCCTCGATGGCATAGTAGGTCTCGCCCGCCACTTCGAAGCGGCCTTTGCACAGCGTGGGATAGCCGGTGTTCTCGTCCTTGCCGTAGCGGTCGATGAGGATGCCGTTGAGGCGCGATTCCAGGCCATTCGGCGTTTCCTGCCAGCGCACCGCCTTGGGCGGGGAGCACACGCCGCAGGTGTTGGGCGAATCCCCGGTGGCGTAGGAGGACAGGGCGCAGCGCCCCTCCACCATGACGCACAGGCCGCCAAAACCGAACAGCTCGATTTCCACCGGGGTGTTGGCCATCAGCTGCTCGACTTGGGCCAGGGCAAGCACACGTGGCACCACTGCGCGCCGGATGCCGAAGTGCTCATGGTAGAAATTGATCGCTTCGTAATTGGTGGCGGAGCCTTGCACAGAAAGATGCAGGCGCAGCTCGGGATGGGTTTTGGTTGCGTACTTCATCAGTCCGGGGTCGGCCAGGATCACAGCGTCCATGCCCAGCTCGGCGGCATTGTCGATGGCCGAGGTCCAGCGCTGCCAGCCGCTTGTCTGGGGATAGGTATTGAGGGCCAGCAATACTTTTTTGCCCTTGGCATGAGCGTAGCGCACGCCCTCTTTTGCATTCGCCAGGTCGAAATTCAGGCCGGTGAAGTTGCGTGCATTGGTGTCGTCGCGAAAGCCCATGTAGACGCAGTCCGCGCCATTATCCACGGCGGTTTTCAGGGCCGGCAGGCTGCCTGCCGGACAGACCAGTTCGAATTTTCTAGTTTCAGGCTGCATCGGGAATTTCCTCGTTGATCCATGGTGTGCCGGCAAACTGGCCCTGACGGTGGCCGCGCCGGGCAAGCTCGCGCTCGATGCCGTTGAGCACGTTCCATTTCTGCGAACACCAGTCAGGCGCGAGCAGGATGTCTTTTGGCGCGGTGCCGGTGACGCGATGGTAAATAATATGTTCCGGCGTGCGCTCGATCAGGTCTGCGGCATGCCGGATGTAAACCTCGCGCTTCAATGGGTGGTATTCGCCGCGTCGCCACTGATTGGCGAGCACGGTGTGTTTCACCACATGCAGGGGATGCAGCTTTAGCCCGTCCACGCCGATATCGAGCACCCTGTCCAGGGTGGTGTGATAGTGGCCCTCGCCTTCGCCCGGCAGGCCAAGGATCAGGTGGGCGCAGACTGGAATGCCGCGCCGGCGTGCCGCAATCGCGACTTCACGGTATTCCTTCAGGCCATGCCCGCGGTTGACGCGCTGCAGGGTTTCGTCAAAGGCAGACTGCAAGCCCAGCTCCAGCCACACCACCCGCCCCTGCGAGCGATAAGCCGCCAGCAGGTCCAGTACCTGGGGCGAGACGCAATCCGGCCGCGTGCCGATGGACAGGCCGATGATGTCATGGTGGGTCAGCGCCTGGCGGTAGAGCGCGTCCAGTTCCGTCACGTCGGCATAAGTGTTGGTATAGGCCTGGAAATAGGCGAGGTATTTCCTCGCGCGCGTGCGCCGTGCAATGGCGCGGCGGCCGCTGTCAAGCTGGGTTTCCATGGATTGCGGCTGGCGCCCGTTAGGGCTGAACGAACTGTTGTTGCAGAAGGTACAGCCGCCGATACCCTTCACCCCGTCGCGGTTGGGGCAGGTGAACCCCACATCCAGGGCGATCTTGTGCACCCGCTCGCCGTGAAGCTGGAGCAGGTGCTGGCCGAAGGTGTAAATGTAATCTGATAGCGCCATAATTCAGGACAAGAAGACTAGCATGTCCCATTGCCGTGTTCAACCGCGTTGTTGATGGGGGTATGTGATCAGGTGCTCCGGGAGCTAAAACTTGTCGGATCAAGCGCTGTCTTAATAAACAGTAATGCGATGGTAAACTGTTGTGCAATATGGTGCGTTAAGCAGGCTTGATATTTTTGAAGGGGAAGTTCATGAACACAATTAAAATGGCAGGCGTGCTGCTGGTTGCGGCAACGCTTCTGGGTGGATGTGCTTCGAGCATGTCCGGGGGTGCATATACGCGTTCGCAGGCACGCCAGGTTCAGGAAGTGCAGATGGGTGTGGTGGAGAGCGTGCGCCAGGTGCAGCTTGAAGGCACCAAAACGCCGGTGGGCACGATCGCGGGCGCTGCCGTGGGCGGCATCGCCGGCAGCAATATCGGCGGCGGCAAGGGCAGCACGGTGGGCGCCATTCTGGGTGCGGTCGCCGGAGGCGTGGCCGGTTCTGCCCTGGAAGAAGGCGTAACCAAAAAACCCGGCATGGAAATCACCGTCAAGCTGGATAGCGGCAGAATGATCGCGATTACCCAGGAAGCCGACGAAGACATCCGCCCTGGTGACCGGGTGCGCATACTGAGCGGTGGGGGCGTGACGCGCGTGACGCGCAACTGATAGGTTTCGAGTTGTTCCCGCTGAAGGGGCGCGCCGTTGGCGCGCCCTTTGTCGTGTCTGGACATGGGTGGCCGATCATTGCCACTGACTTCCTTTAGCTGGAGGGAAAAACATGAGAAAAATGTTCTTGAATCATTTTGCATGGGCATTGTGCGCCCTGGCGGGTATTCAATGCGGGCTCGCCCATGCCGACCTTGGCGATGCCATGGCTTTTGCCGGCGGCACGGCTGCTGCGCGATCCGCCAATAGCGGACCCTCGATTGCCAGGGTGGATGAGGCCGGCATCCTTGCGGCGCACAATAGATGGCGTGTAGAAGCGGGCGTTCCGGAAATGGCCTATTCGAAAAAACTGGCCTCCTCGGCGCAGGCTTGGGCAGACCAGCTAAAAAACAGCCATGACTGCAACATGAAGCATAGTGCTGGTGCGGCAGGCGAAAATCTTTTCTGGCAAAGCGCGGTCATCTGGTCCGATGGCAGGCGAGAATTGCAGCAGGTCGATCCTAAAGCGGTGGTGGATGCCTGGGGCAGTGAAAAAAAGCATTATCGCCATGCGGATAATTCCTGTGCGCCTTCAGAGGTGTGCGGGCACTACACCCAGCTGGTATGGAAAAAGACGACCTCCGTAGGTTGCGGCATGGCGGTGTGCGGGAGCCGGGATCAGATCTGGGTCTGTCAGTATTCCCCCGCAGGCAACTGGGCCGGCCAGAAGCCATATTGATGATCGGCCGGAAGGGCCGCCATGTGCCTGAAACGGAAATTCAGGCTGAGCGGCACGACCGTCTCTTGTTCGGCCTTTGCTGCTGGTGGCATTCAGATGGACCTATGACCGGTATGGAATCGTCACCGGTCATAGGTGCAGAAATCATCCCGAAAGGTCGCTGGTCAGGATTCTCTACTGGTGTAAAAAGTCGTTTTTAAATCAAGTAACTTGCTATCCATGACAGGATTGTTTATAGTTGTGAGTAAATTAACTCAGTAGGCGAATAATGGCTTTTGAGCGTCACTACACTTTCACTCTGCGACAACGCCTCGACGAATCGCCGACCTTCATGATCGTCATCGCTGGCCCCCGTCAAATTGGCAAAAGCACCCTGGTCCGCCAAGTTCTCGCCGGGCGGCCAGCAACCTTCGTTGCGGTAGATCAGCCGCTACCCGAACTTGTTGATCCTTTCGGCAGTTCGGTGGTGGTCGGTGGACCTTCAGCGCAGATAATCCCTGGTGCGCAGCCAACTGCCGAGTGGCTGGTGAATCAGTGGACTCAAGCCCGAGCCAAGGCAAGAATGCTACCAAACGGTGAACAGTATGTATTGGCCATAGACGAAATCCAGAAAATCCCACGCTGGTCGGAAGTCGTCAAAGGTCTGTGGGACGCTGATCGCGCTGAAGCTCTCGCTATGCATATTATTTTGCTCGGATCATCACCCTGGCTCATGCAGAAAGGCTTAACGGAAAGTTTGGCCGGGCGTTACGAGCCGATTCGCATGACTCATTGGTCGTACCCTGAAATGCAGGCGGCTTTCGACTTTTCGCTTGACGAATATTTTTACTTTGGTGGCTATCCAGGCAGCGCAAATTTGATTCGAGACGAACGCCGCTGGCGCCAATACGTACGTGGTGCGCTGATCCACCCGAATATCGAGAAGGATATCCTCCAGATGACGCGGGTGGATAAACCTGCGCTACTCAAGACGTTGTTCGAACTGGGCTGCGCATACTCCGGACAAATCATTTCCTATACCAAGCTGCAAGGGCAGTTACAGGACGCAGGTAATACGGTGACCCTGGCGCACTATCTTGACCTGCTCTCGCAGGCAGGCCTGCTTACCGGCTTGCCCAAGTACGCCGGACAGAAGCATCGACAACGTGCTTCAAGCCCCAAACTCAATGCGCTCAATACCGCACTTATCTCGGCACTCGCCAGCTATACCTTTACCGACGCACGCAACGACCGATCCTACTGGGGCCGGTTGGTTGAAAGCGCAGTTGGAGCCCATCTTTTCAACACTGCGTTCGACGATTGCCAGGTTCAATACTGGCGCGAAAGCCCGGATGAGGTGGATTTCGTGTTGACCAACGGACGAAAACTTGTTGCCATCGAAGTGAAGAGCGGCACCAATTTCGCTGCGCCTAGAGGGCTAAAAGCATTCGGCGAGAAATTCAAGGGCGCACGCTCACTCATCGTTGGCGAGGGCGGTGTTCCGCTTGCCGAATTCCTGTCGCATCCGGCGGAAGCCTGGCTGGAGTGAAGGCGATGATGCTGGTTCCCCGCCGAGTTAGAAAAGCTACTGATCGAGAAGACACTCCGGTCGAGAATCCGCTCGCGGATTTACAGGAATTCCGCCCCCAAGCCGCTTGGGTGCTGCTCGGCGAACCCGGTGCGGGAAAATCCGTAGCATTTGCCATGGAAGTCGAGGCGACAAACGGAATACATCTGCGCATCGACGAGTTCATCAACGCAGACCCGATAGCAGACTGGCAAGGCAAAACACTATTTTTAGACGGTCTCGACGAAACCCGCGCCAGTGGCGGCAACGACAGCACCATCCAGCAGCTTTGCCGGCAACTGAAACGTCTCGGCAATCCGCCCTTCCGCGTGGCTTGCCGCGCCGCAGACTGGTATGGCACGACGGATAGCGATGACCTCAAGCGGGCTTCCCCCGACGGAAAACTGGATGTATTGCTGCTGGAACCGTTGAAAGGTGAGGATATTCTTGCCATTTTGCACGAAAATCATGACATTCCCGATCCGCAGAAATTTGTCGCGGAAGCCGAGAGACGCAACATCGCCGGCCTGCTCGACAACCCCCAGACACTGGGCCTGCTGGCTCAGGCCATCCGGGGCGACCAGTGGCCCGCGACACGCGACGACACCTATCGGTTCGCCTGCGAAACCCTTGCAGCAGAAACCAGCAAGCGGCACCGCGACAAAACCCGCCATCAGCCGCGTGACCTGGAAAAGGTGCTGACCGCCTCTGGCCAGCTTTGCGCAGTGCTGCTGTTTGCCAACAAGGCCGGCATCGCGCTTGATTCCGAACGTGCCAATAAGCTTTTCCCCGCCTTGGCCGACTATGCGCCGCCCGATGGAGCAACAGCCAGGCAAGCCGTCGGCAGCACGATATTTCGCCCCGCCGGTGAAGAACGCATCGAGCCCAGCCATCGCAGTATTGCCGAGTACCTTGCGGCCCGCTGGCTGGCGCGCCGGATCGACAGCGAGGGTCTACCGCTACAGCGTGTCCTGAACTTGTTGCTTGGCCCGGACGGCGGAGTAGTGGCCGGATTGCGCGGTCTTTTCGGCTGGCTGGCCCTGCACAGTCACACCGCCCGTCCGCGCCTGATCGAGGCCGACCCGTTGACGGTGGTCGTTTATGGCGACGTGAAGCCCATGACGGTTGCCGAGAAAAGGCTGATCCTTGAAGGATTTCGTCGCGAAGCCGAACGCTTCAGCGCATTTCACTGGAATGCGCAATCGGCACACCCCTTCGGCGCTCTCGCCGATCCCGAGTTGCGAAAAGATTTTCTGGCCATCCTGCAAGCTCCCGAGCGCGACGACGCCAGCCAATCTCTAACGGACTGCGTGCTCGAAATCCTTGCTCAGGGCGATGCACTGCCCGAACTGGCGCCAAGCGTACTCGAACTCGTTCGTGACGATACGCGCTGGCCCAGGGTCAGGTATTCGGCACTCGGCGTCTGGCTCGGGTTCAAGCCCGATCCGCAAACCGTTCTCGCGTTGCTTGACGATGTGAATGAGGGGCGGGTGCTTGGCCTGGATGACGGCTTGGCGGGTACTTTGCTGCGCCATCTATATCCGGCGCATCTGGCGCCGGAGAGGCTGCTCCGATATTTTCACGCACCGAAGAAGAGCAACCATACACGTCGCTACGATTGGTTTTGGACTTACGAAATTCCGCGAGACGCCCCAAACGAGCATCTGCCCATCCTACTCGATGGGCTCGTCGATAAACCCGCATTTCGCTCGCACGATGTATATGAATATAGTCTCAAGCAAATGTTGAGCAAGTTAGTGGCACGCGGCATCACGATGTACGGTGATGGGATTTCCGACAGGCGCCTGTTCGATTGGCTGGGAATCGGGGCCGACGAATACGGTCACATTCAGCGGGAAAAGGAAGAGCAGGAAATAATTGAAAACTGGCTGAGCGCTCGTCCGGAACGCTACAAGGCATTGTTGGCTATTTGCTTCCGGCAGTGTGAACAACACGAAAATTTCTCCTACTGTGTGAGCACTCGAACGAGCCGATTGCACAACGCGACGCCTCCAGAAGACATCGGCATCTGGCATCTTGAACAAGCATCCTACGAAAGAAACGACACGTTTGCCCATGCACATCTCGACGAGGCTATGAGCGCGCTTACGCGCGGGCGCGGCGCTGCCGGGCTGTCGCTGGAGCGCCTTGAATCCTGGTGCGACACCCATCCCGAACGTAAGCACTGGCTTGAACCTTGGCTGTCCTGTGAAATTTCTCAGTGGAGAATCGAGGGGGCTGCCAAAAAGAAACTACGCGAGCAAGGGCGCATCGATGCAAAGCGAAGCCGCAGTGCCGACTTGAGTCGGCATCTTCCGGCCATCCAGGCAGGCAGCACGCGGGTTGACCTCATGCACCAGTTGGCCGGCGTCTGGATGAACCGATTTGTTGACACGCCTGGCGAGACGCCGACCGAACGTTTCGATGCTTATTGCGAAAATGGCAACGAGGTGTTCGCCGCCGCCGAGTCGGGCTTTCGTCTCTGCCCCAAACGTACCGATCTGCCGACCGTCGAGGAGATCGTTGATCTCAACCTCAAGCAAAAGGAACATCTCATCCGTTTGCCCTGCCTCGTCGGCATGGAATTGCTCTGGCGGGATGGCGCCGGGGAAATCGAGCGCCTCTCCGACGATACCTTGCGCCGCATGATCGCTTTTCGTCTGACCTATGGGGCGGACAACACACCCGGATGGTTCATCCACTTGGTGCGGAATCGCCCCGAACTGGTTGCCGAAACCCTTATCGCCTACGCAAGCACCACCCTGAAATCCGGCAAGGATTATATCGACAGCATTTATCCCCTAGGACGCGACTTGGAATATCGCGCCGTTGCCACCCTTGCGGCACCAAGGCTGCTGGAGACGTTCCCTGTGAAGGTGCGTTCCTGCCACCTAAACTATTTGGAAAGCCTGCTCAAAGCCGCTCTGCGCTTCACGCCGGAAGAGCTCACCAGATTGATCGAAAAGAAATTAGTCATGAAGGGCATGGATGTTCCCCAAAGGGTTTACTGGCTTGCCACGGCCTTGCTGATCGACCCGAAGAACCACGAGGCCGCGCTCTGGCGCTATGTTGCCAAGTCCGAGATTCGTGCCAACTATTTATCCGGCTTTTTGAGCAACCGATTTGGCGAACACTCTGATGATTACGAGCTTTCAGCCCATACCTTGGGCAAGCTGATCGAACTGATCGCTCCCCACGCAGAAACCGAATGGACAAGTGGTGGCGGATTGGTTAGCGCTGCGATGAGCCGTGGCGAACACATCCGCGACTTGATTACCCGCCTTGGAGCGCTGGCAACCTCCGAAGCGGAGCAGGAACTCAATCGCCTGCTCAGCTTGCCGGCGTTGCACAAGCTGAAATTCCTGCTCGAAAACGCGCGCCATCAACAAAAGCAGCGCCTGCGCGAAAGAGGATTCCGTTTCCTGTCGCCACGAAGCGTTGCACAGGTGCTCGCCAGCAGCTCGCCGACCAGCGCAGCCGATCTGACCGCACTGGCGCTCCACCATCTTGACGATATTGCAATAGCGTTACGCAATGATAATGATGACGGCTTCCGCTTTTTCTGGAACGTTGAAAACAAACAACCGGCTGGCCAGCGTGAGGAAAATCTTTGCCGTGATGCACTGCTCACTCGCCTGCGGGCGCGCCTTGCCCCGCTGGGTGTCGATTGTCAGCCGGAAGGCGACTATGCCAATGATAAGCGTGCTGATCTTCGTTTGTCATACCGAACCGAATTCGAGCTACCTATCGAAATCAAGCGCGACAGCAACCCGACATTGTGGAGCGCGCTACGCACTCAGCTTATCGGGCAATACGCCATCGCCCCCCAAGCCGACGGCTATGGCATTTATCTCGTGTTGTGGTTTGGCGGCGATCACATGCCGCGCACAATCGACGGGGGAAAGAAGCCACGCTCGCCGGAAGAACTGAGAGCTCGTCTCGAAGCGCAACTCGACCCGTCGGAGCGGCAGCGTATTTTCATACGTGTGATGGATGTAAGTTGGCCGAAATAAAAGCGCAGTTCAGACCAAGGGTGCCAACTTGACTTGCGTGACTGTGTGGGACGAAGGCATGCGTTCGCGTTGTGGGAAAGCGGCCTTTCGGGATGACTCCCGCACCTATGGCCGGTGACGATCCCATGCCGGTCGTTGGTCCATCTGAATGCCACCGGCAGCAATGGCCGAGTAACAGACGCTTGCGGCAATCAAGCTGACTGTCTTTTGTGGGTCGAAAGCGGAATTCGCGGTCTGTAAGAGCCTGTCAGACCGCAGTCGGCGCTGCTGCAGCTTATTTCTGCCGTTTCATCATTTCCTGGAATTTCGGGTCGTTCATCATTTCGTTGATGTTCATGCCCTTCATGTTCGGCATGATCACGTCGCCGGGCTTCTGGCCGGCTTTGCACGGCCCCAGCCATCTGGCTTCCATGGACATTTTTGATTCGCTCATGCCATGCATCGGCGGGCTGTAGCGGGTGTGCATGTTGCCCTTGTAGGCCGAATCGAAGGTGCCGGTGAACACGGCATCGGTCGTTGCCGTGGTGTTTTCGAACTTGCACACCGAATGCAGGGTGAATTTGTTGCCTTGTTGTTTGGAGTCCAACACGCTGCAATTGGGTTTTTCTTTCTGCGCGCGCTCCTGCATGAGGTTATCGGTGTTCTGGTCGATGCACTGCTGCATGGGGCCCATGCTGGGCATGCCCTCCATGCGCGTGCTGATTTCCCACAGGCCGGATTTGCGCTTGGGCGTGTCGGCGGCGAGCGCGCCTCCCGCCAGCGAGGCGGCAGAGAGGCCAAGCAGAAGCAGAATAAAGGGGCTGCGAATGTCGAATCTGGATTTCATCATGGCTCCTTGAGACGAAAAATGCGGGGAAGTCCGTAAGGTCAATATTAAGCCCCAACCGGCTTGGCGTCATCAGGGCCTGCCTGGATACGCTTCAGGGCAGCGCCTCCTGCAGGTACATATTGAGTTCAGACATGGCGGCGAAGCGCGCGGGCGAGATGCCCGCTGCGCGCAGGTCCAGTGCGTCCGGATAAGGGCTGGCCGCTTCGGCACGGGTTCGGGCGTCGCGTTGCCAGTCTGACACCCAGGCGGCTGTGGCGCGCAGCGCTTCATCCGGCAGGCGCGCGATGGCGGCCAGCACGGTCTGGTGGAAACCATTGCGCGAGAGCGCGGCATGCACGCCCTGGATGCCGCCCAGGTCCTGCTCGCGGAGCGCTTCAAGCAGGCGGGAGAGGTTATCTGCCATGACGCTGTTGCGCGCGGCGGCAATATGCTGTTCGAGAATGCGCTTGATGTCGTTGAAGGCGTCGTTGGTCTGCTCATCGGGGCGGACGGTCGCGTTGATGAAGGCGTGCAGCGCGGTGAGCGCAGCCAGCGTCTGGCCGGAGTGCCGGGTTTGCGTGACCAGCACCTGGCACTGGGTTTCGGCCTGCTCGGGGCTCAAGAGCAGCTTCAGCATTTCCATGGGTCAACCCAGAACGACCAGCCGCGGGTCGTCGATGTGGTCGATCAGGATGCGCTTGACCCGTTCCTGCCATAATCGGGCAAATTCCTTCCTTGCCATCGCATCGGCGCTGCCCGCCATGACCGTTTGCATCAAGTCTTTCATGGCCGCGTCCGGAGGTACGGTTTCGGGATGATAGGCGGTGTTCACCGCCATACCCGTGTCGCGGCGTTCGAAACGGATCTCGCCGGGAACGCCTGCGTCGAAGAACAGCAGGTTGCGCCGGTCGAATTTTCCGCCTATCCCCTTGAAGCCGTTGTCCTGCGAGGCACCGGTGATCAGGGTGGCGATATTCGCCATGACGCCGGTGACGCCGCTCGTGCCGGAGTCGCGGAAAGATACCTTGATGTCGCCGCGTTGCGGTGTTGTTCCAGGGTAGAGCCGTTCCAGCGCCTTCAGGGTCGACAGGTAGGCCCCCGCCACGGTGGGGCAGGAGTGCCCGGCGAGCTTCACGGCATCGAGATAGGTGTATTCGATCTGGCCGTCCTCGGCTGCGCCGAGGAATTCGGCCAGCGGGTCGTACATCGAGATGATGCGCGCGGCGGCGAAAAAATCGGGTGTTTTCATGGGATTTCGTGTTCCTGCTGGATCAGTGGAATGGCGGTAATGAAAGGCTGCTCACTGCGGCTTTGCGGCGCAGACGAAATTCAGTGCGCGCTCGTCGATGCTGCCGGGCGTTACCGGCAAATCCTGCGGTAGCTGGATCCGCTGCTTGCTGATCAGCACCATTTTCTCGTCGTAGGCCTCGGTGGCGAGCTGGGCCAGCGTGCGGAAGCCGCAATTGGCGCGGGAGTGAATCAGGAGATATTGCGCTTCCTTCCGGCTCACCTTGTACTCGTTCCGGCCCTCGAAGGTATGGCGCGCGGTGAAGGTCACCAGCGGACCATTCTTCTTGATGCTGGCGGTGTCGATCTCGCGTACTGTATGATCTTCCTGCTTGATGGGGGCCCATTCAGCCGCCAGTACCTGGCCGGCGAATAGCGCGCCCAGCAGTGTTGCCATAAAAGACCATGTATTCATCGGGTTATTCCTTGAGTGTGTGCGGATTATACTGGCCGTTATTCTAGCCAATGTCGTGCCGGCATGAATTGATTTACAACAGGATTATTAAATGGCCCCGACCCGCATTATTGCAAAGTTCATCGGCATCCTTGCGCTGGCCGCCAGCTTTTCTGCCAGTGCCGCTACCATACATGAAGTCGTGAGAAACGGGGATGTGCAGGCTGTCACCCGGCTGGTTTCCGAAAACCGCAACCTGGTGAATAGCCGCAATGAACTCGGCTCGACGCCGCTCCACATTGCAGCGAGCATTTCGGCGCCGGACATGGTCAGGCTGCTGATCGACAAAGGCGCGACGGTCAACGTAAAGGACAGCCGGGGCACCACGCCACTGCACGTTGCAGCATTCACCGGCCACAAGGAAAATCTCGAACTGCTCCTTGCCAAAGGCGCCGATGTGCATGCCAAGGACAACCAGGGTAAAACCGCGCGCGACTTCGCAGAAATGGTCATGAGCCGCGAGATATCGGCCATTCTGCTGATCAAGATGCTGGCTACGCCCACACCGGCTGCCCGCAAGTGAATTTTGCTATATATTGGAACCATTGGAGAAAGAGAATATGAAGCGTATTGCCCTTGTCTTGTTTTTCCTCGGCCTGGCGATGCCGGCTGCAGCGGATGTTCCCACCGATGCCGGTCTGGCGGAAGTGCGTGACCTGGGCCGGCTCAATGGCCAGGCGCTGGCCTGTTCCCACACCCAGGCCGCAGCCCGGATAAAGGCCATCATGATCCAGCATGCGCCCAAGACGCGGCGCTATGGCGAGGTGTTTGAGGCAGCCACCAGCGAAGCCTTCCTGGCTCAAGTCAAGAAAGATCCGGCCGCCTGCCAGGACGAGCCGCTAATCGCCAGCCAGGCCGAGGCGCTGGCGGCGCGCTTGCAGGCCGCCATCCCGGCTGCCGTGCCCCAATAGGATGCGTGCCATGAAAAGATTGTGCCTTGCCGCTCTCGCCCTGGTGCTGATGGCGGCGCCTCCGGCCTGGGCCGAGGCGCCGCCCGTGGGAATCGAGGAGCAGCCGGAAAGCGGGATCGTCGCGCGCTACCTGCTCATGGATCACCGTGGGCGCGCCGTGACCGACCAGGATTTCCCCGGCCGTTTCCAGCTCATCTCTTTCGGATACACCTTCTGCCCTGACATTTGCCCGACCACCCTGGCAGAAATGGCGCTTATCCTGGGCAAGCTGGGCAAGCAGGCCGAACGCTTGCAGCCGCTGTTCGTTACGGTGGACCCGGAGCGCGACACCCCTGAGGTGCTGCGCCGCTATACCGCGTTTTTCCACCCGCGCATCATCGGGCTTTCCGGCTCTCCGGAACTGGTGCGCCGCGTGGCGGATCATTTCAAGGTGCGTTATGAAAAGCACTGGGAGCCGGGCGCCGCGAAGGACAAATATTCGGTGGACCACTCGGCGGGCATGTATCTGCTGGGTCCGGATGGGCGATTCATTACCAAGTTCGCCTATGCTTCGCCGCCCAACGAAGTGGCGGAGCGCATCCTGCGCTTGATGGAAGGGCGTCTCTCGCCGCCTGATGAAGCACGGGATTGAGGGCCGGGCTGGATTTGTTCTGAATTCCTGCTTCAGATCAAGTTCCAAAGTATGCGAGGGACGCTAGAATCATTCCCGTTTAATTGCATTTGTTTTGAGATCGTGCCGCATGAAAATTCTGACTTCGTTTTTAGCCCATTCCAATGCAAAGCCAGAAATTCCGCACCGCGCTGCCGGTCGGTTTTTCGCGGTTTTCTGCGTGCTCGTGCTCGGCTTTTCCAGCCTTGATGCAAATGCCTTCGATGCCGAACGGGCCCGTGACCTGATGGGCGTTTGCGCCACCTGCCACGGCGATTTTGGCCAAGGGGGGGCGCGCGGCGAGTATCCCCGGATTGCCGGGCAGTCTGAAAAATACCTGGCATCCCAGCTGGAAAGCTTCCGTGCCCGCAAGCGCATCAACATCCCGATGTTCCCCTACACCGAGGAGCGAGAGTTGTCGGATGAGGATATCCACGCCATTGCCGGCTATTTGTCCGGCGTCAAACTGTCGACCATCCCGCCCACATTCCAGGGCCATGAAGATGCACTGACGCGCCTGCAGATGATGGAAAAAGTCATGATCATCCCGCGCGCAGAGGGCGATATCGCGAATGGCGGCATGGTTTACCAGAAGGAATGCGCTTCCTGCCACGCCAAGGATGGACGCGGCCGGGGGACGTTTCCGATGCTGGTGGGGCAGTATTCGAATTACCTCATGAAGCAGGTCAACAGCTATCTCAAGGGCGAGCGCCCGCACGATGAAGACGATTCCCTCGGCGTTCTGGCCAAACTGAAGGATACCGATATCCGCGACATCCTGGCCTATCTCACTTCGATCCAGCCGCGGGAGTAGGCTGAACACATGTTCAAATACTTCCTGGCGCTGCTCCTGGGTTTGTTTGCCGGCCTCGCCTGCGCGGACTCATCCTTGCCCGGCGGAAATTCCGGCCAGGATATCGAAGACTGGTTCCACACGATTTCGCTCATGGCCCCGGCCCGTCTTGCGGAACTGGACGGGCGGCTGTTCTCCTTTGCCGTGGATCTCGACAACAGCCCCGGCTTCAGCATGGACTTCGATGCGCAAAGCGGCACGCTCGCGCTGCTGTATCGCATGGCCTTCAACAACATTGCGGAAGGCTGGAGCTGGGAGCCGCTGGCCAACCCGGAGAGCCAGGATTATTACCGCGCCAAGTTCCTGCCCCTGAAATCCACCCGGGAGGAAAAAGGCGGGCCGGTTGAAGTGGAGCTTTACCCGGGGAAAAGGCTGGAAGTCAGGAATGTGTGGCGCTATGACTATTTCCTGGCCTTCGAGAATCTCTACGATTTTTACCCACGCACGGTGGATGACGATGCCGGGTTCGGCGCGAGAATCAAGGCAGCAGGGTTGCCCGCACGCGAACATCTGAAAATGCTCGCCGTATTCCGCCTGAAAGCGCCCTACCACAGCGAGAGCAACACCTTCTGGAAAGCCGATTTTGCCGACCCGGTGGATTACACCCTGAGAAAACGCTACCTGGTCGGCCGGCTCGAGGAAATCCGTTTTGTGGATGGCGAAACGGGGCAGGTCTACCTGCGCCAGCTGCCCAGCAGGTCGGGTTTTCTCGCCAGAGCGAGCAGCTTTGCTGCCGCTCGCGGCGGGGACACTCATTAGCGGGTGTAACCCGACAAGTCGGGCTGAAGCCCGACCTACTCCGCTACCGCCATCCAGTAAGCCCGGTGAAGCGCTACACTGACATCCCGTTCGGCCGTCACCTCGATCAGGTGCGCGCCGCCCGATAGCGCACCCGCCAGGGCTGCGGGAAAATCCTCAGCCCGGCTGATCTTCTGGTAGCCCAGCCCGTACATCCCTGCTGCATGGGCAAAATCCAGCCCCAGCGGCGTCAGCCAGGCGCGCTCGAAATCCTCCAGTTGCGCCTGCGGCAGATATTCGAAAATCCCCCCGCCGCCGTTGTTGAGCACGACCAGCACCACATCCAGCCCGCGCGCTGCCAAGAGGCCATTCATGTCATGGTAGAACGCCAGGTCGCCGAGCAGCGCCACCACGGGCCGTGAGCCACCCGCAGCCAGGCCGAGGGCGGTGGAAACGTTGCCGTCGATGCCGCTTGCCCCACGGTTGCCGATGATCTGCAGCGGCTTGCTGCTGCCGCCGGAATAGGCATCGAGATCGCGGATCGCCATGGAGTTGCCGCTGAACAGCGTGCCGCCGGCCGGCAGCAGATCCACCATGGCCTGCACCACGGCGGCTTCCAGCGGCGCATGCTGCCGGGCAAGGCCCGCCGCACGCAACTCCTCGGCCAGGAACGCCGCCCGCCAGGAAGATGGCGCCGCCGCTTCAATCCCGCTCGCCAGTTGCCGGCACAGCAGCGCGGGATCGGCCCTCACCAGGCGCGAGGCCAGATGCAGCGGGTCGGGCCAGCGGCCGCCTGCGTCCACCACGATGTGGGGCATGGCGGGCGTTGCCGAGAGAAACTGCTGCAGGGTTTTGGAGACCGGCATCGCGCCGAAACGCAGCACCCAGTCCGGGCGCAGGTTTTCATGCACGCTAGCGCGGCGCAGGAAAGCATCGTAGCGGCACAGGATATCGTCCCGCCCATGGCTGCCGAAACGCAGTCCGGAAAGGGGGTCGGCCAGCACCGGGCAACCCAGCTTGCTTGCCAGCGCGGCGATTGCTTCAGGGAAATCCGGGCCATGCTCCCCCCAGCCGCACACGATCAGGCCCTTTCCGCCCGCCAGTTCGCGCGCCAGCCTTGCGCATTCCTCTGGGGGCAGGGACAGGCGCGGATGGCTGACCACGACAGGCGCCATTTCTGCTATCGGAGGCAACGGCGCTGCAGGAACCAGCGGCTCCTGCAGCGGCACGTTGACATGCACCGGGCCGGGCAGGGGCCAGCGGCACTGGTCCATCACCTGTGCCGCCAGCGTGCGCAGATAGCGCAGCATTTCCGGCCGCGCATCGGCGGCAGGCAGTTCGTGGAAGGCGCGCACATGGCCGCCGAAAAGATGGGCCTGATCGATGGACTGGTTGGCGCCGCAATTGCGCAGCTCCGCCGGGCGGTCGGCGCTGAGCAGGATCAGCGGAATCGCACCCATGTCCGCCTCGATCACGGCGGGATACCAGTTGGCCGGCGCCGAACCGGAAGTGCAGACCAGGATGACAGGCTGGCCGCTGGCCTTGGCCAGCCCCAGGGCAAAAAAGGCGGCACTGCGCTCGTCCACCTGCACCCAGGTTTTCAGGCCGGCATGCCGCAGGCAGGCCAGCGCCAGCGGCGTGGAGCGCGAACCGGGCGAAATCACCGCATGCGCCACGCCGCCGGCTGCCAGGCCATGGATCAGGTTGCCGGCCCAGGTGGAATTCTCGTTCGCCATATCAGCCATTTCCGCCCTCAATGTGTCCCAGGACCTGCAGCATGGCAGAAAGTTTGGCCTCGGTTTCCGCCAGTTCACGCTGTGGTTCGGAGCCGGCAACGATGCCTGCCCCGGCATAGAGATGCGCCACCCGTCCCTGCAAATGGGCGCAGCGCAGCGCTACTGCGAATTCGCCATTGCCTGCGGAATCCAGCCAGCCGATGGCGCCGGTGTACCAGCCCTCGCGCTGCTCGCCTTGCCGGCTCAGCCAATCCAGCGCTGCCTGACGTGGATAGCCACCGACGGCAGGCGTGGGATGCACGCGCTGCAACAGATCGAGCAGGCCGATGCCCGATTTGACGCGCCCGTGCAGGCTGCTCCACAAGTGACGCAACTGGCCAAGACGCCGGATCTGCGGCGCATCGGGCACTTCCAGGCGGGCGCACACGGGACGCAGGGCCTCGGCGATGGCCTGCACCACCAAGCGGTGTTCGCGGCCATTTTTCACATCGGCGAGCAGCTTCTGCTCTGCAGCGAATGTGGTTTGCCTTTCGCCCCAGGCCGTTCCCGCCAGAGCATCGCAATACACTTCTCCGTCCTGCAGCCGTACCAGGGTTTCCGGGCTGGCGCCGAGAAACACGCCGCCATCCGCCGTATCCGTGGCAAACAGGGTGCACGAGGGATGCTGCCGCTCCAGATCCGCCATGACCCGGGCCGGATCGAAATCCAGTTTGGAGCGAAACGACACGCGCCGGCTCAATACCACCTTGTCCAGCCTGCCGCTGCGAATGTCGTGCACTGCCTGCGCGGCACGCCACAGCCATGCCTGATCAGCCTGTGCATCATCGATGCGCTGCAACGGCCTGCTTGCATGCACAGGCGTGATTTTCTGAATGAGCGCTGTCATCAGCTGGCGCAAGCGCGCCATGGCGGAGACGATTGCTGCATCATCGGGTGAGGCGCTGAACGTGAATGTCAGGGCGCAGATTTCTCCCTTGCGCCGCATCAGCAGCTCGGGTACGGACAGCTGCGCTGATGGTAATATCGCGCTGCCATCCGGCTTTGCCGCAAAGGCAAAGCCACCCACGGCGAGGGGGTGCAGGCCGGTGCGGTCGGCATCCTCATGGCGCCAATGCCTGCGCCAGACGTCAAATGCAGCGCTTAGCTTCGACCAGCGCGCCTCTCCCTCGGCACAGACAGCCGCTGCTGCGCCCAGGCCCAGAATTTCATGTTGCGCTGCGGGTCTGCTCCAGTAGAACAGCTCATTAAATGGCCCAGGCAAACCGGCGCAGGGCGTTTCCGGCAGGGCCAGGGTCACGCTGAGGAGGCCGGTATTGGCCATTCCCGCGTCTCGCAGCACGGTCTTGAGGCGGTTCTCAATCTGTTCCAGAAAGGCCGGATCGTCGGGGCGAAAACGTTTCAGCATGAGGGATGCTTACCCACGGCAAGGAGCATTGCAGGCAGTTGTTTGCGCTCCAGTTTGCCCATGGCATTGCGTGGCAGCGCGCTCACGGCAACGAACAGGCGCGGGCGCAAATGACTGGGGAGACGCCCGCGGCACCAGTCTTTCACGGCCTGCAGCTCTCCCCCTACCACCAGGGCCGCGATACGGTCGCCCCACACCTCGTCGCTAACGGCAGTGACCGCGACATCCGTTACGCCCGGGCAGGCGAGCAGCAAGCCTTCCACCTCGGCAGGGTGGACGTTGACGCCTCCGCTCACCAGCATGTCGTCGCATCGCCCCAGTACCACCAGGTTTCCCTGTTCATCCATATATCCCCGGTCGCCGCTCACGAAGCAGCCGTCAAGCAGGCCATGCCCGGCTTCACCCGCCGCATTGGCGTAGCCTATCATTATGCTCGGCCCACGCACGCGGATGCGCCCCTCGCCTTTAACCGGCAGGCCGTTTTCATCGACGATTTCCACGCTGATTCCCGGCAGCGGAAGGCCCGCCATGCCCTCGCGCCAATCGGGTGGAAACGCTGCCAGCGTCGCCACCTGCGAGGCGGCCTCGCTCATGCCGTAGGTGGGGCAGATGGGCCAGCCTGACTGATGCGCTCGCCGTGCCAGATTTGCCGACAAAGGGCCGCCGCCGACCAGGGCGTATTTCAGTTGAGCTGGCGGCGGGCCGGCCTCCAGCAGGCGCGCGAGCATGGCCGGCACCAGGGAAATGTGGGACACGCCATGCCGTACCATGTCTTCCCGCACACGCGCCGCATCAAACCCTGGATGCAGCAGCACGGCCGCACCCGCCTCCGCGCAGCGGTAAATAATGGCGATTCCGCCGATATGCTTAAGGGGGAGGCAGTTCAGCCAGACGTCGCCCGGCCCCAGGGGGATGCGGCTGCGGCCGGCCTGCACCGATGCCACAAGGTTGGCTTCGCTCAGCATCACTTGTTTGGGTTCGCCCGTGCTGCCGCTGGTGGAGATGAGCAACTCGGCGCTGCCGGGCAGTTCCGCCTGTTTCAGCAGCATTGCCAAACCTTGCGGCAGTTGGCCCGGCTTGGCCGATAGCAGGGCTGCATAACTGAAAACCTGATCTTCCAGTATCAGCGCCGGAGCCTCTGGATGGCTTGCTGCGGCATGCTCAAGCCAGCGGACGAGCAGCGACTTCATGGCTCAGGCGGGCTTGCTGCCGCGATGCAGGCAGGCGATGCCGAAAGACAGGTTGCGGTAGCTCACCGATGAAAAACCGGCCTGCTCCATGATGCGCTGCATTTCCCTTTGGTCCGGGAAGCGGCGAATGGATTCGACCAGATAGGTATAAGCCTCCGGGTCGCGTGCCACCCAGGCGCCAAGCCGGGGTATCACGGTGAAGGAAAAGAGGTCGTAGAAGGGCTTGATCGGCGCCCAGGGACGGGAGAACTCCAGGCACAGGAAGCGTCCGCCCGGCTTCAGCACGCGCAGCGCTTCCTTCAGGGCGGCTTCCAGGCTGGTGACGTTGCGGATGCCGAAGGCGATGGTCATGGTGTCCACCGTATTATCCGCCAATGGAATCCGTTCCCCGGTGCCTGCCAGCCATTTAACTTCGGCTGGTTTGCTTGTCCGCCCCCGGCTCATCATTGCCAGGCTGGGGTCGCAAACCATGATTTTTGCACCACTCGAAGCCATGAGCGCGGCCACGTCGCCCGTGCCACCCGCGAGGTCGACTACGATCTGCCCCGGCAGTACGGCGGCTTCCCTCGCCAGGCGGCGCTTCCAGAGGCGATGGATGCCCATGCTCATGAGGTCGTTCATGAGGTCGTAGCGCGGCGCCACGCTGGTGAATACGCGCCGGATCAGGCGCGTGCGTTCGTCCTGCGCAACCTGCTGATTGCCAAAAGTGCGGGAAATATCGCAGCGGTCAGCCATCAGCATTCAGCTTTCAGGAAAACTACGACCGGCCGCAGTTGGCTGAGTGCCACTCACGGCAGATCGCCGCGGCGGAACATGAAGAAACCGGCTATTGCGCACAATGTGCCGATGACGAACGGATAGACCAGGCCGTAGACCATGAACCCGGTTGCCCCAAGCGTATCCATGATCACGTATGCCACTGGCCCAAGCACGATCAGCTGGGGATCGAACAGCATCAGCGCGGCGGTGCGGAATACCTGGAGCGGATTGGCGAGCGCGATCATGACCGCCACTTCGGGGGCGGCATGTCCCTGGATCATTACGCCCAGCAGGATCAGGTCGAGGAACAGCAGCATCGCCAGCCACACCACGAAAGCCGCCCCCTGGGCCACATCGGTGGAGCGCGCCAGGGTGGAGATCAGCATGGCAATGCCGAGAAAGCACCATGCCATCGCCGCCAGCAGTCCGGTGTAATAGAGGAACATGTTCCAGGGGACTTCGATATCCTGCACCAGCGACCATAATGACGCGCCCAGCATGGCCAGGAACACCGGCAGGAAGACCACGATGTAGCGCCCCAAGAGCTTGCCCCAGAACCATGCGCCGAGCGATACCGGCAGGGATAACAGATATTCGAAGACCCCTGCTTCGCGGTCGCCCGCGACCGAACGCACCGTGGAGATGAGCACGAAAATGGGCAGAATCGCCATGCATAGCTGGATGTAGGTCACCAGCAGGCGCGACAGCCCGATAAAGCCCAGCACGCGCGATTCGGTCAGGCCGAAGGCGAACAGCATGGCGACGATGCCGCCGAATACCAGGGAATAAATCAAGAACCAGCGCGCTCGCAGCGATTCAACAACATCCAGCTTGGCTGTAAGCCATAAGTTTTTCATTCAATAATCCTTGTTTATTGGCTATCAGCGGTCAGGAGCAGCCAAGGTTTTGCTGAAAGCTGAGCGCTGATAACTGACAGCTACTTTCCTTTTGCCAGAACCTGTTTTCTGGCCTCCTCAAAGCTCACGCTGCCCGGTTCCGGCAGCGCTACTGCGCCAAAGCCATAAGCCATGGGCGTCATCTTGTTGGGGACGTAATAGGCCCTGCGCGCATCGATCCACGTGTCAGAACGCATGTCCATAACCCAGATCTCCGTGGCGGGTTCGTTGGCCCATGGCTTGTCCTTGAGCCAGAACATGGCGCAGCCGAAGTCGTCGAACTTGTAAGCCTGGCGCTTCGGCCCGCCGCGCACCTGGGCGGCGTAGCGCTTTTCGCTCAGGGCCATGCTGCAGCGCACACAGGTGTCGCGGTCCCATTTGACTTCCACCGGTCCGGTTTTGGGCTCCTGCTGGCAGGCCGCCAGCAGGCCCAGCAGCAGAGCCACGGCAGTCAGCCTGAACAGACTTCTCATGCCTGATCACCAGCATTTTCATCGAGGCGGATGTTGGTCAGTATGCCGACATAGCGCGAAATCATCCCGATGAAGCGCAGCCGGTCCGGTCCCGCCACGCTGCCTTGCCATTCCAGGCCATTGCCGGTGTCCTGGAAATTCCAGCTCCGCAGTGCTTTTGCAATGGACTCTTCGGCACGCCGCAAGCTCAGGCGGCAGGCCAGCATGCCGGTCAGTGAAACGTCGTCCGCCACCCGGTCGTCCAGCATCACCTTGCCACGGTCCAGTTCGATGACGCGGTTCACCAATGCCGATACTTCATCCAGACGGTGGCTGGAAATCAGCATGGTGGTGTTTTCCAGGCGCTCGGCCAAGAGGCCGAAGAATATCTGGCGCGCTTCAGGATCGAGGTTGGCGGCGGGTTCGTCCATGATCAGGATGTTGCTGTCGCGCCCCAAAGCAATGGAGATCAGCAGCTTCTGCTTCTGCCCGCCGGAGAGTTTGACGAAGGGCTGGGATTTCATCTTGCCCACATCCAGGCCCAGGCGCCGGGCAATTTCTTCCATGCGCTGCTTTTCGCTGTTGCATACCGCGGAAGAAAAATCCAGCAGTTGCCCAACCGGCATTTTCAGCGGCGGCGGCAACTGGGGTACGAAGCCGATTTTCCCCAGTACCTGCTGGCGGTTCGGGCGCGGCGCCAGTCCATGCACCGACACGCTGCCGTCGTAGGTGTATTCGCCAAGCAGGCAGCGGATCATGGTGGTCTTTCCTGCGCCGTTGGAGCCCACCAGCGCGATGCGCTCGCCCGGCGCGATGGAGAGTTCGAGCTCGTCCAGTACGCGGTTGCGCTTGAAGGTTTTTGAGACTTTTTTGAATTCGATCATTTTTAGCTTTCGGCTTTTAGCAATCAGCCATCAGCTTCCAACTTTCAGCAACACACCCGCTGACTGCTGACTGCTAAGCGCTGACCGCTTGATTCTTACATCAGCTTTCTAAGGCCCTTGATTTCGAAGGTCAAGGCGCCACTTGGACAGACATCAACGCACATGCCGCAGCGGGTGCAGTCTGCGCCGATGTCCAGCTGGGCCGCCGGTGCGCGCCCCTTGACGACGCAATCAAGGACGTGCGGCACTTCGCAGACCTTGCGGCATTCGCCTTCGTGATGGCAATTGGCCAGCTTGTAGGTCACATGCAAAGGCGAAAATACTCCGGTTATGCCATAAGTCAGGCCAATCGGGCAGACGTAGCGGCACCAGGCGCGGCGCGAATAGAATACCTCGAACAGCAGCAGCAACACTACCCAGCCCAGCGCGAGCCCCGGGCCATATATCAGCGCCCGGCTGACGATGCCGGTTGGCGATATGGTTTCAAAGACGGTATAGCCGGAGACAACTGCCATCAGGGCAAACAATACCCAGAACACCGTGCGTACACCACGATGGAAAGCATGGTCGGTGATCTTCTTTTTTTCCACCAGGTACACGTGCAGCCGCTCCGCATTTTCCGCCAGAAAATGGTAGGGGCAGACCCAGGAGCAGAAAGTGCGCCCGCCCAGCAGCAGCCACAGGACGAATACCGTAGCGGTTCCGATCAGCAGGTTGACGATGATGTGCTTGTGCGCCAGCATCACCTGCAGGGCGGAATTCAGGTCGATCA
>CAYLMA010000034.1:0-36862 GCA_964384915.1 uncultured Sulfuricella sp. | reverse complement strand
TTGATATAGGTGATGACGCCCTTGAGGTCGGTCTTGGAAACGATGGAATCCGTTTCCTTGAGCACGTATTCCACATTGGTTACCGGTTGATTGTTTTTCATATTCCCTGACTCCGCTCGAATTGGGTTAGACAAAATGTTACGCGACGGCTTTTTCCATTAAAGCCATATCGCCACTGCTCATGAGTTTTTCGATGACCACCACGATGATCATGCGATCATCCATCGTGCCCGGCCCGGTGATGTACTCCATACCCAGCGCTACGCTGAATTCAGGCGCCGGTTTGATCTGGCCGGTGGACATTGCGATGACGTCGGATATCCCGTCATTTCCCAGAAAGAACTTGAAGCGCATGTCCACGATCGGCACGATAATGCCGCGAGGATTGATCACGCCCTTGATGAAGTCCGGCGTGTTGGCGATGCGGGTGACAGCGTCGTAACCGGGCGTACGCGGACGATACCCAACGGCTGCTGGTCAATAAATTAGCAATTCTTTGTTTTTATTGAATGTAATCCGTGCGCACAGCGCTTAGGCAAGTTATTGTTGGAAATAATGGGTTCAAGGTGCGGGCGAATGATCCAGCAGAGCCAGGCGCGCCATTTCCATCGCCCCGTCCTTCGTCCTGTGGCCGGCGACAAAGCGCGCCCTATGGCAAAACACGCAGCCTGCCATGCCGATGACCTTGTCCAGTTCTTCCCCGTCCAGCCCGGCCCAGGAGGCAGGCAGGGATTTTCTGTTCCTGAAGCTTCCCGCATAATCCGGCACGGTGTGCACATGCCATTTCGTCTGGGTATCCGGTGAAACCACGTACAGAAGCTGCTCGTACACGGGCGACCCCAATACGGTTTCCTTCCACGGCACATCGTTATCCAGCACCAGTATCTGCCCTGTTTCCAGCAATAGGCCCTGCGCCACAACGGCACGCGCCGCTTCCATTCCCCTGGCATCGCGGATGATGTTTTGAAGAATGGTCTTTGCCCAGGTGACAGCCTGTTCGAAGGCTTCGTTCCTGGCTTCAGGGGAGGTGTCGTCCTGCCAGCCGGGATTGAAGCCGCCTATGGCCGAGGAAATGGACATCACGGTTACAGGCGGGGTTTCCTTGCTTAAGGTAATGCCGCAATCCACCGCATCCACCCCCTGCACCATCCAGCGATCCACCCTGGCCGCCGCGGCCTCTGATCCGCAAAGCGCCGTTCCCAGTTCACGCCAAATCAGGCCGAATGAACTGAAGGGAATCCCGTTTGCGCGCGCTTCCTGGTATTCCAGTTGATGATGGTCGAAGCGGCAGGTCGCGGGGTCAAAAACCCGTCCCACATCGAACACGATGTCCGCGGCGTCCAACTGCTCCTGGTCGCGTGTGCGCAGAATGGTTAAAGATGGGTTTGCGAGTCGCAATGCCGCCGCAGCCAATACCTCGTCTGCATGGAAAGAGCCCGAATGCGTGGCCGCAACGGCTCCGGCGCCATGGAGGATGGCGTAAAGATTCGGCACGTGATTCATTAACGCGCCCTTAGGGTGCAGTGCCCTTGGGTGGCCTCTTGTGAAACTTCCTGGCCGGCTTTTTGGCTTGCGGAGCACCGCCGGGTTTTTTCTGATCGGAGGGCGGCGGGGCGCTCCGGCGCATGCCTGAGTCACGGGATTCCGTGCGATTCGCGGAAGCCAGCGTAATCTCCAGTTCGTTGATTTCATCCCATTGGGCGTCGGTTCGCTGGCGTTCCGGGATGGCAAGAAGTTCTTGCAGGCGATGGCGCGGAGAAATTGGTTGTTGTTCGTTCATGTCGGCATTATCCCACTAACACATCAAAGGCTGATGTTTTTTCTCGTTTTCGCAAGGGTTCAAGCAGCGAGGACAGGCCGTTGTGGTCCAACTCCTGCATCAGCGCCAGTAGACGGCCGATTTCGCCGGATGGAAACCCCTCGCGGGCAAACCAGTTGAGGTATTGTCCAGGCAGGTCGGCAATCAGGCGGTCTTTGTACTTGCCATAAGGCATGGTGCGGGTGACTAAAAGTAGTAAATCTTCTGAATTCATCGCTATCTATCGGCTTATTGCGGGCGTAAGGCAATCGAAACGCTATTGTGCCTCGTTCCGTGATGCGCTTCAAATGGCCGCTCTGGCAAGGGCAAGAGGCGCACCGAAGGCAAAAGGCACAACCGCGCCTGCGTCCGCGCATTTCTGTCCCATGGCGAAGCAGGGGAAGAAGATGGAAGTGGTTGTGGGCATGCTTGCCCACTGTCAATCCGGACCTGACCCAGTGCTTCGCATGGTCATGATGTGCCCTGGGGCCAGCAGGGTCTCTATCGGAGCAGGCTCTCCGAGATGGAAACCCTGCAAGTAGTTAAACCCCATTGCCGTGACCCGATGCTGCACGGCCTCGTTGTGGACGAATTCGGCCACCGTCTCCAAATTGAGTTCGCGCGCAAAATCGAGGATGGTTCGCGAAATGATCTGAGAGTTCGGGTTGGTGTCGATGTCGCGGATCAGGGAGCCATCCACTTTGATGTAATCCACATTCAGGGTCATGAGATAAGCAAAGTTCGAATATCCCGTGCCAAAATCATCGATCGCGATCTTGCACCCTTTGCCCTTGAGTTTTTCCAGGATTTGGGTGATCTCGTCAAACTTTTCGATCTCCTCGGACTCGACGATTTCCAGCACCACGCGATTCGCCTGCATGCGGTTTTCGAGGCGCGCATGAAGCAGATCAATGGTGTCCTGATGCATCAGGTCATCCGGAGAAAGGTTGATTGAGAAATGCACGTTCGGAAGCTGCTCCAGAGCGTCGAACGCGCACTTGATCACACGCTGCGAGATTTTGTGATAAAGCTTGGATTTTTTGGCTACATCCAAAAAGTAAAATGGGCTGATCACTCTGCCGTCAGGTTCGATCAGCCGGACCAGGCACTCATATTTTTCAGTCTCTTCCCTGCCAGAGGCAAAGATGGGTTGAACATAAAGGGCGATCCGTTCCTCATGGAGCGCGGCCTTGATCCGCTTGGTCCAGAGCAGATTGTCTTCGTGCCGTTTGATCAGGTTCTCGGTCTGTTCGAAGATGATGGCGGGCTCGCGATATTCCCGCGCGTGTTGCAAGGCCAGCGAGGCGTGGGTAATGATCTGATCTCCGCTGCCGGACAGCCCCGCTGAAAGCTGCAGCAAAAAATCTTCGCCATCGACCTGGATCGATTCTTCTTCGATGGTTTCAACCGTTCCCCGGCAGGTGGCGTGAAACGCCGACATCTGCACTGCATCGTCACACAGCAGCCCAAACTCGCTGCCAGCCAATTTGAACACGGTTACCGGCAATCCGGAGACCTGCTGGCACAGCCGCTTTGCCAGTAGCGCTAGTACTTGGGTTGCTACGTCATAGCCGTAATAATCTTTGATCACGCTATAGTTGTCGAGATTGAGCAGCGCTATTTTGCACGCGCCGAGGTGTTTGATTTCTTCCATCAGCTTGACGCGGTTGCCCAGGCCGGTGACCGGGTCGGTGGTCTGCCGGATGATCAACTCGCGCTGCTGGATGATTTGCGTCACGTCATGCTGGATGGTGACGTATTCCACCACCACATCGTTTTCGTCCAGAATGGGCACGATAGTTGATTTGACGTAGTAATTCTCGTTATTTCTGGTCCGGTTGGTCAGCGTGCCTTTCCAGATTCTTTTCTCGCCCAGCAAGCGCCAGATTTCCTCATCCACCGCGTTATCAGCCACGGACTGGCGCACGATGCTGAAAGATTGCCCGATGAGTTCTGCCCGGCTGTAACCCGTCACACGGCAAAATTCGTCGTTGACGTAGGTGATCACCCCCTGCGGATTCATGCGGCTGACAATCGAGCTTTCATCCATGGACAGCTTGTAGCGTTCGAGCAGGGCCGTGTGCTCGCGGACGTTATCGACCATGCGTCCGAAAGCGCCGACAATGGCCTGGGTTTCCGCTTCCTGACGCAAGGGGGGGAACTGCAGGCGTTCTCCAGGCCGGTAAGCCTGGACCACGTTGGCGATGATGCCCAGCGGTTTCAGCAACACGCGTGCAAACACGACGAAGAAAAGCAATCCTATGGACAGCAAGGCCAGTTGCAAAAGTATCTTGCGTTTCATCTCTTTCGCCGCGGCCACGAAGGCATCGCTCGCGTAAGTCAACTCGATGGAGCCGATCGGCTGTCCGCTGACGGGGTCCCTGATCGGGTGTTCCACCTTCAGATCCCCGGTCATGTTTGTGTTGTGTTTCGCCCAGATTTTCTCGCCATTGAGATAGACGGTCAGTCCGACGATTTGAGGGTTCTTGGCAGCCTGTTCCAGTTGCTGGATCAACTCGTCTTTCAGGCCAAGATATGCGTTCATGCCCAGCAGGGGTTCGATGGTTTCCGCGATCAGGTGCGCCTTTTCCCGCTCAACGTCGAGCAAACGCTTCTCAACCAGATCGGAAAACCCGAAATACAGCTGCGCGATCATGGCAACGGAGATCAGAATGAAAACCGCCGTCAGCTTGAGGCTCAGAGACCAACGCTTCATTCAAGAACCTTGACGATTTTGTAGAAGAGGGGCAAAAACCGCACATCGTACTGTTGCATTGCCCCCTTGTTCAAATAGATATAGGTCTTTTCTTTCATCAGCAGGCTGACCAGCGCATTGTTTTTCATGTCCTTGTAGTCATAGCTGAAGACCACCCGGTGGAGCCCGGAGGCATACTGCGTAATTTTCTGGTGCAAGGTAGCGGGCCCACTCATCAAAATATACGCGGTGGCGGGCACCTGGCCGTCGAATTCTTCGAACGACAAGGTTTCGACCCGCAGCGGATTCCCGCCCAGATTGTTCTGGTACTCTTTTTCGATCAGCCGGCGCATTTCCAGGGCGCTTTCCTTGCCGGCAGAGGCGTGCACAATCTTGATCACCACCACGTTCGCCGCAGTCTTCTCGCCCAGGTCTTTGTCCAGCAATATGATTTTTGGAAAAATCGCCGCCTGGGCGCGCAACAGGAGCGGGTCCGCATCGCCGGCAGCGGAATTTGAGGCCATCAGCCCACTCAACAGCACGAAAATCAGGCGCAGGAGCGGTTTCATGTCAGAACTCCTGCGCTATGCTTAAGACGAAAGTCCGGCCCGGCTGAACCAGGTCAGCTGCGTATGTGCCGGCGGGGGCGGGCAGAACATAGTGTTCATCCAGTGCATTCTTGATACTGAATCCCACCGTGGTGCCGGATGCGTGATTGCGGTACTGCGCGGCAAGATCCAGCGTGATGTAGTCTTTTACCTCAGGCCGGGGATCGCTGGGCACGCGTCCTTTCTCGCCCACATAGGCAAACACGCCTGAGAGAGACCACGCCTCGTTCAGCTTGTGTATGTAGGCCGCCTTAAGCATGTGGCTGGTACTGTTTGCCAGGCTGCCGACCACGTTTTCTCCCTCGACAAAAGAGTAGTTCGCAGACAGCAGTCCTTTTGCGCCAACCGGTGTTGAATACTCCAGTTCAAAACCGGAAAGTTGCGTAGCCGGGTTGTTCACGTATGGAGACGAACCATTGGGCGCATAAATCTGCGAACCGTTACGCAAATGGAAGAGATTGAATTTGAACTGCCGGGCGGCGCTGAACTTGTGAATATAGGCCCCCTCGTACGCTTCGACTGATTCCACCGCCAGGGATGCGTTCGGCCGGTAGAACGCCATGCTGGAGTTGAGATACTGCTCCCGCCAGGATGGCTCCCGGTAGGATTTGCTGTACATCAGCTTGTAGATGTTTTCATCATCATGCCGGTACACCATCGCCAGACGGGGAGACAGCTGGCTGTCTACGTCGTTGTAGCGGTCTGCCTTCAGCCCCACCTGAATGGCCAACTGCTCGTTCACGTCCCACAGGTCGTCCGCGTAAAGGGATTCATGCCGGCGCAGCTCTGTATTCATCAGCCGGAAGGTCGAAAAACTGGCCAGGTCGTTATCCGAGATGCGGCCCGTATTCTCTCCAATGGTGGTGCGCTCCGCCAGCATGCCAACCGTAAGCGTATGGCCCTCCACCCGGTTGATCTTCAGCTCAGCCCGGCCCCGCAGCGTCTTTTCGAAGTAATCCACCAGGAAATACCGTCCGTTGGGCAGCATCATTGGCGGCATGGGGGGCATCATCAGCATCGATCCATCCGGCAGCACTTTGTTCTGCAAAGTGCGATTTTCATCCAGATAACCGAGCGTGAACTCAGACGCCATGCCTGGCGCAAAGTCAGTCTGATAGCCCAGATCAAACATGGCATTGCGCACCTTCAGTCGATCGCGCAGATCATCGCTCAGGCTGAAGGATTGGCCGTAACTGACCCCGCTGTCATTGTCGGCCAGGCGGCCCTTGAAGCTGAATCCGTCGCGGCGCAGATTGAAACCGATATTGTAGTTTTCGAGCGATTGATCCGCGCTGCCGGTGCGATTGAAGCGATCTGTTGTGGGGTCCGAGCTCAAGTCGTGCTTGAGCACAAACACATCGGCGCTCACTTCAAAGTCACCGGCCTTCCCGCCAGCCACCGCCCCGGCCATGCGATAGCCATTCGACCCCGCCGCCGCGAATCCTTCCGATTCAGGTGCCAGGCCGTCATCCCGGTTCGCGCGGGTGATCACATGGATAGACCCTGCGTAGCCATTCACATGGCTCAGCAGGGAGCCAGGCCCCCTGACCACTTCGATGCGGTGTATCAGGCGGGCCGGCATGTCCAGATACTGGTTGTAGCCGCCGAATATCTGGTCATTCACCACCATGCCATCGATGATGAGCTTGGACTGGCCATAGGAAAACGGATTGGAGCCGCGAAATATCGGATTGCGCACACCCGCCATGCCGACGGAGAGATCCACGCCGGGAATCAGCTGCAAGGCTTCGCGCAGATTCTCCACGCCCAGGGTGCGCAGATTTTCACCATGCAAGGTCGAGACCACATACGGCATATAGTCCACGTTCTGCTTGGTGTCCGTGGCGATCTTGCCGAATTTGTCGATATCCTGCTGGAGTGTGGATAGCAACTGGTCGCTGTCACCGGCCCACGCCGGCCCGGATACGAACCATGCCAAACCTGCAATGAACGCCGTCCATCCGCGATGCGCCATACCTGATTTCCCCCTCAGACTCTTCCCGCATTCCGCATGCATGGGTCATATTCTTGTTTCGAGGCAACGGGTTATAAAGCCACTCACATGCCTTGAATAGTGTACTCCCAAGTGCCGCGCGATTGCCAACCTGAGGCCGCCGTGACCTGTTTGCCGCAAATGCCTTAGAATCGCGTCTTCGATAAGGAATACGAAGTGCAAGCATGAGTGAAAATATTTTAAACCCGGATCCATACGCGTACATGGCCGAACTGCCGGAAGGCCTGTCCGAAGGCGAGAAAGCCGAGCTCGAACGGCAGTTGGGTGAAAAGCGGCTTCAGCTGGAGAGCTGCGCCGCTGCCGATACGATGGAGCGCGCCCGGCTGCAACTGGATATCGCCGAAATCCTGGTCTGGCTGGATCACAAGGAGGAGGCATGGAGCCTGGCGCGCGCGGCCTTCGACGCCGCGCTGAAGAACGAAGCGTGGCAGGATGCAGTGGAGGCGTGCAACGTACTCTACCAGTGCGAGCAGCCCGCCTCGATCCCCGCACTGGGAATGGGCATCTGGCTTGCGGTGACCTTCCCGGTCGCGCCCGAACTGACCTATGCCATGCTGGACCATGTCGTGACTGAAACGCCCGCGCATTCGGATGGCGCGGCGCTCGCGGCTGTTGCCACGCGCTACGTCATCGACCTGCGCGCGGACGACGCGCAGCACGAGAACCTGAGCCTGCTGGCGAACAACCTCATCGCCCGCGTCGCCGCGCGCCACAGCAACGTGCAGGATCAGCAGGCGCTGAATGCGTGGATGGACAAGCTGGAATTGCGCGACCCGCAGGTCTTCCTGCCCCGCCTGGGCCAGGTGGTGAATGCCATCGTGGGCGACAACTGGTGGTTCGACCGCGACGCGCTGCGCGAAAAGCTGCCCGCCTAGCCATGGCTTGCCTGAAGCCCGACCAGCACCCTGGCCCGAGCGATTTCAGGTTCAGAACAAGGGAACCAGCTTGTAGCCTTGGCTCTGCCAGCCGATCAGGGAAATGAAGCCGTCTCCCACCAGCGTCAGGCCGGGCAGCACGGTTTCGTTGGGCACCTTGAACACCTGGGTGGCGATGGCGCAGATTTCCTGCCTCACCCCGAGCTGGGCCAGTTCCTTGACCCGCGCGGCGATGGCTTTCAGGGTGTCGCCCTGTTCCAGTTCCAGTTCGCCGTCCGGCGCGGTGCTGAGGAAGCGCACCGTCGGCCCGATGTAGACGATCACGAAATCGGGTTTGACCCCTTGCCGGGTCAGGCCGGCGTGGCTGCCCTTGATGATTTCGAGGTAGAAGGCGGTTTTTTTGGCGTCGTTGAAGTCGATCAGGAACACCCCCTTGCCTTCCTTCACGCCTTTCAGCGCGGCGGCGTCGTTGATGGGGGCGCTGGCCGCCTGCATTGCGAACAGCGGGGCGAACAGCATCAGGCCTATCATCAGCATGCGTCGTAAAGTCATTTCAGTCTCCTTAAGCGGGTTCAGGGTCGGCGGTTTCAGTGCCGGCGGGCGTGATCGAGGCGTTCAATGCATCCAGGTCGACCAGGCTGCAACTGGTCTTGCGCGCAGACAGGCAGCCCTCGTCGCCGGGGGTGTGCTCGAACGAGCATGCGCGTGCCTGCAGCATGGCCCAATCCTCATCGGCATACTTCCGGCGGGGAAGATTGGGCGGGAAATACACGCAGCCGAAGCAGAGTTCGTGCGGCTCAGCGATCTTTGCGGACATGGTAGCGCAGCACGCCTTTCTCTTCGGTCATGGATAACAGCGTCTGGCCGGTGCGTTCGCACCAGGACGGGATGTCCTTCTGGGTGCCGGCATCGGTGGCGATGATTTCAAGAATATCGCCGATCGCCAAACCCTTGATGGCCTTGTTGGTTTCCACGATGGGCATCGGGCAGCATTTGCCGGAGGTGTCGAGGGTCGAGGTGACGGTAATTGCGCTCATGAATGCTCTCCTTAGAAATATTGGCAGTGGTCCGCCTTGGCGGCCTTGTCGTTGAGGAACCAGGAGGCGCCGACGATGCCTTCCGCCTCGGGAATCAAATTCCCCTCGTTCACGCCGAAGATCGCGCCGGCCAGGCTGCAGGCGTAGAAATTCACGCAACCGGATGCCTTCAGGGCCTTGAGAATTTCGTAGATGTCGTTCGGCAGCCCGGCCTTGGCCACGTTTTCGCGCACCATGGCCTCGTCTGCGGCATGCCGCCCGTCCATGCACAAGCTCGCGGCACCCTCGACGGTGAGGGCCTTGACCGCCCAGTTGACGAACAGGATGTCGACCTGGGTTCCTTCCGCCGAGGCCAGGTAGGCAAAGACGAGCGGGGTGAGGATCTTGTCGTAGGAATCGTCGCGTATCACGATGGCCATGGATTTCATTTTGCATCTCCTTAGAATGAACATTCGTTCGAAATGAACGACAAAAAAACACGGCCCGCAATCAGGCCGCGACACCACGCCAGGCGCATTCCCAGACCGCATCCAGGCTGCCGGGGAGGGGCTCGGCAAGCACGCCGTCAAGACGCGCGGTGATCATCCGGATGGCGCCGCCGAAGAGACAGGAGGTGGCCACCATCACATCCATGCGGCGGATTTCGCCGTTCTCCATGCCTTGCCGCACGAATTCGCGCATGGTTTCGAACGGAATGGATGAGCACACGGGACGCTCGTTGGGCAGGAAATCCCGGTGCTTGGCATAGAGCATGAAATCCATGGCATCGCGCTTCGACTCCGTCACTTCGAACAGCATCGCCATGACGGCGCGGCAGCGGTCATGTGCCGTGGCGTGTTCCTGCGCGATTTTCGCCAGCGCCTCCTGCAAGCCCTCCATCAGGCCGAGGTAGAGGGCGCGCGCCACGTCTTCCTTGTCCTTGAAGTGATGGTAGATCGAACCCACGCTGACCTGTGCCGCGCGCGCCATGTCGGGCACGGAGGTGCTGAAGTAGCCGCGCTCCGTGAACAGTTGCAGCGCGGCGGCGATGATGCTTTCGCGGATTTGACCTGGCTGTACGTTGGCGGGGGTGCGCGCCATGTTGCGATCCAATATCGAATGAACGTTCATTCAAGATAGCAGGAATTTCATCCGCGCGCAATCACCCGCTTGAGCCTTGAAAAGCGGTTGACAGCAAAGGACGCAAAGGAACGCGAAGGAATTCAGTCGCGTGGACGGCGTGTGCGGCATACCCGATGGGTGATCCGTTCAAATTCATTAAGGCCTTGTTTTGCGAGTTGGGCAATAAGCCGCCCATCCCTGCCTACCCCGCTTCCTTTGCGAACCTTTGCGTCCTTTGCGGTGAAATGCGGCTTTCAGGTACATCGCCCTGGCGCAGGATCTCAGGCAGGCATCGCCAGCCGCGCCAGCCTGGCCGCTTGCACCATGTTTTTCAGCGCCGCTTCGGTTTCCGCCCAGCCACGGGTCTTGAGCCCGCAGTCCGGGTTGACCCACAGGTTCCGGCGCGGGATGACGGCGGCGGCCTTCTCCAGCAGGCGGCTCATTTCCGCCACCGAGGGCACGCGCGGCGAATGGATGTCGTAGACGCCCGGCCCGATCTCGTTGGGGTAGCGGAAGTCGCCGAAGCCCTTGAGCAGCTCCATGCCGGAACGCGAGGTTTCGATGGTGATGACGTCCGCGTCGAGGGACGCGATGGCGGGCAGGATGTCGTTGAACTCGGCGTAGCACATGTGGGTGTGGATCTGCGTGGCGTCGGCCACGCCCGAGGCGGAAACGCGGAAGGCGCGCGCCGCCCAGCCCAGGTAGGCGGCCCAGTCGGCGCGCCGCAAGGGCAGGCCCTCGCGCATCGCGGGTTCGTCGATCTGGATGATGCCGATGCCAGCGCGCTCCAGGTCCGTCACTTCGTCGCGGATCGCGAGCGCGATTTGCAGGCAGGTCCGGCTGCGCGGCTGGTCGTCGCGCACGAACGACCACTGCAGGATGGTGACCGGGCCGGTGAGCATGCCTTTCATCGGCTTTGCGCTCAACTGCTGGGCGTACACCGTCCAGTCCACGGTCATGGGCGCCGGGCGCGACACGTCGCCGAAGATGATGGGCGGCTTGACGCAGCGCGAGCCGTAGGACTGCACCCAGCCCTGCCGGGTAAAGGCGAATCCGGCCAACTGTTCGCCGAAATATTCCACCATGTCGTTGCGCTCGGCTTCGCCATGCACCAGCACGTCCAGGCCGAGGTCCTCCTGCACCCGGACCGCATGCGCGATCTCGGCGCGCATCCGGTGGCGGTAATCGTCCACGCCGATCTCGCCGCGCTTGAAGGCGGCGCGCGCGGCGCGGATCTCGGCCGTCTGCGGGAAGGAACCGATGGTGGTGGTGGGGAAGGGCGGCAGGCCCAGGTGCTGGCGCTGCTTCGCCTGCCGCTCGGCAAAGGGCGAGGCGCGCCGGTCCGCGCCGGGCGGCAGCGCTTCCAGGCGCCGGGCAAGCTGCGGGTTGTGGACGCGCGTGCTGGCCCGGCGCGCCGCCAGGGCGGCGCGGGAGAGGCTCAATTCCTGCCACGCGGCATCCATGCCATGGTCGAGGGCCTGCTTCAATACCCCCAGTTCGCCCAGTTTTTGCCGGGCGAAGGCCAGCCAGGATTTGATTTCCGGGTCGAGTTCCGTTTCCGCCGCCAGGTCTGCCGGCACGTGCAGCAGCGAACAGGATGGCGCCACCCACAGGCGTTGGCCCAGGCGCAGCTTGGCTTCCATCAGGTCGTCCAGCGCGGCGTCGAGGTCGCTGCGCCAGATGTTGCGCCCGTCGATCACGCCCAGCGACAGCACCTTGTAGACCGGCAGGCGGTCCAGCACGGCGGCGAGCTGTCCCGGCGCGCGCGCCAGGTCCACGTGCAGGCCCGCCACGGGCAGGTTGGCCACGGTCGAGAGCTTGTCCTCGATGCCGCCGAAATAGGTCGCCAGCATCAGCTTCACCCCGGCCGAGTTGAGCTGCCAGTAGGCGCGCGAGAAAGCGGCAAGCCATTCCGGCGGCAGATCGAGCGCCAGTATCGGTTCGTCGATCTGCACCCATTCCACGCCTTGTTCCTTCAGCCGCGCGAGGATTTCCTGGTAGGCCGGCAACAGCGCATCCAGCAGCGACAGGCGCTCGAAGCCCTCCGTCTTTTCCTTGCCCAGCCACAGGAAGCTCAAGGGGGCGACCAGCACGGCCTTGGCCGGAAAGCCCAGGGCGCGCGCTTCGGCCACCTCTTCGAAGAGGCGTTCAGAGGCGACGCGGAAGCTTGTCGCCGGGGTGAATTCCGGCACCAGGTAGTGGTAATTGGTGTCGAACCACTTGGTCATTTCCAGCGCGGGCTGGCCCTCGCCGGCGTGGGCCTGGCCGCATCCGCAAGCGGAAGCCTCGCCGCGCACCCCGCGCGCCATGGCGAAATGGCGCCCCAGCTCCGCCTCCTCGCCGCTGAAGCCGAAGCGCGCCGGTTCGCAGCCGAGCAGTTGGACGTGGTTCAGCATGTGGTCGTAGAAGGCGAAATCGCCCACGCTGACGAAGTCCAGCCCGGCCTCGCGCTGCTCGGCCCAATGGCGCGCGCGCAGCTCGCGCCCCACGGCTTCAAGCGCATCGGCATCGATCTCGCCGCGCCAGTGTCGTTCCAGCGCGAATTTCAGTTCACGGTTCGCGCCGATGCGCGGAAAACCGAGGGTGTGTATGGTGGTCATGGCTTCTCCTTGTCAATGTCCCGCCATGATCCGCGTTCCTGGTGTATGATTCAAACGCATTGTTTTCACAATATTATGAGTAATGTTCATGATCGAATTGCGCCATCTGAAAGCGGTCGCCGGCCTGGCGGAAACGGGGAGCATCACGCGCGCCGCGACGCGCCTGCACCTGACCCAGTCCGCGCTGTCGCACCAGCTTGCCGCGCTGGAGGACTACCTGGGCGTGGCGCTGTTCGTGCGCCAGCAACGCCCTCTCAAGCTGACGGAGGCCGGCCAGGCGCTGCTGCAGGCCGCGCGGCGGGTGCTGCCCGAGGTGGAGGCGGCGCGCCAGGCCATCGCCCGGCTGAAGTTCGAGCCCCTCGCGCGCGAACTGCGCATCGCGGTGGAATGCCACACCTGCTACGACTGGCTGATGCCCGCCATGGACACCTTCCGCGAGCGCCACCCGGAGGTGGAGCTCGACCTCGTGCCGGGCTTCCACGTGGAGCCGCTGACCCTGCTGACCGAGCACCAGGCGGACGTGGTCATCGTGTCGGAAGCGAAGCGCCATGCGGGGATTGCCTATTTCCCCCTGTTCGCCTACGAAATCGTGGCGCTGATGGCGCGCGACCACGACCTGGCCGCGAAAGCCCACCTCACGGCGCAGGATTTCGCCCACCAAACGCTGATCACCTACCCGGTGCCGGACCGCATGCTGGACCTGGTGCGGCGCGTGCTCAAGCCCGCCGCGGTCAACCCGCCGCGCCGCACGGCCGAGCTGACGGCCGCGATCCTGCAACTGGTGGCCTCGCGCCGCGGCGTGGCCGCCCTGCCGCGCTGGGCGGTGCAGACCTACCTGGAGCGCGGCTATGTCGCGGCGCGGCCGATCGGCGCGAAGGGCCTGCATGGCAAGCTCCATGCGGCGGTGCGCGCGGAGGAGAAGGCCTTGCACGCCGCATTCGGCGCGATCCTGACCAGCACGGCCTTCGCGACCCTGAGCGGCTTGCAGCCCGTCGCGGAGCAGGGCGCGCCATGACGCGCCGAAACGCCGCCGCCCTGCCCGATAACCCTGTGCGCGCGCTGGATATTTGTTAAAGTGGTAAGCGTTGCCCAGTTCGCGCGGCGCGCAGAATTACTCAGGAATTCGAAGTGGAACAGCTCGACCAGAACGCATTAGCTGCACTCGGCATTCTCGACATGATCGAGGATGGCGCCTTCGTTTTCAGCCCTGAGTCCTTGATTTTCAGTTACGTGAACGAGGGCGCAGTGCGGCAAACGGGTTACTCCCGGCAGGAACTGCTTGGCATGACGCCCCTCGACCTCAAGCTGGAATTCGGCGAAACCGCCTTCCGCCGGATGCTGGAGCCGCTGCTGCGCGGGGAAGCGCGAACGCTCCGCTTCGCGACCAGCCACCGCTGCAAGAACGGCAAGGATATCTCGGTGGAGGTGATTCTCCAGTATCTTGCGCCCACCGATGCCGGGCCGAAGCTGGTCGCCATCGTGCGCGACATCACGGAGCGCAGGGAGGCCGAGCTTGCCCTGAAACGCGAGATGTCGGAGTGGACGCAGGCCATGGATTCCTTCGAGGACGTGATTTATCTCCTCGACACCGAGCGCCGCCTGGTGCGCGCCAACAAAATGTTCTATGCCCTGACGCATACCACGCCCGAGGAGGCCATTGGCCGCCACATCACGGAGATCATCCACCCCCAGGGCGAGCTGGTGCCGTGCCCGGTGTGCCGCGCCCAGGAAGAGAAACGCGATGCGGTGATCACCATGGAAGCCGACCATCCGGACAATCCCGCCGGGCGCCCCCTGGAAATCACCGTCAAGATCATACGCGACGATTCCGGCACGCCAAGCGGCATTTTGATGTCCATCCACGACCTCAGCCATGCGCGCCAAATCGAGGCCAGGCTGCGCGAAAGCGAGGAAACGTTAAAAAGTGCGCAGGCGGTCGCCCGTGTCGGCAGCTGGAAATTGGATATTGCCTCCCGCACTGTCATTTGGTCGGATGAGGCCTACCGGATATTCGGCTTTCCCATCGGCAGCCCGGTGAATCTTGAGACCTGCCTTGGAATCACTGTACCCGAAGACATTGAGTTTGTGGTCAAGGCCTGGAACCAGGCGTTGACGGGATCGTCCTACGACATCGAATACCGCGTCCAAACCGCCAATGGCATCCGCTGGGTCCGGGACCGGGCGGAAGTTGTTCTTGACAGCGAGGGCAAGGAACTGGCCTTGATCGGCACCGTGCAGGACATCACCGAACACAAGGAAAAAGAAGCGCAAATCGAGTTCCTGGCTTTTCACGACCCCTTGACCCGCCTGCCGAACCGCCTGCTCGCCAAGGACCACCTGGAAATGGCGGTGGCCTATGCCAGCCGCACCCACACGCGGGTGGCGCTGCTGTTCCTCGACCTCGATAATTTCAAGACCATCAACGACTCGCTCGGCCATGCCACCGGGGACGCCCTGCTCAAGGCGGTTGCCACGCGCTTGCGCGACAGCGTGCGCAACACGGACACCATCAGCCGCCAGGGGGGCGATGAATTCCTGCTGCTGCTGCCGGATACATCCGATGCCGAAGCCGTCACCGACATCGCCGAGAAAGTTCTGCGCAAGCTGAACGCCCCCTTCGAGGTCGAGGGGTATCAGCTATCCACCTCCGCCTCCATCGGCATCGCGGTTTATCCGGATGACGGCAGCGATTTCGACACCTTGCTCAAGAAAGCCGACACGGCCATGTACCAGGCGAAGAAAGCCGGGCGCAGCACTTACCGCTTCTATACCGAGCAGATGAACGTCGACGCGGTCGAGCACCACCACATGCTGACCGGTCTGGCGCGGGCGCTGGAGCGCAATGAATTCGTGCTTTACTACCAGCCGCAGATCGACATCGCCAGCGGCGCGGTGATCGGCGCCGAGGCGCTGATCCGCTGGCGCCACCCGGAGCGCGGCCTGGTGGCGCCGGGGCTGTTCATCCCGCTTGCCGAGGACAGCGGGCACATCGTGCCGATCGGCGAATGGGTGCTGCGGGAGGCGTGCCGCCAGGCAGCGGCGTGGCAGCAGGCCGGTTTGCCCGAGCTGCTCATGGCCGTGAATCTTTCGGCGGTGCAGTTCAAGCGCAGCAATCTGGAAAGGAGCATTACCCGCGCCCTGGCCGACTCCGGCCTGAGGCCCGAGTTGCTCGAACTGGAACTGACCGAATCCATCCTGATCCAGGACACCGAAAACATGCTGGGCACGGTGCACCGGATCAAGGCGCTGGGGGTGAAGCTTTCCATCGACGATTTCGGCACCGGCTATTCCAGCCTTTCCTACCTCAGCCGCTTCGCCGTCGACAAGCTGAAAATCGACCAGTCCTTCGTGCGCGACATGGTCGACAATCCGGGCAATGCCGCCATCGTCCGCGCCATCATCCAGATGGCCAAGAGCCTCAACCTCAAAACCATCGCCGAGGGCGTCGAGGACGAAAGCCTGCTGGCCCCGCTGCGCCTCCACCGCTGCGACGAGGCGCAGGGCTACCACTTCGCCCGGCCGATGCCGGCAGACGAATTTGCCCGCTACCTCGCCAAGATGCGGCCCTGAAGCGGCCCGATACGGGCGTCAGGGCCGCGCCTTCCCAGCGGCATCCGCTTTACAAAACCCGCCATCGCGCGCAATATTGAATTCCGTAACATTATTCAATATATCGCCATGACCCAATCCACACGCGGCGGCGCGCGCCCCGGCGCGGGCCGCAAGCCCTCATCCGACCCCAGCACCACCATCCGGGTGCCGAGCAGCCACAAGGCGGCGGTGCTCGATTTCGTCCGGCAGCGCCAGGCCGGCTTGCGCATCCCGCCCGGCATGGAGATTTTCGCCTTCGCGGAGCACCCGCCCAGGCGGCAGTTCCCCTTCATGAGCCATGCCGTCCGGGCGGGTTTTCCCTCGCCCGCCGACGATTACGTCGAGAAGCGCATCGACCTCAACGAGGAGCTCATCCAGCACCGCGAGGCGACCTTCTTCCTCAGGGTCAAGGGGCAATCCATGGTGGACGCCGGCATCGACGACGGCGACGAGCTGATCGTGGACCGCGCCATCAAGCCCGAACACGGCCGCATCGTCATCGCCGCGGTGGACGGCGAACTCACCGTCAAGCGCTTCTTCCAGCGCGATGGCGTGGTCAAGCTCATCGCCGAAAACCCCAGGCACCCCGACATCGAGCTCAAGGAAGGCCAGGAGATGATGATCTGGGGCGTGGTCACCCGCATCATCAAGTCGGTCTAAGTCGATATGTCTAGTGTCCTGTTTCACGCCAAATGGCACTTTCCGCGAGCCCCTGAGCGGTCATCAGCAAGACGCGCGTGCGCCGGAATAGTCACTCTATTCCAAGTACGCGCAACGCGGCAGATGGCCGCTCAGGGGCTCGCCCGAAGGGAGTCCTCCCAAAAGCGTCCTGACTGCGTTGCGGCGCTTGGCAAGGGGATGGCCATTGCCTGCGCGCCACGCCTTGCCATGCCACTTTTGGGAGGGCTCTGAAAGTGCCATTTGGCGTGAAACAGGACACCCGCTTCGCCCTGGTCGACGGCAACAACTTCTACGTCTCCTGCGAGCGGGTGTTCAACCCCGCGCTGGAGGGCAAGCCCGTGGTGGTGCTCTCCAACAACGACGGCTGCGCCGTGGCCCGCTCCGCCGAGGTCAAGGCGCTGGGCGTCAAGATGGCCACGCCCTGGTTCCAGATGCAGGACCTGGCCCGGAAGCACGGCATCATCGCCCTGTCCTCCAACTACACCCTGTATGCCGACATGAGCAACCGCATGATGTCGGTGCTGCGGCAGTTTTCGCCCCGGCAGGAAATCTATTCCATCGACGAATGCTTCCTCGGCCTGGAGGGCTTCGGCCGGGACCTGGGCGCCTACGGCCAGGAAATCCGCCAGCGCGTGCGGCAATGGACCGGCATCCCCGTCTGCGTCGGCATCGCCCCCTCCAAGACCTTGGCCAAGCTCGCCAACCATGTCGCCAAGAAGGGGCCAGAATGGAACGGCGTGTGCGACCTGGGCGCCATGCCGGAAGCGGAGCGGGACCGGCTCATGGCGGGCATCGAAGTGGGGGAAGTGTGGGGCGTGGGGCGGCGCCTCAGGGAACAGCTCGCCGCCATCCACATCCACACCGTGCTGGCGCTGAAACAGGCCGACCCCGCGCTGATCCGGCGGCGCTTCTCGGTGGTGCTGGAGCGCACCGTGCTGGAGCTGCGGGGCATTTCCTGCCTGGGGCTGGAAGAAATCGCGCCCAACAAGCAGCAGATCGTGTGCAGCCGCTCCTTCGGCCAGCCCGTGCTGCACCTGGCGGAACTCGGCGAGGCGGTGAGCAGCTACGCGACGCGGGCGGCGGAGAGGCTGCGGCGCCAGTCCTCCGTCGCCGGCGCCATCCACGTCTACATCAGCACCAGCCCCTTCCGCGAAAAAGACCCGCAGTACGGCCAGGGCATCACCATCCCCCTGCCGCAAGCCGCCGACGACACGCCCAGGCTGGTGCGCGCCGCGCTTTTTGGGCTGAGGCAGATCTACCGCCCCGGCTACCGCTACGCCAAGGCCGGGGTGATGCTGATGGAGCTCGGCCCGGCGGGCAGCCGGCAACAGGCGCTGTTCAGCGACGAGGCGGCGGAAAGCCGCTCAGCCGGGCTGATGCAGGTGCTGGATCGCATCAACCGGAAGATGGGGAAGGACACGCTGTTTCTGGCGAGTTCGGGGATTGTGAAGGGGTGGGGGATGAAGCAGGGGAGCCGGTCGCCGTGCTATACGACGGATTGGGGGGAGTTGGCGGAGGTGAGTTGCTGAGCGGGGGTGAGCTGCTGCCAGAATCTGCTATGTATTCCGATGTTCGAGAACAGCCTGGCTCGTCAGTTCGGGAAAATCGGGGCATCGCCTCGTTGCCGTAATTGCATGGCCCATAAAACGAAGTTAACTGCCCTTTCATAGTTGTTATGTCAAGACCCCTTGTGCACACGACCCAGGTTCATGCGGATTAAAAGTTTGCTTAATAGTCTATATTGTTAACAATATTCATTAGATATCACTCGCCAACGCTCGCTGTCACTCGTCGAATTTGTCTCATTTATTTTTTTGGCCAGCGAACTGTATGCGGCATCCAGAAGAAAACTTTTTCTCGTTAGCAAACTGTAGTGGCATTATGCTAAAAAGATTTATTAAAGCGTCCAGTGGCTGAGTAACTACCGGATATCCCCTATCCCAATATTTAGAACCAAGGAATTAACTAGAATGCATCTTGGACGTTTTCACGCCACTATTTATGACCTCTCACTACACTTCAAAAAAGCTGACCTCGCTACTAAGCTGGAACAATGTGCTGCTGCGCTAGATCAGTACTCACAGACCAGAGACCCGACTCAGCTTGATACTTTTCGATCTGCTTTCGGGAAATTATTGAAATCAGCAGAAGTTACAGACTCAGATATCAAGCAACCATATGCTCAACAGGTGATTGCGGAATTATCTATCAACGATTTTCTCGATCCAAACATCACAAATACGTTTCAACAGATTGTAAGTGACAGATCTTTTGACCATGCTGGTATCGCATCAGATTTCAGGGCTCTAGGCGTCAAGTTAAACACAAAGGTTACTCAACTTAAAAGCATCGACAGCGCTTTCTCCGAGTTAGATGTGGAATTTGAGCGGGTAAAAGAAGAACAGGCTGAAGTTGGCATCCTACTGCCCCGAGAAGTTGTTGGTGAATCCCTAAGTGCTCTTACGTCTGAGTTCGGCAAGCTTGGTACACTTTTTCGCGCGATCAATGAACTTACAGGGTCCACAGAGTATGACCCTAAGGTTAGAACCATTTCGTCGTCTTGGTGGCAAATATTTCTCGATATGGATCCGACTCAAACCCTTGTATGGATAGTTTCTATTGAACGCATTGTCGCTTTATTCAAATCTAATCTTGAGATCAAGGATTTGCAGCAACGACTTTCATCAAAGGATATGCCGAAGCAAATTACCGATCTTATCGAGAATGAAATCGATAAACGTGTTTCAACGTCACTGGAGGCACTAGCGGCCGATCTTCGGCGAGATTATTCGAAGATCCAAGATCAGGGCCGACTGAATGAGGTCGAGACCCAGCTCCGACAAGGTCTGTATCACTTAGCCATGCGCATCAATCAAGGGGCGCAAGTAGAGATCAACGTCTCAGTTCCTGACGAACCTGAAGAGCTTCCCTCTAAGCCAGAAGATGAAGCTCCTAGCCAGGAGATTCAGAGTCAGATTGCTGCTCATCGTGCACGGATTGCGGAGCTTCGTGAGCTTCGAATGCGCGGCCGCTCCATATCAACTGAAACTTTAAAAATTGACGGAGAATCTCAGGCACTCTTAAAATATTTTTCGCAATCAAATGAAGCAATTAATGATATGAAGAAGGATCTGTAACCTCATCCATCCTTGATGGGATATATGGTGGACCCCTGCGTCAAGACAATAATCAGTCGAGTTTAAGAGGGTAACCTTTCACACGCAGCGGCACGGCGCTGCCCCGGTTTTGCTTCTGATTCTGTTTCCTGGTGATTTTCTTTTCTCTCGGTGAATTTATCCACTATTGTTGCGCCACCGCCGCTCGCTGTCCGGTAGACCTCGTCCGGCGTGCTGTAGTCCAGCGATTGATGCGTTCTCTCGGTGTTGTAAAACACAAAGTATTCCGTCAGCCCCAGCAGCAATTCCGGCAAGGTGGCATAGCCTTTCAGATACACGTCTTCGAGGAACTGCGCAGGGTCAAGTCGTGGTTGCGGCTTGGCAATGTCGCACAATCTAGCGGGTGAGAATCCCGCCTTGGTAACTGTTAGCCACAGGCCAAGTATCCAGCCTTGCAGGTGAACCAGCAACAGGGGCGTCAGGGTCAGGTCTAGATTCGTAGCATTGTGAAGTATGGTTTCGTGCGCTTTGCGAGTGTTTGCTTGCCGGGGGCAGCCCGGCGGCTGGTTACCTTTCTTGCTTCGCCAAGAAAGGTAACCCAAAGAAGGCGAACCCCATCCACAGCCCCCTTCGGGGGTTCCCTGCGCTGCTCGCCAAGCCGGGCGGCTGCGCAACTCGCGCTGCGCGCTCAGACAGTGCTCGCCGACTGCCCCCGGCCTGGCTGTGCTGCTCGGCGGTGGATCGAGGGGGAGGTAACGCCAACCCATCCCCACCCTGGCCCTCCCCTTGAAGGGGAGGGTGGGCCCTTGCCAATGTGCATTGTGATAAAGATGCTCTACGGTAGCCAAGCGTGGAGCCGCCACCCATTTCCCCTCTGCGCCGCTTCGGGTTGGCAGGCGGATTGGGGGGTGTCGGCTGCGCCCTGTTCGAGCTCCGCGGCAGGGCACGTTTTGTGTGCCCTGCTAGGGCGAGTTGCGCAGACGCCCAATTTGCCTGCCAAGCCGAAGGAACCCGCAGGGCGGCGCGGTGGGGCGGCCTTTCTTTGGTTAACTTTCTTTAGCCGTATAAAGAAAGTAACCCGCAGCCGGGCGGCCCCGGCACCTAAAATTACATGCACGCAGTGCATTCAGACTCGGGTCACCGACTGCCCCCCGGCTTGGCTGTGCTGCTAGGCGGTGGATCGAGGGGGGAGGTAACGCCAACCCATCCCCACCCTGGCCCTCCCCTTGAAGGGGAGGGTGCGTCGGCGTTTCCACGTTCATCGCGCTAATTTTTTCCGGAAGCCAAGCGTGGAGCAGCCACCTGTTTCCCCTCTGCGCCGTTTCGGGTTGGCAGGTGGATTGAACCAGAAGCTCAAGCATTCGTGTCATTGAAGCAAACCCGGTTGCGGCCAGATGCTTTTGCTTGGTACAAGGCCTTATCCGCCAGTTTCATAATGGCGTCCTGGCTTGCCTGATGGTTGATGAACAGGACCATGCCGATGCTTGCAGTGCAGCGGTGTTCGATGCCGGCATCCGTTTTTCCCTCATGCCTGATGGTCAAGAGGTAGGGGTGCGACAGCGCAGTGCGGATTTTTTCCGCGATGGCGTGCGCCTGGGAAACGGATTCGGCTCTGTCCGTATCCAGTTCGCTGAGGATCAGGACAAATTCGTCGCCGCCCAGGCGGGACGCGGTGTCCGTCTCGCGCACGCAGCTCTTCAAGCGGCGCGCCACCTCGATCAACAGCAGGTCACCTGCTTCATGTCCATGGATGTCGTTGACCGGCTTGAAGTTGTCCAGGTCAAGATACATCAGCGCGCAGTAGCGCCCGCTGCGTTTGCTGGCAGCCATGCTCTGGCTTAAACGGTCATAAAGCAGCCGGCGGTTCGGCAGCAGGGTGAGCATGTCGTGAAAGGCAAGCTCCTGCAGTTGCTGCTGTTGCTGGAGCACCTGGGCATGTTTCTGATCCAGCTTGCGCTTGGTCCATGTCAAACGTAAGGCCATCAGCAGGAATAGTATGCTGGCGGCCACAGCGGCGATGATTTGCCAAAGGTATTGCGTCCACACGTCATGCAGGGTGAATTCCGGCGCCATTTCAAAAGGCGACATGCGGAGTTCTCGCAGCATGTCGGCCACGGGAACATAATTGGCGGGAATGGCGAAGCCATGGATGCCCATGGCCTTTGTGGCCGCGGTGTTTTCTTCCAACAGGAACAGCGCTGCGGCGACATGTCTGGCCAGATTTTCATCAATATTCAGCCGTGCGGCAAATGGCCATTCCGGATAAAGCCGGGTGGAAATTTGTGCCGGGAAATCGGGCCGGTTCTGGAGGTTGAGGATCTTGATCCGTGCCATGTCCAGCTTGCCCTCGCGCACCATGGATTCCAGTACGCCGCTGCGTACAAAACCCGCTTCTGCCTGGCCGCTCAGCACTTCCTTCAACACGTTGTCGTGCGGCATGCCGGTCACCCGCAGTTTGGCGTCTTTGGGCAGTCGGACGCCCGCTTTGCTGAGTTCATATGCCTGCGCCTGATAGCCGCCCAGTGATTTGGTGTTGGCGATGGCAATGGTCTTCCCCTTGAGGTCATGCAGCGAGTCAAGGCCGGGAATGTCCGCGCGACAGAAAATGACACCGCCGAATGTGCTTATTGCCTGGCCGTGCTCATCTTGCTGCAGAGTGGCAAGCGGTGCGGACAAACCGCCGCGCTGCGATAGCAGCACGTAATGACTTGCGTTGGTCAGCACGAAATCCAGTTGGTGCTTGGCGACAGCACTTTCCAGTTCGGGATAGGTGAACGCTTCGACTACGAAATCCCGCTCCGGCATGGCCCGCTTGAGGGCGCTTGCCAGAGGTTGCCATTGCGCCAGTGTTTGCGGTTTGGGGCGGAAGGCCAGCACGCCGATTTTCACGGGCTCGGCCGCATGCAGGAGGGAGCAAGGGGCCGCCATTCCGATCAGAAAAGCCAGTAACATCCACATCCGGGCGGGCAGCCTGCGCCTGACGGATTTTTGGAAGATGGATTCGGGCTTGCTCATGGTCAATTTGGAGCGTTGTTTCATCAGGTCGATCATACTCAAAATGGGGTGGAAAACAAAACGTCGGGGCCGGGTCTGGCTTTGCAGCCGCTTGCCGTGTGGTTTGATGGGCTGGCGGGTTGCCGGGAATGGCCCGGCATCAAAGCGAGAGCCATTCGGCGAAATTTTTCCCATCTCAGGTCGCATCCTTAATCGAGCTAACTTGAAAAATGCTTGGAAACCATGGACCATTCAGCCCCTTCAGGCGATCCGCCCGGCTCTTTCCGGGTCATGCCACGGATCGTGCCATTACCCACTTTACGGCGGAGCGGCCATGACCTTCAAAGATACCCAGCCTCAGTTCCAGATGATCGACGTGACGCTGATCGAGCCGGACCGGGCCAGTCCACGTCAGCAGATCGACGAGGCCGCCCTCAAGGGCTTGGCCAATTCCATCCGGAAAGCGGGGCTGATCCATCCCCTGGTGGTCCAGCCAGCCAATGCTTCCGGGCGGCACACCTTGATCGTCGGCGAGCGCCGCTGGCGGGCTGCGGTGATGGCGGGGGAGAAAACGGTGCCGGCCCTGATCCGGCGCTGCGAGCCTGACGAGGTCCTGCAGGTGCGGGTGTTCGAGAATCTCGGCCTGGGGCTGCGCGCGCCGCTGGAGCCGCGCGATATGGCGAACGCCATCCAGGCTATCGCCGAGCGCTTCGCTACACGGGAAGCGGCGGCGGAGCACCTGGGGGGGACGCCTGCCTGGCTCAGGCAGGCAACTGCCGCCGCTGCGGCCAATCTTTCGCCCAAGATCACCGCGCTGCTGGATTCGGGCAAGATTTCCAGCGCCGGGGCCGCCATCCAGCTGGAAAAGCTGGCACAGAAGAACGAGGCGAAGGCCGAATCCCTGATCGGCCAGATCGAGCAACTGCCGGAGGGGGAAAAGCTGGTCAGGAAAACCGTGGATCGGGTTCTTTCCGAGGAGGGCGGGCGGCGCAGGAAGAAGGAGGAAGCGCTTGCGGCAGCAAATTCCCCGGCCGGGACCGGCGCGGCCGATGCGCCGCCATGGGAAGAGGCTTCCGCCGGGCCCGCCCCCGGCCGCCGGATCAATCCCGGCAAGGTAAAGCTGGTGGCTGAAATTCTCGGCCTGGCCGACGGTGACGAGGACGAAGTCCTGGCCCGGCTGGTGGATGAGTTCCTGGCGCTGAAGGGCAACTAAACCCTGCCCTTCCGAAGGAATGCGCCAAGCGGGGTAGGGCAGTTCCGGAAGCCGGAACGCCACCCTCGGCCAGCGGGTCCATAGGCTATCCCTGACGGGGGCCAAACTGCATAGGTTTTAGGTCCGGGCCGACTTGGGCTTGGCCACATGGTCACACAGGGAAGTGTGACGAATCAGCCCGGTGAAAGTATTCTACAAGGAAAAATACACTGTGTGGAAGGTTTGCTGCCCGTGCCATGCCGGATGCGCCAGAGGGGGAGAAGGTGTTGAGGATGTGCGCAAGTTGCCAGGATCGGGCAGCGGGCTGGCGCGGCGAAGAGAACGGTCGCTTGCGTCCATGCGGGCACAGATCGCCGACTGGTTCTACTTATGGAGCAAGCACTGCGAGCATCGCCGCGACATCGACAATCTTGTCGCGCGGGGCGTCGCGCCTCTCTCCGCGCGCCACCTCCACGTCATCGAGCCGCTTCCAGTCATTGAAGGAGACGATCTGCAGCCCGCGTTCGCGCAGTAAGGTGGTGATTGTCTCAGGGTCTGGCAGCGCCCTTGCCGCGAGTCCGGCGCCGTCGGCGATCATGTGCTCGACAACGTGGGCGGACGCCGCCTTGTGCGAGCCGATCAGCCCTTGCGGCCCGGTGCGCGCCCAGCCGACGACGTATTCGTTGGCAATCACGCTGCGGCTGACGGGGTCGACGAGCCGCCCGTCCTGGTTGGCGATGACGCCCGCTTTTTCGTCGTAGGGGACGCCGGCAATGCGCTCGACGCTGAAACCGATTGCAGGCAACACCATCCCGACATCGAGGATTTCGATCTCGCCGGTGCCGCGCGCGATCACCGTGCCGTCCGGCTGAGCCTCAAGGCGGTTTTTCTCGAGGGCGAGGCCGGCCACCTTGCCTGCGGCATCGGCGATCACTTCGGTCGGCGAGACGTGAAAGCGCAGGTGGAGCTTCTTCGTTTTCGCGCCCGGCGGTTGCGCCGCGAAGGCGTGGAGGATCTTCAGGTTCTTGCCCTGCTGCGAATTGCCCGCGGATTCCGCGAGCACGCAGCCCGCAAGCTCGCCCGGGGCAACGACCGGCTCGGCATCCTCCATCTCGCCCAGTTCCTTGAGTTCGGTCGGCGTAAACGCGGCCTGCTCCGGCCCCCGCCTCCCCAGGATAAAGACCTCGCGCACCAGGCTGTTGCGCAGAACTTCCAGTGCGTGTTCGGCAATGTCCGTCTTTTCGAGCTCGGCGGGCGTGCGCAGCAGAATCCGGGCGGCGTCGATGGCGACGTTGCCGTTGCCCACCACCGCGACGCGCGGCACCGACAAGTCGATCTTTGCATGGCGGTAGTCCGGATGCCCGTTGTACCAGCCGATAAAGACGGTCGCCGGCGTGCAGCGCGCTATGCCTTCGCCGGGAATGCCGAGGCGGCGGTCGGCCTCATTTCCCACTGCGTAGACAATCTGGTGGTAGTGCCGGCGCAAGTCCTCCACTGTTATATCGCTGCCGAGGCGTACATTGCCCAAAAACCGGAATGTGGGCCGCGCAGCGGTCTTTTCATACACGCGGGTGACGGCCTTGATGTTCTGATGATCAGGCGCGACGCCGCCGCGCACCAGACCATACGGGGTGGGGAGGCGCTCGAACATATCGACATGGACCACCACATCGGTGCGCTTGAGCAGCGCCTCCGCAGCGTAGAAGCCGGCAGGCCCGGAACCGATGATTGCGACACGCATGAAGCACCTCCATTTATCAGGGTATCGGCTGGTTTAACACTCCGCCATAAGATCGGGTCACGGCCTTTTCCCCCCGCCCCGCATTGTCCAGACGATGTTCCAGAGGAGGGAGGCGAATGCGCCCAGGACGGCGAAGCCGATGATGATGACCGCAACCAATCCCATCATGTCCTGCTTGAGGTACAGGCCGAGGTAGCCGATCCCGGAGCCGGCGATGCCGAGCAGCAGGGAAAGGACGCCGAGCTTGGCGGAAGGGTGGGAGTTCGGGGAGAGAAATCTCAGTTTCATGGCGTGTCAGGTCTTTATGTTCCGGTTTTTGGATGTGCGCATCAAGTCAGGCGGCCTGACCACTCCGCCATGGCGACAGCGAAAGGTAGTCTCCACCGGGGATGAGTTTGCGAAGGTGGTTGGCCATGGGCTTGGGTCTCTGACAGGGATCATCCATCTATTTTGGCAGTCTATTACGGGCGGTTATTTTTTTGTGCTGAATTTTGTAATTTATTAAGTTTCGGTAGAGTCCACTGAAGTGGTGTAAATCTGGCTTGATGGTGAAGGCTGTCGAGATCTCCAGTAAGCTTGAGTTTACGAGAAACAACTTGACTGAGGAGAAGACGAGGAACATGACGTGCTGGCTATGTCGCCCACCCTGCCCCGCATCGGGTCAAACTGCAATTGAATGATCACGAGGCACAGAGTATCCATATGAATCGCCTGATATTGTGTTGTTCAGCAGACGCCTGCCCTTATCACTGTCGGAATTCCTTACACCTGGACATGTTTCTATTTGTTATGTAATAACAATGTGATAATCAAACAACTGGTTTGAATTATGCTGAATGGAAACCAGATTCTGAGATCAATGCGCTCCCTTCTTGTCGAAATATTTTACAGTTGATTGATGAGGAAATATGACGGAACTGAAATCACTGTAATAACAATAACATACAAATTCCCATTCGAATGGAATGGGAATTGCTTCTGACATGACAGGAGAGATAGACAGTTAGGTGTTTTTCCTTAACAAGTTGCTTGTAATATCAGAGGTGAAAATTCTCTCTTGGGGGATACAGCCAGCCACATGGCTGAAGTCAATGCGGATTTAAAGGTATATTAATCTGGATTGTTTCTTGTTCTTCTTTATAGAGGAGATGATCATGAAAAGGACATTATTAAGCGCATTGGTAGCCGGTACATTTGCAGTTGGAATGTCTGCTCCAGCCAGCGCACTCGAGTTTTACTTTGACGCCTATGGCGGTTTTACGGGTAACCAGACCGGCTTCCCATTGGCTGAATGGTATGTGCCCAATAGCACGGGTGGTGTTCAGCACCTCCACTGGGGCACACCGGCAGGTGACGTGGAGAGTTCTCTCTCGATCAACTTGGTCAACCCCAACGATTTGGCCAATATCCATAATGCAAGCAACTATAATATGAACGTCTTGGGCACGCTTACGGTCAGTAACGATCCAGGTGCCGTGGTCGGCTCATTGGTGCATTTCAACCAGCCAATTCGGGAGACGGTCAATTTTCCGCTTGCCGAGGTGAAGTATTTTCTGGATATCTACTCCGATCCGGCCAGAACCAATCTTGTCTGGGCGAGTGGAGCGTTGATTTTTTCCCTTGAAGAATGGGAAACGCTGAATGCTGCGCCTTGCCCAGGTCCGGCAACCAATGGCCCATGCGATGACCGGATTCGCTATGCTCTGGGCTACCCAACCGTTCCAACGGGTGATGTCTTCGACCAGCAAGTCGGTGCTTTCTCCTATAATGGTGTAAATTACAATGTGGATATGAACGGTTTCTGGGACAATGGCAATCTGGTAGGAACTTACTGGTCACCGGAAGACCAATGGAGCCGGATGAACGTGCGAGCAGAAGTTCATGTTCCTGAGCCTGCCAGCATGGCACTGATGGGGCTTGGGTTGGTTGGACTCGGGTTTGCCCGTCGTCTTCGTAACAAAGTGTAATTAAAATGTTTTGAAGTGTGGAAAGAGCTCCCCACTTCGCTTTGATTGGCCCCGGGAAGATGTGTCGGGGCCTTTTATTTTTTTCTCGTTCGGGCAATTTTCGCCCGTGTTTGCCAATGGTAGACCCCATTGGTTTTTAACGTAATATCCCGTTCCCCGGCAAGCTTCCATTTTTGATCGCTTTATTTCTGGCGTTCCCTGATCTCCTTCCCGTCGCTGACGCTGTCGCCGGGGTGTACGATGACTTTCTCGCCCACCTTCAACCCATCCTGCACTACCGCTACCGTTGCGCCTCGGCTGGTTAGCTTCACGATTCTTTTTACCGCCCGGCCTTCGCTTGCCGCGAATACGGCCCATTGGTCCCCGGCGCGGAACAGGGCGCTCACAGGCACCTTGACGGCTTGGTCCAGGCTGGCGGTGATGATGCGGGCGTCCACCTTGTAGCCGTCGCCCAGGGTTTGCCAGCGTTCGGCGGGGGAGGTCAGGTCGATGATGACGTTGACCCGCTGTTCTTCCACGCCGAGGGCGGAAATCTTGGTGAATGCGGCGGGCTCCACGCGGCGCACCACGCCTTCCAGTAGTTCGGCCTTGCCCCAGCGTTCGAAGCGCACCTTGGCGCCGGGGGGGATCTGCACCGCGTCGCTGCTGAGCACGTCCACCACCACTTCGAGTTCGGCGGGCTGGCCGATTTCCAGCAGCGGCGCGCCGACGCCGACGGCAGATTCGCTTTCCTGCAGCACTTTCAGCACCTTGCCGGCAACCGGGGTGCGCACTTCCCACTGTTGTCCGGCGATGTTTTTACCGCTGGCTTCCTGACGCAGGCGGAAAAGGGCTGCACGTGCGACGGCGACTTCGTATTCCGCTGCCTGTTCGCCATGTTTCGCGGCTTCGAGCTCGCGCTGGTTGAGCTTGACCGCCAGCGCCGCCTGTTCCAGGGCGGAGGCGGAAACGTAGTTTTTCTCCGCCAGCTTGCGCGATCGCTCGAGGTCCGCTGCGGATTTTTCCAGCGAGGCGCGCGCCCTGGCCACTTCCGCCGTGGCGCGCTGTTTGCCCGCTTCCGCGCTGCCGACGCGTTCGCCCAGCTCGCGCTCGGTGCGCGCATCGAGCAGGGCCGGGGCGCTGGGGGCGATTATGGCGAGGGTGTCGCCTTCCATCACGGTATCGCCCGCCTTGAGCGTGATGCGCTGCATCTTGCCGGCGAGCGGGGCTGAGACGACGTAGCGCTCGCGCACGCGGGTCTTGCCGTCTTCCTCGATGGTCTGTTCGAACGGGCCTTCGCTCACTTCGGCCAGCTCAACCAGCACGGGCTGCGGACGGAATGCCCACCACAGCACCCCGAGCAGGAGGGCGCCAATAAGGATAGGAAGGATGCGTTTGGATGTTTTCATGATCTAACCATGATAAAGCACTTGAACCGCGAAGGCGCGAAGGCGCAAAGAACAAAAGGAAATGACGGGACCCCCCATTTGCCCGCTTGAGGCAGATGGCATATTGTGCGACTAGATCGCCCATCATTAGAATTTCTTTGCGCCTTCGCGCCTTCGCGGTTATGCATGCCGTTTCTTCCTTTTCATTCCCTTGTCTTCAATACCGCTACCAGGTCGAGGTGGTCAACCCGGTGGCGCACGATCAGCGCGCTTACCACCCCGGAAATCAGGATGGCGAGGGCTGAGTAGGCATAGGTGGCCGGGGTGATGATGAGCGGGATGTCGATGGTCTCCATCGGCATCAGCGCGATGATCAGTTGCGACAGGAGCTTGCCCAGCCACAGGCCGAGCGGGATGGCGAGCGTGATTTCAAAGGCCAGTTCGCCCAGCAGCAGGGTGGAAACCTCGTGGCGAGTGAAGCCCAGCACGCGCAGGCTGGCCAGTTCCCAGGCGCGCTCGGCGAGCGATATCCTTGCGCTGTTGTACACCACGCCAACGGCGATGGCGGCGGCGAATATGGTCACGATGGTGGTGAAGAAGATGATGAAGCGCCGGTTGGTTTCCTTGAAGCTTCTCAGCATTTCATCCTTGATGGTGACCGTGGCGACCTGCGGCATCTCTTTGATGCGGGCATAAAACGCCCTGGCCTGGGCGGGGTCCAGCCGTACCCCGACGGCGGAGATCGATTCCCCTTCGCCCATGAGGCGGTTCAGCGCGGCGATATCCATGTAGGCGGAGAGGCCGATCATGTCGTTGACCAGGGCGCTGACCACGGTTTCACGTTTGGCTCGGGTGGCTTCGAGGGATTCCAGCATCAGCTTGTCGCCGGGTTTGACGCCCAGCCGCTCGGCCAGACGACGCGAGAGCAGGATGCCTTCGCCCGGCAGGGGCACGCTGCGCAATTGTGTATCCAGCAGCTGGCGCAGGTCCGCATCCGGCGGATAGCCTGAAACGGAAGTGCGGTAGGTGTGATGCCCCGCTCTGAGGCGCACCGGCACGGAGCGCATTTCCTCGCTGCGCAGCACGCCCGGCAACTGGGCTATTTCGTGCAGGGCGGTGCGGGAAACCGGGTTGGTGAAGACCACCGTCACATCGGCCCGCTCAGCGGCATCGAACTGCACTTCCATGAGGTAATCCATGGCATCGCCCCAGAAGGTGCCGGCCACGATGATGGCAACTGAGCAGGCGATGCCGAAGCTGGTGAGGAGGGTGCGCAGCGGGCGGCGTTCCAGGGTGCGGATCACCATGCGCGCCTGGGGCGAGAGCAGGTGCGCCAGCCCGATCCTTTCCAGCAGCAGGCGCCGGTAGCGGGTCGGGGCGGGCGGACGCATGGCTTCGGCCGGGGCCATGGAGACGATCTTTTTTACTGCGCCGAGCGCTGCACCCAGTGCGGCAAGCAGGCTGATGCCTGCGGCCACCAGAATGATCCAAGGCTGGATGCGGTAGATCAGGCGAGGGAAGTGGAAAAAGGTGGTGTACAGGTCGGTCATCGCATAGCCCATCCAGGCCCCCAGGCCCAGGCCCATCAGGATGCCGACCAGCACGATCACCAGCACGAACTTGAGGTAATGGGCGGCAATGGTGAAGTCGGCGTAGCCCAGCGCCTTGAGCGCGGCGATCTGGTCGCGCTGCGTGGCGATCTGGCGGGTGAGCACGACGTTGAGCAGGAACACCGCCACCCCCATGAAAATGCTTGGGAAAATCGTGGCCATGGTTTTCTGCTGGTTGATTTCCTGGCTCAGGATGCGGTGCGAATTCTGGTCCTTGCGGCCGTGCGTGTTGAGGCTGCCATAGGGTTCGAGCACCCGGTCGAGCGCGTCGATCACCGCCGCCTCGCTGGCGCCGGGCGCGAGGTTCAGGGCGGCGTGGTTGAAGGCGCCTTCCATGCTGAAGGCGCTGGCCAGGCGTTCGCGGTCCATCCACAGCACGCCGAAACCCCTGTCGTCCGGGATGTCGCCGCCGCGCGAGGCGAAAATGTATTCCGGCGTCAGCACGATGCCGACGATTTGCAGCTGTTCGCGCTTGCCATTGAGCAGCGCGACAACATGGTCGCCGGGATTGAGGCGGTGCGACTTGGCAAAACCTTCGGAAACCAGCGCTTCGTTGCGCTTCTCCATCTCCGGCAGGCGACCTGTGCGCAGGGTCAGGCGATTCAGGCCGGGTTTGCCGTTGCTGTCCAGGCCGATCATGCGGCCGATGACCGGCTCATCCACGCCGGGAATGTCAAGCGTCACGTCCTCGATGACGCTGGTTTCCAGCGCGGCCACCCCCGGCAATTCGGCGATCTGCTGTTCAACTGCCTTCGGCGCGCGCTTGATGTCGGCAAAGACCTGGGCGAAGCGCGCTTCCTCATAATAGGAGTGGCGCGACCATTGCAGCGAATCATAGGTGGAGAGCAGGGCAATGAAGGCGCCGATGCCGGCGGCTACCACCAGCGCGATGGAGAACGCCTGGCTCCTCATGTGCCAGAGATCACGCAACAGCTTGTGGTCGAGAGTTTTCATCCTGTTGTCAATTTAAAGGCTTTCACCGCAAAGGACGCGAAGGCTCGCAAGGGAAAAGCAAGGATAAGGATGTTCCTGAATAACTGTAGATGTTGATTTCCTTCGCGTACCTTCGCGTACCTTTGCGTCCTTTGCGGTGAATATGATTTTCATGGGCCTACCAGCTCAATTCCGCCGGCGTGAGCTTGTGCGGATTGGCCTCGACCGAGGCGATGTGCCCGTCCGCCATGCGCATGACCCGGTCGGCCATGCCGGCAATGGAGGCGTTGTGGGTGATGACCACCGCCGTGGTGCCGAGCTCCTGGTTGATGCGGGCGATGACTTCGAGTACCACCTTGCCGGTTTCGTAGTCGAGCGCCCCGGTGGGTTCGTCGCACAGCAGCACGTCCGGCCGCTTGGCGATGGCGCGGGCGATGGCGACGCGCTGCTGCTCGCCGCCGGAAAGCTGGGAGGGGAAGTGATCCAGGCGGTGCGCCAGCCCGACCCGCTCAAGCGCTTCCTCGGGGCGCATGGGGTTGGGGGCGATCTCGGTCACCAGGGCCACGTTTTCGCGCACCGTGAGGCTGGAAATGAGGTTGTAGAACTGGAACACGAAGCCGACGTGGTCGCGCCGGTATTCCGTCAGCTCGCGCTCGTTGGCGGTGGCCAGGTTGTGGTCGCGCCAGAAGGCCTCGCCGCTGCTGGGGTTGTCGAGGCCGCCGAGGATGTTGAGCAGGGTCGATTTGCCGCTGCCGGAGGGGCCCAGCAGCACCACGAACTCGCCCTGGTGGATTTCGAGGTCGAGTGAACGCAGGGCGGGGACCTCGACCTCGCCCATGTGATAGGTCTTGGTGAGTCCGCGCGCGGTGAAAACGATCTGTTGAGATGACTGCAAAACTTTTCCCCGTTCCGGGCGCTTGCGCCCGACTGAGCCTGCCAGCCCAGATTAGCCCACTGGTTGGCGATTTACAACTTTCCCCAGCTTATGTTGACGTAAACATTCATTCGTTACATGATTCCGTCATGCCAGCCTCCATCCGTTGCGGCAATCCAGAGTGGGACGGTCAGTCCTTCGAACTTGATGATCCGCTTATACCTGCCCCTATCAGGGAAGCCGTCAGCGCGCTTTACCAAGCCGGTTACGAGCTCTATTTTACCGACACAGGCCAGGGCGGGGAGTGGTGGCTAATGGATGGGGACAATCTGGTTGATGCGTTTTGGCTGGAGTAGATGGGTTCCGCGCCATGATCCCTGGTAAGTTCTATTCAACTGTTTAATTTTCACCTCTCGGTTTTGTAGCGCATTTATCCCCTTCCCGCGCTTCCGGAAAGTTATTTATTCTTTCCAATGTTATTCACTTCCTTACGTTTTCTTCTCTCTTCCGATGCTATGCGCTTCCTCAAAAAGGGGGTGTAATGATGACGTATGAATGTGAAAATTAAGTTGCAATTTATCAACCCGCTCACTAGAATTAGTGAAATTACGCACGGCCAATCACAACATGTTGTGGATACATCGTTGGATATGTTGTGGATAAGAGTCGGATAAACTGTTCGAAAACGAACAAAAACAAGGAGGATTCAACCCTATGCAACTGGCAACCGATGCTGTTTCTAGTTCTGCCATTCCCGCTTCGAATTTTGGCGGCCAGACTTCCAAATCCGCTGTGGAGGCTGGCTACGCCGATTACAAGATCATCCGCCGCAACGGCGGCGTGGTGCCCTTCGAGCCGGCCAAGATCGCCATCGCCATGACCAAGGCTTTCATCGCCGTCAACGGCGGCCAGGCGGCGGCTTCGGCGCGCATTCGCGAGCAGGTGGAAGCGCTGACCCAGGCGGTGGTGAATGCGCTGATGCGCCGCCAGCCGCATGGCGGCACTTTCCACATCGAGGATATCCAGGATCAGGTGGAACTGTCCCTGATGCGCTCCGGCGAGCACGACGTGGCGCGCGCTTACGTGCTGTACCGCGAGAAGCGCGCCCAGGAGCGCGCCCAGGCCAAGGCAAAAGCGCCGGCAACAGCCGAAGTGACAATGTATGCCGTAGAAAATGGCGTGCGCGTGCCGCTCGATGCAGCGAAACTGTCCACCCTGGTGGAATCCGCCTGCACCGGCTTGGGCGAGCAGGTTACGCCCGCGGCCATCATCGAACCGACCCTGCGCGACCTGTACGACGGCGTGCCGATGGACGAAGTGCGCAAGTCCGTTATTCTTTCCGCCCGTTCCCTGATCGAGAAGGACCCGGCCTATTCCTTCGTCACCGCGCGCCTGCTGCTCAATACCGTGCGCCATGAAGTGCTGGGAGAGGAAGTGGCGCAGGCCGACATGGCAGCCCGCTACGCTGAATACTTTTCGGACTTCATCAAGAAGGGCGTGGCCGCAGAGCTGCTGGACGAGAAGCTGAAGCAGTTCGATCTCGCCCGCCTGGGCGCCGCCCTCAAGGCCGAGCGCGACGAGCAGTTCGGCTATCTCGGCCTGCAAACCCTGTACGACCGCTATTTCCTGCATATCGAAGAGCGCCGCATCGAGCTGCCACAGGCCTTCTTCATGCGCGTGGCGATGGGCCTCTCATTGAACGAGATCGACCGTGAAGCGCGCGCCATCGAGTTCTACAACGTGCTCTCCAGCTTCGATTTCATGAGCTCGACGCCCACCCTGTTCAATTCCGGCACGCGCCACAGCCAGCTTTCCTCCTGCTACCTGACGACCGTTTCCGACGACCTCGACGGCATCTACCAGGCGATCAAGGAAAACGCCATGCTGCAGAAGTTCGCCGGCGGCCTGGGCAATGACTGGACCAACGTGCGCGCCCTGGGTGCCCGCATCAAGGGCACCAACGGCAAGAGCCAGGGCGTGATCCCCTTCCTCAAGGTGGTCAACGATACCGCCGTGGCGGTGAACCAGGGCGGCAAGCGCAAGGGCGCGGTGTGCGCCTACCTGGAAACCTGGCACCTCGACATGGAAGAGTTCCTGGAACTGCGCAAGAACACCGGCGACGACCGCCGCCGCACCCACGACATGAATACCTCCAACTGGATTCCCGACCTGTTCATGAAGCGTGTGATGGAAAACCAGGACTGGACGCTGTTCTCGCCCAACGACGTGCCCGACCTGCACGACCGCTTCGGCAAGGACTTCGAGGCCGCCTACACCGCCTACGAGGACAAGGCCGCGCGCGGCGAGTTGAAGCTGTTCAAGAAGATTCCCGCCGTGCAACTGTGGCGCAAGATGCTTTCCATGCTGTTCGAAACCGGCCATCCCTGGATCACCTTCAAGGACCCGTGCAACGTGCGCAGCCCGCAGCAGCACGTGGGCGTGGTGCACAGCTCCAACCTGTGCACCGAAATCACGCTCAACACCAATGATCACGAAATCGCGGTGTGCAACCTGGGTTCGGTGAATCTGGTGAACCACCTCAAGGACGGCCAGCTCGATCACGACAAGCTCAAGCGCACCATCGCCACCGCCATGCGCATGCTGGACAACGTGGTGGACGTGAACTTCTACGCCGTGGGCAAGGCGCGCAATTCCAACCTCAAGCACCGCCCGGTGGGCATGGGCATCATGGGCTTCCAGGATTGCCTGCTGAGCCTGCGCATTCCCTACAGCTCCGAGACGGCGGTGGAATTCGCCGACCGCTCCATGGAAGCCGTGGCCTATTATGCCTACTGGGCATCCAGCGAGCTGGCCCAGGAGCGCGGCCGCTACAGCAGCTTCACCGGCAGCCTGTGGGACAAGGGCATCCTGCCGCACGACAGCAACAAGTTGCTGCTGGAGCAGCGCGGCGGCTATCTGGAAGTGGACCAGTCCGCCACCCTGGACTGGGACAAGCTGCGCACCCGCATCAAGAAGCACGGCATGCGCAACTCCAACTGCCTGGCGATCGCGCCCACCGCGACCATCGCCAACATCGTCGGCGTGTCGGCCTCGATCGAGCCGACCTACCAGAACATCTACGTGAAATCCAACCTCTCTGGCGAATTCACCGTGGCCAACCAGTATCTTGTGGCTGACCTGAAGAAGCTGGGCATGTGGGACGAGGTCATGATCGGCGACCTGAAATACTTCGACGGCTCGCTGTCGAAAATCGACCGCGTACCGGCGGAGCTGCGCCAGCTCTATGCCACGGCCTTCGAGGTGGAGCCCAAGTGGCTGGTGGAAGCCGCCTCGCGCCGCCAGAAGTGGATCGACCAGGCGCAGAGCCTGAATATCTACATGGCCGGCGCTTCCGGCAAGAAGCTCGACGACACCTACAAGCTGGCCTGGCTGCGCGGCCTCAAGACCACCTACTACCTGCGCACCCTGGGCGCCACCAGCGCCGAGAAATCCACCGGCAAGGGCGGCGAACTCAATGCGGTGCCCGTCTCGGGGGGGCTGGGTGGCGGCATGGGCGCGACGAACCTGCCAGAGCCGGAAATCGCCGGCAAGGCTTGCACCATGCGCCCGGGCGATGACGGTTTCGAGGAATGCGAAGCCTGCCAATAATATAAAGAGGAGAAGAATACGATGCTGAATTTTGAGGAAGACCACACCCCGGATTTGTTCGCCCATGTTGCACGTTTTGGCGATACGCCGCCCACGGCACCGCAGGAAATTCATTCCAGCGCCCTGACCGGCATCCACGACACCCGCCGCGTGCGCGTCGAGGACAAGCGCGTCATCAACGGCCAGGCCGATGTCAACCAGCTGGTGCCGTTCAAGTACAAGTGGGCCTGGGAAAAATACCTCGCCGGCTGCGCCAATCACTGGATGCCGCAGGAAGTGAACATGAGCCGTGATATCGCTACCTGGAAAGACCCGAATGGCCTGACCGAGGACGAGCGCCGCATCGTGCTGCGCAATCTGGGTTTCTTTACCACCGCCGATTCCCTGGCCGCCAACAACATCGTGCTCGGCACCTACCGCCACATCACCGCGCCGGAATGCCGCCAGTACCTGCTGCGC